>NZ_JAUG01000021.1 GCF_000708285.2 Pedobacter borealis DSM 19626
CCCGACCCAAAAAGGGTAGTATACTGGATGGAGTTTCTTTTGAAAAAATAATCAAGCTTATAGCTCACCTGGATATTAAGCTCAATATTCCGATAGCGGAAGCTGTTGCCTACCGACCCGAAAATGCGGGGAATTGCCGAGCCGAAATATTTAAGATCAGCAAGCTGCGTACCGGCGCCATTAATCAGGCTGTAATTTTTGCTCACCTGCCCGTTCAGGTAGCCCTGCGGATCGCCTGTTAAGGGATCGAGCCCGGCCCACTTATAGGCATAAATGGCGTATACAGGGTTACCAACCACGCCAGATATGGGCGGATTACCCGCTGAACCCACAAAAGCGCTGCCCTGGAGGTTGGAAAGAAAATATTCGTCAATTTTATCGCGAAAAGAGCTAAAATTAAGATTGGTACGCCATTGCACATTGCCGGTCGTATTTAAAGTGTTAAGCTGCACCTCCAGGCCGTTACCGCTCATTTCTGCTACATTTTTTAGAATGGACGGGCCCACGCCACCGCTATAATCGAGCAGGGCATTACCAAAAAGCCCTTTCCCTTTTTTATGGTAGTATTCTATACTTCCGCTCAGCCTGTTCTGCAAAACTGCAAAGTCTAAGCCCAGGTTAAACATTGCCGCATTTTCCCACTTCAGTTCGGGGTTTGCGTAGGTATTAAAACGGGCATAGGGCTCATTAAAATAGCTAGATGTACCTGCATAAAGCATTGTGGTTACCGAAGTCATTGCAGGGTCGATATTGCCCGAAACGCCATAGGTAGCCCGCAGCTTGAGTGCATTAATGGCGGGGGTTTTAAAAAAATCTTCCTGGAATATATCCCAGCTAAGCCCTGCAGACCATAAAAGGCTCCATTTATCGTTCGTATTCAGCCCAAAAAGATTGGAAGCATCGCGCCTGCCGCTGATGGAAATGCCATATCTTTTACGGTAGGTATAAGCAAAATTGGCAAAGAGGGAAACAAACCTTGTGGTTACCGAACTGATGCCATTCCTATCGGGGATGTAGGCCGAAGATCCTGTGCTCAGCAGCGGGTAAAGGGCCGTATAATCTACCGTTCCGGCGGTAAGGATATCGTTCCTGAAACCGTACAGGCGTGCGCTTATCCCATCAGTAGAGGCATCGCGTGTTTCGGCCCCGATAAACCCGTTTACCTCGTGCAGGTCTGTATTAAGGTTATAATTTAGCTGCCCCCTTAAGTTGTGCACCTGTAATATACTGTTGTTATTATCAAGCACGCCGCCTTTAGGTATCTTATAGGCTAATTGCCCGGCGGTATACTGGGCATAATCATTCACCAGGTTCCGGGCAAAATAACTCTGCTCATTGTACAGCACCCTGTTTTTGCCATCCTGGTTTTCGAACTGGTATTTTAGCTCTACCGAAAAGTTTAAGGGAAGCCTGTACCTAAGCCCGGTGCTAAGCAACAGATCGGCAAGCTTATCGGAGTTATCAATATTTTCATCGTCAACTAAAGGATAATAAGCCCAGTCGCCCAGTTTTCCGCCAACTAGGCCGGCCAGGTAAGCGGTCCTCCTATCTTTGGGCAGTACAACAGGATTACCATCAGCACCTGCAAACGAGGCATAGGGGTATAAATGGTTGCCCGAATAAAAAATGGTACCATAGGCAGGCCTCCCTGTTTTGGAAAGGCTATTGGTATAGTATACACCAAAATTTAACTGCAGGTTTTTCCCTATCTTTTGGTTAAGCTGTAGCCTTGCGTTCAGTTTGCTGAAAACTGCCCCCAGGTTAGATACATTGTGATCATAGGAAACTGAAGAAATCCAGTTAAAAGATTCCCCTCCGCCTGATATATCGGCTGCGAACTGGTTATTGGATAAAGGGCGGTAAAAATATTGCAGGTATTCATCGCGCACATCAAGCGCCCTTAACTTATTTATTGATGCGGTTGCCCCTTCGCCGGAAATGCTGCCCTTATCCCTGGCCACCAGGATTTCGATGACGGGGGAAAGCACAGGCCCAAGGTTGCTGTTCACTGTACTGGTGTAAAAGCCTTTTTGGTAGAGGAACATTTCGGTATCTATGTACTCGGAGCTATTCATTTGTGGCGATCGATACAGATCGGGCCTTGCAGCATAAGTGCTGTTTAAATTTACCTTTACCCTGGTGGGCGAATTAAACCGTGCATTTTTAGAGGTAATTACAATAACGCCATTGCCTGCCCTTGCGCCCCAAATACTGGCTGCGGCAGCATCTTTTAAAATGGTAACCGACTCTATATCGTTGGGGTTAATGTTATCGATATCGCCCTCGTAGGGAAAGTTATCAAGAACAATTAATGGCGATTTCGGGCCACGGATGGTACTAAGGCCCCGCACCATCAGCCTGCCTGAAGAAGGTGTAGACCGATCAACAATCAGCCCCGAAGAAACCGCCTCCAGCCTTGCAATAATATTAGGGCCTACCTGTTGTGAAAGCAGGTTATTGTTCAACGTGGTAAAAGAACCCGTTGCCCTTTCTTTAGGCAAGGTCTGGTAGCCTGTGCTCACATTAACTTCATCCAATTTACCAGCGACAATGGACATCTTTATGATAACCAACTCATTAGCCACAGGAATTTCTCTGGCTTCGTAACCAATAAAGGAAATAACAAGTATTGCTTTCACATGTACATTAATAAATGAAAACTCCCCATTATCATTAGAAATGGTTGTACGGTCAGTCCCCTTAACACTAATGGAAGCACCAACCATTGCTTTTCCGTTTTCATCAACTACTCGTCCTTTCACATCTATTAGCAGAGCATTGACATTAACTTGTTCAGGCTTTTTATTCACCACAATGATCATCTTATCTTCCATCGAGTAAGTGAATGGCTGGTCCTCAAAACATTTATTCAGCACATTGATCAAATCATCACTGTTTACAATAATGGTAACAGGCTTTGCAATATTGATCTGATCTTTGTTGATCACAAAATCATATCCACTTTGCTTCCTTAATTCTTTAAAGATTTCGGTGAGCGGTGCGTTCTTTTTGGATAAAGAGATTTTTTGAGCATTTGCGGCCAGAGAAACCTCCATAAATGCAATCAGTAATATCAAGCATGTCAGATTTATCCTCATAAGCCATTTTCTAATATTGGGATTCCATGCAATCTGCCACAAACTAGTTGCGGACTTTCGGATATAGCTGGTTACACCATATCCATTTGTATAGTAAAATTTATACATTTGTTTGTTTAGTTTAGTTGTTGAAATTCTGTTTAGTAGCATTATTTATCCGATTAGCTAGACTTCTGATCGGGGGCGCTTCCAACGCCTCCGTTCTTGTTCTGGCCAACCTCAAAAAGTTTCTAAGGCATAACCAAAACCCTCCTTCCATCAACTTTAAAATGGATTCCCTGATTGATCTGTAGCGCTTTCAAAACCTGCGACAATTTCTTGGTTCGGGAAATTGTACTTACTACGCCAGAAGAACTTATATTTCCTTGATATTCGATTTCTACATCATACCATCTGGCAATCTGACGCATCACGGCTTTAAGGTCTTCCCCTTCAAAAACGAAATCGCCGTTTTTCCAGCTTACAACCTGATCAACATCAGCATCACCAACCTTTATGTCACTGCCCTTTACTATTGCCTGTTGACCTGGACTCAATATTTTTGAATTTTTACTTTTTAAATTAGAGATATTTATCGAACCTTCGAGCAAGGTCGTTTTTGTCTCTACCTCATTAGCGTAACTATTAATGTTAAAATGTGTCCCTAATACCTTAACTTCCTGCTCGGCAGCCTTTACGATAAAAGGATGCCGTTTATCCTTAGCCACCTGAAAATAGGCTTCTCCATGAAGTTCTACTCTTCTTTCTTTAAGCGATGCAAAAGAAGCAGGGTATTTTAAGGATGATGCAGCATTCATCCAAACATGCGTTCCGTCTGGGAGTACGATTTCATACCTACCACCATTCGGTGTCTCGATTGTATTGAATTCTAAAAGGAATGAAGAGCCCGAGTTCTTTTCCGCTATGGTGTAAACTAATTGTCCATCAGCTGTTTTACTAATTTGCACACCAGTTTGTCTTGCAATAGTGCCGTTTCCAGCATCAGTAAGCGTAATGCGTTTCCCGTTGCCAAGCGTCAAGTAAGCTTTATTCCCAGCAGGGTCTATGTCAGTTGTCTGAATATTTGCGAATTCAGCCTTTTTAGGAAATTTGGAAGAATAGAAATAAAGACTTAACCCTATTACAGCAAAAAAAGAAGCGGCCACTGCAACTTTAGGCCAAAGCCTTGTACCTTTCTTCTCTTCTGCGCTAATGATGTGCAAAAAATGCTGATCAAGTTTTGCCAGGTTTTCTTCTAGGCCTTGATAGTCCTTGTTTAATCTAACTTCGCTGAGGTACCAACTTTCTAGCATCGCTCGTTCCTCCTCGGAGAGTGTGCCATTCTCGTATCGCTCGATTAGTAATCTTACATCTAGGTTTTCCATATTCATAAAAGTATGTTATGCATTTTTCCCATTACGGCTACAGCCATAATTTTCGGCAAGAGCCTGCTGTGCAAATTCACTATATGCAAATAGCTGAATGAGCAATAAAATCACACAAATATTTTTTATCATTTTTAGTTTGTATGGCCCATGCATTCTGACAGATAAACGCCCGGAAGGAATCTTCCGGGACAGTTCAGCCTACTGCCCGCCCCTTTTGCGGCAGGGGCTTTTGTAGCAGCAAAATATCTACGCTTCTGAAAGGTTAATCAGAAGGAATTGCCTATATGGTTAATATGGTAAGTGCTAATCATAAAATAATCCTAGGCTCGTAGCGCTGTCACGACTACTGGTATCAGGCACTTTCATGGCCTTCTTAATCGTATAGTGATATTTTCCGATTCCTGTGTCAGTACTGACTTTTTCCCTACAATATTCGCGCTTCACATTGTTCAGAATAGCCAGGGGCGTATACAACAATGCAAAGCAAAAGAAAAAAAGTGGCAAGTAAGCATTATTGGATTTTATGGTTTGTTCTACATCCAGGTTTTTCATAAGCCTTAAAGGAAATTATTTCCCCTTTAAAACGTCAGACAGATGAAAGTGCGAAATGGAGTAGAAAAATTTTAAAAAAAATAAAATAGCAGAATTGACAGGTTAATCTTGAGCCTTAAAATACGAACCGCGTTGCCCACCTGCTTTTTAACGGTAGTATCTGAAATCCCTAATACCTTCCCGATTTCTTTATGTGATAGGTCAGTATTGCGGCTCATTAAAAATACTTCACGCATTTTCTTAGGTAGGGCATCGATCTCTTTTTCAATAATCTGGTTGAGTTCCTTTTCCCTGATCAGGTTGTCGGTAAAAAACTCACCCCTTTCAAAAAAGGCCTGGATGGATTTGGCGTAGCGGTCTGTAATGTTCTGGTGGGCTATGGCATTGAACACCCTGTTCCGTACCGCTCCATAGAGATAATTATCAATAGATGAGGTGGGAGCAAATTCTGAACGCTTTTCCCAAAGATTGGTGAAAACCTCTTGGACTATATCGGTTGCCTGGTCAGCATCTTTGATTGTCCTAAGTGCATGAAGGTAAAGTGAGGCCTTGAATTTGTTGTAAATGAAAGCGAACGTACCTTGATCTCCTTCCCTTAAAAGGGACGTTAATTCCTGATCGGTATGTTTATTAAAGTCCGGCATTGCCCTTGATGTTCCTTCTAATTTACTAAAAATCAAGGTCAATATTAAAAAATATTTTACTATTAATTCCCCACTACTAAAATTTTCAGCAAAAAACAATACATGAAAAATTTTTAAGGCCTACTGCCTCGTGTCCAAATTAAGGCTATCGTATATAAATCGCAGATAATGACATATGTTTCAAAAACTTAAGGTTTATTATCAATTATTCCTCATCTTTACTTGAAATATACGACAGTTTGATCAATTTCGTCTATTAGAATTGTCTGTATCCCTCCACTCTATTTTAACGTTAACTTTGTTTAGAGATTTTTTGTAGCGATTTCATAAGTCCCTACTTCATCTATTGATATACCTCTGCCCATATTGAATTGTAACAATCCAGAATGATTCCATAACTTGCCATATTGATTCTTAAAATTGATTAATCATGTTTGCCTTTAAAGATATTAGTTAAATTAAAGTACTGATTTAAATAGATGATTATTATCTTTATATCTATCACAAAACTGTTAGGAATCAATCATGAAAGATATACAGTTAAGCTTGCAAATCCAGACAAGTTTTCAGTTTCTGAGCTGTTAAAAATGAGTTACATATTTAATGTGGATCCAGCGCTGATTTTAGAGGTTATTCAAAATGAAATGGAGAAAACGATTACATCTAAAATTGAGAGTCAGAAAAATAAGTTAAAATAATTGATTTTTTAAGCTGCTACGCTAATTATGGAGGATTCCAAGTCCCCCAGTCAGAAGATATAGAGATAGATGTTTTTGTTTGCCCAGTACTTGTTCGGGTGTCAATGGTAATATAATCTCCTGAAGCTTCATAAGTATATTTTTCATGTGCTGCAAGGGGTATATACTCCCCGTCGTAACCTTGGTTTTTTTCTGTCCCGGTATCATATACATAGATTTCCACCGGATTGTCATACTTGTTATCAAATTCTACTGCCATAAGTCATTAGTTTAAAGTGGTTTATTTTATTATTTTGGAATATCGTCTAAAATCTTTGACCCTGTCAAATTCTATCTGCGAGAATTTTGTTTCAGGTATTGAATCACTTGTGAAAACGATTGGATCTGTTTTTTCTATTTGAATTTCCAGATCAGAATTCAGGCTACTACGCCGTGTATTTTGAAAGGTCTTCTTTATCTGCTCTGATATTGGGCCTTTGATTACTAATTTTTCTACATTTCCTCCACTCCAAATGCAAATAGCGTCGAGAATAATAGAATAAAAGGAATCAATTTCTTTGTGAGATAGGCTGGCATGGTTATAGAGCAAATCAACCTGAAAAGTTGTTTTAGCAACGGATAGCTTACCAATAAGCGCGATTTTAATATCTTTATCTTTCAGGCAAACCTCAAAGTAGTCAACTCTTCTAGTTGAATACCTTATAAACTCTTCGATATTAATAATATGCCCTGACAAATTTGGGTTTGGTTCATTATGAAGGTAATTCTCTAAAAAAGAATACACTCCAACGTTCATTAGATTTAAATTCCTTTGATCTACCGTTGGCTTATATCTTTGTATCGCTAATTCAATACAGATCCTTCTCCTTTCGGCGTATTTACCAAAAAGTATTGTTCGAGACTTTGGAATTTTCATATATCAGTTACTTGTAGTATTGGTATAAAATGTTCGCCATTTATTATCAATTTCGATAAATTTTTGCCACGCTCCTCCCCACATACTGATTCTATGTTTTTCATTCTTTGTAACAGCGTGGAAGTAATAGTATTCCAGGTCTTGTTCAAGGAACGTGTAGATACCTTCATTTTTCCCTGTATCAATATCTATTTGGATAAAGTCGGTGTTATTTGTTCGTTGTACTTTTTTGTTATTAAAAGCCCCTTGAGTTGTAAACAAGTCTATTCGAACAGTGAACGGCATTATAAATGTCAATAAAGGAAAATATCTTTTATGTACCTCTGTACCAACTTGTATGGTATAGCAGACCTCGCAATAGATCAGTGGAAAGTCATCCCCACTTCCCCTAACAATTTGAATTCTAGTAATATAACTACCTCCATCTGTTATTAATGATTTGAGAATTACAATTGGTATTACTCTTGAATTCACTTCTCCGCTGACAAAATTCCAAAGTGAACCGCCAGCTAATCCGAGAACTGAACCTCCTTTGCTTAAATCAGTCAATACTTTAGCGGTTGATGCACTAGCAATTTCTCCTTCCCAGAAATTAATTGTGTGGTTGTCGATGAATTGCCCTAAGAAAAAGGATAACTCTCTTTTATTGACCTCGCTTAGGCTTATTTCCTGTATTACAATAGGCTTTGTTATATCGCCTTTATTTAAAAAAGATTTCGAAATATTTATGTAATGACAGTCTGGCAATGATCCGTCTAATATCTGAAATGGGAAAATATTAGCATCAAATAATGAATTGACATTTTGGAGTGCCCAGTTTCTGTCTTTAAATTTATCGTAGTAACTCATTTTTGCATTGTCTTAGTTTGGTTCTTATCACAAGACACATTTCGCTACACCACTGATAAATAAATTTAATATAATTTACTTAATAATGCTATTTTATTTATTCATTATGTTCTTTCTGTCAACACGTTACAGATAAGATTTCAAAAAGCTTTACAAAACCGGTTTGTTATTGATCTATTCACAATACATATTTACGAACAAATGAAACAGCTTTATTTTCTTTGCGGAACGCTCAATAATTGAACATCCTATTTTTACATCAGTCTTTTCTGTAGCATCATTAATTATATCTGAAACAAAAACCTTGCTATCAAATGCGATCCTGTGCACATAACTTTTATACCTTTCCCAATGCTTATCAAAATCTACTGCCCTTGATAGAATGACAACAAAACTTTCATGATTTCCAGCAGTATCATATCTGTTCAGCAATTTATTGATGTGATGTTTAACTGTAATGTCTTTGTATCCACAGGAATCAATTTGCATGGTCTCCACTATAGTTCTAATTATTCCATTACTCCGATTATCTCTTATTGCTATATCCAGATTGCCACTCTGATATCCTTGTGTTGCTGATGAACCAGAACGACCGCTTCTGGTTTGATCTGACACATGGTATTGTTTTGCCCGCAATAGGTCGGTTAAATAATCATTCCATTGATCCTCTTTTAACTTTAAATGTTTTCTAGCTTGTATAGTAATTGCAAATGAGGTTAGATCGGAAAGGATATTATCATTTGTGGCAGCTGAATAAGAAACAGAAATTCTTTCTTTAAGAATGTCAATGTGAATCTGCATCTTTTCAAAAAAATCGCTTTTTTGTAAAGCTTGAGTTTCTAAAGTTCTCCTATCAGTTCTTAACCTAGCGACTTCTTGAATAGCGTGTTCATATTTACCAATCAGACCATCTGGCGAAGAGTTCGTTATAAGTTTCTCGTAATAAAAGTCATAAAGACAAGAAGCGTATTCCCCTTTAAAAAGGTTATAAGGTTTCATCACAAACCCATTTGCTCCAAACTGGGATTTTTGCGCCTCCTCTATTTTTTTCAACTGTTCATTAAGCTTTTTTTCCCAGTATACACATTTCTCAGCAGGGGTAGCACTCTTTGGAATTTCCGATCGCAGACGCTCAATATATTTATTGTTTATACTTTCATCCATCAATTTAACCCGAGCCATTTTTCTAGAATATTGATGATCAAAAAGCTCGTCCTCGAGCTCCGACTCATCTTGTATAGTCATAGCTAACATTGGGAAAAATAGCTCCTGAACATCAATTATCAGATATACCAGATGCTTTCCGAGCACATCCATTATAAATGTGTTAGGGTTGTTGTAATCATCTATATTTTCTATTCGCAGTTTGCGTTTTAGCTGGTAGGTTGATTTAGCAAGTAGTTTTGCCTGCTGTACGTTTTTTAGAATGTACATTTTCAATTCATCGGCACTAGTATTATCACTTAGTTTTTTGTGAAAATGTTGTTTTAGCCTCCCATATTCATCTTCTATTATGTTCAAAAAAGTTTCTGATTTTTCGTCAGGAGGTGGGGGAATATCTAGGTTAATGAGTTCCTGTTCACTCTCATTTGGAAGAACCCGAAGCGTAATGCCGGGCTTTTCAGCGTCAGGATCCATTTCGAATTCTACTTTGTCGCCGTCTTTGATATTAAAAAATCCTTCTGGAAATTGGGTTAAAATTGTTTCTATATTTTCCTGCGTCAAAATGATATTCCTGCGATAAAACTGTGTATGAAGGGCTTCGATACCATCTGCATCAGAAAATTTTTCAAGTTGTGGACGTAAGTCTCCGTTGATTATGCGATCAAATAGTTTAAACTCATTCATGCCAGATTATTATGTGTTTTATTGTTGCCAAAGAATTTGAAAATAAAGATAAGTGATTGCATTTCGATACGCCTATCTGTTATCTTGTTTGGAATATCTGATCAAGATACAAATAAGAAAAACCGGAATCTTATCAGTTGACAAGTCCGGTTTTAATTAACGCTCTCAATAGCTAAGATATAGATAATTCTTATTCTGCCAAATTTGGGTGAGGTGATTTCTTTCGGTTTTATTTTAGGTTTCGCTTGTTGCTTGTACGCCATATTTTATGGCATTTGATAGAATGTCGATATTTATATCTTTTAATTTCTTGAATTTGATGCAACATCCGGTGACGGTGGCTTTGCCGATTTCTTTGCCGTAGGTGCTGGCTATGTAGGTTTTGTCTTTGAAGCCTAGGATGTAGACGGAGATTCCGGTGTTGTTGGCACTGATGCCGATCTGAAAGAAATCTCTGGTTTTTCCGTCTGCGTATTTAATGGTCTGAAATCCGTAGCCTATGATGGGATTGGCAACGGTTTTGTTATCCCTGTTTTTTCCGTTGTCGAACAAGAGCCTTGTTTCTGGTAGTATGGTGAGTATGATGTTGTGCAGTTCCAGTATATCACTTTGTTTTGTGTCTGGTAGGCCGGTGATATATTGCAATATCTGTTCGGGTATGTTCATTTGGAGTTGTTGATTTTTTTGGTTTTTCTTTGGCTTTTTAAAGCTCGGTATTTTTTTATTGTTTTTCTATAGGTTCCTTTTCGGGTTTTAAGGGTACTCCCCCCTAATTGGGTGAGTTGTTTTTTGCTGAATTCCCTACTATTGTGGGATTTACATTTTTGTTTTTGGTTCACAGTTTTGCATTGGTGGCAATGGTGCCATCCATAATTCTGCTATTGTGAATAATCAAAAAATTTATGAGGAACTGTTTAGGCAGTTTGTTTTTGCGCTTAGTGGCGTTTCTGTTGTTGGGCTGAATCCTGTTCAGGTTTTATCTGCTTATTTGTCTTTGATCCGTGAGCATTTGGGGGTGCTTCGGGATAGGGTATTGTCGCTTGGTTTTTCTTCTGCGTGTGAGGAGGTTTGGTTTTTTAAGCATTTGAAGCCTAAGTTTTTGGCGGAGAAGATTTTCAGGTTTGAGGTGCATGCGATTGAGATGGGCAGGCCTGTTGGTACAGTGGAGATGGTTAGGGATTTTTTATCGGATGAGCTTAGGCTTGTGCATCGTTTTTTTCAGCAGTATGCTTTTTTATTTCAGTATTACCGCACGGGTGCGGTGGAGTTGGATGGTTTGTATTTTGTGCGTGGGGCGAAGCTTCCTGCTGGGATGGTGGTGGATGTGGTTGATGCTGATCCTGGGTTTTCTACGGCGATGGATTATTTGTTTGCGAAGTTTATGGCATTCGAGCGGTTGCAGGTGTATTTAGTGGAGAAGATTGAGCATCCTTTTGCTTTGGTGCATGATGCGCCTGGTGTGGGTAGGAAGGTTAGGCCGCTTCGCTGGACGGGTGATTCGATTAATGCGGTGGAGCTTGGTTTTGCGTTGCATGATACTGGGCAGTTGAATGATGGTAAGGCTAGTTTAACGGAGATTTTTGAGTGGATGGCTGATGCGCTGAATATTGTGGTGAAGAAGCCGCATCGGAGGTTTGATGAGATTGAGGGGCGTAAGATTATTTCTAAGACTGATTTTACGGATAGGATGCGGATATCCATTTTAAATAGGATTGATAGGAAGAATGAATATGATCCGGAAAAAGAGCGGCTGCGCCGGGCAAGGGAGGATCGGAAGCGGCTTGCTTCGGAGAAGAAAGCTGATGGCAAGAATACAGGAAGCTAGAAATTACCAAGAAGTGTTAATTGTTTGGAAATCCACTACCTATTTTGGGCAGTGGATTTTTCGCAAGTGGGCGGCTTAGTTATCGATGCAATTTTGGATTTATCCAAAGAGATAAATCCAAAATTGTTTATTATTGCGAATACGCAACAATAAACGCTCACATGAAATATATTTACAACCTTATTGGTAATGACTGGATTAAGGAAAACATTAGTATGATTGTTCTGGTTCCTACTCTATTGGGAGGGATTTGGCAAATTATCGAATTGTCCAGGATTGGCACTCCATATATTAGATTCTTTTCAGTGTCTCAGTTGGTTTCGGACGGGCTTTTATTACTTTTCATTTTTGCATGGACTTATTTGGTATGGAATTTTCTTCCTAAAATAGAGAAGAATCAATCCGCTCCAGCAAACGCTGAGGTTTCCACTGAAAATGGAGATTATGCACCGGAGGTTTCCGCTATCCCAACTTCTAATGGCCTTTTTAAGAAGGTACCCGACCGGGGTTACTTTAAGAAACGGGACGGATATATCCTAGCTGTGTTTTTAGCAATTTGTTTAATGATTATCTACGTATGGGCATGGTTGCCCGAGGTACTGACACCTTTTCTTGCCAAGGAAAAACTGTCCATTATGATGATTGTTTCGATCTTCACTGGCGTGGCAATAAGTTGGGCAGGTTTGACTGCAATTTTTGGTGTTTTGCTAGAGATCAACAATGTTGAATTGAATCGGGATAACAAGTGGGTAAAGTGGCTAACGATCTACCTTTATATTTTTGGTTTCTTTGGTGGACTATTTTTTCTATTCCATTTTCTTACCCTGTTTCATCGCTCTTATCTTTTACCTGACAACCTAAAGAATTTGCGGTACATAGAATGTAAGGTCAGAGCCAATAACAAATCTTTGAAATCATATGGCATCGAATATTTTAATGACAAGTATATTTTTGTTGCCATTTATGACATAAAGAATAAGCAGTCCATTGAAGTATTCAAGTTTGAGGATTTTCTCGACAGTTCAGCCTGTGATCAAAAATGAGAGGTAGGTTGGCCTCGTCCGAATGTGTGTCAAAACCCCGGATATGCCTGCCCTAGGCAGAATCCCATTTAATCTTAGAAATATTATCTTTGGTTTAACCAAACAACCATTATACGATTGGAAAACGATTTTTTAAATTTGAATGATAGTCCCAGATTCATTGGACGAGATGATGAACTGCAAGCTCTGGATCAAATACTTCGTGAACGCCAGCCTCGAAGGCCGGTATTTGTTTCTGGAGCAGCCGGATCAGGAAAAACAGCGCTTGTAAAACACTGGCTTTCCTCACGGAGGTACAATGCCGAGGCGATTTGGACAAGCTTGAATGAGTTTCCAACTGTCGACCACGCTATTGATGACATCATCCCTCAAATACAACGTTATAGTTCAAATAATCCAAATAGCCTTAAAAGAGTGCCATTTGAAAGTGCGATCGTCATAATAGATGATTGCGACCTTTCTACTGCTGAACTTAGAAAAGTTACGGCTGCTATCTTGAATTATAAAGTAGTTTTATCGGTCGTTTTCATCAGTAGAAAACACATGCTACTGGAAGGCTATCGCGAGATTTTATTGGGTCCATTGGATGATTTGCATTCAACGGAACTGTTAAAAACACTTTTAACCTCTGAGAACATTGAGCCTGACGAACTACTACATCTTTTAAACGCAGCCAATGGATATCCCTTGGCTATCAAATTACTGAGCAGGCTAGTTGGAAATTTGGATTCGGCCACGTTACTTTCAAATCTTAATCTGCCGCTTTACAAACTTTCCAATAATTTATTTATTCCCGATACGGAAATTGTTCCCGTTGTATCCCCTATCATTGTTTCAGCCAGCAATAATCTGATTACTTCCTTAAAAAAGCAACCCGCTGATCTTCACAAATTGACCCCAAGGGAATTTGAAATCTTATTGTCGGATCTTTTGCGGGATATGGGCTGGGAAGTAGAACTAACTAAACAGACCAGGGATGGTGGTGCGGACATACTGGCATATCTTAATACCGATGTTGGAAGATTGTTATGTTTGGTAGAAGCTAAGCACTATCGCCAGGACAGAAAAATTGGCGTTGATTTAGTTAGAACGCTCTATGGTACACTGTGTGATAAACAGGCAAATAGCGCAATGTTGGTCACAAGTTCATCATTTACCCGGGATGCTCGCGAGTTTCAGCAGAAACACGAATATCAACTGAGTTTGCGCGACTATGCTGATATCATTAGCTGGCTTTCTAAATATGGAAACAAATAATTCCAACAATCCTAGATTCATGGTGTAATTAAACATTGATTACCTCTATTAGCATATATTCTTTTCTATCATTAAAGCTGGCAATGCCGGCTTTTTGTGTTTCTAAGGTGCACTACCCTTTTTGGGTGATGGGCTAATAAGGGCAAAATCCCACTATCGTGTGATTGACCTGATTGTTTTTGTATCACAGTTTTGTGTTGGAGCGGCAATGGTGCCACTTAAACCTGATCTACTGTGAATAAAAAAGAAATTCTTTTTGGACTTGTTCGACTTTTGATTTTGGCGCTGCTTTGTGTGGCTGTTTCGTTTTCTGCGGGGCCGAAGCCTTTGCCCCTGCTGATTATGTTTTGTTTTCGGATCCCTAGTATCCAATTCGGCTTAACAGATAAAATTTTGGGGTATCCCCTATTCACTCCCCATTTATAGCTTTTAGAGTTTGGCAGTTTTGCTCTTGATCCCCGGGGCAATGGAGTCTTGGGGTTAAAGCAAAAATGATATGTTAAAAGCGTTTTCATGGCCGGACTTTTTATTGGCCAGTATTATTCTGAGCCTGTTTTGGTGGGCAGTGATTTGGCTGATTTATTTCAGGCGTAAGGGTTTGGCTTCTGCTGAGCCGCTGGATCACAATTGGGATCATTTGGAAGAAGAGTTTGAATCTGAGCTGATGGGAAAGCCGGTACTGGATACCGGGGTGAAGGTGGTGGAGGCGGATGATTTTTCCTTCGGTGTGGATGTAGGTGCTGATCGTGATTCTGCTGACCAGGTGGAGCGATTGGGTGATCTGGCGGATGTGCAGGCAGAGATCCGGGAGGTATGCAAGGTGCTGGCGGCTGAAGACGGTACAAAGGATGATTTTTTTGTGCTGTTTGAAATGGTGAGAAATAAGTATCCAAAGCTTGGTTTGAGTGCTTCGCTTCCTGCTTTGAATGGCTTTATCCGTGAACATGTGCCTTTTGCGCTGAGTGAAGAGGAGCTGGAAGGGATTTGGGCTTAAAGGTCTTTGCTGGATGTTTCTGTTAGCTTTTTTTGGGTTTTATCCCTTGTTGTTTTGATTCTTTTAAGGTTTTTCCTGCTTTTTCTTCCGAATTCATGGCTGGCTTTCGCCTAGCTGATCTGGAAAAAGTTTAAGGAAAATTATGAGAAAAAAAACGGGGTTAAATGGGCTGGTTAGGAGTCCGAGAGAAAGGTTAATGGCCAAAGGATGGCTGGCTGTGGCTACGATGTGTGTGTATTCGGTGCTGAATACGGTGGTCGTTTTTGCGCAGAGTGGCGAGGCTGGGATCAATGAGGCGACCAATCAGGTGTCAAGCTATTTTGAAGCTGGCTGTAACCTGGTGTATGCGATCTGCGCGGTTGTGGGTTTGATCGGTGCGGTTAAGGTATTCAACAAGTGGAATGCGGGTGAGCCGGATACCAATAAGGTGGCTGCTGCCTGGTTTGGTTCATGCGTGTTTGCGGTGATTGTGGCTACGGTGTTGAAGTCATTCTTTGGGGTTTAGGTTTTTATTTGTGCCTGGTGTGCTGGTGGCGGAGTATTTTTTCCGCTGCCGGCGTGCCGGCCTAAAAAAAGGAATAGGAAATTTTATGAGTGCAGTATATCAGATTAATAAGGGGGTTGGAAAACCGATAGAGTTCCGGGGATTGCAGGGGCAGTATATTGCTTATCTGGCGGTGGGGCTGGTGGTTTTGCTGTTGCTTTTTACCGCTTTGTATCTGCTAGGTACGCCGCTGGTGGCGCTGTTGCCTTTGGTATTGGTTTTGGGTGGTGGGCTGTTTTTTACGGTGTTCAGTTTATCGGCACGTTTTGGAGTGCATGGATTGGGCAAGTTTATGGCGAAACGTGGATTACCGCTGTATCTGAAGTTTAGCTCCAGGCGATTGTTTACCGGACTTCGGGTTTTGGAGGGTAACAGGGAAAGGCAGGTACGGTGGTGAGCAGAATGATGGAGATGGAAAGGATCATGCCGATCTGGAAGGTGGAAGCTGGGGCGATGCTTTCAATGGCTGGTGATGTGACGATTGCTTATCGGGTGCGGTTGCCGGAGATTGGAACACAATCGGCAAAGGACTTTGAGGGTTTGCATCAGGCTTTTGTAAAGGCGATGAGGGTATTGCAGGCTGGTACAGTGCTGCATAAGGCAGATTGGTTTGTTAGGGATAAGGTTGCTGTAGATACTGTTGGTTTGGTGGATACACTTAAAGGCGCTGGTGAACGATTTTTTAATGGCAGAAGCTACTTGGATCATGAGTGTTTTATCTTTTTGACGCGTAAGCCATTGGGCAGAAAGCTGTCATCTTCGGCTTATTCAAATATTCTGCGCAAATCTATTGTGCCGGTTGGAGGTATGGAAGAAAAGATGCTTGCTGGCTTTTTAGCATCCTGCGGTCAGTTTGAACGGATTTTGATGGATAGTGGCGCGGTTGGTCTGGAACGATTGGATGATGTGGCTTTGGCGGGGACTTCAGTTATGCCAGGCGTAATTGAAAAGTATTGCTTTTTATTGGGGCGCGGGCAAAGGCCGGTGATCAGGGATGTACACATCAAGGATGAAATCCGTGTTGGCCGGGCTCGCTGTGAGCTGT
The DNA here is from genome assembly GCF_000708285.2 of Pedobacter borealis DSM 19626. Classification (GTDB taxonomy): domain Bacteria; phylum Bacteroidota; class Bacteroidia; order Sphingobacteriales; family Sphingobacteriaceae; genus Pedobacter; species Pedobacter borealis. The sequence continues at coordinate 16,681 of NZ_JAUG01000021.1, forward strand.
ATACGCTGGCGGATGTGGCGCATTTGCCTGCTGTGTGTGGGCCGAGGTTAACTTATGAGCCCTATTCTACAGACCGGACTTCGTATAGTATTGGCTTTGCAACGCCACTGGGGATGCTGCTGGACTGTAACCACATTTATTCGCAGTATGTGTTTATTGGGGATGCGGCGGGGCGGATTCGGGAACTGGAAGCGAAAAAGCTGCGTCTGCAGTCGCTTTCGGGTTATTCGAGGGAAAATGCTATTTCACGGGATGCGGTGAATGATTTTTTAAATGAGGCGGTTTCTACCGGAAAGCTTCCGGTGCGTGCGCATTTTAATGTGCTGTGCTGGTCGGAAGATCCGCTGGAGTTTGCGGAGCTGAAGAATAAAGTGGGTTCTGCAATGTCGAGGCTTTCTGCAGAGTGTAAGCAGGAAAGTGATGGTGCGGCGCAGATCTGGTTTGCCGGGATGCCGGGCAATGAGGCGGATTTTCCGATGAATGATAGCTTCGATACGTTTGCCGAGCAGGCGACCTGTTTTTTTAATATGGAATCTGCTGTGCGTTCTGATCGCTCAGGACTTAGGCTTTCTGACCGTTTGAATGGTAGGCCGGTATTTTTGGATCTGTTCAATGGGCCTATGAAATCGGGGCTGATAACCAACAGGAATTTGTTTTGTTGCGGAAGCTCAGGCGCTGGAAAATCGCTAATGCTTAACCATTTATTGCGTTCACTATATGACGATGGGGCGCACTGCGTGATTGTGGATGTGGGTGGAAGCTATAAGGGTTTATGTGATCTGGTGGGAGGTTATTATTTTTCTTATACGGAAAGCAATCCCATTAAGTTCAATCCCTTTTATATCGGCGCGGGAGATGTGCTGGATATAGAAAAAAAGGAAAGCCTAAAAACTTTGCTTTTGGCGCTATGGAAGAAAGATGCGGATGATTATAACCGCTCGGAATATGTGGCGATTTCTGGTGCGATTACATTGTATTATGAGTATCTGGAGCTTAATCCATCGATTTTCCCTTGCTTTAATTCTTTCTATGATTTCCTGATGCATGAGTATATGGAAGTGATGGAAAATGGCAAGGTCAAGGAAAAGGACTTTGATCTGGGCAATTTGCTTTATGTGCTGAATCCATACTACAAGGGTGGTGAATTTGATTATTTGCTGAATGCATCTGAGAATCTGGACCTTTTGAATGAGCGCTTCATTGTCTTTGAACTGGATAATATACGCGGGCATGAAATTCTTTTTCCGGTTGTGACGATCATCATTATGGAAATGTTCATTTCCAAGATGCGCAAGCTGAAAGGAATCCGCAAAATCTTGGCGATTGATGAGGCCTGGGTAGCGATTGCCAAATCCGGTATGGCGCATTTTATAAAGTATTTATATAAAACAGTTCGGAAGTTTAATGGCATTGCGGCGCTGATTACCCAGGAAGTAGATGATCTGATCTCCTCTCCCATTATCAGGGAAACGGTAATCAATTTATCCGATACCAAGCTGCTGCTGGACATGCGCAAATTCATGAACAAGTTTGATCGACTGCAGGAGGCTTTAGGGCTTTCCGATAAAGCGAAAACCTTGCTTTTGTCGCTAAACAAGGATAATGAGAAAGGCCGTAATTATCGCGAGGTGATGGTGGATCAGGGCGGTCAGGTGATGCAGGTTTACCGCAACGAGCTCGCGTTGGAGGAATATTTGGCCTATACGACCGAGGAATCAGAAAAAATGGTCGTAGAGCAATATGCGAAGAAGTTCGGCGATATGGCTAGCGGCATTGCCGCGCTGGCATCAGAAATTCGCTCTGGATCGAGAAAGCTTTAATGTTTATTCTAACCAATAATTCAAATTTTATGAGACAGATAAATAAAAATAAAAACGAGCATTTGGATTCCCGGATGCTCTCCTATGCGGCAAGAATGCTATTTATAGCTGCTTTAGCTGCGCTGATCGTGATCATTGGGATGCAGCAATCTTGCAGCCGTTTGAGTGGTATGGAAGGGGTTTATGTGAATTCGGCAGGAAGTGAATTTAGTGTAGCCAATGACACTTTAGTGGTGGAGGAGTCAGAGGGCAATCAATATCTGATCCACAGAAAAACAGGTTTTAGGCTGATTTCGCAGTCTGGTGTTTTGGGAAAATTGCAGCATGAGGCGGAGGAATGGACAGCGGATTATGATTCGGATAGTGGCGTTTTGCTTGAAAAGCGGCACGGTAAATCCATTGTCTTTAACACTGATTATTCGGTGATGACGGTGGGAAAGCGCAAATACCAGCGCGTGAATTAACAAGATTTTTTAAGGTTAAAAAATTTAGGATGAAAAAAATTATAAAGGGGCTTAAAACCTATATGGTTGTACTGCCGCTGAGCGCTACGGTACTGTTGACGGCTTTGCCATCGGGGGCATCGGCGCAGCTGGCAATAGCTGAAGTGATCAAAGCAGGCGTAAAAAAGGTGATCAAGGCGGTAGATTTAAAAGTGCAGCGTCTGCAGAATGAAACCATCTGGCTGCAAAATGCGCAGAAGGTGATCGAAAACACTTTAAGTAAATTAAAGCTTGGGGAAATCTCAGACTGGACGGAGCGGCAGCGAAAATTGTATGCTGAATATTATGAGGGTTTGGTCAAGGTGAAATCGGTGATCTCTACCTATAAGAAGATCAGGGAATTGATTTCTACCCAGCAGGCGATTATCCAGGAATACCAGTGGGCGATTTCGCTGTTTAAAAAGGATAAACATTTTTCTGCGGATGAAATCCTGCACATGGAAGAAATTTATACCGGGATTTTAAAGGCAAGTGTGCAGAACCTGGATCAGGTATTTGTGATCATCAATTCGTTTACAACCCAGATGAGTGATGCAGCGCGTATGGAGCTGATTGATGCCTCGGCCAAAGCGATTGAAGACAATTTTAACGATCTGAAAGCTTTTAATGATGAAAACATTGTGCTAAGTACTGGCAGGGCAAAATCGGTGTTGGAGCTGAATAAACTAAAGGAGCTGTATGGAATCGATTGATGTTAGAAGCGTTGGGATCAGGCGTTTTAGAAATGGATTGATTTTGTTGATTGCTGTGCTTTTGCTTGTTGCAGCTGCCGCGCCAAAATGCCGGGCGCAGACATTTGCCGAATGGTTTAAGCAGAAAAAAACGCAGCAGAAATATCTGCTGGAGCAGATTGCAGCCTTACAGGTCTATATCGGTTACGCAAAGAAAGGTTATGAGCTGGTGGGGTTGGGTATTGAGGCTGTTCGGGATATCACTAATGGGGAATTTAATCTGCACAATGCATTCGTATCGGGATTGAAAAAGGTTAACCCTGCGATAAGGGCTGATGTTCGGATTGCCGAGATCATGGCTTTACAGGTGGATATTTTAGCGGGCTTTAATAAGTTGAAAGGAATTGAAGGCTTGCGGCCAGATCAGCTAGTTTATATCTCTTCGGTAGCGGGACTCGTGATCGCGGAATGTTATCAGGAGCTGGAAGAACTGCTGCTGGTTATTACTTCGGGCAAGCTGGAAATGGAAGATGAAGAGCGGCTGGCGAGACTTGATGGCATTTATCAGCGGATGCTGGATAAATCTGCTTTTAGCCGGCACTTTTCGACTGAGATGGGTTTATTGTTGCGCCAGCAGCATCTGGAACAAGAATCTTTAATCAAGCTTAGGAGGTATTATGGGATCGATTAGGTTTTTTGTAGTGCTGGTTTTTTTGCTTGTTTTTCGCTTTGGTAGTGTCTTTGGCCAGAGCCAGGAAGCGCAGCAACTGCTTTTGAATGTAGAAAAGCTATCTCAGCTAAAGAACATTCTATCCGACATGAAAAAAGGCTATGAAGTGGTTTCCAAGGGATATAATGCGGTGAAAAACATTGCTGAAGGAAATTTTTCTTTACATGAAGTCTTTTTGGATGGTTTATGGCTATTGAGTCCAGAGGTACGCAAATATTATAAGATTACCGAAATTATCCGTTTTCAGGCGGCTATTGTTGCTGAATACCGCTCGGCTTTTAAGCGATTTAATTCTAGCGGCAGCTTTAGCGTGGATGAGCTGGAATATCTTTCTAAAGTCTATAAGCGGCTATTTGAAGAAAGCCTGGATAATCTAGACAATCTTGCGATGGTAATTACCGCCAATAAAATGCGCATGAGTGATGAAGAGCGGCTGAAAGCGATAGACCGCATTTTTTCGGATACAGTGGATAAGCTGGATTTCTTGCGTGATTTCAATGAGTCGGCAGGTTTGCTCGGTTTACAGCGAGCAAGAGAAAAGAGCGATATCAGGGGTTTAGGCGATTACTTTAACACAAATTAAAATGGGATTTTTTAAAATTTTTGGGATGGCCTTTCTGGCTGTTCTTGGGCTGCTGTTGCCTGGTATCTGCTTTGCGCAATCAGGCGGAGGTTTAGCCGGGAGTATTTCCGGGCTGCAACCGGTACTGGATAATGTTTATTCTGATATGCTGCCGCTTTGTGGCAAACTGATCGGTGTAGCGCGCGGCCTTGCAGGATTTGGGGCATTGTGGTATATCTCCAGCCGGGTATGGAAACATATTGCCAATGCCGAGCCAGTGGAATTTTATCCATTGCTTAGGCCGTTTGCACTGGGAATGGCAATTGTATTTTTCCCTATGGTGATCAGTGTGATGAATGGGGTTTTGCAGCCTGTGGTCTCTGCTACCGGAAATATGGTTAAAAACAGTGACCGGGCGATTGCGGCATTATTGAAACAGAAAGAGGCAGCGGTAAAGAAAACCCAGCATTGGCAAATGTATGTTGGGGAAACGGGTAGCGGAAATTCCGATAAATGGTATCGCTATTCCCATCCAAAGGATCCTGACCGTGAAGATGAGAGTATGCTGGATGCTTTGGGTAATGGCCTGCAATTTCAGATGGAAAAAATGAGCTATAATTTCCGCAACAACATTAAGCAATGGATGAGTGAGATTTTGCAGGTGCTTTTTGCCTCAGCAGCTTTGTGTATCAATACGATCCGGACCTTTTATTTAATTGTGCTGGCAATTCTGGGCCCACTGGTCTTTGGTTTTGCGGTATTAGATGGCTTTCAGCATACGCTAACAGTCTATATCGCGCGCTACGTAAACATTTTCATGTGGCTCCCGGTGGCCAATATCTTCGGGAGTATCCTTGGAAAGATTCAGGAAAACATGTTAAAAATCGATATTTCCCAGATTGGGGAATCCGGTGATACATTCTTTTCTGCTTCGGATAGCGCATATCTAGTGTTTTTGGTGATTGGGATTGTGGGTTATTTCACGGTACCGAATGTGGCCAATTACATTGTGCATGCTGGTGGAGGTAATGCGATGCTGCAAAAAGTGAATTCACTGGTAGTAAGCGGTGGAAGTACGGTGATGTCCGGAGGTACTGCGGCTGGTGGAATGGTGGTGGATATGCTGGGCAATGCGAACCGTAAAATGGCTGGCGGGGAATCATCGGACAGCAATGATTATATGAAGGATAAAATAGCAGGAAAAGGAGGCCAGGGATGATGTTTGCACAATTCAACAATATAGACCGCGCTTTCCAGCACATTAAAAGGTTCAGCGTGGTATTCCTGCTGTCTTGCGTTCTGCTCACTTCAGCTGCGGTTTATTTCAGCTTTACTTTTGTTAAAGAAAATGGTTCCAGGGTTTTTATCCTGCAAAACGGAAAGTTATTGGAAGCGATAGCAACCGAGCGGAAACAAAACCTGCCTGTAGAGCTACGTGACCATATTAAAACTTTCCATAGGCTGTTTTTCACCCTTGATCCTGATGAGAAAGCGATTACAGCAGGAATTGCCAAAGCGTTATACCTGGCCGATGGATCAGCGAAAAAAGCTTATGATAATTTAAAGGAAAGCGGTTATTACAATAACCTGATTTCTGCCAATATTTCCCAGCACCTGGAGGTGGATAGTATCACGCTAGATATTAATCATGAGCCCTATTATTTTACCTGTTATGCTACGCAAAAGCTGATCCGCTCGAGTAGTACAGTGCTTAGAAAGCTGGTTACACGGGGCGAAGTCCGGGTATTGGAATCTCAGACGGACAATAATCCGCATGGATTTTTAATTCAGAAATGGGAAACGCTGGTTAATGCGGATGTTAATCTTAAAGCCGGGCAGCCATGAGGTTATTTAGGAAACCCAGAAAGGATTTGTCCGACGGTCAATTGCGTACAGCTGAAAAGATCGCAGCTAAAATATTGGCAGTTCAGCGATCTTTTGCTAACTGGTTGAACAGTAAAACGGGTGACCTGCATCCTAAAACATGGCTGTTTCTTTTGATCTGTTTTTGCGCCGGGTTTGGCGCTTACCTAATCCGCCTTGTGATACAGCTATTCAATTAATAAAATTTATTCACCCTTAAACAAAAAATTATGAGTAGAACTCGAATGGAAAAGCGAAAGGTTCTGATGATCCTTCCGCTACTGGTAATCCCTTTTTTAGCCTTTGGCTTTTATGCCCTTGGCGGAGGAGGTGGAGTTGATGAATCTGTGGCTCTGGCACCAAAAGGCATTAATACGGTATTGCCTGATGCGCAGTTCAAAGGCAAAGAACCTGAAGACAAAATGGAAATTTATAACCGAAATGCAGTGGATTCAGGTAAAATGGGCGGCATTGATGCCATTGCCGGAAAATTTGGCCTGGAGGTGAAAGAAGATCCGCAGACTGCGCAGATCAATGACAAGCTGGCCGCCATCAATAGGGAGATCAATAAGCCTTATGTGCCTGTGAAAGGCGGTGGTGTAAGTGCTGGCGTTGATCTGACGGGAGGATTTAGGGATAACAGGATGAAGGGTGATGTAGATCGTTTGGAGGCCTTGATGAAAAATATGAAGCAAAATCCAGATGCAGATGATCCTGAAATGGCGCAACTGAATTCAATGATGGATAAGCTGATTGCGGTGCAGAATCCTGATCTGGCCAAGCAACTTTACCAGAAAAAAGAAGTGGCTGTGATTCCTGATAGTTTATTTAAAGCGATTCCGGCAGTGATAGCGGTGAAACAAAAAGCAAGACAGGGATCGGTGGTGGAGCTTCGACTAATGGATTCGGTAGTAATCAACGGGGTGGTTTTTCCAAAGGGGCATCCCCTATTCGGTTTGGCTGCTTTTTCTAACCAGCGGCTAAATCTGGAGATCAAAAATATCCGTTTAGGCAATCAGGTGATTCCGGTAAATCTTACAGTTTTTGATCAGCGCGATGCCATGCCTGGAATTAATGCACCAGAGGCATTATTAACTGATGCAGTAAATGTTGGAACAACGGATGCGATCGGGAGCTTGGGTATTTCGGGTTTTGATCTGACTACGCAGATAGCCGGGGCTGGAATAGATGCGGCGAAATCGCTTTTGACTAAAAAGATCGGTCGGGTGAAGCAGAATTTGAAAGCAGGTTATCCCCTATTACTTCGCGATAATACTAAAAAACGCAGGTAATGCAACCGGCACAAAATAGAGCGATTGCACTATGGCAGAACTGGGAGGCAAAAGAAAAAATGCTGTCAGAAGTCTTTCACAATGATAAGGGGCATGGGAATTTCGAGCGGGAAAAATATGAGTGTTTATCGGCTGGGTTAGCGCGGATTGCTCCTTTGATTGCGCCCGATGAAAAGCTGGTGGCAGCACTGATTGGAAAATCTTTAAAGAGACTGGAAAGGCAGCTTTATCCGAACCGGTTTTTAAGGTCAGCTCATCGGGTTAAAAGAGTGGTTTTTGATCGTCCTATGGCTCGTTTAAGACTGGTTTCTCTTCGGAAAGAAAATATTGCTGTGCTTGATTCTGCTATTGGAAAACTGGGGGTAGATACGGCAAGACTTGATTTGAGTAAGGCACTGGACTTTGAACGAAATGCTATGGATTTCCGGCTTTCTTCGCCTCTTGGCAGGGATAAACGCTTTGAAGTTGTATTGCATTTGCAGAAGGATGATTCGGGGAGGTTTCAGTTTGAGGGTTATACGGGAAAGTTGAAAAATGCTTTGGATACTTCGAAGGAAAAGTCTTTTCACTTTGATGCAGGTCTGGATATTTCATCGAGAGAGGCACTAAACTTACTTGAGGGCCGCGCGGTGTTGAAAGACTTTGATGATTTCGGTGAAAAGAAGTGGCTGCAGCTGGATTTTGATGGTTCCTCGGGTACTGGAGTTATGCGTGAGCTTGGAAGATCAGATAGTTTTAACCTTGGGGATCAGATGGAAAAGATGGCTGAAAGCTTAAAGCGTCCTGAGCTTAGAGAGGCTTATGTACTTAATGCTTTGGAACGGGGAAACCAGGTTGTGGTCAATCAGGTTTCAGGGGAAAAACTGTTTTTAGAAGCCGCTCCGTTATCGGGAAAGATTGTGTTTCGGGATGCCAGTCAAAAGGTCATTGCGCTGGAGAAGTTGCTAAAGAAAAAGGAAAAAAGTTTAGCGCTAACCCCGGAACTGAAAATTACCAGAACTAAGCAGCGGCCACAGGGCAAGGCTTTAGGAATTGCTTAATTGTATGATGTTGGCTGAAAAAGAAGGGCTGGCTGGAGAGCTGATTAGTTTTCTTGCTGGGCAGGCTGATCTGCGCCGGGATTGGGTGGTTTATAATTCTGACCAATTGATTAGTGGCAGCTGGGATCTGCACTGTTTCTCTGGTCAGTTTAGTGCCGCCGAGTTTGCAAGGGAGAATCAGCAGATTTTTGATTGGCATAATGCTGTGCCTTTACCTCTGCTTGTGCAGGATTTGAAAAAAATAGAGTATGAACAAAAAAATATTGATATGAATAGAAATTCATTAGAAAATTTTAGGGCTGAAGCGGCTGCGCTGAAGGTTCCTCAAGGTATGATCACGCTCGCTGAGGGCATGATGGAACAGGGAATTGAAAAGTTTACTGTTAAGGGGCAGGTTCCAGCTGATGTGGGTATGATGGATATTTCGATCCACATGAAAAAATCTGGTCAGTCGGATTATTATTATCTGAACCGCTTTGATATTGCGCAAAGTAAGGCGAAGCCTTTAGAAAAGGATCACCAGTATTTGGTGGTTAGCCCCAATGAGCCGGGGAAGATTCCTGAAAATCTGCTTCGCAAATTTGATAGTGCGGTTCAGGCAATGGATTATTTCAGGGAGCAGAAGGGTGTTTCGGAGTTAGCTACTGGTAAAGCGACTGATAAAGACCTGCAGTACAGGGATACACTGGCGACGATGAAGGATGGGAAGATTGATTATGTGAAGAAGGAATTCCAGCAAACTTTTTATTCGCCTGTGCTACGAAATTCGCATTATATCGATCGTGGAAAAGGTTTTACGGTGGAGCAGGCTGCAAACATGCTTCAGGGAAGAGCTGTTTTCCGCGAGGATATGGTGAGCCGTGCTGGCGAGCAGTATAAGGCCTGGAGTGTTTATCAGTTTGATCAGCCTAAAGACCGTTATGGGAACTATACGATGAAGCAGTTTGGTGAGGGTTATGGTTTTGATCTGAAAAAACAGCTTTCTGAGTACAATATAAAAGATATTGATAAAACGGAAACAGTCGAAAAGCTGGCTTCGGATATTCAGAATGGCAATAAACCACCTGTTACGGTAATAGGCCCAGATGGTGAGGAAAAGAGGTTACGTGTCGAGGCGGTGCCACGTTATACCAATCTGAATTTCTTTGAACTTAATGGGAAACCGGTGAAGCGAGAGGAACTGAAAAAAGAGCAGGGTTCGGAGCAAACCTTGGGGCATGCTTCTGGAAAGGAAAAATCCCAGAAAAGGGAAAAGAATAAAGAGCAGGAAAGTTCGTTGAGCTTGTAATCAATCCAGAATTATTTAATTATTTATATATTCATTTTTAAAAATCAATCATTTTATGTCAACATTTCAAAAATTAAAAGAGTTGGTTGCCGCTACAGAAGCAGATGCGACTGCATTCCATGAAAAGGGTAACAAAGCGGCTGGAACGCGTTTGCGCAAGGCTTATCAGGAAATCAAAGTTTTGGCCCAGGCTGGAAGAGCTGAAGTAACCGAGCTCAAAAACAAAGAAAGTAAATAAAAACAGGTAAACTGTTTTGGGAAATGATAGCCCTGCTTCATTTGGAGCAGGGCTATTTTTTAAGTTTGTTATTCTTTTCTGACGGGCTTTTATGGGATCACAATGGTCTTGCGCTCTACGGTATGGGCACTAAAAAAGCCAATTGCTCCTCCATTAATATTACTTACCGGATTGGCAGGAGCCGCGCCGTCGGCTGAGCCGTTGGCATTGAAAAGGCTGGATAAATAGGTGTATACCGGAGCTTCAATGCTATGCATTTCTACAGTCAGCCTGTCCCCCCTAACCATGTCTTTACTGATGTCCTTTGTCCTGTTTTCAAAAACAAGGTATTCATTGATTTCCTGACCGGAAGTAAATTCATCGCTGAAAACTTTATACTGAGGCTGGATCACATCATTGATGTACTGCTGGAACCAGTAGTAATTTGTGGCTGTAGCGACATCCTTAAACTTGATTTTTGGAGTTGCCCTTGTAGGTTCATAGTCCCCTGGTTTAAGCGTAAAATCCAAAAGCGGAACAGGATCTGGCATGGTGCTGCTTGCCGTAAACACTTCATTATTGATTTTAACCGTAAGTCGATAAGTCACACCAGGCGCACCGTTTATTTTATCGGTCTGGTAGATTCCTGTTGTGTTTTCGGATAATGTAACTGTTACGCCATTGCCTTCTACTTGAACCAGTGCGCCGCTAACCCCGTTGAACTGGTTATTTTCATTGAAATCCTTGGTCTGGCTGATTTTTACCCTGCAAATCCCAGGCTGGTTGGTGATCATGCCCTCGATTACATACTTGATCTGCGGATCTTTCAGGTTTAGCTCTATCACATCATCGCATGAAGATAAAAACAGGAGCATGAATATTAAATAAATTATAGGTTTCATCTGCTTAAAATTTAAAATTATAAGATATGGAAGGAACAAACTGGAATAAGGTTGTCCTGATGGCTTCGGTTTTGCTTGGGTCGGTTTCATTGTCGCTGAAAGTGATACGGAAAGGGTTTTTTCTTCCGTAGGCGTTGTACAGGCTAAAGTTAAGTTCAGATGAAAAGCGTTTGGTCTGCTTTAACAGGCGTGTGGCACCCAGGTCAAGCCTGTGGTAGGCTGGCATACGGTCGCCATTGCGGTCTGAAAAATAAAAATAGCTTTTGCCCATCATGGTATATTTCCCCCTTGGATAAGTAACCGCGTTTCCGGTCGAGTATACCCAGTTGGCAGAAACTGTCCATCTTGGGCTCAGTTTATACATCCCGACAAAAGCGATATCGTGGGTTTTATCCTGACGGGCATTATACCATTCATCGTTGTTGATGCCGTCTATTTTTCGCTCTGTTTTAGACAGCGTATAACCCAGCCATCCGGTAAACCTTCCGGTTTTTTTCTTGATCAACAGTTCCAGGCCATAAGCGCGGCCCTTGCCGAAGAGCAACTGGGTCTCTATGGGTTTGCTGGTAAAGATATCAGCACCATTCCGGTAATCGATCTGGTTCTGCAGGCTTTTGTAATAGGTTTCTGCCGAAAATTCGTATGCATTTCCGCTGAAGTTTTTATAATAACCTATGGAGTATTGATCACTTAATTCTGGTTTGATGATATTGGTCGATGCCACCCATCTATCTGTCGGTGACGATGCATTGGAGTTGGAAATCAGGTGCAGGTTCTGAACATTGCGCACATATGAGGCCTTAAGGGAAGACTGTTCACTCAGTTGCAAGGCCAGGGCAAGACGCGGCTCAGGGTTGATATAGGTCTTCACCATTTCACCGCTTTTATAGTTTGTGGTTCCTGTTACATTTCCATTGTTATCCAGATCATAAAAGTCTCCCTTTCCAAATATGCTAAAGGCAGATAACCTCAATCCATAGGTAATGTTCAGGGCATCACTTGCTTTCCAGGTATTGCTGGCGTATACCGCATTTTCCAGTGAAAACCTATTCTGGAACTGCTGGGAAAGAAAACCTGAATCGCCAGAGGCCTGTACTTCTCCTGGTTTGATATTGTGATAGGTCGCGCTCAAGCCGAAAGTAACAGTATTCTTTTCATTAAGGTACCATTGCATATTCTCTTTAAAACTCCAGTCCCTGATCTGGGAGAAGAGGCTTAGTGAGTTTTCATCGCTGTTTGATTTGACGTTATAGTTGTAATTGCTGAAAATAAGCGAGGTATTGGAAAACAGTTTGTTGTTAAAAACATGGTTCCAGCGCAGCGTCGAGGTGGCGTTCCCCCAGTTGATGCCCGATAGGTTTTCAGAGGCCAGCACGTCTTTTCCAAAGTAGCCCGAAACGTAGAGGCGGTCTTTTTCTCCAAGGATATAGTTTGCCTTAAGGTTGATATCATAAAAATATAACTGGGTGTTGCGGACCGAGCTATCGCTGGAGAGCTTTAGGAACATATCGGCATAAGTTCTTCTGGCCGAAATCAGGAAAGAGGATTTATCTTTTTGGATGGGGCCTTCAACATTTACCCTGGCTGAAATGAGTCCAACCCCACCGCTAACGCCTAGTTTCTGGTTGTTTCCATCGTTCATTTTTACATCCAGGACCGATGAAAGGCCTCCTCCATACTGGGCGGGCATACCGCTTTTATAAAGGGTAACGTTCTTGATCGCGTCTGAATTGAAAGTGGAAAAGAATCCCAGTAGGTGGGTGGCATTGTATACCGGCGCCTCATCGAGCAGGATGACATTCTGATCGGAGCTGCCTCCGCGCACAAACATCCCGCCGTTTCCTTCTCCTGCTGTTTTAACGCCCGGCAATAACTGCAGCGTTTTGATGATGTCCGGTTCGCCCAATAGCACGGGTACTTCTTTGGTTTCGCGGATACTGAAACGTTCCATCCCCATCTGCGTGCTTTTGATGTCCTGGTTATTGGAGCTGCCTTTGATGGTAACGGTTTCCAGTTGATTGTTTTCATCTTCCAGTGCAGCGTTGAGCTTTACATCCTGGTTTAGCTCTACCTGTGTGTTATAGGTTTTAAAACCAACGCCCTTTACTTCAACCGTATAGGTTCCTTTGTTTAGCGTGATGGAATAAAAACCATACTCATTGCTTATTGTAGCCAGGTTTGTGCCGGCAACCTTTACCGAGGCGGCTATCAATATTTCACCGGAACCTTTGGATTTAATGGTTCCGCTCAGGGTATACTTTTCTTTGTTCTGACCGGGATCTGCCGCCGGACCGGCTCCCTGCTTTTTTACGGCCTGGGTATTGATGCGGATAAAGACCTCTTTATCCAGTACACTGAACTGTATGGATTTATCTGAAAATGCAGCAGATAGGATTTCTCTTAAAGTTTTGTTTGTTGCCTGAACACTTATCCTGGTTTTACTGGTGGCGACCTGCTCGTTATAAGTGAATTTAACGCCGGATGCTTTTGTGATCTTATCCAGGGCATTTTTAAGCTGTTCGTCAGCTAAGTTTATATTCAGTTTTTTATCCAGGGGATCCTGGGCATATGCCCTTGTTTGTACCAATGCCATTAAAAACAGGATCAGTGCGGTTAAGGTCAGGATCTTTACAGATGCTTTTTTTTTCATTATTTTTATTTTGCTGTTATGACTTATCGCTTTTTGCTATTGGAATTATTTCCAATTATTGACGATAAGCGCGAAGCGTTTCATAACTTTATGGTTAATATTAATTTCTAATGTCCCAAAGTTCTCAAGGCTCGGACATTTTTAATTGATTGGATATTTGCCTGGTTCTGTTCTACAGAGGCAGGCATTTATTTTATGATAACATAGCCCTCCCCTTTCTTTTCATATTTAAGTTCCATAATTAGACATAGTTTGTTTAGGACCTGGCTTAACTGAGCGTTCATATCCAGGTTGCCGTAAAAAGTTTTATCCGATAAACTGCCATCCAGGTTGATCCGCACGTTATACTGAGATTCGATGTCCTGGACAACCTGTTGTAAGGTGCTGCCCTTATATTCATATTTACCCAGCCTCCTGTCCAAAAAAGAAGCGGCATCCGGGTAGTCTATTTTCCTGAGTTTTTCATCGTTCTTATCAATGATCACCTGTTGGTTGGGCAGTATCATCTCGGTATGGGTGCTGTTTGTGGTATGAAGTGCTACTGCCACTTTTCCGCTTACCAGGGTCACGCTGATTGTTTTCTGTTTTGGATAGGCGGAAATATTGAAACTTGTACCCAGTACAACGGTATTGACCTTGCCTGTTTTGATGATAAAGGGATGGTCCGCATCATGGGCAACTTCAAAAAACGCTTCACCATCCAGGCTAACGCTTCTTTGTTTGTCGTTAAACTGATCTGGATAACTTAGCTTACTGTTAGGGCTGAGCCATACAAGGGAACCATCTGCAAGCTGTATTTTTTTTCGCTCACCCGCTGCGCTCCAGGCTTGCTGCTGGTGAACTGGGTCAATGAAATGGAGCAAGGAAGACCTGAAAAAGTATAGGCCCATGGTAAATACAACGATTGCCGCAGCGACCGAGATCCATTTGCGTAGCGGTACCGCGGGGGATGTGCGTTCTTTGAGTTTAACCTGTTTGGCCTCCAACGGCAGAAAATCTGGACTGAGACCGACGTCTGGAACGGTGTGGGTATTGTCCCAGCTGGCTGACATGAGTTCTAAAATTTCATTGTCCTGCTGCTGATCGTTTAGTGCCTTAAAAAAAAGTTCGAATTCTTCCCTGTTGCACTCGTTACTGAGGTACAATTGGTAAAGGTCTTTTAACTGCTGCTTTTCTTTCACAATGTTTCAATAGCCAAAACGGGCTGCCTTGCCCGGCTTGTTTGTACCTAATACAACTGCGGAAAGCGATGGGACTAGTTGGAATGAAAATAATTTGAAGCTGCAATTAAAAAACAGATGACGCTGTCATTTTTAGCCACGTAGTTCCGGATAAAGCGGGTTGCTTCAACCATATGGTTTTTTACGGTGTTTTTAGAAATGTTGAGCTTTTGGGCGATTTCATCATGAGTGAGGTCCTGGGTTCTGCTCATCTGATAAATCAGCTTTTTCTGGGGAGGCAGGTTTTCTATCGCCTCATCATAGGTCTTTAACAGTTCTTTTTCAAGCAGACTTTCTTCGGTACTGTTCCTGAGCGTTTCGATATAACCGAAGAGTTCCTGCTGAAGGACTTTCTCCCTGGCCACTTTTTTCAAGTGGTTGAGCACATGGTTCAGTGTGATCTTTTTGATGTAGGCTCCAAAGTGCAGGTCGGTATTGATCTGTTCCCGCTTTTGCCAGATCCTGATGAATACTTCCTGTACGATCTCCTGGGCAAGGTCTGTTGATTTGCATAAACTGGCAGCGTAAACAAAAATTTTGCTCCGGTATTGATTATAGATTTCGGCAAAGGCAGACTCATCTCCGTTTCTAAGCTGGAGCAATAATTCGATGTCTTTGGCTGGAACTGGATTCATATATTTGGTTGACAAATATATATATCAAATTCATAATATTGGGATTGCATTTTAGTTAATGGTCAATACTGGTGATAGGCAAATATTTTTGATATCACGATTGGATCTCTTTAATAAAGACTTTTTGAATCAAAAGCTTGACTGAGTGGATAAACCGTTGTAAATTGACCCCTCTTCGCCACTTTAAAAAGCCCCCCTTTGCCGAGTTAATTTGATAAGGTTCGCCAAAGCAAAAAGATCCCTTTGCGCCGATCCAAATTGACCCCCTTGAAATCGCAGATTCGTTTGTGCTGAATGGTTTGTAGGAATATGTTTTTGTTTAGCTTTTAGCCGAACAAAAACTGCTGATTACAATGTCCAATAAGCCTATCAAAATGAATAAACTAAGACAGATCATCCGTCTATACAGTCAGGGGATCGGGACCAAGCGCATCCATGGAATGGTGTCAACCTCACGCAATACCATTAAAAAGTATATTCGCATCTGGCAGGCACTTGGCATTAGCTATGAAGAGTTCAATGCCAAGAGCGACAGCGATCTGGCCGTCATTTTTACCACACCTGTGGCCAGGATCTCCAGTGCACCCCGTATGCAGATTCTCCAAACACTATTACCTGATTACTGTAAAAGATTGAAGAAAAAGGGTATAACAAGGGAATCTCTCCATGAGGAATATATAAAGAAGCATTCCGACGGGTATGGACGCTCGCACTTTAATAATGCCATAATGGTCTATCTGCAGCTCTCCAGATCGGTAATGCACATCGAACATAAGGCTGGCGATAAAATGTATATCGACTTTGCCGGTAAAAAGCTATTTCTTAGCGGAAATGATAATATCAGGCAGGATGTAGAGGTATTCGTGGCGATCCTTGGTTGCAGCCAGCTCACCTATGTTGAGGCTGTGGCTTCACAGAAAAAGGAGGATCTCATCGCCGCCTGTGAAAATGCACTGCGCTATTTCGGAGGTGTACCCGAGGCAATCGTGCCTGATAATCTTCGCTCTGCTGTAACAAGGGGAAGCAGGTATGAGGCGGTACTGAACGATGAGTTTGCAGCATTTGCGGAGCATTACGCAACAACAGTTATTCCCGCACGTGCCTATAAACCTCGCGACAAATCACTCGTAGAAGGAGCTGTGAAACTCATTTATCGAAGTATTTATAGCAAACTGGATAATCGCCACTTTGAAACCCTGGTGCAGCTCAATTCTGCGATTGCCCCATTGCTGGAAACCCATAATAACAAACCCTTTTCCGGCAGAAACTACTCACGCAGGGAACAGTTTGAGGAAATCGAACGTGAAGCACTTGCCGTGCTTAATCCGGTTCGATATGAGGTGCACAAGCAGGTGATGGTTACCGTAATGAGAAACGGGCATGTACGGCTGGGCGAAGATGTTCACTGCTACAGTGTTCCCTATAACTATGTTGGCAAAAAGGTGAAGTTGCTGTACACTTCCGGCTCAGTAAAAGTCTATTACAACTATACCATGATAGCTTTTCATTCAAGAGTGCGGACAAAGCACCATTATACCACCCAGGAAACCCATCTGGCGCCACAACACCGGTATATCTCAGAATGGACCCCTGAAAACTTTATACGGCAGGCAGAAGAGATCCATAGTGATGTTGCCAGTTATATATCAAAGGTACTTGAGTATAAGGGACATCCGGAGCAGGCCCATAAATCCTGTTCGGGCATACTGAACTTTGCACGTCGTGTTGGAACGGTGCGGCTAAGAAATGCCTGCCGTTGGGCAGATAATCTTGGGCAGTACAACTACCGCATAATTGAGGAGATACTGCGAAAGCAGCTTGATCAGCTATCTGTAGAAGAACAGACGATAGAGATCCCTGAGCATGGAAACATCAGAGGTAAGGAATATTACCAGTAACAATAAATAGCAATTAGAAATGAACAATGAAACATTAGAAAAAATGAAACAGCTAAGACTGTTTGGGATGTACGATGCATTCAGGACCAATCTGGAATCATCAGTAAAGGAATCGCTGACCACTGATCAGTTTATATCCGTATTGGTTGCCAGCGAGTGGGATGACAGACGCAACCGTTCAGTGGAAAGAACAATTAGGGCGGCTGCATTCCGATATAAGGCATCTCTTGAGCATATTGATTACTCCATTGAACGTGGCCTTGACAGGAACCAGGTACACAGACTTGCGGCCCTGGATTTCATTAAGGAGCACAAGGATCTTTTTATAACCGGTTCCACCGGTACCGGAAAAAGCTACCTTGCCACCGCCCTTGGATATATACTGGCCTCGGAATTCTTTTCGGCCGGTTCTAAAAGGCATTATTTCGTTGACTTAAAACGCGCGGATAACAATAGCAGATACATACAGCTCACCCGTAGCGAACAACAGGAAGATGGCAGCTATAAGCGGTGGCCATTTGTGGTATTCGAAGATCATTTACCTGATTTTATTAATGCCATGGCTTCGTTGTTTCAGGCGGCCGCATTTCATGACCGAGGTTATCAAACGGTACAGGATATGGCGGAGGAATATAAAGCGGCCAAAGGTATTAAAGCAATGCCGGAGTACACAAGGCCAAGGGAAAAGCTATTCGCAAAGGGTGGCACTAAACTTAGAACTGAAGAATTACTGGCAATTTTGTTGGGTTCGGGCACTCCCGGAGAATCTGCCGTGGAGTTGGGTAAGCGAATATTTGATGGTCATGGTGGCCGGGCCCATTTACTTAAAACTTGTAGTTTTTCTTCGTTGTGCAAATTTAAGGGTATGGGTATTGCCAAGGCTAGCGCCGTATTGGCGGCTATTGAACTTGCGCGTAGGATATATATGCCCGCTCCAGAGTCTAAGACGGTTTACCTGGTGAAAAAACCGGGGGATACGGGTGATGAGCCTGCGTATTTTTTTGATCGAAATTGAGTTTGGGGCGAGTTAGATGGTAGCGCAGCTGCAGCCGCTTTGCTCATACTTCCCTTCAGCCGCTTCGGTGCATTTAGCAAGACCGTCTACCGCGTTGCTCGGACGGACTTGCTTTCCCTTGTTTAACATTCTGTTTTCTTCTGATAAGATTGGTAAGGGCTGATTTTGGCTGTTTGCGCAACAAAGATCTGATTGGCATTGATTACCTAGTCAAGGCGGCTCCGCTTTGCTGCGCTTGTTTTGAAAAAATAATCTTCCCTGTTCGCTTCGCTCCCGAGGTATTTTTTTTCCAAAAGCCTTGCCTGTAATCTCTGCCCAACAGGTGCGGGTGCTTAACAAAAAGCCAGGAATGGCTCCTGCCGAAAGGTAGTAAGCAGGGTTCACAAATTTAATTTATCAAAAAATGGAAACTAAAGTTAATCAAAACGGCCAAGCAAGTGTAAACGGTACAAAGGCAGACAAAACCCCAAAGTTTGTAGCAGGTAACCCTGTAAATGTGGAAACTAAAAAAGTAGAGGCTAAAAATCAGCCTGAACCGCCTAAGTCCGAAGAAAGTAAACCGAACGGCAATGATGGGGCATCAAAGGTTGAATTAAAAGAACAGTTGGCACAGCAAAAACCTGTATTGAATTTGGACGAGACTTTAAAACTGGTTGCGGAGTTGAGCAAAAGAACTGCTTTGCGTGATCGCTATAAAGGTTATATGGATTCGCTTGCAGGCTTCGAGGACAGCCAAAAAGAGAATTTGGATGAATTGGAGGACGAAACGGCATTTCAGTTTTGTGAGCTGGTAATTACTGATAATAAAGGCAACAGGTTTAGTACAAAAAGCCCTTCGGTTATTAAAGGAACGGTGGTTTTTATCAGTGGCCGTTTTGCCGAGCGTCTTGCAGAAGTGGAGGCAGGAATTGTTTTGCCTGCTTAAATCTCTAAGCCTCTCGAGGTTTTCGGGAGGCTTTTTATTCATCTTAAAATCAACAGTTATGTTAGATGCATTCAAAGAATTTTTAGACGCTATGTTTTGGGAGGGTTACGCAGATCAGTTCGAGGACGATAATCCGACCGCTTTTTATAGTCAATACAAAGAGTTTAGGGTAAATCATGGAGGGCTTCCGTTATGAAATACGAAACTGTTTTTATTATGGTGCGTGTAATGGTTCATTCTGACCACGCCCATACCCGCGATACGGTTAGGGAACTGGAAAACCAATCTAGTTTACTTCTTACCGATACGGCAAATATCAATGTACTGGAAACTGAAATACTGGTTTCTAGGATCGCAAACACTAAAGTACATCGGTTTACAAAGCCAAACCAAATGGCAGCGATGGAGGGTGACAAGTAATGAGGTGGTTTGCAGAATGCAGGACGCTTGACGAGGTTAAAGCGCTGTATAAAAAATTAGCAAAACAGTATCACCCCGATTTAGGCGGTGATACTGAAACCATGCAGACCATTAATAAAGAATATGCTTTTGCATCTGCAAGGGCTATCAAGGGCGGAAACTTGAGCGAGGAAGAAACCGAAAACGAAATCCGGTTTTCGGAGGAATACCGCAGGGCTTTAGAACAGATCATTCATTTAGAGGGGATCACGGTTGAACTGGTCGGCTACTGGATTTGGGTAACGGGTAACACGATTGCGGTTAAATCAGAGCTGAAAAATGCAGGGTTCTTTTTTGCCTATAAAAAACTGGCTTGGTACTTCCGTACAGGTGAATATAAGGTAAGCAAGGGCAGTAAAAAGAGTTTGGATGAAATCAAAGTGAAATACGGTAGTGAGGTGCTGAACGGTGGTAAAAACTATAGTAAAAGGAATTATTTACCACATTAAAACGGAGGCGCCACCGTACAAAGGGCGCAATCTTATATGAAAACACTAAATCAAAATAGCACAGAAATATTTTGCCAATTGATCGAAAGGATGCAAGGCAAAGATCATTTACGAATTGAAAATATCCCCTTTATGGCGCTGAGCATTGAAAAACTTACCCATGGGGTAAAATTAGGGGATCTTAACGAGGGTACAATATATAGCTTAGCCCATTATTACACTTCTAATGGTGATCTCATGAGCGATCCTGAAATGCGCTTTACTGTGGCAACTGATGAAAACAGTCTGCACAGTAGTCAGAACCTGAAAATCATCCCCTGCTCCTTTGAGCAGTCCGATCTGGGAATGTATGAAGAAAGTATCATTTTCGGTGATCAACAGCATACTGAATATAACGCTGATCTGCAGGCGGAACATGTTGAATTTGCTGAGGTTTGGTTAAATAATATCAGGGATCAAAAGTATTTAGATCAGTTATGAAATCACTTAGCACTCTTTCAGGCTCGGAAAAAGCAAGGCTTTTACACGAGTTGTTCCCTAGTGAAATGCCCATGCTATTAGAGGATATCAAGATGTTCTGCGAAAACTTCAAGCACAATAAAGAGGTCTACCGCAGTCAGTGGGGTGAAGGTTTTATGTCCTTTGATTATTGGCAGACCCTTTCCGAGGAAACGGCAGCGATATTAAAAAAACATACTTATAACATGGTTAAAAGTAGCAGAATGTTTTCTGACCAGCTATATTTTACCTACACTTCGCTTTTTGTGACGGACCGGATTATCAAGTACGCCGAACATCGGAGTAGGGATGAAAAATTTAAGCTGATTGTCCAAGTTCTTTTCACCTAGCTTTCAGGGGGGCAGTTTGCCCCCCTTTTTATCATAGGCTGATAAGTATCAAAAATCTGCACGCCGCCCTTACGGGCATGAGGTTTTGACTATCTTTTAAAGTGAGATCCAGTGTATATTCTACCCTGTTTGGTTTGGATATTCAACTTCGCAAAAATTGATCCTGACCTCGTTTTTTTTTCAAATTGGCGAAGTACCTACTTGTATCACGCTCTATACTCAAATTGACTCCATCATACATAGAAACTTTTTACCTAAGAAGAAATACAGAAACTTTATTGAGATTTTTCAATTTTTGCATTCTTGGTTACTTCGTTACCCAAAGCAGCTTCAATTATATTTTCATCTGGTAATGCTTGCCAGTCTTCAAAAGATTCACTTTCAGCGTTAAAGGAATTAGCTACTATAGGCTTCCTACTCATCTCTATGGAATCTCCTAGCAGGTGTTCTTTCTCCAAAACAACTTTTAACAAAGCTGATATTGCAGAAAATAATTTCCATGCTGTTTCTTCACTGACAGCTTTGCCTTCGTGAACTAATTTATTTCTATCGCGCCGTGCTTTGAAAAGATCAGATAAAATTTCTTCTGAAATAATTTTGGCTTGAAATAACATTTCCTGTTTTATAGTGGCGCTCCAAGTCCTGTTGTCATCTTTCATTGAATTTTTCCGTCCAGGAATATCATTATCTGGATGAAAGGATTCACTTTTCAACAATTTGTTATACCATAGATAATCAATCAACTGTTCCGCTGTAATCCAAAGATTGGATAATACCCCATCCCAATTGTAATGTTTCAGTTCAGTAATACCTACATTCAGAAATTTCGCGGAAAGATTGGGTATTTTAGATAAGTCCTTGTCCCCGAGATTCAAAATTGCGTGGAACTCACTCACTTTCAGTATTCTAGGAATATCTAGGTAAACACTATCCGATTGGCTTCCTAAGCCCCAGCGGTTTTTAGAATGAAGCTGGGCGGTCGCTGACTTGCCCATTTCGTAAGTATATATGCTCCATTTTTCTTCAAGCCTACCGTGCAAAACATCCTTGTGATCGACGTAACCTACAAAAAAGCCATTCAGGTTAAATTTTAAAAAAATTTGATTGAAGTATTCCACGGCATTTTCTTTTTGTAGAAAACGGCCACGCATAGGTAACGCTATAGTTCCATCGTAACACACAAGTCCGTCCAATCCGGAGTTATCACACTTAATTTTAGAAACTACACGTAACAGTTTGGAATAGTTGTAACTCACTTTATTTATCTCATCAATCTCTAATTTCCAAGGCTTTTCATCATCGGGAACTATGAAAACATAAGGGTGCATATATGCTATCCAACATGGGTTATTTCGTTCTCCTTCAGATGCGTGTATGATGATATCATCTGTAGTTTTTAGAAGCATTTTAGAGATGGGTATAAATTACCAATAAATTTTAATAAAAAGGTACTCCCCAAAGCTCCCCTGAAGTTTATCAATCATATTCTTTCATCATTGCATTTCATAACATGCCTATGATCAAAGTCATTCCACAGAAACGAACCATAACTCCTGAGCGGGCAGTTAGAGTATTGGCCAAATATGGTCAAAAAATTACGCTTGCGGAGGCAAGAATCATCTTGGATTTCATGTACAATTTCGCTATATTATCAGCTAATCAAGTACTTAAAGACGACAGAATGAAAGAGGTATGGAAAAAATAGAAATTAACGGAATCCGAGTACGTGACAGGAGGACCCACAAGCTCGAGCAGAAAAAAAATGTAGGTGAGGATAAAATTGACACCCGAAAGGTAGCTTTTTTGTACATCAGGGTAAGTACTGATGAACAAGCAGACAGGGGATATTCGCAGCGAGATCAGGATCAACGTTTGCAGGAATATTGCGAACGTCAGAACATTAAGGTCGGAAGGGTGATCTATGAAGATTTTTCTGCTAAGACTTTTAAGCGTAGACCGGAATGGTCGAAGATGCTGCTCGAGCTTAAAAAGACCAGAGGCCGCATTTGTGATCTGATACTGTTTACGAAGTGGGATCGTTTTAGCCGGAATGCAGCCAATGCCTATGAGATGATCGATATTCTTGAAACGCTAAACATTACTCCTAATGCAATTGATCAGTACCTAGACTTAAAAATACCAGAAAGCAGGATCATGCTGGCTGTTTATATTGCTCAAGCGGAAGCGGACAACCTAAGACGAGGTTTAAATGTGGTGGCCGGTATGAGACGAGGAAAAAGTGAAGGCCGCTGGATGGGAAAAGCGCCCGCAGGATACATCAACAGGATCAAAGATAAGGTAAAGTATATCGAGCCATTGGAACCTGAAGCCAGTCACCTTAGATGGGCTTTTGAAACTTTAGCTACAGGCGCATTCAATGCGCAGGCAGTTTGGAGGTTTGCAAAGGCAAGAGGTCTAAAGTGTTCCAGGGTTACTTTTACTGAAAATATCCGAAACCCTATTTACTGTGGTAAAATCGTGGTTCCCCCTGATGAACATAATGAGTCATATCTGGTTGATGGTAAACACGAACCTATCATTAGTGAAAAACTGTTCTGGGATGTCCAGGATTTGCTGAATGGAAGACGGAAACCTGCGAGGGTGAATACCCAACCTCCAAAACATTTCCCCTTACGCGGCTTTATTTTATGTCCTAACTGCAATAAATTACTGACTGGCAGTGGCTCGAAAGGGCGTACCGGGGAACACTACTATTATTATCACTGCCGTACTCCGTGCAGGGGAAGATATCTTGCAGCAGATGTGAATAAGCGTTTTGAAATCGAAATTAGAAAGTTTGTTCCAAAGCCTGGAATAGCTGAGCTGTTTAAAGAAATTGTTTGTGACGTAACCCATGACGATTCCAAACACTTCGAGGAAAAGAAGAGCTTTTTGGTTACTGAAATTTCCGCACAAAATAATGTAATCACAAAAATCCGTGCTATGCTATTATCAGATGATATCACTACTGATGATTATAAAATTATGAAAACACAATGTGAGCAGAAGATTATAAGACTGGAAGCAGAGCTTGAAACGTTGAAAAAAGATCAGGCGGTAAAAACGGATTTCAGTGATTTTGTTGATGAGGCTCTGATTAGGCTTCAAAACCTGCTTGAACTATATCAGAACGGCGATATTGAGCAAAAACGCTTTATCATTGGTTCGATCTATCCGGAAAAATGGCGAATTTTTGAAAACGATTGTCGAAACACCCAAATCAACTCTGCGGCGCTTTTTATCTATCAGATTAACAGGGTTTTAGGAAATAAAAAAGCCGGAGTTAGAACTAAAATTAGAACTAAATCCGGCTCGGTACCCAGCGCCGGAGTCGAACCGGCACGGTTTCCCACAGGTGTTTGAGACCAGCGCGTCTACCAATTCCGCCAGCTGGGCATTTGCTTATTCAGCGGGATGCAAATGTATAAATTAAGCTCTTAATTCGCAAATTTTATTTACTTCTTTTTATGTCTGATCTGATTTACTAAAACCTTCGTCTTTTAACAGATTATCTAATAACAACTGGTTCAATTGTTTAACTTCTTTTTTACTCATTTTCATATCCATTGGCAGATAAACTAAATTTTGAAGTATTAGCTCATTTGAGGTTTTTGGCGGCAAACCCGTGAAACCTATCTTAACTAAACTGGAGGCTTTTGACGTTGCATCGAATCCTTTTTCTCTTAATTTATCGATTAACAGTGATGGATTAGCCGCTACTATCGGAATTACCCAGTGTGTATGCCTTAAGTTTGCAGCACCAATAATATTTCGCGAATCAACATTCAATAATAATTCGTTTGCCAGTAGCTTTCTCTTATGAATACGAGATTGATCAAAATCACTCACTCTATGCTGCAACATACATAAATTAGCATAACATGGCCTGTATTTGATTTTCTCCATTACATCTTCACCGGGAAAACCTCTTGTAAAACCAGTAATAAGCGTATCGAAGTCTTTGCCAAATTGCTTGCAAAGCCAATAAGCTATGGTAAATGGCCATCTAGCGACAAGAATGTTAATCAGGGTAGCATTAATTATTTTTTTGAAGTATCGATCGCCTTTTTGCACCGGCAGCCTATTGTTCAATATTTTTACCGCAGCCAGTAATTGCTCGTTTCTAATATGAAGTATCGCACCACTTAAGGCTGTATTTGTCTTAATTAGTCCAAAACTGAACAATACCACGTCCGATTTTAAATCACCTTTATAAATTCCATCATAAGCTTGTGCACAATCTTCTATTACGGTCAGATTATTCAATTTGGCTATATTAAGCAGTGCTTCGGTATCCATTATGGCACCAAATAAATGGGTAATGAGCAGCAGCTTTGTTTTGGGTGTAATAGCTGCCCCTATCTGTCCGGCCGATATGCCTAGTGTATTTTTATCTATAGTTAAGGGTACAACTTTTAAATGATAGGCAGCGATGATTGCAAACATATCCGGGATGTTAATATCTGCAACCAGTATTTCATCACCAGGTTCAAGATTTAGTGCTTCTAATACGAGATGTAAACCTGTACGAACAGAAAGACAGGGCAACTGCCCTTCAGGGAACCGGGGCTGTTCTTTTTTAAAGCCGCAAGCACTACCAATACAGTATAAAGCACACTTAAAAAGTTCGGTAAAACGGATATCTAACCTACCTCTGGCGATCATTTGTTAAGCGCATATAACACAAAGGTAAGTAATTTGTGTAATGGCAATTAATTTAGCGTTCTTTCATCTTTTAATTTGCGATCAACCACAAAGGGCATAAATGGCAAAAGTGATGCTAAAAAGATCAAAACGGCTTTACCAAATTTCCATTTTTGCTCTTGCCAAGCTAAAACTAAGGTGGCTGCATATAAAACAAATAATAATCCGTGTGCCCATCCAGTATATTTTACATACAAAGGAAGATCTGCAAAATATTTTAAAGGCATGGCTACAAATAATAAAAGCAGATAAGATATGCCTTCTGCCACGGCCACTTTGCGAAAAATTGAAAGAGAACTATTCATTGATCTGATTGTTTGCTCCGAAAGTAAAACAAAGCTTTTGCCTATCAAAAACTAAAAAATGATTTTACAATTGGGTGTCTTACAAAGGTCGAAGGTGGAAGGTTTAGGGCTTCCCATCTTTTAACCGCAGAGGACACAAAGAAAAGGCACAAAGTGCACAGCGTTGGGCGCTTATTTTTTTACGCTATATATTCGGACCTCCGACTCCCCGACTTCAAACTTCTTCCATCTACTTCGGCAAGCGTTCCCTGATCCGATCAACGTATTTCTGCCGGTAAAAATTATCCTTAATCAAAGGCAATAGTGCATCAGATGCTGTTGGGTTGCCATCAAAACGGCCTATCAAATCGTTCAATTCGTTAGCAAGGTCTTTTTCTACGGCATCAACATCTCGTTTTACCTGCGCTAGCTTTTCGGCATCTGGCTCAAATTCCAAATCCATTAAGGCCTCATTTACATCCATCATTTCCATTAAAAAAGATTGGGGCAGTTGATAACCTTCGTCTGTTTCTACAATCCCTTTTAATTCGAGTACGTATTTTAAGCGTTTTTTAGCATTGCTGAGTGTCTGGTAAGCCTTGTTGTTCAAAGTTGACAGGTCGAGTACTTCTTGCTGCTTCTCTTCGCTTTCATTGGCATAAAAATCAGGATGAAACTGCTTGCTAAATGCATAAAACTTTGTTTTAACCACATTTTGATCTGGATGAAACTGGATCGGTAACGCGTAAAAATCGAAATAATTAATATCTGTTGTTGCTGCGCTCATGGTGCATATTAAATTAAAAAGCCGCAGATGTTCAGATTGATTCGTCAAATCTGCGCATCTGCGGCAATTATATAAATTTGGTTTTACTTACCGAAAGATTTTAAAATATCATTACCAAAAGCAAACACCATTAAACAGATCAGGATCACAAAACCCACAATTTGCGCCTTCTCCAGCACTTTTTCACTTACAGGCTTACGTTGTACCATCTCGATTAAAAGAAACACTACATGACCTCCATCTAAGCCCGGAATAGGTAATAAATTCATAAATGCCAATGCCATCGAAATTAATCCTGTTAAAGTCCAGAATTTAACCCAGTCGAAAGTACTGCCATACACCTTGGCAATCCCAATCGGGCTGCTGATGTTGCGCGCACTTAACTTTCCGGTTATCATTTTGCCAATCCCTTTTGCATTATCTACAAAAGTGCTCCATGCCATGGTTGCACCAACTGGTAACGATTCTATAAAGCCAAAATCTACATGTGCAGTTTCAGGCATTTTTAAATTAGGGATAATCCCAATGGTTCCATCTTTGCTCACTTTAAGATCGAACTTTACTTCTTTGCCTTTGCGTAGCGCATTAATGGTAATTGGTTTTAATTTGTTTTTAGAAACCTCTTCTTTAAACTGATCGAAGAAAGTAATCTGTTTTCCATTAACCGATAAAATGCTATCGCCTGGTTTAATCCCTGCCGCATAAGCTGGATATACGGGTTTCTCGAACTTTCTGCCAAACAGTTTATCAAAAAAAGATGGTTTATCTGCTTTTTCATCAGGTGCACTTACCTTTTCTACGCTTTCCATCGTATATCTGGGCGAGATAAAATTCTCTTTATCGTTTTTCGATATTTTATTTAAAATAATATCAGGAACAGAAATGTAAAGTGTTTTATTTTCCCTTAAAATGGTCAACTGGGCTCCATCAAACAATACTTTGCTCGATATAGCATCTTCAAAACGAATTAACTTGTTGCCGTTGATGGCCAAAATCTTATCTCCGTTTTTTAAACCGATTTCTTTCCCAATTGTGCCTACAGAAATACCATCGTTCAGTTTGCTGTTAACGGTATAATTTTGCCCGACATTGAAGGTTAACATCCAGAAGATAAAAATACCCACGATTACGTTTACGATAATACCACCCAACATCACAATTAAACGTTGCCAGGCTGGTTTAGAACGGAATTCCCATGGCTGAGCAGGTTGAGCCATTTGCTCAGTATCCATACTCTCATCAATCATTCCGGCAATTTTTACGTAACCACCAAGTGGCAACCATCCCACTCCATATTCAACATCACCTCTTTTAAAACTAAAAAGTTTGAAACCCCAGGCATCAAAAAATAAATAAAACTTTTCTACTTTAATACCAAATGCCCTGGCTGCCAAGAAATGCCCTAATTCGTGTAATATTACCAATAAAGACAATCCGAGCAGCAGCTGCCCCGCCATAATCAATCCATTCATATTCTCTTATAAAATTTTTATGTTAGATGTTAAACTATACTTTTTGTTACTAATTCGCCGGCTAAGATACGGCTATGTTTGTCAGTTTCTAAATAATCACTCAATTGTGGTTTTTCAACAAAACTAATTTCTTCCATACACTGTTCAATAACCTCGCTCATCTGCAGAAAACCGATTTTATCCTTCAAAAATGCTTCAACAACAATTTCATTCGCGGCATTTAAAATACAAGGCATATTCCCTCCCTTTCGTAAAGAAGTAAATGCCAGGTCTAAATTCCTGAATGTTTCCATGTCGGCTTTTTGAAAGCTAAAGTTTGGATAATCTAAGAAGTTAAAACGCTTAAAATTGTTTTTTAGCCTGTCGGGATAATTTAAAGCATACTGAATAGGCAGTTTCATATCCGGGACACCCATTTGTGCCTTCATCGATCCATCGGTAAACTGAACAATGGAATGAATGATGGATTGAGGGTGAACAATTACATCAATCTGATCTACATCAAGGTTAAACAACCATTTTGCCTCAATTACCTCCAGGCCTTTATTCATTAAAGAGGCAGAATCGATCGTGATTTTTGCGCCCATCACCCAGTTGGGATGTTTTAAAGCCTGCTCTTTCTTTACTGTAGATAAAAAATCTTTTGTTTTGCCCAAGAATGGTCCGCCTGAAGCTGTTAAATAAATCTTTTCGATTTCATTTTGCTCCTCGCCCACCAAACACTGAAATATTGCTGAATGCTCTGAATCGACAGGTAAAATTTTAACTTGGTATTCCGCTGCCAGTTGAGTAATCAGTTCGCCGGCTACAACCAAGGTTTCTTTGTTGGCCAAAGCAATATTTTTTCCAGCCTTAATCGCAGCAATAGTAGGTTTTAATCCTACAGAGCCCATTAATGCCGTTAATACCACATCACTATCGCCATAAGCAGCAACCTCTGACAATGCGGCTTCGCCTGCCAAAACTTTAATATTTAGCGTAGACAAAGCAGTTTTAACTTCGCCGTACTTGCTTTCATCACAGATTACAACAATGGCTGGCTTAAATTCCTTCGCCTGTTGAATAAGTAACGCTGAATTCTTTAATGCAGATAATACAACAACTTTAAATGTTGCAGGATGGTCACTTACCACTTCTAGTGCTTGTGTACCTATACTTCCTGTAGAACCTAATATGGTTATTCTTTTCAAATCGTTTTTAATATCGTAACGCTTACGGTTAAATTAAGCATTTTATTCATCATTTTATCGTTCACCCGCTTTTGTCATTCTGAAAAGCATCTGTTGAGCCAATCGTCATCTCGACTGGAGTGAAGCGGAATGGAGAGATCTATCTAGACAGATTTCTCGACTGTGTTGCACTTCGCTCCAATGCCGTGGTTCGTGTCTCCACGAACTACTTTCCTCATTTCGTTTCGTGAGGACACGAACCGAGGAAGATTAGTTAAACAATATACCTCTCCAACCCTTCCGCTAGCTTGCGATCATTACTCAAACGTGGCACTTTATTCTGTCCGCCTAATTTACCTTCACTTTTCATGTAGTTAACAAAAGCATCTTTTTGCAAAGTACGTATAATCAATGGCTGAAGGATCTTCCCTTCAATCAGGTCAAAGTAATAAATATTTTTCTTTTGCAAAGCCTCATCAACCTTTTTACTAAAAGCTGTCATGTCTTTTGGTGCAGACGAAAATTCTATAAACCACTCGTGATAAGGCAATTGACCGGCTTCCGGATTAACCTGAGGCGCAACTGTAAATTCTGTAATTTCTACCTTTTCTTCATTGGCCACACTTAAAATCGCCTGTTCTACCTCTTCTCCTATTACATGTTCGCCAAAGGCAGATATAAAGTGTTTAATCCGTCCGGTTACCACAATTTTGTAAGGATTTTTAGAAACAAACTTCACCGTATCGCCTATGCTGTAACCCCATAAACCTGCATTGGTATTTAAAATTAACGCATAGTTGGTATCTAGTTCAACCTCACTAAGCGGTAACCGTGTTGGATTATCATTGTAATATTCATCAGCTGGAACAAATTCGTAAAAAATCCCTGCATCGGCCAGTAACAATAGTCCTTTATCTTTTTGCGAATCTTGATAGGCAATAAATCCCTCCGAAGCTGGGTAAGTTTCTATAGCATCAATTTTCTTCCCGATACTTTGTTCAATTTTTGCCCGATAGGGTTCAAAATTTACACCTCCGTAAATAAAAAGGCTAAAATTCCTGAATATTTGGGCAATTTTCTTCCCTCCCGATTTTTCAGATAGTTTATCGAAATACATCTGTACCCAAGGTGGAATACCCGAAATCAAGGTCATGTTTTCATTAATGGTTTCCTCAACAATGGCATCAACTTTTTGTTCCCAATCTTCGATAATATTGGTTTCGTAAGAAGGTAATCGGTTCTTTTGCAGGTAAGCAGGCACATGATGCGCCACAATGCCCGATAAACGCCCAACATTGATTCCATGTTTTACACTTAAAACCGGACTTCCCTGAAGAAAGATCATTTTTCCATTTACAAAATCAACCTTACCTGTTTCATTAATATAAGTTAGGATGGCATTACGGGCAGCTTTGATGTGCTCAGGCATCGATTCTTTCGATAGCGGAATATATTTTACACCTGAAGTGGTACCTGATGTTTTGGCGAAATAAAGTGGTTTACCTTTCCAAAGTACATCAGCTTCGCCTGCTACTACACGATCTACATAGGGTTTTAATCCTTCGTAATCCTGAACGGGAACATGTTTTTTAAAATCAGCATAGGTTTTAATCTCGGCGAAATGATGATCTTTTCCAAATGCAGTATTTTTAGCCTCATCAATAAGCTTTTTCAGGATGTTATGCTGAGCATTTACAGCATTATTTTTCCATTTGTTAATCTGCCAAACTGCAAATGCCGCAAAGGGTTTACTTAATGCTGCTTTAAGCCCCCACCCCCCTGAAGGGGCCTTTTCCTTTCTGCCGTTCTTTTCTTTTTCCATAAATTTTAATCTGATTTTTAACTCCCCTTCAGGGGCTGGGGGTTAAACGATATTATGCAAAATATCTGGATGCTCATCGCCTTTATATTCGCTCGAAATTTTGCGGTATGCAACAGTTAGTGCTACACTCGAAAGTGGAACGATGATAAATGAACTTAAAATATTTACAATGAAAGCGATTAGTGGCCATTGCAGGTAGTTTAGCAACAGGTAGATTAAATACCCTCCGCCTAAAACAACCAATAGCAATAAAATCTTAGTAAAATTTCCTTTAGTAGTAGCTAAACTCAATTTAATCGAATCGAAAGGCGTTGCACCTTTATCAATAATAAAAAACGGGAAGAAAGAAATTCTTAACCAAGTGATAAAAATGGCAATAATGCCTACTGAAATGGCCACGTTTTTAACAATGGCTACATTAATCCCAGTATAAATAAAAGGAAAAGCAACCAGGATTACCACCAGATAAACACCAAGGATACAACCTAC
The DNA here is from genome assembly GCF_000708285.2 of Pedobacter borealis DSM 19626. GTDB lineage: Bacteria > Bacteroidota > Bacteroidia > Sphingobacteriales > Sphingobacteriaceae > Pedobacter > Pedobacter borealis. Next base: position 48,395 of record NZ_JAUG01000021.1, read on the forward strand.
AAAATAAAGGGTAGCTACCAGGAACCTTATAATTTGTTGCCTGGTTGGAAGCGTATCTACAATTTTCACATCGGTTTCTTCATCGTCCATTAAATGGAAAATGTATTTGAAAAGCGAAAGATTGATGGTAAAATAAAGCAGCACAAAAATAATCACCATGATTACACTCAAGGCCTTACTTACATCCTTAATAAAAAAGGCCATTAGGCTCGAAGCACTTGCAGTGATAAACATCAGAAAACATAGTGTAGCAATCGAGAAATAGTGTTTCTTGGTAATGCTCCACGCCTTTTGAATTACATCATTAACGGCGAACGTACTTTCTTTTAGGTAATTTATCATTGTTGTTTGAATACCACTCGTTTAAATAAATCCTGTATAAATCCTAAACCATAAGCGGTTAATTGGATAAATGAAGATATAATGCTCAAAAATGCAACTTTTAACGATTTATTTACAGACCATGAATGAAAAAATATCAACATAAAGTAAATCAATAAGAAGAAGTTACAAACATATGCCAATGGAGGATATATAAAGTTACACAAAATGGTGAAACCAAAACCCAATGTAAACAAGGCTGGAAAAAAATGTACAAGTTTTAATTCTTTTGGGAAATATTTGTAAATATTAATCCTTGCCCTGCCAAAAAAGTGTAACTGCTTGTAAAACTGGCTAAAGCTCGTCCGGCGTTTATGGTAAACCTTTGCATCCGGGATCAACCCGATTTTAAAGCCGTTTTCATGGATACGGATACTATATTCGATATCTTCGCCCAATCGCGTCAGGATAAAACCACCTACCTTCTCCCAGGCCTGACGGGAAACCCCCATATTAAAACTGCGTGGGTGAAATTGTCCTACGTGCTGTTTGTTTCCGCGGATTCCACCAGTGGTGAAAGGCGAAGTCATGGCATAACTAATTGCTTTTTGCACAGGCGTAAAGCTATCATGTGCAGCATCCGGACCGCCATAGGCATCTAAATGATGCTCATACAAATAGTTTTTAACCGTTTCGAGGTAATTTGCAGGAATTAAACAATCTGAATCGAAAATAACAAAGTAATCGCCTGTAGCCCTTTCGAAACCAAAATTACGGGCAAACCCCTGTCCGGCATTTTCCTTATAGTAATATTTGATATCCAGTTTATCTGCATAAGAAGCTACAATTGCTTTTGCGTCGTTTTTCGAACCATCTTCAATAACCAAAACTTCAAACTGCAAATAGGTTTGTTTAGTTAGGGTGTTTAATAGTTCGTCAATTTCTTGAGGACGATTGTAAAGTGGAATGATGATGGAGAAAAACATGTTTACTAGAGGTAAAAGGTGAAAGGTAAAAGGTTGAGGGTTTCGGCGCATAAACCTTACGCCTTAAACCTTTTACCTTATACCCTCTTCTCGATTAAATATTGATTTCTTTCTGGTGCGTTGCGCGATAAGAGTTCTGCAATAAAACCTGCCAAGAACATCTGCGAACCAACAACAATGGCAACCAGTGATAAATAAAACAAAGGCTGATCGGTTACATCGCGATAGGCTAAACCTTGCCATATCAAATATTTCTTTTCGAATAATATGTAAAGCGCCATAATTATACCGATAAAGAAGCTTAAAACGCCTAACGAACCAAAAAAATGCATTGGGCGTTTACCGAATTTACCGACAAAGAAAATAGAGAGTAAATCTAAAAAGCCGTTTATAAACCTGCTGAAACCAAATTTAGTTGTGCCATATTTACGGGCACGGTGTTCTACCACCTGCTCGGATATTTTACTAAATCCGGCCCATTTGGCAATTACCGGGATATAACGGTGCATTTCGCCGTAAACTTCGATGGTTTTGATCACATCGCTACGGTAAGCTTTTAAGCCACAGTTAAAATCGTTCAGCGCTATACCGCTCATTTTACGGGTAGCGGCGTTGAATAATTTTGTAGGGATAGTTTTAGTAATCGGATCGTAACGTTTCTTCTTCCAGCCTGAAATGATATCAAGCTTTTCTTCTTTTATGCGACGGTACAATTCAGGGATTTCATCCGGACTATCCTGCAAATCGGCATCCATGGTAATAACCACATCGCCCTGAGTAGCTTCGAAACCAACATTTAAAGCTGCCGATTTACCGTAATTCCTTCTGAACTTGATGCCTTTTATAGCAGGGTTTTGAAGCCTTAATTCTTCGATCACCTCCCACGATCTATCGGTACTACCATCATCAACCAAAATAATTTCATAGCTGAAATTATTGTCGATCATCACTTTATCAATCCATGCCGTTAATTCTGGCAAAGATTCATCTTCATTAAATAAGGGCACTACAACTGATATATCCATTTTTTAAGCATAAACCTCGCAGGTTTTAAAAACCTGCGAGGTTTGTTTAAAGTAAAACGTGCAAATTTCATCAAATTAAATGATAAAACCTGCACGTTCAAAATTTTTGATCTTAATTATAATTTAATGTCTTTAGCTTTTACTCTCACAATTTTTCCCTGGTCTGAAAAAACCAAAACACCGTCATTCTTAGCTTTGTAGGCAACCAATTTTTTGAAAGCTAGGCTAAGACCTAAACGTATCTTTTCTCTTAATTCAATGTTACTATTATTTTCCATTTGTTAAGGAATTAAATTTTGACCAAGTATTTCTTTCAAAGATAGTTATTTCATTTTTTAAATTTCCCTCAGCAATAAATTGTAAATCGTTATACTCCCAATGTCGTCATTTCGAGGGGTAATTTATTTTATAAAAATCAATATGAGTGACGTACAATTGTTTTCTTTTTCCATACACCAGGAGCTTGCCTCGGCTCGCCGCCGCCGAAGGGCTCTTTCTTTTTGGCATCAAAAAAAAAAACAGTTGTGCGGCCAGAACAGTGCAACCCGAAAAATTTGTTAGGCCGGATTTAAGTAGAACGGGGATACGGTGCTGCGGCCTAGTTGGGCGGAAACACAAAATCGGTTAAAATGTTGATTATTAGTAGTTTGTAAAATAACGTCAATGGTAGCGCAGCGAAGTCGAGAAATCTAATTCGATAGATCTCTCTCCCGAAAGTTCGGGACTGCGCTTCAGGAGATGACGACTTTTTTTGGATCAGTCAAAGATAGCGGGATGTAATGTATTCGAGATAGCGAAAAAAAAACGTGCAACCTTCATCAAATTAAATGATAAAACCTGCACGTTCAAAAATTTATAAAAGAAATTAAGCCTGAGTTGGAAAATCTTCCAGTTTAACTGGTCTTTCTCTTTTAAAAATAGCTGCAAAAATCAGAGCAAACACAAAAATTATTGAGATTGCTATTGTAATATTTTTGAATACCGATTTAGGAGTTAGTTCATTTTGTTTAGCAAACTGATCATCCATTTTAGCACTTTCCTCATCTAATTTATCCTGATCAACATTTTGATTTTTCATAAATGCTATCGTTTTCTCTTTAATGTGTTCTTGCATCCTTTCTGTTGAAGTAGTGTCAATGATTTTAGTATAAAGTAAGTTCAAACCAAATGAAACCAACCAACCGACAAAAAAAACAATAAAAATCGATTTTAGAGCCTGTTTAAATGTCCAATAACCCCCAATATTTTTCCGAAGACTTCTGCATATAAAAACTGATAGCACGATAGGACCAATTACTAAAAATACTAAGGGAAAAATGATTACCATTGTCCAGAAAGAATCTACTCCCTGCATTAGGAATAGTAATGCAATACCCAAAACAAACATTTCGACTCCCAATATTAAACCGCTTTTAAAAAGCTCTTCATAAACCTTTGGTTTCTTTTCTTCCTGAAGTATCTGTTGTTCCATGATAAATTTATTTTAATTATTTACTGTTGTAATTAATATATAAGTAGCAGAATCGAACGATTTGTTACTGCTAAACTGAATTATTTCTTTTGTTGTTTCTGCACTTCCCTCAACATCGAGGAAAAAAGTCATAAATGGAACAAACAATTCTTGCATTTCTTCACTGATATTTAAATTTGCAGCTGTTTTACAAATCTCTTCTATACTGGTTTCTGCTAATTGTTGATTACTGATCAGTTCTTCGTAAATCTCAAATTCATCCTGAAACTCATCATCTTCTACCAATAAAAATTCTTTTAAGAAATCGCCCAATTCAGGATCTAAATCTTCATCCTTACACTCTTTAATGTAAAGCAAAAGGTTTAACAATTCTGTTCCTCTATCTATGGTTTCTTCTTCGATATTCGCCCATTCATCACTTTCTAAATAGTCGTCTTCCAGTTTCTGTACGTCACTGCTAAAGAAATTCACCATTAATAAATCGAAAAATACTTCGCGTAATTCTTCAAATTTCGGGTGAGCATCGAAAACGGCATCGAAAGCAGTTGCTTTATCTAAAAAGTTAACATCAAGCTCAAAAGCAGCTAATAATTCTGTTTCAAAACCGTCTACATTGGTAGCTGAAACCTCAGCATACTTGTTAATGGCTGCACTTAGTGCTTTTTTTACTCTATTGTCCATACGATTAGGATTATTAAGATTTAAGGATTATTAGTTCATTAAATTGATCGTCATGCTGAATTTATTTCAGCATCTATATTGTATTGTCAGCTATTTTTAACTAATTCTCCCAGTACTGATTATTATTATAAACCAAAGTTACTTTTCCTGTTAGCTCAGCACCCAATAACGGACTGTTTGCCGATTTTGAATAATTGCTTGTGGCATTGTACAACCACTTTTCTGTTGTATTGAAAACAGTAAAGTTGGCATCAGCATCTTCTTCGATTACCGGAATAGCTAAATTTAATAATTTACGTGGATTAATGGCCAATTTCTCTACAATTAAAGCAATATCCAATCCAGCCTTTAATAATAGTGGTAATACGGTTTGTAAAGCGATGATGCCGTAGTGCGCAATTTCGAACTCTACATTTTTAAATTCGATTTCTTCAGGACGGTGCTGGGAAGTAATGGCATCAATGGTTCCATCTTTTAAACCGGCAATTAGCGCCTTTACATCTGCTTTTCCACGCAGTGGTGGCTTAACCTTGTAGTTGCTGTCAAAATCGCTTAAAAGCTCTTCTGTAAACACAAGGTGATGTGCGGTTACATCGCACGAAACCTGAACGCCATCTTTTTTTGCTTTACGAATCAAAGCTACAGCCCCGGCAGTTGAAATATTGCTGATGTGGATTTTGGTTTCATTATAAGATGCCAGGAAAATATCGCGGGCAATATGCATTTCTTCGGCTAATGCTGGTAAACCTTTCATGCCCAACAGCACAGAGTTTTTGCTCTCGTTAATCTGCGATTTGCCAGCTATGGATTTATTTTCGGGATAAACCATTAATAGTGCATCGAAACCTTTTGCATATTGCAAAGCACGGCTCATAAAACCATCATCTTGTAAGGCCCTATCACCATCAGAAAAAGCAACCGCACCTGCCTGCTGCATATCGAACAGCTCGGCAAGCTCCTTTGCCTCACGGTTCTGACTTATCGCACCAACTGGCAACACATCAACCAAATTGTTTTTGGCCCTATTGATAATGTATTCTACCTGAGATTTTGACTGCACAACCGGACTGGTTTGCGGCAATAAAGCTAAGCCTGTAAAACCTCCAGCTTTTGCCGTTGCGGTTAATGTTTGAATATCTTCCTTAGTTTCGAAACCCGGATCGCCAGCTACGCAGTTTAGATCGAAAAAACCTGGCGTTAAGAAAGCACCCTGAGCATCAAAAACAGTTTCGTTTTTATCGGCAGTTAATTTACCTATGTTTTTAATTTTGCCATTTTCTACCCGAACATCGCATTGTTGATTATTGAATTTACTTTGCGGATCGGCAATGGCTACATTTTTAACCAGGAGATTCATATTGTTTTTTTTGTGTTGTTAAAAAATCGAATGAGCAAAATTTCTGCTGCAATAAAAATCAGCGACAAAATTAGACAAAGTTTCCATAAAGTCTGCCCGATTTTATTAGTGCCGGCAATTAATTTAACGGCATCTTTATCGGTATCGAATATTTTAAGGTTGCCTTTGTCAGCCAACTGATTGAGTTCTGTTTTGTCTAAATAATGCATATCAGATTCTGTTCTGCCATTGTTGAAACTATAAACAGCAAGTAGCGAATCTGCAAGTTTCAGGTTATAAAAGCCTGCATTTTTTATCTGATCGGCAATGTAAATCAGCGTTTTCCCATTTGCCTGACGGATTTCAGGAATCGCCTCAAAACCATCTGCAGTAATTTTTAAGCTTTGGTTTTTACCCAGCGTAATCTTTTTACCCGCCAAGGCATTATCATTACCGAGGTTGTAGTATAAGGGCGTTTCATTTCCTCCACTCAATGCCAAACGATATATTAAAGGCACGAACACCGGATGACGGGCTAAATTCCCGTCACTTGTATTAAGCCCTGAAGCAGATAAATAAACCTGCCCGTTACCTACGCCATATTTGGAGAAAAATGTTTTTCTGCCAGGCAATAACATAATATCTTCTTTATTGGAGGTGTTTTTCTCTACAAAAGAATAATAGCGGGAAACTGTTGGAAGATCAAGATTTTTAGGGATTTCCTCAAAAACAGTCTTGAAAATAGGATTTTGCAGATCAATCTGATCAACCTTGCTTGGTGTGGTATTTAAACCTTGAATGGCAGGGAGCGACAATCCGCTTAAAAATGAGTTATAAGTTTGAATATTGGCATCTAAATCAGGAAAAAGCACCACCGTACCACCTGCATTCAGATAGGTTTTTAGCTGTTGTGCCAATCCTGTTGATGGATTTTTCAAACCGTTCAACACAATCAGGCCGTAACTGTCAAAACTGCTATAATTCACATTGCTTTCGGCATTCTCGGTGAGTTTATAATAACGATCCGCGGCAAACAGTGCTTTAATGTAATTGCCTGTATTGGCTCCGTTAATACTCAGAACAGGAAAACTTTCATCTACCTTAAAACTGAAGGAAAGTGTATCATCAAAGGTTACCGGAAAATCTTTAATGCTGATGATACCTTTTTGCCAGCCTGCGTTCAGTCCGGAGAAATTCAGGGTATCTTTAACCGTTTTACCTGCAGGGATGGTTACAGCACCCAATCCTTTTTGTTGGTTGTTGATGCTGAGCTTTAAAGGGATATTTTTCGCTTCCTCTTCAGCGTAATTTTTCAACTGTACAACCAAACGCTCATTTGCTCCCGGCTGATGATTTGGCGAAAGTGCCCAAACGCTATCTATTGCAATATTCGGAAGCGTATTGGCATTCAGTTTCAAAAATGAATATTGAATATCTGCTTTTGTATCGAGTTTATTGGTGGTGGAGATATTTTTTTGAAAATCGGAGATCAGAAAGCTATACTTATTTACAGAACCAGTTAAAACATTCCCCTGCCGGTTTAGTATCTGTTGGAGATTACGGTTTGCTGCCGAGATTTTAACATCATCCAATGCTTTTAAAAACTCTTCCTCGTTTAACAATCGTTGGTGTTTTCCTTCGAAATTATTGGTCAGGAGTTGAAAACGATCGTTCATTCCAAAACCTTTTACCAGTTCTTTTGCCCTCCGCTTGGCTTCATCAAGCAGGTTGCCATCTTTATTAATGGCTTCCATGCTGTAAGAATTATCGATATAAATGCTTACTACATTGTTTAAAGCAATTGTTTTTTGATTGTGCGCTGGAATATAAGGCTGGGCAAATGCCAGGACCAAAAAGATAATTGCCAAAATCCGCGACAACAGAATAAGCAGGTTTTTAAGTTTTTCTTTAGAAGAATTTTGCTGTTCTACTTCTTTTAAAAGCTGAACATTAGAAAAATAAACCTTCTTAAACTTCCTGAAATTGAATAAATGAATGATAACCGGGATGGCAACCGATATTAGTGCAAAAAGAAAGCCCGGATAAAGGAAATTCATTAAAAACCAAAGATAGAAAAATTATGGAAAGTGGCGAATTTGAAATGTATTATTTGGATATCAACATAGATTAATACGCATCAGAATTTAATATCTGTTTCTATTTATCGCCATAATGCCCAGCAGCAGCCAAAACCAATACACTTACTTCTTCACCATTAATCTGATAAACCAATCTATGTTTTTGTGTTATCCTTCGAGAATATAAGCCAGACAGATTATATTTCTTTAGTTCAGGCTTCCCTGCGCCAGTGGTTGGGTGATCAAGGATCAAGCAAAAAAGTTGGGGAGTATTAAAGTTTGATTATTTTTGTGAAAATACTTTGTTTTGGACACCACACTACTATCTTTCATACTTCCTGAAGGCTTAACCGAATACTTTGAACTTGATAAGTTTGAACTTTCTGAAGGCTCTTATCATATTTATCTTTTAGAA
>NZ_JAUG01000022.1 GCF_000708285.2 Pedobacter borealis DSM 19626
TAACCTGAGTTCGATTATTAAATCTCATTTTGTGGCGTTTTAATCAAGTTTTCTGTTAAGACGGTCGTCACCCTGAATTTATTTCAGGGTCTTTCACGCTAAAAAGATGCTGAAATAAATTCAGCAGGACGATAAAGCTGGATTAGGCGTGTATAAGATATGATTTTCAGCTAATAATTATCGAACTCAGGTTAATATTAAAACTGGTGTACCCTTATCGGTAAGGCCAATGGCCATTCAGCAAGTCGATGATGAAGGAAATATTTGGTTTATGAGCATGAAAGACAGTCATAAAAATGATGAGATTTCAACTGATCCTTTTACGCATTTGTTGTTTCAGGCCGGAGCGCATTCGGGTTTTGTAAATATTTATGGAATTTCAGAAATCAGCAGGGATCAGGCTAAAATCGACGAGCTTTGGAGCCCGTTTATCAAAACATGGTTTCAAGGAGGGAAAGGCGATCCTGATATCACCTTAATCAAGGTTATCCCTTCGGAGGGATACTATTGGGATACCAAACACGGTACTGCCGTTGCATTTTTAAAGATGGCAGCGTCGGTAATTACAGGAAAAACAATGGATGATTCGGTAGAGGGAACTTTGGAGGTTGATTAGTGAGGTTAACTGTTTTAATTGGTTAATTGTTAAATTAACTGTTAACTGAGAATTACCAATTGAAAACCGACTATTTATCTCCTAAATAATCAAATCCTTCAAATTCTTCTCTTTGAGCTCTTTTGCTTAAGATATCTTCTTCTTCGGCTTGTACTCTTGAGAAAAATAAGGCTTCGGCCTGGATTCTTTTTATTAACTGGCGTACCAGCGTTAAATCAAAAGCATCTTTGCTTAATTTAATGCAGTATTCTCTTTCGTTGATTTCTAAACTTGACGTATTCATATCGCAATGATTTTAATTATCGATTGCTGTAAATATAGAAAAGGCTTGCTAAACAATTGTTAGCAAGCCTTTTAAGTTTATGTTATGTTTTTGTTAAAATCAAATTCGCAATCGCCTTTTTTCAGGTATCAGATTCGATTATTTATGCGATAGGAATAAGCCATCGTCTGTTTTGGCAACTTTTAAAATTCCTTTTCCTGTTAAAGCTTTTAAGGTTGTATCCCATTTTTTGTTACTCCAATCGGCCAGTTTTCCTTTTACTTCAGTTAACAGATATTGTTCGCCTTCTGAAACCAATGAATATAATTCTGTTTCTTCAGGCGTCATTTCTATTTTCTTTTTCTCAGGACGCATCTGCGGGAAGAATAAAACTTCCTGAATGGTACTTTGGTTGGTCATTAACATCACCAAACGATCAATACCAATGCCCAAACCTGAAGTAGGCGGCATACCATATTCTAATGCACGTACGAAATCATCATCCATGGCCATGGCCTCGTCATCACCGCGGGCAGCTAACTTTAGCTGATCTTCTAAACGCTCTTTTTGGTCAATAGGATCGTTTAATTCTGAATAAGCATTTGCAATCTCTTTACCATTAACAAATAGCTCAAAACGCTCTACCAAACCTTCTGCCGTACGGTGCTTTTTAGCAAGCGGTGTCATTTCGATAGGGTAGTCGGTAATGTAGGTTGGCTGAATTAAATTCGCTTCAACTTTAGCGCCGAAAATTTCATCAATTAATTTACCGCGGCCCATTGTATCATCGATTTCGATGCCTAAGTCTTTACAAGTCTGTGCAATTTCTTCCTCTGTCATCGCCGAAACATCAATTCCGGTATATTTTTGGATCGACTCGTACATGGTTAATTTTTCGTACGGTCCTTCAAAATTAATTTCGTTGGCACCAACTTTAACTACACTAGCACCAGTTGTGGCAATAGCTACTTTTTCTAAACATTCTTCAACCATTGCCATCATCCAGATATAATCTTTATAGGCAACGTATATTTCCATTGAAGTAAATTCAGGGTTATGCGTACGGTCCATCCCTTCATTACGGAACATTTTACCGAATTCATATACACCATCAAAACCTGCAACGATTAATCTTTTTAAATATAACTCATTTGCAATACGCAAATAAAGCGGCATATCTAAAGTATTATGGTGTGTGGCAAAAGGACGCGCAGCAGCACCACCATGGATAGGCTGGAGGATAGGCGTTTCTACTTCCATCCAACCCTGGTTATCAAAATAATTGCGCATGGTGTTAATCACCTTGCTACGTTTAATGAAGATCTGTTTAAAATCAGGATTTACCGTTAAATCTACATAACGCATGCGGTAACGCAATTCCGGATTGGTAAATCCATCATAAACATTACCTTCATCATCGCGCTTAACGATTGGTAGGGGACGTAGTGACTTAGAAAGCACCTTAAATTCAGTAACATGTACAGAAATTTCTCCTGTTTGCGTAGTGAATACATATCCTTTAACCCCAATGAAATCGCCAATATCTAAAAGTTTTTTAAATACTGTGTTATATAAGGTTTTATCATCACCAGGACAAAGTTCGTCGCGCTTTAAGTAGATTTGAATTCTGCCGGTAGAATCCTGTAACTCCGTAAAAGAAGCAGCACCCATAATATTGCGGCTCATAATCCTACCTGCTAATACTACGGTCTTGTATGCTGTCTTATCTACTTCATAATTAGCTAATATATCTGCTGCATATGCATTTACTTCATACGCTTCTGCAGGATAAGGCTCAATGCCTAATGCGCGTAATTGCTTTAGCGACTCACGTCGTAGTACTTCTTGTTCTGATAATCCTATACTCATTTCAGGTATTTTTTGCAAAAGTAATGCTCTTGCATTTTTTGTTATTGTTAAATTTTGGTGCTTTAATGAAAAAGAAATAATTAGCTGATTAAATTTTGAATTAATATTGGAAAAATTCAATTTTCAGTACCAATTAGCTATCCACTTAAAACAGATGGTTGCAAAGATAAGAAAGCTATTGTAATTACTAAATGCTTTATTTGATATAAAACCGCATTTAGCATGTTAAAGCCAATGAGATAAAAAATGGATGATCAGAAACTTTACCGGTAGTATTATTCCATATCAATTAACGGATCCCAAAATACCTTTTTAAGGTTTTGAACTTTCAGGTTTTTAATTTCAACGCCTTCGTTTTCGAGGAGTTCCTGTCTTTTAGCTGTAGATGATGGATCGCCGCTGAGCAAGCCGTTGCTGCTGATTACCCTATAATAAGGCACAGGAGATTGTGCTGCCCCACAAGCGCCAATGGCTCTGGCAACCATTCTCGATAGATTAGGCGTGCCAATGGCTTTTGCAATTGCTCCGTATGATGTTACCCTTCCTTTGGGTATTTCTCTGGTTAAATCCCAAACCTGTTCAAAAAATAAATCGTGTTTCATCGTTCTGGCAAATGATACATAAAGCTATTAAATATATCTGTTTCATAATTCGTGATTGAGAATTTATTTTATTAAGGACTTTTCTATAGTTTCATTGGTCTAATTAGCAACTCCATGGTCAGACCCCTTCGGAAATTTTTAAGTATTTTTTCGATTAAATTTTTTAGCGATATGAATTTAGTGTTTTACAGATGTTATATTTGTTTGGATGTGAATAGCCATTTAAAAAACGATGCCCGATATAAAACAAATACCACCTTCTAGTTTTGAGTTTTTAAGGTTGTTAAAAAATAACAACGAACGTGAGTGGTTTAATGACCATAAAATAGCTTACCAGAAAGAACATGCATATATAGAATCTTTTGCACAGGATTTATTAGATCTTATGAATACCCATGATGTAATTGAAACACCATCGGGAAAGAAAAGTTTATACCGAATTTATCGGGATACCCGTTTTTCCAATGATAAAACACCTTATAAAACACATTGGAGCGGAAGTTTTAAACGGGCAGGTAAACAAAGAAGGGGTGGCTACTATTTTCATATCGAACCAGGCAATAGTTTTGTGGCTGGTGGTTTTTTCGGTCCTTCTCCTCAAGATTTGAAATTGATAAGAGAAAATATAGCTTTTGATGCCGAGCCCTTGAGAGCAATATTAAGTGATAAAACTTTTATTGCTTCCTTCGAGGCTTTGAAAGGCGAACAATTAAAAACTGCTCCAAAGGGTTTTGATGGAGATCATCAGGATATCGATCTGCTACGTTATAAGCAATTTTTGTTAGTTCATCGATTTACCGATCAGGAAGTTTTAAGTAAAGATTACTTAGGATATTGTAATCAGGAATTTAAAAACATGCGACCTTTCTTTGATTATATGAGCGAAATATTAACAACCGATGCAAATGGATTGGATCTATAACTGATTTTTAATATTGCTGCAAAAAATTAAAGGGTCACCATGCTAATTTTGTAATGATGACCCTTTATTTAATTATGATTCCGCTTCTATACCTTCCTCATACATTTCGTTAATGGCTTCGGCATATTTCTTTTCTACAATACGGCGCTTAACTTTCATGGTTGGGGTAATTTCTCCTTCGTCTATATTGAAGGGATTACGCTTGATCTTAAAGTTTTTAATGCGCTCAAATTTGGCCAGCTCGTTCGAGATTTTCTTAATGTCCTGCTCCATCCAATCTACAATTTCCTGATCGCGGATAAAAGGATCAGCCTCTTCAAAAAACGATGGTTTGAGTTTAAAGGTTTCTTCTAAAGTTTCTTTGTTCGGGATAATAATTGCTGTAATAAACTCGCGTTTATCTCCGATTAAAAAAAGCTGATCAATTTTTGGGCTTTTCAGGTAAATGTTTTCTACCGGGGTAGGGTAAACATTTTTGCCGTAAGCATTTACGATCATGTTTTTTAAACGGTCTGTAATCTGCAGGTTGCCTTTATAAAAGCGACCAATATCTCCGGTATGGAACCACATGTCTTTATCTATCGCTTCGGCTGTTTCTGCTGGTTTATTAAAGTAACCTTTCATTACGCAATGACCGCGCACAATTACTTCACCTTCGGCGCATTCAAATTCTTCGTTAAAAGTATTGTGCGTTTGGATACTGAGCATCTCTTTGCTTTCTACATCTTGTATGCCTACTTCAATACCAGGGATCACACGACCAACCGTGCCATAAACCTGTCTGTGGTATTCGGTAACCGACATTACGGGCGAAGTTTCTGTTAAGCCAAATCCTTCTAATATTTTAATGCCCAGATCGCCAAAAAATTCACCCACATTTTTAGGCAGGGCGGCACCGCCCGAAATCATAAACTTTAAACGTCCGCCGGTTTTCTCTTTAATTTTACTGAAAACCAGTTTCTCTGCTATTCCTTTTTTGGCTGATAAAATGAAGCCTGGGTTTTTGCCGGCCTCTTTTGCTAAACGGTATTTGTTGCCCGTTTCTAAAGCCCAGGTAAATATTTTTGCTTTTGTGCCCCCACCAGCTGTTCCTCCTTTTATGGCTTTATCGTGTATCCGCTCCAATAAACGCGGAACGCAGCTCATTACCGTAGGACGAACTTCTCCCATATTTTTTGCCAATAGTTCTAAACTTTGGGCAAATGCAATTTTACAACCTTGTGCGCAGCAAACATGGTAAGTTGCTGTACGCTCGAATACGTGAGATAGCGGTAGAAAGGAAAGGAAAGTTTCCGTTTGATCGATCACAGGGATCTGTTGCAAGCAAACCTCCACATTCTTAACAAAGTTATAATGGGTAAGCATTACACCTTTTGGGGTTCCTGTTGTTCCCGAGGTGTAAATTAAAGAGGAAACATCGTCAGGTAAAACTAAACTTCTACATTGGTCAATGTCAGCCCTTTCGGCAGCCGTAACCTGATGTTTAAGCGCCAGGATATCAGAAAAGGCGATAACTTCTACATTTACGTCGGTAGGAATGGTAACTTTTTCAAAATCTTTAAAGGCAGGAATAATATATTTTAACTGTTTGCAATTGGCTGCTACCTTTAATACTTTACGGTATAGAAAGTTATTCCCAATAAGAATAGCTTTTATGCCAGAATCGTTAATGATATAAGCTACTTCCTGTTCAGAAAGTGTAGGGTAAATGGATACGTTAATTACACCAATCTGCTGTATTCCCTGATCATAATATACGTACTCAGGAGAATTCTCGATCATTAAGCCTAGTCTGTCACCTTTTTTTATTCCTTTCTCTAAAAAGAAGGCAGAAACAGCGTCGGCTCTTTTTAAAGTATCTTCATAAGAAATTTCAGCCCATTCTGCACCTTGTTTATGAATCAAAAAGGTTTCTTGAGGTTTATGGATGTTTTTTACAACATTCCGCAACAAGGTAGGAACAGTTGAAAATTCGTTTATTAGTGGCATGCTCGTATTGGTTCGCTAATTATAATTAACAATTATAAGGCTTTTTGGTTTAAAAATACAAAAGGGCCCCGAAATTTTCGGGGCCCTTTAAATAATATGTTTTATAAGATTTTAAACAGAGAAGCTTTCGCCACAGCCACAGCTACGACTGGCATTTGGGTTTATAAAGTTAAAACCTTTTCCATTTAAACCGTCAGTAAAGTCGAGTTCAGTTCCAGCCAAATAAAGGAATGATTTCATATCCAAAGCAATTTTGATTCCCCTGTCCTCAAAAAACTGATCGCCTTTTTGTTCTTCGTTATCAAAATCTAAATTGTATGATAAGCCCGAACAGCCACCACCTTTTACCGAAACGCGTAAAAAGTAATCAGAACCCATTTCCGAATCCTGCATTAAGTGGGTGATTTTTTCTTTTGCTTTATCTGTTATTGTGATCATAGTATCGAGTATTTAGTATCTAGTATCAAGATTGAATTATTATAGTCTTGATACTAGATACTTATGTCTTGTTACTTATTAATGGTGCGATTTTTCCAATACAATTGCTTCTAAACCATTTTTAACGCGATAATCGTTAATGGCCGATTTAATTGCATCTTCTGCCAAAACCGAGCAGTGAATTTTTACTGGAGGTAAAGCCAATTCTTCAACAATATCCATGTTATCGATAGATAAAGCCTCATCAATTGTTTTTCCTTTTAACCATTCGGTAGCTAAAGAAGAAGAAGCAATAGCCGAACCACAGCCAAATGTTTTAAATTTAGCATCTGTGATTACGTTATCTTCTCCAACTTCAATTTGTAAACGCATTACGTCGCCACACTCAGGTGCACCAACTAATCCCGTTCCTACAAATTTGCTGTCTTTATTTAAAGTACCTACGTTACGTGGGTTATTGTAATGGTCAATTACTTTTTCTGAATATGCCATGATTTTATTTTTTAATCTCCTTACGGAGCAAATTTTTTAATTAATTTTCAGTTTGGCGATCTGCGTAAGGCGTTTGGCGATTAACCTTCTACCTTAAGCCTTTCAGCCCTCTACCTTTCTTAGTGTTCCGCCCACTCAATTTTACTCAAGTCAATTCCTTCTTTAAACATTTCCCAAAGTGGAGAAAGTTCTCTTAAGTGATTAACCGCTTTTTGAGTCACTTCAATAGCCTGATCGATTTCTGCTTCAGTTGTAAATCTTCCCAAACCATAACGGATAGAAGAGTGTGCTAAATCATCAGATAAACCCAAGCTTTTTAATACATATGATGGTTCTAAAGATGCTGAAGTACAAGCCGATCCTGAAGATACTGCTAAATCACTCATCGCCATCATTAAACCTTCACCCTCAACATATTTGAAAGAGATATTGGCTACGTGTGGTAAACGGTGTTGTGTATTACCATTAACATAACTCTCTTCCATTTTGTTCAAAGTAGTTTCTAATTTATCGCGTAAAGCAGCTAAACGAACTGATTCGCTTTCCATTTCTAAACGGCAAAGTTCGCAAGCTTTACCTAAACCTACAATACCAGGAACGTTTAATGTACCAGAACGCATTCCGCGCTCGTGGCCACCACCATCCATTTGTGCAGTAACTTTAACCCTTGGGTTTTTACGACGAACGTAAAGTACACCAACACCTTTCGGACCATACATTTTGTGTGCCGAGAAAGCCATTAAATCGATACCATCAGCATTTACATCAACCGGAATTTTACCAACTGCCTGCGTAGCATCAGTCATAAATAAAGCACCGTGTTTGTGTGCAATTGCTGCAATTTCTTTAACCGGTTGGATTACGCCAATTTCGTTGTTGCCATACATAATTGAAACTAAAATCGTTTCAGGAGTCATGGCAGCTTCTAATTCAGCTAAATCAATTAAACCGTCTTCTTTAACGCCTAAATAAGTTACACGTGCTCCGTTTTTCTCTAAGTGTTTGCAGGTATCTAAAACTGCTTTATGTTCAGTAACCGCAGTTATAATGTGGTTACCTTTTTCTTTGTACATTTCAAATACACCTTTAATAGCCAGGTTATCGGCCTCAGTTGCACCTGATGTAAAAATAATTTCTTTTTCAGTACAGCCGATTAGTTTGGCTACCTGCTCACGGGCATAATCTACACCCTCTTCAGCCACCCAGCCAAACGCGTGATTACGACTTGCGGCATTTCCAAATTTCTCTGTAAAGTAAGGTAGCATTGCTTCCAACACCCTAGGATCTAACGGGGTGGTTGCATTATTATCTAAATATATCGGCTGTTTCATCTCTATTCTGTTAATTATAACACAAAGATACGAAAAAACTTATTTAACAATTATAAATAATAGCTATGACCTTATAGAGAAAAGCCGCATTTTTACATTCACATAACCTTATAATCTATGAATAAGATAGAACACATCGGCATCGCGGTAAAAGACCTTAACAGTTCTATAGATATTTATCAGAAACTATTGAATACCGATTGCTATAAAACTGAGCAAGTTGCATCCGAATTTGTAAATACGGCTTTCTTTAAAACTGGCGAAAACAAGATAGAACTGCTGCAGGCTACTGCTCCAGATAGTGCAATTGCTAAATTTATCGAAAAAAAAGGAGAGGGGGTTCATCATGTCGCTTTTCTGGTTGATGATATCCTGGCAGAAATGGAACGCCTGCACAAAGAAGGTTTTGTGCTGCTCAGCGAGTCGCCAAAAAAAGGTGCAGACAATAAAATGGTGTGTTTTGTACATCCAAAGGATACCAATGGTGTGTTGATCGAGATTTGCCAGGAAATTAAATGGATATAAGAGATTAAACGGAAAATGAGTTTAGTTTTTCGATACCGTCATCCTCGCGCATGCGGGGATCTTAAAGCGGTTAAATAACCGCGTTATAATTTTGAAAACGAAAGCTCCGTATTCCATAGCCTCTTCAGTCCTGCTAACCGCTATAGTCCCGATGAAGAATCGGGAGCTGCCGCTATTATCAGGTTTATTTAAATTGGCCTGTGTTTCTTCGGTTAGTGCAAATTGCCTACTCTAATGTTAATAAAATCGATCTTAAAATCCAGTAATCCTAAAAATCCTGTTCCATGTCATTAATTAGTATCATCAACAAAGATTTCGATATACCAGATGATCTTTCTGAGAATCAGTTGCGCGATGCATTGGTTGATGCCTTTGCTTATTTAATCGATAACGACTTTCCGAAACTGATCCAGATTTTATATAAGGCAGATGTAGATCAGTATAAATTAAAGGAACTGCTGGAAACGGTTGAAGGCTCGAGTTCGGCTGAAGTAATTGCCGATGCCTACATTGCCCGTCAGAAGGCTAAAATAGAAACCTGGAAAAAATACAGTCAAAAGAAGGATTAGGAGTGAAAGCTTATCCTTGCGAAGGATTAAAACGGTTGTACATATCCATATCAAAAAACGAAATGGAATTGATCTTATCCGCTTTTAGTACGAGATCAGTTTTTAACTCATCTGTATTTGCAACCGAGCCATCTTCAATATAGCTGGCATAAACCGTTAAATACTGGGTGGTAAAAACCAGTTCTTTATCGTCAGCCTTGCGATAGCCGCTAAAGGCAGGGGTAATTCGGATATAACTGGTGGTAAAGGGTTTGGGCAGCTCTTTAACCCAGCCAATGTAAAATTTGCCGCTATCCATGGTAAACTGTAAGAGATGGGCATCAAAAAAAGAAGAACTCAGTAAAAGCTCAAATTCATTTCCTGAAGTAGATATCGCTCTTTTAATGGCCTTAAGCCTGTTAATGAAAAGATTTGCGATTTCTGTTGCGCCTACAGCAACAAATAACGACATGCTCGTGGTTCCGAAATAAGGGGTATGGATAGGGAGTAGTTTACTTAACTGTTCAACGGTTTCAGGAAAGATGGCAATGAATAATCCTCTTAATAAGAAGCATACACCTAAAAGCAGGATGCCTGCAAAAGCAGAATTTAACAGTACACGTTGGTTTTCTAGCCGATATTGTACGTATCTAAGGTATCTGAACCTAATAAGAATATAATAGCCGCCTACAAGAGGGAATAAGAGCAGGTTAAAAGGCATCTATATTGGCTATTTCTTGTTTTTATCTTTTTCTATCTTTTTGAAAATACTCGATTCCATTAAAGCACCCACCATTTGTCTGATCCTTGGCTGTGCAAAGAAATCGGGGCTTTTAATGTAGAGCTTTCCGCTACTGCTAGAATGGATAATTCCATCAAACTCGCTATCTTTTCTCATATATCAAATTTACATATTTTTTTAAATATCTGAAAAACAATATTCAGTCCAAAAAATTTAGGTTTGTTATATTATATGTGGATGGAGCAATCGTTTTACAATAAACATTGTTTAAATCAGCTTTACTAAAACAGATGCCTGGAAATCTTATAATTAAAATTTTAATTTAGGCTTGTAAATCAAAAATAAAATTAAGATATTTGCATCCTCTAAAATAGAGGTAGAAAGACTAATAGGAAATGTCATAAGCGTTGTTGCCAGCAAATTGCAAAAATGTTCTTGATGCTTTCACACAAATAACTTAAAATAATATTCAAATGAAACCATCGAAGCATTAGCGAGATAGCTTCATCACAATTAAAAGAAAATAAAAAACACGATGAAAAAAGATTTGCACCCAACAAGCTACAGACCAGTTGTTTTTAAAGACATGTCTAACGAATATGCTTTCTTAACAAAATCTTGCGTAGATACTAAAGAAACAATTAAATGGGAAGATGGTAATGAGTATCCTCTTTATAAATTAGAGATTTCTCACACTTCACACCCTTTTTATACTGGTAAAATGAAATTGGTTGATACAGCAGGACGTATTGATAAATTCAAAAACCGTTACGCTAAGAAATAATTTTAGCAACAAAAAACATTTTTTGAAGTCCCTTTGCCAAAAGCATCGGGACTTTTTTTATTTTTGTTGCTTATGACAATCAATCTTTTTGATGATGCTTCTTGGATGTCTCTACGTCCGCTTACGTTTACCAGGCCTGTGGCCGATTTACGCATAGGGATTTTAACCATTGCCGAGAAATGGGCTAAATATTTAAAAGCCGATTTTGGCTTTCATGCCCAAGATTACCTCTCTGTAAAGTTTGCGCCAAAACCCAATGCCGATTTGTTTATAAACGGTTCTGTTTGCCCGGATGAAGCTTTGCTAAACGCCATAGACAAACTTAAAGCAGGTGAAGTGCTTTACAAAAGAGATGTCATAATCGCATATATCGCAGATCAGCACGACTTAGAATCGGTTAAATCGCTAAAGCCGATAGAATACACAGCTGATTTTATACAGATTGTTTATCCTGAACATATTTTTGGTAATAATCCCGGCGAGATCAGAAAAGATTTTAAATTATTAACCGAAGGACGCAGTTCGGCAAAGTTAAGCAGTACCAATCAGCTACTCGGAGATGATATTTTTTTAGAGGAAGGGGCAAAAGCCGAATGTAGCGTATTTAATAGTACTTACGGACCGATTTATATCGGTAAGAATGCCGAGGTTTGGGAAGGCTCTTTAATAAGGGGCTCCTTTGCGCTTTGTGATCACTCTTCTATAAAAATGGGGGCCAAAATATATTCAGGTACTACCATAGGTCCGAATAGCCGTGCAGGAGGTGAAATTAACAATTCGGTAATCTGGGGCAACTCTGCTAAAGGCCATGAGGGTTATTTAGGCAATTCGGTAATGGGCGAATGGTGCAATATAGGTGCTGATACCAATAATTCGAATTTAAAAAATAATTATGCCGAAGTAAAACTTTACGATTACGAAAGCAAAAAAATGCGGAATACTAACTTGCAGTTTTGCGGTTTAATTATGGCCGATCATGCTAAATCTGGCATAAATACCATGTTTAACACGGGTACTGTGGTTGGTATTGGAGCCAATGTTTTTGGTGCAGGCTTCCCGCCAAACCATATTCCTGATTTTAGTTGGGGAGGCGCCAGCGGTTTCGATACCTATAAACTGAATAAAATGTTCGAAACAACCGAAAAGGTATTTGCCCGAAAAAATATAGCTTTCGATGAGGTAGAAAAAGATATCATTACTAAAGTATTTGAATTAACTGAATCGTATAGACGATTTTAATATAAAACCCGATCTGGAAAGATCAACCAAGCATTAAATAATACAAAATGAGAAAAAAGATTGTTGCCGGTAACTGGAAAATGAACTTAGATTATAACGAAGGTGTTTCGTTATTCAGCGAAATCGTAAATATGGTTAAAGATGAGCGCAAAGGCGATCAGCTGGCTATTATTTGCTCACCGTTTATTCACTTAAACAGCTTGGCAAAATTGGGTGGTAACGATGTTAAAATTGGCGCTCAAAATATTAGCGATAAAGAAAGCGGAGCATATACAGGCGAAACTTCAGCTAAAATGGTGAAATCTGTTGGTGCAGAATACGTTATTTTAGGTCACTCAGAACGCAGACAATATTTCGCTGAAAGCGATGCTTTATTAGCTGAAAAAACTAAAGTTGCCTTGGCGAATGGCCTAATACCAATTTTCTGTATTGGCGAAACTTTAGACGAGCGTAACAACGGTAGTTATTATGAAGTATTAAAAAAACAGTTGGTAGAAGGTATTTTTAGTTTAACTGAAGAAGACTTCAAAAAATTGGTTATTGCTTACGAGCCAGTTTGGGCTATCGGCACAGGTTTAACTGCGTCTCCTGAGCAAGCGCAAGATATTCATGCTTTTATCCGCAGTGAAATTCAAGCTAACTATGGTTTTAATGTGGCTGATGATACAACCATTTTATATGGAGGTAGCTGTAACCCAGGCAACGCTGCAAGTTTATTCTCTCAGAACGATATTGATGGCGGCCTAATTGGTGGTGCATCGTTAAAATCACGCGATTTTACAGATATTATTAAAGCATTAAATAGCTAAATGCAATATACAAAAGCAATATTTACATTCAAAGGTATCGAAGACTATCAACAGGATCTGCTCATTAGCGATCTTGCCGATCTAGGCTTTGATACTTTCGAAGATAGTGAGGGTGGTTTTACGGCTTTCGTAATCAAAGACAATTTTAACGAGCAGGAATTAAAAGACCTCCTGGCAAATTATAGCGAAGAATTTACAACAACATATACTTTAGAGGATGTTGCCGATGAAAACTGGAATGCCGAATGGGAGAAAAACTTTAGTCCGCTGATTATTGATGATGTGTGTTATGTAAGGGCAACCTTTCATGAGCCGCAGCCATCGTATCCGTACGAGATCGTAATCGATCCTAAAATGGCTTTTGGTACTGGTCATCATCAAACGACCACGATGGTAATGCAGTATATTTTAGCTGCCGATTTAAAGGATAAAAATATCCTGGATATGGGCTGCGGTACCGGAATTTTGGCCATTCTGGCTGCAAAACTGGGTGCTAAAAGCTTAATGGCCATCGATTATGATGATATCTGTTACGAAAGCACCATAGAAAATGCTGCACTTAACCAGGTAGATAATCTAAAGGCGCTTTGTGGTAGTAAAGAGGTGATTCCTAACGAGGAGTATGATGTTATTTTTGCCAATATCAATAGAAATATACTTCTGGATCAGATTCACCGTTACGCCGAGGTATTGAAAGCCGGAGGCAAAATTTTCTTCAGTGGATTTTATTTAGATCCTGATTTAGGAATGATTACTGCTGAATGTGCTAAATACGGCATCAAATACGTCGATCATAAACAAAATGGCGATTGGGTTGCGGCTCAGTTTGAAAAGAAGGTGGAAGGACGGAAGGTTTAGGGTTTAAGGTTTAAGGCAAAGGGTTAGTTCTCAAATCTCCTGTTTCACGTCTAAAATAAAAAATATGCACATACATTTTATTGCGATTGGTGGAAGCGCAATGCACAATCTGGCCATCGCCTTACATAAAAAAGGGTATCAAATTTCGGGATCTGATGATGTGATTTTTGAGCCTGCAAAATCCCGTTTAGATAAATACGGACTATTGCCTGCTGAAATGGGTTGGGATGAAAATCGCATCTCAAGCGACCTGGATGCTGTAATTTTAGGTATGCATGCCCGTATCGATAATCCAGAGTTATTGAAAGCGCAAGAATTAGGCGTTAAAATCTATTCTTATCCTGAATATATTTACGAGCAAAGTAAAAATAAATTACGCGTAGTAATTGGTGGTAGTCATGGTAAAACAACTATCACCAGTATGATTTTACATGTGCTTAATTACTATAAACGCGATTTCGATTATTTGGTTGGTGCACAGCTGGCCGGCTTCGAAACAATGGTTAAGGTTACCGAAGAAGCACCTGTAATGATTATTGAAGGTGATGAGTATTTAGCTTCGCCGATTGATAGAAGACCTAAATTTCATCTTTACAAGGCAAACGTGGCTGTAATTAGTGGTATTGCATGGGATCACATCAATGTTTTTCCTACCTATGCCGATTATACTTCGCAGTTTGATAAATTTATCGATACGATTAAAGATAACGGAACTTTAATTTATTGTGAAGCAGATGCTGATTTAAATGAAATTGTAACGCAATCAAAAGCCAACGTTACAAAAATTGCTTATGCTATTCCTGAACATGAAATTAGAAACGGGATTACTTACCTGCTTCCAGAAGAAACTGCTTTAAAGATATTTGGCGATCACAACCTGATGAACCTGAATGCAGCTAAATTGGTATGCAAACAATTGGAAATCAATGCAAAAGAATTTGATGCTGCCATTTCTTCATTTACTGGTGCAGCTAAACGTTTAGAAGTGATCTCAGCTGATGAATCGACTAATGTTTACAAAGATTTTGCGCATTCGCCGTCAAAGTTAAAAGCTACTATCGATGCTGTTAAAGCGCAGTTTACCAATCGAAAATTAGTAGCCTGTATCGAATTGCATACTTTCAGTAGCCTGAATAAAGATTTTTTAAAAGAATATACAGGAGCAATGGATAAAGCCGATGAGGCAATTGTTTTTATAGATATTAAATCTTTTGAACAAAAACGGATGGAGCCTTTTTCTGAAGACGATGTTCAGCAGGCCTTTGCTAATCCAAAACTGAAATTTTTTAATGATGCAACTAAGTTAAAAGCTTATTTATTGAGCTTGAATTATAAAAACACTAATCTACTCATGATGAGTTCTGGCAATTACGCAGGTTTCGATCTGCCTGAGTTGGCAGCTTCTTTAAAGAAGTGAGATTTGAGATATGAGATTTGAGACGAATTCATTTGCTCAAATCTCGTGTCTTTGATACGTCTCTTGATATGTGTGTCTCATATCTCAAATCTAATATCTAAAAAAGAATGAAAAGCATCGGAGATAACATTAAGCAAAGTAGGTTGGCCTTAGGTTTAAGTCAGGCGGATGCTGCTAAAAAACTTAATATTTCTACTCCTGCTTTTTGTAAAATAGAGACAGGCCAAACCGATCTCAATATTTCCCGTTTACTCCAGATTTCCAAAACGTTTAAGGTTCCTGTAGCGCAGTTGATATCTGGGCAGTCTGTAATACCAGATTCATCAGAAGAACTCGTTGCACTTAAAAAAGAACTGATCGAAAAGGAAGAAGAAATTAATAGGCTCCGTAAAAAGGTTATCGATCTGTATGATAAACTCGGAATATAAAAATCGGTTAATCTGTTCTTTTGCCGACTAATTATCATAATAAGATAATAAATAAGAATAAAATTCATTTTTAATTAAATTATTATGAATTTTATTCTAAATATTTATATTTTTATAGAATGGTAATCGAAAGCAATTTTAGTTTAGATCATATCGATCTGGCTATACTCAGACTTATGCAGGATAATGCCCGGATCTCGAATGTAGATTTAGCAAAGGCATTGGATCTAGTTCCTTCAGCTGTGTTGGAACGGGTAAAGAAGTTGGAAAAGAAAAATGTAATTACCCAATATAATGCCCGGATAAACCCTGTGGCACTCGATTTAAAATTACTAGCCTTTATTTCAATGAAATCATCTCAAAGTTTGGGCTGTAGTGATACCGCAAACGAACTGGCAAAAATACCCGATGTACAAGAAGTACACGTTATTGCAGGAGATGACTGCTTTCTGATTAAGGTGAGGACAGCAGATTCGGCCTCATTAATGGCTTTACTGCGAGATGAATTTAGTAAGATTCCGAATATTTTATCGGTTAAAACCACGATTGTGCTGGAGACTGTGAAAGAACAACAAAAATTAGTAATCCCTGAAAAATAAGCATATGGCAAATTTAAATAAAACAGCATCGCCGGTAATGGTTTACCTGGCATTTGCTATCGTATACATCGTTTGGGGCTCTACCTACTTTTTTATCCAGAAAGCATTGGCTGGTTTCCCACCTTTCATTTTAGGCGCTTTCCGTTTTTCTATTGCGGGATTGCTGATGCTAACCTGGTGCAAGATTAAAGGAGAAGATATTTTTAACCTAAAAACCATCAAAATTGCTGCCGTAAGCGGTATTTTAATGTTGGGTTTGGGTAATGGAATCGTAATTTGGGTAGAGCAGTTTATTCCGAGCGGTTTAGTAGCCATTATGGTAGCCTCGGCGGCGATCTGGTTCGTGATTCTGGATAAATCGCATTGGAAAGAAAATCTGAGCAATAAGTACATTGTATCGGGTTTAGTAATTGGCTTTTTAGGAGTGGTGCTCTTGTTTGGAGGCCAGATTGTACAAGCACTTGATAAACCTCAAAGTAATCTGCAGATTATAGGTATGGTATTACTCGTTTTCGGGCCAATAGCTTGGGCTGGAGGATCGCTTTATTCGAAATATCATCCCACTACCGGCAGTTCGGTTTCTGTTAATACAGGCTGGCAGATGTTGACGGCCAGTTTGGCTTTTTTACCTGGAGGTTTTTTGAAATCAGAATTTAAGTTGTTGGATTGGGAGAAAATACCACTTGATGCCTGGTTATCTATTATTTACCTTATTCTGTTTGGTTCAATTGCCGCGTTTAGTGCTTATGTGTGGTTGTTAAAGGTGCGTCCAGCTACCCAAGTGAGCACCTATGCTTATGTAAACCCGGTAGTGGCTGTTTTACTGAGTTTAACTTTTACCAACGAAGTGATCGGCCTTACCCAGATTATTGGATTGGTAATTATTTTGGGAAGTGTACTCCTGATAAATTTGCCGAAATATAAAAGTGCATAGATTATTATAGTGGAATCGTCATTTCGACTGTAGTGCAACGAAATGGAGAAATCTGCGATGTAAAACTTAAAAAGCTGAGTCCGATTAATACTTTAGTCAAAATAATTGTTTTTAGCACCTTGGAATAAGGAGATCGTCATGCTGAATTTATTTTACAAGTAGAAATAGTATTTTCAATTGTCTTGTAGCTACTACGTGGTCAGCATCTTTCTGCTCATTAAGACCCTGAAATAAATTTACTGCGTAGCTTTCCGCTGCGCTACAGGTCAGGGTGACGATAAAATGCAAAAATGTCTAAAGATTATTCCTTAAAGGGCAGATTAATGACCGAACTGATGTTAAAAAGTTTAAAGTTACATTTTTCTGTGTTTTCGTGAATCCGTGGCAAACAGAAAAAGGTTCGTGGAGACACGAACCTTGGCAGGTGACGAACCTGTTAAGGTTAAAAGATTTTCCGCATGGTAAGGTGTTTTTTACCAAAGGTTGCACCCGTGGCTTTATGGATAGCAATCATCTGTTCGTTAAAATCGCCTACCCAACTCAATTCAAGCTCTTTATACTGGTTTTTAGGAAGTACGTATTCGCCTAAACGGATAAAAAGAACGGATTCCAGTCCATGTTTTTGGAACTTAGGTTTGGTGCCCATTACAATTGCCCTCATACGGGTAACGCCCATCCAGCGGCGGTAAGCAAACTTTAATTTTTCAATTAAACCAAGTTTTCCATCAAAACCTTTAATCATCTGGTTTGCATCTGGAATCAATACTACAAAAGAGGCTGGTTCGCCATTAAAGTAGGCAAACTGGATCAAATGTTCATCCATGATGGGTTCCATACTTTTAAAGCTTTCTTCGAGCGTTTCTTTTTTAATAGGCACAAAGTTTTCGAAATCCTGCCAGCCATCATTGTAGATTTCCATTAAATCATTAATGTATTTACTCGAATTGGCTTTGCTGAAATATTCGAAAGTATAACCTGGTTTATTTCTTACCCAGTTGGCAATTTTTGTAAAACGTTCTGGGAAGGGGATAGTTAGGTTAATATGGTTGGTTAATTGTTCGTATTCGGTAACAAAGCCATATTTCTCGAAAAAGTTCTGATAGTATGGAAAGTTATAGTTCATGCCGAAAGAAGGAGGGGTAAACCCCTCAACTAACAGGCCCCAGAAGCTATCGTTTTCACCAAAATTAATCGGACCGTCCATGGCTTTCATTCCGTTTTCGGCTAACCAGGTTTTTGCTGTATCGAATAAAAGAAAGGCAGCTTTTTCATCATCAATACATTCAAAAAATCCCATGCCACCGGTTGGTTGGTCGTAGTGGTAGGCTTTTTTCTCATTAATAAAAGCAGCTACACGGCCAATCAGTTTTCCTGCATCATCTTTTAAAATCCAGCGTGTACATTTTCCATGTGCAAAAAAGGTGTTTTTTTCTGGGTTAAAAACATTCTCAACCTCACTATCCAGTGGACAGATCCAGTTTTTGTCGTTTTTATATAGAATTTTGGGTGTGTTTAGAAAGTCTTTTTTTAGTGATGAATTGCTTACAGATATGATTTGCATGGGCAGATTTTAAAATTAAAAAGCATCCTACCAAGCGGGCGGATGCTTTTTCAAATATATGTTATTTTAAATATTAATAGTCGTCGTCGTCATCGTCGAAATTATCGAAGTTGTCAAGATCATCTAATGGCAGGTCAAAATCATCATCATCTTGAGGCTTCTTTTTCGTTGTTAGAATATCGTCATCTTCAAGATCATCATCTTCGTCTACCTGTTTCTTGGCAGTCGGCTTAGTTGGGAGTTTCTTTGGCGCTTTCATAACACAAAAATAAAAATTGCTTTTATAGTTTAAAAATACAAAAAAACTTTTTTTAATAACAATCTGAAAGCAAAGAAATTAATTTATTTATTCCACATTTTCTCCAACGGTATTTTCCTCTTTTACGATGTCCTTCAATTGAGGAAGCTGGTTAAGGTTATTTAAACCAAAATAATCCATAAATAATGTGCTCGTGCTGTACAGGATAGGTCGGCCGGGCGTTTCTGCTTTTCCGTTGATACTGATCAGCTCTTTTTCCAGCAGGCGTTGCACCGAATAATCTGAATTTACACCCCTGATCTGTTCAATTTCCAATTTGGTTATTGGTTGGCGGTAGGCAATAATGGCAAGCGTTTCCATCGCGGCCTGACTTAGTTTTTTCTTTGAGCGGTGTAACTGAAGTTGATTAACCGTTTCATGGTAATCTTTTTTGGTGAGAAACTGGTAACCATTGTTTAAGAATACCAATTCGATGGCAAAATCATCATGGCTATATTTTTCTTTAATCTGCTCTATGCTTTCGAACACCTGTGTTTCGGTAAATTCTTCATTGAAAACGGCATTTAAGGCAAGTATAATTTCTTGCGTACCTATGCTTTGGCTGGAAGAAAATACGAGGGCTTCGATGTACCTGGTAATGTTGTGATTGGGCATATACAAAAATAGAATTTTTGGGCATAAAAAAAGCGGTCTCGCTTTTAAAAACAAGACCGCTTTCAACACACAAATGAAACCTGAATTAAGATATAGTTTTAGGTTAGGTTATTAAATATCTATATCAATTCTATAAGAACGTCTTTGATAAACACTATCGTTTATTTCTAACACAAGTTTAAGGCTAAAGAGGGTTCGATCAAGATTCTATTTAGTGAGTGGTATTAATAATTGAGTAAACGGTAAATTTTCTATTTTAACGGTATAGAAATCGATACTGTTGTACCATTTGTGGTATTCTGCCTAACGTTTAAGTGTATAGGTTTTGCTCCAATCTGGCCTAAAAGGTGCAATCTTTCTTTGGTTAACTGCATTCCTTTACTAATGTGTGTTTCCTTTTTATCCTTTAAAGAGTTGTCAATTCCAATCCCATCGTCAATAATTTCGATGTTGAGATAGAATTCATCTTTCAGTTTAATATTGATCAGGATTTCACCACCTGTTTCTTTTGGCATAATACCATGCCATATTGCATTTTCTACGTAAGGCTGTAACAACATAGATGGGATAAAGGTTTCTTCTTTATCAATTTCTTCATCAATATTAAAAATGTATTTTAATTTATCGCCGAAACGGTTTTTCTCTAATTTCAAATAAAGATTTAAGTATTCCAGCTCTTCCTCTAAAGAGATGTAACTTTTGGTACAGATCTCCAGGTTCTTTCTGATCAATCTGGCAAAGCCCGTTAAAACCTTATTTGCTGAAGCCGTATTTTGCGTATTGATATAATGCTGGATCGAATTCATCACGTTGAAAACAAAATGTGGATTCATCATCGCCTGTAAGGCTTGTTGCTCGAGCATCAGCACTTTGTTTTTTAACAACAATTGCTCTTGCTCTTTATCTTTTTGCTTACGGGTAATGTAAACAGCCACTTTATAAAAAATATAGGCTACCAGCAGTATCAAAATAGATAAAAACCATAAGCTTTGCCAAAAATGCCTTTTAATGGTAAAAGCTATTTTTGCCGATTCGCCCCAATTACCATTTTGGCTTTTGGCACTTACTTCAAATATATAATCGCCTGATTGTAGTGAAGAAAAATCTAACCGTCTTGTGCGGGTTTCTACCCAAGCTGAATTTTCATTTAAACGGTACCGATAAGTGATGTCGCTCGTGGTAAAATCGACTGCACTAAAGGTAAATAGAATGGTATTGTTACCAGGTTCGAAAGTAAAATTACCTTGATCAACCGGCAAACGCTCATTATCTTTAATAATAGAAGTAACGTAAACCTTAGGAAGATTCTTAACTATGTTTTTATTGTTGTACTTAAACAGGATCAGGCCTTTGTTTGTTGCAAAATAGGCCGTGCTATCATCAATAA
This sequence comes from Pedobacter borealis DSM 19626, assembly GCF_000708285.2. Classification (GTDB taxonomy): domain Bacteria; phylum Bacteroidota; class Bacteroidia; order Sphingobacteriales; family Sphingobacteriaceae; genus Pedobacter; species Pedobacter borealis. The sequence continues at coordinate 21,266 of NZ_JAUG01000022.1, forward strand.
ACAAGCTGTTGATGTCATCACTCAAAAGGTCCTTACCATAGTCGAAATTGGTCACGGTGAATTGATTGGGATAATCGGCTATTTTGTTTACACCTTTGTTTGTTAGTACCCATATTTCGTTATTTTTTACAAATATTTTGGTGCAGATATTATTGGTTAGGCCATCTTTTTGGGTAATCTGACGGGTAATCTGCCTGTTCTTGTAGAAAATTAAACCATAACCATCTGTTGCCAAAATCAAAGTGCCGTCTGCAAGCTGCTGAATATCATTTATCCTTTTGGTAAGTAGGGGATGATTTTCGTAATGTTTAATTAATTTCCCTTTTGAAAATTGAGACAGCCCGTTAATATTCGAAAACCACAAATTCCCTTCACTGTCGTAAAAAACGTGATAAGACCTGTCTTTAAAAAAATCTTCCTTTTCGCGGTATTTCGCAGCGTTAAACTCAAATTTGTTTCTTCTGTCTGATAAAAAAACAACACCCGATGAAAGAGCCAGAGCCAGGTGGTCGTTATTCTTGCCGATGCTAAAATGTTTGATCACGAACATAGAGTTGTTCGATTCCTTTAAATATTTTACTTCGGTATTGCCATTATAGATATTTTTAAAAACACCCATTCCATAATCGGATGCAAAATATATAGATTGATCTTTTGGATCGAAAGTAACCTGTTTAATGGTTTTGTATTTCTTGAAATCGTCTAAACCAATTTCATCTACCTGGTAATTGTTGATGGTTAATACGTCGATTACGGCATCATCGGTACCCAGCCAGAGGCGGTTTTTTCCATCTTTGGTAATGCTTTTAATTACGTTACTACTCAGGCCCGATTCGGCATCAATGATGGATAATCTGTTGTTAGCGTTGGGCAGCATATAAATACCCTGATTGGTGGCAAACCACATGTTTTGGTTACTATCTTTAATAACTTGATTGACAGAGATATCCTGTAGATATTGAACAGTTTTTCCGCTTTTATCTAAAGCAAAGGCACCATTGGCATTCGATAGCCAAACTTCTTTACTGGCAATGTCGTAATAAAAATAACCCGACATGTTTTTGATCAGATTCTGAGGAATCGATATGAGATCGTTGATACTTCCATGTCTATATTGTTTTAAGCCGCCAGCATCCAGATAAAATAAAGATCTGTGTGTAGAATTGACAGCAGTCATGTAGGAGAGGGGCTGCACTTTCGAACTGATCATGGAAAAAGTTTTTCCATTAAATTTCTGTACACTTAAATCGCTATAGGCGAATATGTTACCTTGCTCATCTTCGTGTATAAAGGCATTGATAAATTGATCATTTGGATTAGGCGAAATGTACTTTTTGATCGTTTTTCCATCCCAGCAAACAATGAGGTTGGCATTGGTTCCGAGCCAAATCCGCCCCCGTTTATCTACTAAAAAGGAAACAATTACCGTATTAAAGTTTAGCTTTTTAAGCAGTTCGTCATTATCCTGGTTGTAAAACTTCCCTTCTTTTAAGTAGCTGAGCTGGCCGTTTAAGGCAAAAAACCACAAGCGGCCATCTTTGTCTTCTTTCATCTGAAGGATCTGGGTATCGGGCAGTCCATCTTCGATCGTAAAATTCTGGAAATTTGTACCATCAAAACGGCTCAATCCGTTATCCGTTGCAATCCAGATAAAGCCTTTTTTATCCTGTAAAATGTAATAACAGTTGTTGCTGGCCAGCCCATTTTTAGTATTATAATGGGGGAGGTAAGTGGTTTGTGCAAGCAGGGTTTTGGGAGCACTAAATATAATAAGCCCGAATAAAAAAGCAATAAAAGAGCGGCTGAAGTTTAACTTCAGGATTGCTTTTTCAGTAAATAAAAGCACTTTTTTGCCTAGTTTAATGATCACTGTTCGCTTTTGTAAATAATTTTATTTTTTCAAAAAAATCGCTTGCTCTTCTTCGCGAAATATTAATACTTTCTCCATTTTTTAAGAAAACCTGAAGTCCGTTTTTAGAATTATACTCTTTTAAATGGTTAAGGTTGATGATGCTCGACTTATGGATCCGTACAAATTGGTCGCCTGGTAAAAGCTCTTCAAATTCCCGTAAAACTTTCGAAACCGTTATTTTATCATGGTTATTTAAGTGTACAATAGAGTAATTGCTATCGGCTTCGATATAAATGATATCATCGATATCAATCATTTTAAAACCTTGGCCATAGGGAAGCGTAAGCTTCTTGATTTCGGATCTTGAGCTTAAGCTGGAAGCTAGGTTGTTGATTCTTTCATCATTCTCGTTCTGACCTTTAAAAAGTTTGATGTGCTGAAAAACCTTATCTACAGCTATTTTAAGTTCATCAATATCAATTGGCTTTAATAAATAATCGAGTGCGTTAGCCTTAATCGCTTTCAGCGCATATTGATCGTACGCGGTAGTAAATATAACTGCTGCATTATGTTTTTGAGCATCAGGAATTAATTCGAAACCGTTCCCTCCGGGCATTGCTATATCCAGAAAGATTAAATCAATAGGATGGTGTGCCAGAATATCTTTTGCTTCCGATACAGATCTTGCAATACCGGTAATTTCTACCTGTGGACAGTTCTGTTGCAGTAAAAAAAACAATGATGATCGGGCAAACTCCTCATCATCAACAATAATGGCTTTTAATGTTGTCATAACTATAGGTTGGTGAATGTATTAAAATGCGCTTACAAAAAAAAATGCAAATCAAAAAAACCAGTGTTCTGATTGTCACGTATGTATCATCAAACGAATTCAAAACCACTAAACATAGATTACTATGAAACACAATGAACTAGAAACAAAAAATGAACTTCATGAAAAAAGTTTATTTGACAAAACTGTAGGCAGAAGATCTTTTCTTCAGTATGCAGGTGCAGGCGCTGCTGGCATCGCCTTGGTTGCAGCCGGTTGTAAAAAAGATCGTGGTTACGAGAATCCTATTATGGGAGGTGCAACGTTAGATTTTAAAGATGATTTCGGTGTATTAAATTATGCATATGCTTTAGAGCAACTAGAAGCTGCATTTCACATAAAAGTTGCTTCAGCACCTCCTGCAAGTTTCACAGCAGCTCAAAAAGCATATTTCCAAGATATTCAGTTCCATGAGATTGCACACAGGGAGTTTTTTAAAGCTGCTTTAAGTACAGCTGCAATTGGAAGTTTGGAGGTAGATTTTTCTTCAATTGATTTTACCAGTTCTGCCAGTGTTTTAGGTACGGCAATGGCTTTCGAAGATTTGGGCGTGGCAGCATACAATGGTGCCGGACCAAGAATTAAAAATGGTACTTATTTATTGTTAGCAGGTAAGATTGTTTCGGTTGAGGCTCGTCACGCAGCTTATGTTCGTGATTTAATCTCAAACGGGTCGTTTGCTGATTTTAAATAGCCTTGCTCCATTGGGTGCCAATAACGCAGCCGGTTTAGATGCAGCTTTAACACCAGATAAGGTGCTAGCCATTGCTGGAAAGTATATCAAAACCAAAATTAATGTTATCAATCTTTAATTTTTAAAATCAGAAAATCATGAATATCGTAATATATTAGAAGAAATTGAAAAAGTTGACGGTGAAATCTATGAGAGATTAAATCCGAGAAGAGCTGCAATGAAAAGCTTTTTCAACATGGGCAAAAAAATCTCTTTGGCTGCTATGCCGCTAGCCCTAGGTTCAATGTTTCAAAAAGCATATGGACAAACAGCTTTACCTGCTGCGGTTGTTGATGTATTAAACTTTGCTTTATCGCTAGAGTATTTGGAATATCATTTTTACAATCACTGTATTGTAGGCAAAACTCCTGGATCGGCAGTAACTGATGTTACTTTTAATTTTCCTAATGCAGCCAGTCAAGCAGCCATTACTACTATTCGCGATCACGAAAAAGCACACGTTGATTTATTGGTAGGTGCTTTGGGAAGCTCAGCCCGTGCACCAATAGCCTATGCAGATACCGATTTTAGAGCAGGTGGAACGTTTTCTACTGTATATTCTGATTATGGTACTTTCTTAGCGGTAGCACAAGGTTTCGAAGATACTGGAGTTAGGGCATACAAAGGTCAGGCAGGAAACCTATTGGTTAGTCCGGGGGTATTGCAAACTGCTTTACAGATTCACTCAGTGGAAGCACGTCATGCATCGCATATCCGTCAAATGCGTACGGCAGCTGGTACAGCAATATATAAACCATGGGTTAGCCTTGGTGCTTCAGGTCAGGCAAATGATTCTGGCGTTCCTCAGGTAGATGCTGTATATGCCGGTGAAGATTTAACCGTACAAGCTGGTGCAAATATTGTAGGTATAGGTGGCAATGCCGGCATAACCAAAGCTGTAGCGGTAGAAAGTTTTGATGAGCCTTTGGATAAAGCCAGCGTAATCACAATTGCTAACTTATTCTTGAAAGACTGTAAAAAGCTATCATAGCAAAAGTTTTTACATTATTAATTAGGTAATGTTTTGTTTAAGGTAGGGAGGTAGAACTTGGTTTTACTTCCCTTTTTTGATTAGGATTTAATTGGATGTAAGGGTTTTAGGATCCAAATTTCAGTGCGATGTGATTTGGAAAGCAAGGTTCTGTTTTTCAATTAACGTTAGTCCCGCTTTACGCTAAATCTTTTTAACTGCCCTTCGACTACGCTCAGGGTGACAGCTAAAAAGTATATCGCTGCAATCGGGTTTACTTATCCAGGTAATAATCAATAAACTAATTTATCCTTCTATTAATGACAAAAAAGAAGATGGTATATCATAAAGACAATTTCAGCTCAAATACTGTCATGTTGAGCCTGTCGAAACGAACACCTTAAGAGTATTTAGACAGGTCCTTCGACAGGCTCTCCACAGGAGTCCTTTGGACAGGATGACAAATCTATATTTATGACATAACCTTTCCTTAGATTGCAACTAAGTGTTTTTTTATTAAAATAGCGTCCCATGTTGAATATTTATTTAGTAAGTGATCACCTGTTCTTCCAAATGCTCAGGTAAATCCCTGTAGTTATATTTCTGTCCGCGTAACTGAGGTTCGAAACCGGCAGCCTTAATAGATTGCTGGATACCATTCGCAGTGAAACGGTGTGGTGCACCGGCAGCCGATACTACATTTTCTTCGATCATAATCGATCCAAAATCATTTGCACCTGCATGTAAACAAAGCTGTGCGGTTGCTTTACCAACGGTTAACCAACTGGCTTGAATGTTCTTAATATTAGGCAACATAATGCGGCTCAAGGCAATCATGCGGATATATTCATCAGCAGTTACATTGTTGCTGATGCCGCGGAGTCTTTTTAATAAAGTTCCGTCATCCTGGAAAGGCCATGGAATAAAAGCCAAGAATCCGTTTGCATCAGCAGGTTTTTCGCTCTGTACCTGACGGATCCATACCAAATGTTCAAAACGCTCTTCAATGGTTTCTACGTGTCCAAACATCATGGTTGCTGATGTGGTAATATCTAATTGATGGCATGCACGCATTACATCAAGCCATTCCTGTCCACCACATTTTCCTTTTGAAATTAAACGCCTTACGCGGTCATTTAAAATTTCTGCACCTGCACCAGGAAGCGAATCCATTCCTGCTTCTTTTAACGCTTTTAACACTTCAGTATGCGTCATTCCTTCCAGCTTTGCAACATGTGCAATTTCCGGCGGGCCCAAAGTATGTAATTTTAAATCAGGATATAATTCTTTTAGTTTTTTGAAAAGATCCGCATAAAAGGCTAAACCTAAATCCGGGTGGTGACCGCCCTGTAATAATAACTGATCTCCACCTAAACGGAAAGTTTCTTCAATTTTTACCTTATAGGTTTCGATATCAGTAATATAACTTTCATCATGGCCAGGCCTGCGGAAGAAATTACAGAATTTACAATTGGCAATACAAACGTTGGTCGTATTTACATTACGGTCGATCTGCCAGGTTACTTTGCCACTGGGTACCTGAATTTTCCTTAATTCATTCGCTACAAACATCAACGATGCCGTATCGGCATGATGGTATAAATGTACTCCTTCTTCAAGGCTTAAAAAATCGAAATGTAATGCCCGTTGCAGTAAATCGGCTGTATTCATACCACAAAGATAAGGAAAAGGGAGGGAAGGTTGAGGGGCTAAGGTTTAAGGTTTGTCAAAAAAATAACAAACGCAGTTAATACATCAAAATCTATTAAATCTTCCTCATCAGTGAAATCATTTATTATATCTTTACGGTTCTAAAAATTAATATGGTAGATTTTAATCGTTTTACACTTGCCAATGGTTTAAAAGTTTTGGTGCATGAAGATGCGACAACGCCAATGGCAGTTTTAAATATTTTATATGATGTTGGTGCCCGTGACGAGGATCCTGAAAAAACCGGTTTTGCGCATTTATTTGAACATTTAATGTTCGGCGGATCGGTAAATATTCCAAATTATGATGAGCCTTTGCAACGGGTAGGTGGTGAAAACAACGCTTTTACGAGCAATGATATTACCAATTACTACATCACGCTGCCTGCAGAAAACATAGAAACGGCATTTTGGTTGGAAAGCGATCGTATGCTGAGCCTGGCTTTTTCTGAAAAGAGTTTAGATACGCAAAGAAACGTCGTGAGTGAGGAGTTTAAGCAACGTTATCTTAACCAGCCCTATGGCGATGTTTGGTTAAAGTTGCGTCCGCTGGCTTATAAAAAGCACTCTTACCGCTGGGCAACTATCGGAAAAGAGCTTTCGCATATCGAAAACGCCACTATGGACGATGTAAAGGCGTTTTTCAAAAAACACTATACACCACAAAATGCAATTTTGGTTGTGGGTGGAAATGTGAAAACTGAAGATGTAAAAAAACTGGCTGAAAAATGGTTCGAACCGATCCCTGCGGGAGAGAAGTACAACCGTGATTTGGTTCAGGAAGAGCCGCAAACAGAAGCGAGACAAGAAACCGTGAAGGCAAATGTGCCTTTAAATGCGATTTATATGGCTTTTAAAATGCCAGGGCGCTTAAATCAGGATTATTATGCCTTTGATTTATTATCTGATATTTTATCACGTGGGCAGTCTTCGCGCTTGTATAATAGCTTGTTGAAAGAACAGAAACTTTTTAGTGATATCAATGCCTACATTTCGAGCAGTTTAGATCCGGGTTTGTTTATAGTTGAAGGTAAACTGGTAGAAGGAGTAACAACCGAAACTGCAGAAAAAGCAATCTGGGCTGAACTGGATAAATTAAAAGCAGAACTGGTTTCAGATGCTGAATTAACAAAAGTAAAGAACAAAGTAGAATCGGTGCTTGTTTTTTCTGAAATGAGTTTATTGGATAAAGCAATGAACCTGGCTTATTATGAGCTTTTAGGTGATGCCACTTTACTAAACCAGGAAACTGAAGAATTTTTAAAGGTTAAAGCAGAAGATATAAAACGGATCTCTAACGAAACTTTCCAACCAAATTCATCATCAACTTTATATTATTTAACTGAAGAAAATGCTTAACAGACAACAGGCGCCTGATTTTAAGCAGGTATCGACAATAAATTTTATCCATCCAGAAAAAAAAGCATTGGATAACGGTGTGCCCGTTTTTACAATCTATTCCGGAGAACAGGATCTGGTACGTATCGAATTTATTTTCGAAAACGTAAACTGGAAGCTCGAAAAACCGTTACAGGCCATTGCGGTAAGCGCATTGATCAATAATGGAACAAATAAATTATCGGCGAAAGAAATAGCCGAACAAATTGATTTTTATGGTGCATTTTTTCAAACAGAATATGTCCAGGATCAATCTTCGGTTACACTATACACTTTAAATAAACATTTACGCTCGGTACTGCCGATTGTGAAGGATATTTTATCAGAAAGCCAGTTTCCACAGCATGAACTTGATATTTACATTCAAAACCAAAAGCAAAAGCTACAGGTAAACCTGAAGAAAAACGATGTTCTTTCGAGAAAAGAATTTGCACAGGCTTTATTTGGCGATACAGCTTACGGGGTAAACATAAAAGCAGCGCATTACGATGCATTGAAGCGCGAAGATCTGGTTGATTACTTTAAGGCCGCATACGCACCAAATAATTGTACTATTATTGTTTCAGGTAAGTTTGACGATGTTAGCTTTAACCTGCTGAACGATACTTTTGGACAAGATTGGGAAAAAAGTAATGCGGTAAAGAACAGTTTCAATTTTACTCCAACAAAAAAACAATTTGTTTATACGGAAAAGCCAGAAGCTTTACAGTCTGCGATCAGAATTGGTCAGTTGGCCATTAACCGTAAACATGAAGATTTTTCTGGTCTTCAGATTTTAAATACCGTTTTAGGTGGATACTTTGGCTCGCGTTTAATGAATAACATCCGTGAAGATAAAGGTTACACTTACGGTATTGGTTCTGGGATTTCTTCGCTACAACAGGCCGGTTATCTTTTTATTGCTACTGAAGTTGGTGCGGATGTTTGTTCGGCTGCATTAACTGAGATTTACAAAGAAATAGCGCTATTGAAAAATGAGCTGGTAGGGGAAGAAGAGCTGGATCTGGTTCGGAACTACATGTTGGGTTCGATGTTGGGCAGTTTGGAGAATGTATTCTCACACGCCGATAAATTCAAGAACATTTATTTCGCAGGATTGGACTACGATTACTATACTAAATATATCGAGAAGGTTAAAACCATTACTGCCGAAGAATTACTTGCCTTGGCGAACAAATACCTAACAACCGATCATTTTACCGAGGTGGTGATAGGGAAGAAATAATTATAAATATCCCCCGCTATTCGACTGAAGCGTAGCGAAATGGATAGATCTATCCATATAGATTTTGCTTCGCAGAGAATCTTCGGGTTCTCGGCTTCGTTACACTCCGCTACCATTGACAGGTTCCTAAAGAAAGGTCGTCATTGCGAGGCACGAAGCAATCTTAATGCGCACGCTAGTAGCGATCGTTGTAAGATTGCTTCGTCGGCTGAAAAAGCCTTCTCGCAATGACGATTCCTCGCAGCTTACAATACGCTAAATACTTATGTCATTTATATTGATTTTTACAAAATAAATTACCCCTCGAAATGACGACTTTTTCGGTTTGTTATTCTTTTATTAACTACCTATACTGGCATAAATATGCCGTTTGAACGCTTGTTTTTACTTTAAAAGATGAGTTTGCAGGCACTTCAAAATTACTACCAGCTTTAATGCTTTGCCAATCTGTAGTACCTGGTAAAAGCGCTGTTAGTTCACCCTCTATAACATGCATAATTTCTTTCTGAGCTGTTCCAAAAGTATATTCTCCCGGGTTTATAACGCCGACAGTCGATTTTCCTTCAGCGGTTTCATAGCCTAACGATTTAACCTTGCCATCAAAATATTGGTTTTCAGTAATCATATGCTAATTTATAAAGAATTTCCGTTAACTCATCTTATGAGTTGACCATTTCAGTTTTGTAGTTTTTCAAATATTCCGATCTCACTATTTTAGCCGTTTTATGGTCTTTAGTATGGCTCCATCCGGGAGGCATAAAGATGTATAGAAACTTGTTTTTAATACCTGGTGCACGCCAAACATCTTTGGCCAGGAGAACGATTTCGCCAAAATAAGCATCTAAAAAGCTGTGTTTTTTCATTTCCCGGGTAATACCATATTCAATTTTTATTGTTTTGTCTTCTTCCTGATAGGTTTTAAAGACATGGTCCCAGATGGGTAGCAGGTTGCAGAAATTGGTATCCATATACAATGCATTCTTGGCATGGTGTACACGATGATGAGAAGGAGTAAGGATGATTTTATTTAAAAATCCAAACCGGCCATCTTTAGAAATGTTTTCCCCAATGTGGATAAAAGATCCCCAAAAACCATCGATAAACATGATTAAAAAAAGCAGGGCAGGGCTAACGCCCAAAAGAATACATGTTGTTGTTCTAATGAGGTCGGCGTAAGGTGCTTCCAGAAAAAAATGTGCAAAATTTACCGATAAGTTCATGGTTTCGGGTGCGTGATGGGTGGAGTGCAAACACCAAAAAAGCCTTACTTTATGCGCTAAAAAATGATAAATAAAATGCCCGAATTCCCAGATCACGTACCCGTATATCAGCCAGTACCAGGTAATCTCTGTTTTAAAAATGGCGTATTTGCCAAATAAACCGATACAGATAGACACCATTCCAATGGAAATAATGCGGCCAATAAAAGAATTAATCACCAGTGAAAAGAAAGAAATCCGGTAATCAACCACTTTAAAACGGCGGTAAAATGCCATCCTGATGATTTCAAAAACCAATAAAAAGGGAATCAAAGGCCCCATAAGCGCACTAATGCCATTCCAGCTCATAAACTGGCTATAGTCATTGGTTTGCAGTAGTTTTAACAGTGCTGGTAAGCCGAAAAATCCAACAAGCCATTCCTTTACGCCTTCAAGAAAATCTATCATCTTATTATATTTGGTTGTTGAAATTATATAAAACTAAAATTTTATTCAAATAATTTCGCTAAATAGCTACGTCATTGTTACCATATACTTATTAAAGCTTAGTTTTTGCTTTGTGATGATTGCGATTGTCAGACAAGCTCAATATTTAAGCATTTTTATCATTATACTTTTATATTCCCTCAATTTTCGTATCTTTGCCTGGCAAATAATAAATCCTAATTTATTTGCTATGCAACTCGATTCCACAAAGTTTATTGCCACAGGTTTAACGTATGACGACGTACTTCTAGTACCTGCATATTCCGAAATTCTGCCCCGTGAAGTAAATACAGCCACTTTTTTAACAAAAAAAATTAAACTTAATGTTCCATTGATTTCTGCAGCGATGGATACTGTAACAGAAGCCGAACTAGCCATTGCCATTGCGCAAAATGGTGGTATTGGTATGTTACATAAAAACATGACCATAGAAAGACAAGCCGAAGAAGTACGTAAGGTTAAACGTTCTGAAAGCGGTATGATCCAGGATCCGGTTACTTTATTGGAAACAGCTGTTGTGTCCGATGCTTTCAAGATTATGAAAGAGCATAAAATTGGTGGTATTCCTGTTGTAAGCAGCGACAATAAATTGGTGGGTATTATTACAAATAGGGATTTACGTTTCCAAAAGGATATGAAAAGACCGATTTCTGAGGTAATGACTAAAGAAAATTTAATCATTGCACCAGAAGGTACTACTTTGGTTCAGGCAGAGGAAATTCTTCAGAACCATAAAATCGAGAAACTTCCTGTAGTGAGCAAAGATGGTTACTTAAGCGGTTTAATTACTTTTAAAGATATTTCGAAGGTTAAAAATTACCCTGCCGCCTGTAAAGATGAACGCGGTCGTTTACGTGTAGGCGCTGCTGTTGGTGTAACCGCTGATACTATACAACGTGTTGATGCCTTAGTTCATGCCGGTGTTGATGTAATTACCATTGATACTGCTCATGGTCACTCAAAAGGAGTAGTTGATAAGTTAAAAGAAGTTAAAGCTAAATATCCTGATTTGCAGGTTATCGTTGGAAATATTGCTACCGGAGCTGCTGCAAAATTCTTAGCCGATGCTGGTGCTGATGCCGTTAAAGTTGGTATTGGTCCTGGTTCTATCTGTACAACAAGAATTATTGCTGGCGTTGGTGTTCCTCAATTATATGCGGTTTACGAATGTGCCAAAGCTTTAAAAGGCACAGGTGTTCCTGTTATTGCCGATGGTGGTATTAAACATACAGGTGATATTGCCAAAGCAATTGCTTCTGGAGCAAGTACAGTAATGGCAGGTTCGTTATTTGCAGGAGTTGAAGAATCGCCAGGCGAAACCATTATCTACGAAGGACGTAAATTTAAATCTTACCGTGGAATGGGCTCAATTGAAGCAATGGAGCAGGGTTCTAAAGACCGTTATTTCCAGGATGTAGAAGATGATATTAAAAAGTTGGTTCCAGAAGGTATTGTAGGCCGTGTGCCATTTAAGGGTACCTTAGCAGAAGTAATGTATCAGTATATTGGCGGTTTACGTGCAAGTATGGGTTATTGCGGAGCAGCAAGTATCGAGGCGTTACAAGAAGCACAATTTGTGCAGATTACTGCAGCAGGTATGCGCGAAAGCCATCCACACGATATTACGATTACTAAAGAAGCACCAAATTATACCAGATAAGGTGTAGGGTAGAGGGTTGAAGGTTTAGGCTTTTAGTAATCTTAAATTAGGAGAATTTTCCAAGTATTCAAAGTTTAAGAAAAGAAGTTAACATAAAGTCCCCTTTAGGGGATTTAGGGGTAATTAGAGCGGGGCATCGTTTACGATAGCCCCGTTTTTAATTTTGAAGTCGGACCTAGCAGGTTTTTATAATCTACAAGATTTAAAATGGAATTAAAATTAAAAAGCTGCTAACTAATTTGGACGTTACCCAATCCCGGGAAAACGAGAAAGGGTCAGGCTTTTCAGGGCTACGCTTCGCTCCGGTACCGATTAAACCTGTGAAACAAGCAAGCATATCAAAAATGAACAAAAACGGATGCTTAAATCGGTACTAAACCCTTACAATCCTTAACGCGAAACTCACGATTTGGAACCGGATCTATAGGCTTTTAAAATCCAGGCGGGACTAAAAAATAGAAAAATCACAAAATAAAATTTGGCAGCTAAAATTTTTTAATATATTTGTCGACTAAATCTATAGGATTTATATGATAATTATGAAAACAAATCAAAAAACACGCTCGTATTGTTGTTGTAGCCATTCTAAAACAGTAATCGCATACTTTCGAACGAGTCATTAATCAACAACATTTAAACAAACTATATAACTAATCATGAACAAAAGTTTACTAATTCTCTTTTCATTTTTACTTTCGGCAAGTTTTGCCTTTGCCCAAAGCCCAGTAACCGGCGTAATTAAAACAACAAATGGCAGTACAATATCACACGCTACTGTAAAGGTAAGAGGAACAAACCAAGCCGTAGTGGCAGATGATAATGGTGTTTTCAGCATAAATGTAAAACAAGAGACTCCATTTTACCTTCAAGTGAGCTCAGTTGGCTATAAACCTCAGGATTTTCAGATTTTAAAACTTCAGGAAACACCAATAGAATTGGTTCTGGTAGAAAATGCATTATTAGATGAGATCGTTGTAACGTCGAGAAGACGTTCGGAGGTTTTACAGGACGTGCCTATCCCAATTACTGTAATAGGTGGCCAGGCAGCAGAAAATGCTGGTGCTTTTAACGTTAACCGTTTAAAAGAGTTAGTGCCATCTGTACAATTATATGCATCGAATGCAAGAAATACAACACTTAATATTAGAGGTCTGGGTTCAACATTCGGTTTAACTAACGATGGTATCGACCCAGGTGTAGGTTTTTACGTAGATGGTGTTTACCATGCGCGTCCGGCTGCCACCTCAACCGATTTCCTGGATATCGAACAAATAGAAGTAATCCGTGGTCCTCAAGGTACGTTATTTGGGAAAAATACTACCGCAGGTGCATTTAACATCACCACTACAAAACCAACCCAAACACCAAGTGCCAAAGTGGAACTAAGCGTCGGAAACTATAACTTTATCCAGGCAAAAACGTCAGTTTCGGGAGGAGTGGCAAAAAATCTTGCTGCAAAAATATCAATCTCGGGTACCCAACGCGATGGTACAATATGGAATACCAGAGAAGAACGTAAATATAGCGGACAAAACAACCTTGGTTTTAAAAGCCAGTTGTATTTTACCCCTTCAGATAGGTTACAGATACTATTAAGTAGCGATGTAAGTGTTCAGCACCCTGCAGGTTATCCTTTGGTAATTGCTGGTGTTACCACAACAGAAAGAAGCGCTTATCGCCAATACGCTAAAATTGTTTCCGATCTAGGCTATCAGCAACCTAAAATTGATCCTTTTTCAAGAGAAATAAATACCAATACCCCTTGGAGACATAATCAGTCAATCGGTGGTATATCCTTAAATGTAGATTATAAAATTGGTGGCGGAACATTAACATCTACCACAGCATGGAGATTCTGGAACTGGGATCCTACAAACGACAGGGATTTCTCTGAACTGTCTGCATTGACCAAATCTCAAGGTAACTCCCGTCATGATCAATATTCACAGGAAATTAGATATGCCGGTAATATCACCGATAAATTAAGTGGTGTAATTGGGGTGTTTGCCCTTGCTCAGAACTTAAAAGGTTTGGCCCAAACAGAAGAAGTAGGTAAAGATCAATGGAGATTTGTGCAAACAAGCAATACGGGTAGTCAGGCATTATATTCAACCCCTGGTTTATTAGATGGCTTTGGGATTAAAACCAATTCGACCATCAAATCCTTAAGTGCAGCTATTTTTGCTCAGGTTGACTGGGAATTTTTAGCGCATTTTCACGTATTACCTGGTTTAAGATACACCTACGATAAAAAAGATGTGGATTACGACAGGGTAACTTATGGCGGATTGCAGACTACAGACGCTGCTTTACTTGCACTAAAAGCCGCTGTGTATAGTAATCAGCAGTTCACTACCAAAGTAGATAACAATAACCTATCGGGTAACTTAACGGTTTCATACCGCCCTAACACGAAGTTAAACGTTTATGGAACTTTCTCTACTGCTTATAAACCTGTTGGTGTTAACGTAGGTGGCTTGCCAACTACCTCAACCGGACAAGCAGACTTGTCAGTAGCTGTTGTAAAGCCAGAATATGTTCAACATTACGAATTAGGTTTAAAAACAAAACCGGTTAAAGGTGCCATATTAAATATTACCGCTTTTAATACCGATATTAAAGATTACCAAACCAATGTTCAATCTCCACAGCTGGGGGTAAATAGGGGGTATCTTGCAAACGCAGAGAAAGTTAAAGTAAAAGGTTTAGAAATTGATGGAACTTATCAACTGGAAAGATTCTTAACTTTAAATGCTGCGGTAGCTTACCTTGATGGTAAATATGTGAAATTCACTAATGCACCACTTCCTTTAGAAGAAACCGGCCATACCGAATTGGTAAACGGTGTAGCTACCCAAGTTGCATTCAAAGATGCTTCGGGAGGCAGATTGCCAGGTATTTCTAAATGGAACATTTCTGGAGGTTCTGAATTTAGTACCCCCGGTAATTTAGCAACCAGGGCTGGTAGATATTTTATCGCCGGCGATGCGAGTTACCGTTCAGAATATTCGTCAAACCCTACACCTTCAAGCATTTTAAATGTTAAAGGTTATGCTTTATTTAATGCAAGGTTAGGATTTAAATCAGATAAGTTCTCTTTGTTTGTTTGGAGCAGAAATATCGCAAACAAAAACTATTATGAACAATTGCAGGCTGCGGCTGGTAACTCAGGCTTATATGCAGGCGTACTTGGCGATCCAAGAACTTATGGTGCAACAATCCGTTATGCTTTCTAATCTCTAAATTAATCTTTTCTCTCTTATATTTGGTTAGAAGGAGTGGTGTAATGCCGCTCCTTTTTTGTACTAAAATACTTAAGTGTCCTCAAGTGGTCAATATTATTTAGAAAAGCCAAGACAGAATTCCAGTTTAGCGTCAGTCCTGCTATCCCTCCAAGTCCTCGCTCATGCTTCGCTCCGGGCTTTCCGTTTTATCAGGTTTATTTAACAAAGTCGGTGGTTCTTGAAAGAAAATTATACGATTAAACCTCGCAGGTTTTTAAAACCTGCGAGGTTTAATTAAAATAAGTCCTGTAACAGCTTTGTGCAGAATTAAAATTTACAGAAAGCCGATAAAATATTAACTTCGGTAAATTTTAACTAAATGAATAAGCTTAAATCAGTTTGTGTGTATTGTGGCTCAAACTTTAATGGCGATGTAGCGCTGCGTAACGCAATAAAGCAATTGGCAGAAACACTTGTAAAACAGCAGATCAGATTGGTTTACGGTGGAGGAAGTGTAGGCGTGATGGGTGTATTAGCCAATGATATACTCGAGTTAGGCGGTTTAGTTACAGGGGTAATTCCACAGTTTTTAATGGATAAAGAAGTTGGTCATAAAGGGGTAACCGAAATGATTGTAACGGAAAATATGCACCAAAGAAAACAGAAAATGGCCGATTTAAGTGATGGTTTTGTTATTTTGCCAGGTGGTTTCGGCACCCTTGAAGAGTTTTTTGAAGTGTTAACCTGGTTGCAGCTCGGCCTGCACACAAAACCAATCGGCGTATTAAATGTAAATGGTTTTTACGATCCTTTATTTGCTCAAATGGATATGATGGTGCAAAGTAAATTTTTGAAACCGGCCAATCGCGATTTAGTTTTTAATGAAGCAAATGCCGAAACTTTAATCGATAAAATGGATAATTTTTCTGCCATTCCAGACGAGGTTTGGTTTAGAGAAAGAAATCTGAGTTAATTATAGCGAAGTACTTCGGATTATGGTCAATGGCTAATAGTTAATAGTAGCGACGCTTATACTGGTAGGCTATAAACCATAAACCATGAGCCATAACATTCGTAACCATACTGAAAATATAACAATATTATAAAATACCTGATTAAAGGAACTAAAATTACCAAAATGCAAATCATTACCTCCCACGCAGAATTTGAACAATACCTTGGCAAGGAATTAGGCGTTTCTTCATGGCATACCATTACGCAAGAACAGATTAATAAATTTGCCGATGCCACATTAGACCATCAATGGATTCATGTCGATGAAGAAAGAGCCCAAAATGAAGGCCCTTTTAAGGCAACCATAGCGCATGGCTATTTAACGCTTTCATTAATCCCTTACCTATGGAAAGAAATTGTTGATATCCAAAAATTAAAAATGGAGATCAATTATGGTATCGAAAGTTTAAGATTTGCGCAGGCAGTTACCGTTAACAGCAAAGTACGGCTAAAAGCAAAACTGGCTTCTATTATTAATCTCCGAGGCGTAACCAAAGTAAATATGGCTATCGAAATGGAAATTGAAGATCAAAAGAAACCTGCCTTTAGTGGTGAGGTTGTTTTCTTGTATCATTTTGTGAATTAATAGCTTACAATGCAGCGCATTGTTTATCTTTAACGTTAAATAAGAAAAACAAATGCCTCATGATCGTAAACTGGAAATCTTTAAGTTTTATTTTAATTAGTCTGTTTATCCTATCCTGCCAAATGAATAAAGATCAAAATTTGGCTGCCGATTCGTTTTTGCCGATGCAGATTGGCAATTTATGGTACATGAACGCTCAATCTTATACCGAAATCAAGGATACTGTCCGCATTAATAAAAAGCTTTTTTACAAGTTTTATTCATTGGTAGGTGGCGATGCAGTGAGTACAGTTTACTTAAGGATCGACGAGCAGAATAAATTGATTGAGGGCTATCCCGATAGTCCTTTGAAAACTTATACCAGAGCTGATTTCAATGCAAAAATGGGCGATAAATTTTTTACAACTGGAGAAAAGGATGAAAATGATAACGAAGTAACTGTTATTCAAAAATCGGATACCGAAATGACTTTTTCATTTGATCCGATTTATCATCCAAATCTAAAAGGATACCCATCGCAGGTAAAATACATAAAAGGTAAAGGCTGGGCAGAAAAGTTTAAAAAGCTGAAGATTGATGGCGTAGTTTATCAAAATTAGCCTTTACGTTTATATACTTTTTCATATTGTTCAATCCATTCTGCAGGTGTAACCTTTCTGATGAGTCCGGCAATTAATGCGTATGGAATATCATCAGGTTTTTTAAAACGGACGCAACCTTTACCCATATCCAATTTGTATTTGCTGTGTTTAGGATATTCTGCCTGAAACCATTCCAGTAAATCAGTAAATGCGTATAAACCCAAGTGGTGCATAACAATAAAATTCTTTTGCGAACCAATGTTGATAAAAGGTAAAGCCTGTTCTGGTGTACAGTGGTAACCTGCAGGATAAAGCCTGAGTGGAATAACATATCCCAGCATACCATAGGTAATCTGTTCTTCGAAACCAGCTGGCAGGTTCTCTAAAATAGTATCTCTCAATTTCGAAACTGGCGCTTTCCTTTCTTCAGGGAGGCTGTTTAAATATTCTTCTGGCGTATTAACAGGTAGTTGCATATCAATCTTTATCAAATTTCTTTTTAAACCTACTTACAATTGATGGATTATCGAGTTCTTCTAAACTGCTCAATTCCAGCTCCAGTGCTTTTGTACTGATCTGGATTTCTATTAACGAAATGATTAACGATATCATGAAAAATATCAAGCTCAGGGCAAAAAGAATTTCAGCAACGGTATTCCACTCCAAATAAATAAAAAACATACAAAAAAGGCAGCTGGCAAAGCTAAGTACACCAAAAGCCTGCATGTTTTTGATCAACTTTAAGCGGTAACGCAGGTTTTCGATCTGTTTATGCAACGCTGCATTTTTATCGCCATCCTCATATTTCGATTTTAAACTTCTCACTAAACTTGCCAAAGCCAGAAAACGGTTGGTATAAGCCAGCATAATTAAGCTGATGGCAGGAAACAATAGCGCAGGAATATTGATGGTTAGTTCCATTTTTCGGATTTATCCAAAAATATCATTTTAAACGGATAATTAACCACAGAGGGAACAGCGTTTTTACACAGAGGTAAACTGAGAAAATACTTTAGTTATCACTCAAATTGTAGGTAATCTAACCTTAAATAAAGCGTTCAGATCTCTGTGCCCTCAGTGATTTCTCTTGTTTTCTCTGTGGTTAAAAATCGCCTTGTACCAGAAACCGTTTTGGTCAATATTGTTTTTCTAAAATTAAATTTAAATTGCCACCATGAATATCGAATTCAATAAAAATGAGGATGTAAATAAACAGTTGGTATACGAACTGAAAACCAGACTCAAAAAAATATATTTAGGTGGTGGCGAAAAAAATGCGGCCAAACAAAAAGAAAAGGGAAAGTTATTGGCCCGCGAACGTATTGCCTATTTAATTGATAATGATACCAGCTTCTTAGAAGTTGGTGCTTTTACGGCTGATGGTATGTATGCAGCGCAAGGTGGCTGTCCTTCGGCAGGAGTAGTGTGCGGTATTGGCTATGTAAGCGGAAGGCAATGTATGATTGTGGCCAACGATGCCACTGTAAAAGCTGGTGCCTGGTTTCCCATGACTGCAAAAAAGAACCTCCGTGCACAGGAAATTGCCATGGAGAACCGCCTGCCAGTGATATACCTGGTTGATAGTGCTGGTGTATATCTCCCGATGCAAGATGAGATTTTTCCTGATAAGGAACATTTTGGAAGGATGTTTCGTAACAATGCCATCATGTCGTCGGAAGGTATAGTACAGATTTCGGCCATCATGGGTGCTTGTGTTGCCGGTGGTGCCTATTTGCCCATTATGAGCGATGAAGCGATGATTGTTGATAAAACCGGATCGGTTTTTTTAGCGGGTTCTTACCTGGTAAAATCGGCCATAGGCGAAGAGGTTGACAATGAAACTTTGGGTGGAGCCACAACTCATTGCGAAATATCGGGTGTTACCGATTATAAACATCCTAATGATCAGGCCTGCTTAGATAGCATAAGGAACATCATGAGTATGTTGGGCGCGCCTCAAAACGCAGGTTTTGATCGGATTAAACCAGCAAAACCAAAAGAAAATGAAGAAGAACTGTATGGTGTTTTACCCGAAAACAGAGATAAACCTTACGAAATAATGGATATCATTAACCGTTTGGTTGATCAATCCGAATTTGAAGAATACAAAAAAGGCTACGGACAAAGCATTGTTTGTGGTTTAGGCCGTATTGATGGCTGGGCGGTGGGCATTGTGGCCAATCAGCGTAAAGTGGTGAAGTCGAAAAAAGGAGAGATGCAGTTTGGCGGTGTGATTTATTCTGATAGTGCCGATAAAGCTACCCGTTTTATTATGAACTGTAACCAGAAGAAAATCCCATTGGTGTTTTTGCAAGATGTTACTGGCTTTATGGTCGGCAGCCGATCAGAACATGGTGGTATTATTAAAGATGGGGCTAAAATGGTTAATGCTGTTGCCAATTCTGTGGTGCCAAAATTTACAATAGTATTGGGTAATTCTTATGGCGCAGGCAACTATGCCATGTGCGGTAAGGCTTACGACCCTAGATTGATTTATGCCTGGCCAACGGCTAAAATTGCGGTAATGGGCGGTTCGCAGGCTGCAAAAACTTTACTTCAGATTCAGGAAGCCTCTTTAAAAGCGAAAGGCGAAGTAATCACACCAGAAAAAGAAGCGGAATTGTTAAAAGAAATCACCGATAGATACGATAGCCAAACCACACCTTATTATGCCGCATCGCGCCTTTGGGTAGATGGTATTATCGACCCGTTAGAAACCAGAAAAGTTATTTCGATGGGAATTGAGGCCGCCAACCAATCGCCGATTACGAAGAAGTTTAATGTAGGTGTGATACAGACTTAGTTATAATGTGCTGTCAGATGTTACCATCTGACAACCGATGGACTTGTTTTACATCTAAGCATATCTAGGTTTTGAACATAAATTGCCTTTGTTTATTAGTGGTGAAAAAAATAGATGGGAACTCGAGTGTCTGCACTGGTAAAAACAATTAATATTATATTTAGCGCATGAAAAATCTTTATCTTTTTCTTGTCCTTACACTATTGCAGATCAATCTTTTTGCCCAAAATTCAGATAAAATTCATCAAAATGCGATTGTAATCGATACCCATGGAGATATACTGTTCAATCAGATCAAATCGGGCATCGATATTGGGAAACTTCAGCCTAAAGGGAATTTCGATTTAGTGAGGGCCAAACAAGGTGGCTTAGATGTTCAGTTTTTTTCTATCTGGTGTGATGAAAAAGGTGGGTATGCTGTAGCTAACCAGGAAATAGATTCACTTTATAGTTTAATTAAACGATATCCCGATAAAATTAAACTGGTAACAAGCGCTAAAGATCTCGAACAAGCGGTTAAACAACAAAAATTGGCTGCGATGATAGGGGTAGAAGGTGGACATATGATCGAAAACCGTTTAGATTATATCGATAGCCTTGCAAAGCGCGGAATGGCTTACCTCACCTTAACCTGGAACAACAGCACCTCATGGTCGAGTTCGGCAGCCGAAGAAACTTCGGGTAAAGTGAAACCCGAAAATGCGGGTTTAAGTGATTTTGGAAAACAGGTTGTAAAACGATTGAATAAACTCGGGGTAATGGTCGATTTATCACACGTGGGTGAAAAAACCTTTTATGATGCCATTGCTGCATCTGCTAAACCCGTAATTGTTTCCCACAGCTGTGCTTATGCTTTAAATCCCGTTCCGCGAAATTTAAAAGATGATCAGATTAAAGCTGTTGGTAAAAATGGTGGTGTAGTTTGCATTAATTTCTATAGTGGCTTTTTAGATGCTACCTTCAATACCAAACAAAAAGAATTCTTTGCAAAATATGATAACGAGCTTAAAACATTGAGCGCTAAATATGGTAGAAGCAATGCCATTGATACCTTGATTTTCAACCATCAGGCTGATGCCGATGCCACACGACCACCAATTGCACTTTTAGTTAAACATATTAGTCATGTTGTGAAATTAATCGGTATAGACCATGTTGGATTGGGAGCGGATTTTGATGGCGCCGAATCTTTTCCTTTAGGAATGAACAGTGTAGCAGATTATCCTAAAATTACCGATGAGCTGATTAAAAATGGATATTCGGAAAACGATATCAAGAAAATTTTGGGAGGTAATGTAATTCGGTTGATCAGAGAGAATAAAGGGTAGTGATTTTTTGTACTGTAAGATGTTACCATCTTACTTTAAAGTATACCTGAATTTATTGTGCAGTCAGATGTTACCATCTGACTGGTAAAAATCATCACGCATATATGGAGTCAGTGCCAGATGGAAACATCTGACAGCACGAATAGCTTTAAACACCAAAAGCCATGCGCTTTCCGCTTGGCTTATGATGTTAATAAGTAAACTATGTTGACAATGTGCACTTGCCAACAAATATTTAAAGCATTAAATTTGCGCTACGATTAATGAATTTCAAACACACAATATAATGTCACAAGAAAACGAACACGTTCAGTGTTTAATTATAGGTTCAGGTCCTGCAGGTTATACTGCTGCAATTTATGCTGCCAGAGCTGATTTAAAACCAATTATGTATACCGGTATGCAAGCCGGTGGGCAGCTTACGCAAACTACAGATGTAGAAAATTTTCCAGGTTACCCGCAAGGAATCATGGGGCCAGAAATGATGGAAGATTTCCGCAAACAGGCAGAGCGTTTTGGTACCGATATCCGTTTTGGTTATGTAAGTTCGGTAGATTTCTCTTCAACGCCACATAAAGTAGTGGTTGATGAAATTAAAACCATTACAGCAGATACCGTAATTATTGCTACAGGCGCTACAGCAAAATGGCTGGGTTTACCAAGTGAGCAACAATACAATGGTTTTGGAGTTTCGGCCTGTGCCGTGTGCGATGGTTTCTTTTTTAAAGGACAAGATGTAGCCATAGTTGGTGCTGGAGACACTGCAGCGGAAGAAGCAACTTATTTAGCCAAATTGTGTAAAACCGTGCATTTATTGGTTCGCAAAGACGAATTCAGAGCTTCTAAAGCAATGGTGAGCCGCGTGTTAGCTACACCGAATATTGTGGTGCATTACAATACCGAAACCCAGGAGATTTTAGGTAACGGTAAAAATGTAACTGCGGTTAAAGTTTTAAATAATAAAACCGGTGTCGAATCTGATATCGCTGTAGAAGGTTTCTTCGTAGCTATTGGTCATAAACCAAATACCGATATTTTTAAAGGTCAGTTGGATATGGATGAAACGGGTTATTTAGCTACCAAACCAGGTTCTACTTTAACCAATATTGAAGGTGTTTTTGCCTGTGGCGATGTGCAGGATATGTATTACAGACAGGCGGTAACTGCTGCAGGTTCTGGATGTATGGCCGCGCTCGATGCCGAAAGGTACTTGGCTGCTAAAGAGCATCCTGTAGAAGCGTAAAATATTTTAATGCAATTTTAAAAAGAGAAATCAGCAACGGTTTCTCTTTTTTTTTAAGTCGTCTTCTCGACTGAAACGTAGTGGAATGGAGAGATCTATCAACGCTGATCTTGTTTCACTAGGCTTACAATTTCTCTTTTTTTTTGAAAGCAATTGCAGTGGTTCTTTTATTGTTAGTCCTGCTTTGCGCTAAAAGTCCTCGCTGCGCTGTGGGCTTTCCGCTTCAATCAGGTTTAAATACTTGGGCTTCTGCTACTATTTAAAGTTGAATAGCATGCTGCCTAGAATAATTCTTCTACGCTTTGCAGCCTCAAATAGTATAAATGGCTGTGCCATTTAAACCCGACAGTAGTGGCAGCTCCCGATTCTTCATCGGGACTATAACGGATGGCGGGACTATCGTAACCTAAACGCTTCTGTACTTGATTTTCATAAAAGTAGTCGTCATTTCGACTGAAACGCAGTGAAATGGAGAAATCTGCTGTGTAGAAGCTATAAAATGTAGATTTAGCTTCGCTGAGCTTCGGGTTCTCGACTGCGTTGCACTCCGTTCGAAATGACGACCTTTTATATTTAGATTTATCTGCGTTATGCGGTGCAGTCAAACGGTTGATCTCGATTGTAACAAAAATGTGGGATTCGGAATCTGGCCATTATCTCTATCTTGGTTCAAATAATCAAATAAATCTATAAAAACCTAAACACAACATGAACAAAGCATTATCGATTTTTATTGGAGTATTAATCAGCACGAGTGCATTTGCGCAGAGTGATCCTAACCTGGGTATCATACCTGCACCTGTAGCCATTACCAGGGCGAACGGAAATTTCATTTTAGATAAAACCACGGTTTTAGTAAATCAAAGCATCGACGGCGCAAAGATGGCTGATTTATTAAATGCTTTTATTGTTACCAAGGCAGGTTTTGCCTTACGTGAAACTAAAATTACCCAACCTAACCAAAAAGCAATTGTTTTAACGTCTGTTGGAGCAGATCAATTGCCTGCTGAAGGTTACACGATTAAAGTTACCCCTAAACAAATTGTTTTAACAGGAAAAGGTGCAGGTCTGTTTTATGCGGTTCAATCTGCTATGCAGATGATGCCAGATAAAGTTGCCGATAAAATTACCATCCCGGCAGTTGATATTAACGATTATCCACGTTTTGCCTACCGCGGAACCATGTTGGATGTAAGCCGTCATTTCTTTCCGATTTCTTTTATCAAAAAGTACATCGATCAGTTGGCTTATTACAAAATCAATACTTTCCACTGGCATTTAACCGACGATCAGGGCTGGAGATTGGAAATTAAAAAATACCCAAAACTGGTAGAAATCGGTTCTTCACGTAATGGGACAATTATTGGCAATTATCCAGGCAATGGCAATTATCTTACACCAGTTAAGGGATATTATACCCAAGAAGAAGCCAAAGACATTGTTAAATATGCAGCTGCTAAATACATTACGATAATACCCGAAATTGAATTGCCTGGACATGCTTCTGCTGCAATTGCTGCTTATCCTGAATTAAGCTGTTTTCCTGACCGTGATACTTTTATCAGCGATAAAACACCATGGGCGGGTAGCAGGAAAGGTAAACAGGTACAACAAACCTGGGGCGTTTTTGATGATATTTTTGTGCCATCAGCCAATACTTTTACTTTTTTAGAGAATGTGTTAGATGAAGTGATTGCTATTTTCCCTTCTAAATACATCCATATTGGTGGTGATGAAGCACCTAAAACCTATTGGAAAGAATCTACTTTCTGCCAGAACCTAATGAAAGAGAAAGGTCTTAAAGATGAGCATGAATTACAGAGCTATTTTATTCAGACTATAGAAAAACATGTAAACGGAAAAGGACGTTCGATTATTGGTTGGGATGAGATTTTAGAAGGTGGTTTGGCGCCTAATGCGACAGTAATGAGCTGGAGAGGCGAAGATGGCGGAATTGCAGCTGCACAGCAAAAACACGATGTAATTATGACCCCAGGATCGATGGGTTTATATATCGACCACAAACAATCTAACTCTCCTGATGAGCCGGTAACCATTGGCGGATTTGCCCCTTACCAAAAGATTTATGCTTACGATCCGATTCCGAAAGTGTTAACTGCCGACGAAAGAAAATACATTAAAGGTGTACAGGCTAATATGTGGTCTGAGTATATTAAAACCACAGCAAAAGCAGAAAATCACGCTTTCCCACGTTTATTGGCTTTATCTGAAATTGCGTGGTCGCCGGTTGAGCGTAAAGATTTAAAGAATTTTTCTGAAGAACGTTTACCAGCTCATTTGGCCCGTTTAGATAAAATGAATGTTAATTTCTGGGTACCTACACCAATTGGTCAGAGCGATAAACCCTTAACAGGCGGAGAATTTACAATTGATTTAAAAGCACCTGTAACCGGAGCTAAAATTTATTATTCGATTGATTTATCTCGTCCATCAGAAAATGCATTCTTGTACACTGCGCCAATTAAAATTACAGTACCACAAGGCGAAAAAAGAGTATTAAAAACCATTGTTATTGCACCAAGTGGCAGAAGAAGTGTAACCACAGAAACGGTTTTAAATAACGGAGCACCCGAAGTTAAAACAGAAGCAAAGAAATAAAATGTTGCTTTAAAAGGCTAAAATACTTAATTTGGGGCAACCAAAACGTCCTAAATAGAATGAAATTACAGAAATATACATTACAGCATCTCTTGTTAATAACAGGGATGCTGTTTTGTTTTGCATGCACAGAAGAAAAACCTAAAGAAATTAAGACAGAAACTGAAAAAGTGCAGAAAAACCCCTTCCGTTTTTATAAAGATATAGAAGTGAGGCCCGGATTAAATTTCGAAATTGTAAGCTGGGGAAAAGGGGTTGACTCTATTGGGGGGTATCAGATTCTTATGTCTGATTCTGTGCGTAATAATTACAGGTCGGCCGCCGTAGATCGTAAAGGTATTGTGATTGATGCCTGGAATATGGATTTAGACAATGATGGAAATCCTGAATTGTATATTCAGCTCTTAAGCAAAAAAACAGTTTCGGATTTAAATGTTTTTGAATACACGCGTGGCGATTTCAATAAAATCAGTTTCCCTTCTTTAAGTACCAGTCAAAAGAAAGGTTATAACGGTAACGATAATTTTTTTATTAAAAACGGCGACCTGTTCCGTTCTTTTCCGGCAAAAGACAATGCAGATAGTACTAAAACGATTACCAAGACCTACCAATATAAATTAAGTGGAAATAGTTTTTCTACAAGTGAGGTAAAGTAAGGTTTAGGGCAAAAGGTTGATGGTTTAGGATAAAAAGGCGTGACCATGAAGGATCGTTATCTTGAGAGGTTAGTTTTTGATAAAAACATTGGAGTGGATGACATCTACATACCGTAACGTCATTCCCAACTTGATTGGGAATCGTAATGCAATGGGCTTTAAGATTCCCGCCTGCGCGGGAATGACGACCACCACACTAATTCGTCATCCTGAACTTGTTTCAGGATCTATCACGTAATTTAAAAACAATGGACAACGAAAAATTTTTTATCATCGATCGGATCAGGAGCTTTAAATATGCTTTTAACGGACTGAAACTGTTCTTCGTAAACGATCATAATGGTAGGGTTCATCTGTTTGCAGCAATCATTGCGATTGGCCTATCTTTTTACCTAAAAATTTCCAATTTGGAGTGGATTGCTATTTTATCTGTTATTTCTGCTGTTTTTGTGGCCGAAATTTTAAATTCTGCCCTCGAAAAACTGGCCGATGTGGTTTCTCCAGATTATCATCCAAAAATTAAAGTGATAAAAGATTTGGCTGCTGCTGCGGTTTTGGTGGCTGCATTTCTGTCGGTAGTGGTTGGTGCTATTATCTTTATTCCAAAACTATTTTTGTAATTCGGCCATAGCAGCCCTCGATTCTTCAATCTTATCCTGAATAATGTCATCCCACCGGGCCTGCATTTTATGATTGCTGCCATGCTCGGTTTCTTCATCATAGTTACGTTGCATGGTGTCGAAATAATTGCTGATCTGATTGGCGAGTTCGGATATTTGGACTTTATAGTTGCTTACAGCGTAGTTCCGGTTTTTTAATACCCTTTCAGCCTCCAATAATAAAACATACTGAATATCGGCGTGCCCTTGCTCGTGGTGTAAAAGACTTGCCCTAATTTCGGGATCTTTAATTTTATCCCACTTAACCCACGATCTCGTTTTATCAATACTGACATCATTTTTAAGCTTAATGGCAACGCGATTACGGTAAACGGTACTTTCGTAACTATATTTCCATGTCATTGCAGTCAGCGCAAAAAATGGCGAGCGCATATCGGCTTTTCCTTTAAAATGCGTTTCCCAATTCAATTGAATGGGGCCTGAAAAATCTTGTTTAAAAGCAAAAGTACATGGCAGTGCCAGCAAAAATAAAAGGGATATAATATGTCTTTTCACCTGTGTAATTTTAGTTTCAACGCTGGTGAAGCTATCATGATTTAGTTATTCCGTTGTTAAATGGTATATCATGATGGTTTCATGTGTTGGTTTTTACAGTGAAAAAACCGTGCCTAAAATTATTCGGGGGTAGAAATCTGTCCGCTAATGCGCTCAAATTTCTCAATCAATAAAGCTATACGTTCTTTTTCCCTGCTCATCACAGCCTTTCTTAATATCGTTGAGCAAAATAACATCCAGATCGCTGTTAAGCCTACAGCTAAAACTTTTTGAACAGTGTTAAAGTGCGCAAGAATTTCTACAAAATAAAATATGATGCCCAATGAAAGCGCAATCATATAAAACCAATATAAAGAGTTGTAAAGTTTATAACGATTTAATTGATAGGTTTTTAGATTGTTTAAGTATTCGTGCGGGTGAGCGGTGAAATCAGTTTTAGAAATTAACCTGTAATCGCGGTACAGAATTAAGGTATATACGCCAATGGCGGTAATGGTGATGCTGATTCCTACGTGTGTAGTCCACGATTCGAAGTGAAAAAATATCCATAATGCAGCAGTGGTAATAAAGGATGCCAGCATCCCCAAAATGTTCAAAGCAGATTTTAGCTTTAATCCATTTACTTCTTTCTTCGCTTGTTGCAGCATTTCATCAGCAGAAACCTTAACTTCTACCTCGTGCTTTTGCCACAACTCCTGTATTTGATCAAACGCTTGCATACTGGCTATATAGTTCTGTTAATTTTTGTTTAATGCGGTGAATTTTTACCCTCAAGTTGCCTTCGCTTATTCCAGATATGTCGGCAATTTCGTGGTATGGTAATTCATCAAGTACCATTGTAATAATTAAACGGTCATTCTCTTCGAGCTTGGATATACATTTATAAAGTAGGGCAACCTGTTCATTTTTCTCTGAAAATTCCTCTATTTTATTTTCTATAATATTATCTGTTAATTCGTCTTTCGCCTGTCTTTTTTCTGATCTTAAATAAGTTAAACAAGTATTCACTGCAATTCTATAAATCCACGTAGAAATTAAAGATTTGTTTCTGAACTTATCCAGATTTTGCCAAACCTTTAAAAAAGTTTCCTGTAGAAGATCGTTTGCAGCGTCGGTATCGCCAGTATAACCATAACATAAATGGAATATCTTTTTGGAATTTGAATCGAAGATCTCTTTAAATAACTTGTCTTTTTGTTCCATTTAGAGGTTTATAGTTGCGTTTTAGATGATGATGTGCATTTTTTGTTACACCAGAAATCAAAAATAATATATTTTTTAATGTGATTGACTTAAAAGTTCTTAACCACAGATACACACGGATTTTTACATCTGGGTGTATCTGTGGTTAAATTATTTCTGCTTTGCCGAATGGCTTAACTCAATTACGTTGATATATTTTTTAATCTCACCTGTTATCAAAATTTGTTACACGCCGTAAATATCGTAGTTTTACCAAATTAAGAGTACTACAAACTTTTTATATTCATGAAGAAAAACAAACTCACGCTTTTCATTTTCTTAGCGCTGATTGCGGGTATTGCATTGGGCTATATTTTAAATGTCAATTCAATCGATGTCTATAACCAGAAAATACTCACCGCCGATGCGAAAGTTAAAAGTATAGAGGTAAGCATTGCCAAAACTACCGATACCACCAGTATTGGTTATACACAGCTTAAAGCTGAAAGAAAAGCAAATGCTAAAATCAAAAAAGATAACGAAGATATCAGGGAGAAAAAATTAGAATACTTTACGTTATTGAGCGATATCTTTCTTCGCCTGATTAAAATGATTGTTGCGCCATTGGTATTTACAACCTTAGTGGTTGGTGTAGCCAAAGTAGGCGACATTAAAGCTGTGGGTAGAATTGGTGGTAAAACATTGGGCTGGTTTTTGGCCATGTCGTTAATGTCGCTGGTACTGGGTATGATTTTGGTAAACTTATTCGAACCCGGAAGACATATGAAATTATCATTGCCCGATCAATTGGTAAATACGGGTATCCAGAAAGCATCGATGAGTGTGAAAGATTTTATCGCACACGTTTTTCCAAAAAGTATTGCCGAATCGATGTCAACCAACGAAATTTTGCAGATTGTTGTATTCTCTTTATTCTTTGGCGTTGCCACAGCAGCTATTGGCGATTTAGGCCAGATTGTGATTAAAGCATTCGATGCCATTGCGCACGTAATCTTAAAAATGACCGGTTATGTGATGAATTTCGCCCCTCTAGCGGTTTTTGGAGCCATGACCGCCATTGTGGCCAAACAAGGTTTGAATGTACTTAATACCTATGCCATATTTATAGGCGAATTCTATCTGGGATTAGCCATACTATGGGCAGTGTTAATTTTCTTAGGCTTTTTGGTATTGAAAAAACGTATTTTCCGTTTGGTTAATGACATGAAAGAACCTGCACTTCTGGCTTTCAGTACGGCAAGTAGCGAAGCAGCTTATCCAAAAACAATGATGCTTTTAGAGCGTTTTGGCTGTAAAGATAAAATTGTAAGTTTTGTACTGCCATTGGGTTATTCATTCAATTTGGATGGATCAATGATGTACATGACCTTTGCTTCCTTATTTATTGCACAGGCTTATGGCATCCATTTGGGTTTCGAACAGCAAATTTCGATGCTTTTAATCCTCATGTTAACCAGTAAAGGAATTGCTGGTGTACCAAGGGCATCGTTAGTGGTAATTGCCGGCACCATCGCGAGCTTTAATATTCCGGAAGCGGGATTAGCTTTGTTAATCGGTATCGATCCATTATTGGATATGGGCCGTTCTGCAACTAATGTTGTTGGCAATAGCATTGCAACAGCAGTGGTAAGTAAGTGGGAAGGGGAGCTTAAGGAGTCATCAGTCTAGAGTCGGTAGTCTTGAGTCTTATTCAATCATTCATTTAAACATTCAATAACTCAATTATTCAATCAATCTCTCATTTCATAATTAAATATTCATTCAATAATTCAATATCAAGTGTCAAGTAGAGGAAAAAAAATATTCTTAGCCATTACCATTATCGTTCCAATGATCATTTATTGTTACATCTATTATAAACCTATAATACAGAATGCGCCCTTTAGAAAAAACGATTTTGTATCAATGGAATATAAATGGGGAGTAAAAGATACCTTGGAGAACCATTATAATTCTGCAACAGGCGATTACCAGTATGTGAATAATGCAGATTCTGTGGTTCACAAAAAAATGTTCTTAAAAAGCGATGATATTCTGTATATGCATGCTAAAGCCAATGAAATTGGACTTTGGAATTTTCCTGATACTATTGGAAAGAAAAGTGCAAAAGCAATGGCAGTACCGCGTTACGATATTCTGTTTAGATATAAAGAGAAATCTAAGCACGTGATCATTTATGGCGATTTCGATGGTAACCCCAAATTATTGGATGCTGCAGTGCAAATGAGAAAAATTATTGATGGAACGTTAAATCAGGCTGAAAAGAGAACCGGGAAGTAGATAGGGTAGTCCGAAGTCGCGAGTCCAGAGTCTCAAGTCGATTAAATTAAATTGGTGTTTGAGACAGTTAACCGATTAAACCATTGACCAATGAACTAATGGCCAATGAACCAAAAAGACTTTAATAAAGCGTTAAATGTTAGCGTTTTGTTAAAGTCTTTTCCTTTTAGGATGTTTTCGTAACTCTACGAAATATTCGTAACAAGAAAAATGCTTTAACATTTTTTAACGAAGAGAATTAAGTAAGGTCTTTAGCTGCGGAGACACAGATTAACACGGAGAATTATTGGCATTATCTTAAGCGGAAAGAAGAATTTGTCATTCTGAATGTAATGAAGAATCTCTCTAGCTCAACTTAGGTTCTAGGTCTGTTAAGTTAAGATTCTTCACTGCGTTCAGAATGACAGTTAACTCTGACTGGAATACTACCCAGGAAAATATTTGGAAACGAATGGCTATAGATCTATCGGTTGGTGTCTCACCGACCGAACCTAGGGAATAGTATGCTCATAGATGTTTAATTATTATTTGGAAATGAGCGGCTTGTGGTTCTTGGAGGTTTTCAGCCCCGCCATTCGCTGTAGCTCCGATGGAAAATCGGAGGCTGCCGCTGCTGTCGGGTTTAGGAACAAGGTTTCAGCACCAGCAACCCCGAAAATGGAATACTGTTTTGGCTCAATATCCTCAGTTGGAAGCGTTATCCATTGTTGTTAAGTTAAGCGCTTTTAATCACAGATGCGCACAGATAAACACAGATTTTATATCTGTGTACATTCTTTCTATCTGTGGTTAAATTAATGTTCCAGTATAAGCATTCGCTGGAATAGGCAGTAGGGCAGGCTTAGCCTAAGAATTATTAAGCCATGATTTTCAAAAAAATGCAATTAAAATAGTGGTCAAATCGATCTTGAAATCCTTAAATCCTCCGAATCCTGATACCATATGATTTTAGTAAAAAATATTTTCGATATGTATTTGTGTGTTAATTGAATTTGTTCTATATTTGCACCTCGTTAAATAAAAATTAAAAAACTAATATTTAAACAATGTACGCAATAGTAAATATAGCAGGGCAGCAATTTAAAGTTGCTAAAGACCAGCACCTTTTTGTACACAGATTACAAGGAGATGAAGGCGCTAGTATTGAATTTGATAATGTATTGTTGGTTGACAACGGTGGTGCAATTACTGTAGGTGCTCCTGCAGTTAAAGGTGCTAAAGTTTCAGCTAAGATCGTATCTCATTTAAAAGGTGATAAAGTAATTATTTTCCACAAAAAACGTAGAAAAGGTTACAAAAAGAAAAATGGTCACCGCCAGTTTTTCACTAAGATTCAGATCTCTGACATCACTCTATAATTAATTGTTAACCCAATAATTCGCTTTTTAGCGAGTTACAAAATATAAAATCATGGCACACAAAAAAGGAGCCGGTAGTTCGAAAAACGGACGTGAATCGCATAGTAAGCGTTTAGGTATTAAAATTTTCGGTGGGCAATTAGCTATCGCTGGAAACATTTTAGTACGTCAACGTGGAACAAAACACCACCCTGATAAAGGTGTTGGTATTGGTAGAGACCACACTTTATTTGCTTTAGTTGATGGTACTGTAATTTTCAGAAAGAAACAAGATAACAAATCTTATGTTTCTATCCTTCCTATCACTGAAGCTGAAATTGAAGCAGCAGTAGCTAAAGCACCAGTTGCTAAAAAAGCGGTTGTGAAAAAGGAAGTTGTAGCTGAAGAGGTTGTTGAAGCAGCTCCAGTTGCTAAAAAAGCACCTGCTAAAAAAGACGAAACTACTGAAGAAGCTGCACCTGCAGAATAATTAGTACCAAAGTTATAAAGGAAAGTCCCGATGCAAATCGGGACTTTTTTTGTTTTTTATATGGTTCACACTGGTTCATTAGTCACTAGTTCATTGGTCAAATCGGTTAATTGGTGCTAAACTCTTGGTTGGTTAATTGCCCTTCGACTCCGCTCAGGGTGACATATCGAGGGAATCGGTTAACTGTTCGAAACGAGAAGTTCGCCATTGCGAAACCGATCCTTCATTGGATGAAATAATCTCACAACAGTTGCGTGGCCTTAATTTTCTTAACTTCTCAATGGTTAAAAATTAGGTTCATAATAAATTGGTTAATTGATTTCAAACTCAGGTTAACTCTTCAACTCAGCTACGATTGACATATCTACAAAGAAAAATCGTCATTGCGAGGAACGAAGCAATCTTAATGCGCACGCTAGTAGCGATCGTTGTAAGATTGCTTCGTCGGCTGAAAAAGCCTTCTCGCAATGACGATT
>NZ_JAUG01000023.1 GCF_000708285.2 Pedobacter borealis DSM 19626
CGTTTTAATCAAGTTTTCTGTTAAGACGGTCGTCACCCTGAATTTATTTCAGGGTCTTTCACGCTAAAAAGATGCTGAAATAAATTCAGCAGGACGATAAAGCGGGATTAGGCGTAAATAAGATATAATTTTCAGCAAATAATTATCGAACTCAGGTTAATACCTTAATTGCAAAAAAATATTCTTAGCGCCCTAGTGAATTGTGGCACAAAGATTATTCGCCACGTTTTTTACGATAATTTTTATAAAGCTTCACGGCAATCATAATGGCCATTGCTATGCCCATTATTCCAATTAAACCGTAAATCCAGTTAATTGCACTTTTAAGGATGACCACAAATACAATGGCAATCATAAAAATGGTAGCCAGCTCACGCCATAATCTCAACTGAAAGCTCGTTAGCTTGTATTGATGATTTTTAAGCTGTTTAACGATGTTTTGGCAGATGAAATGATAAATGAGCAAACCAACAACAAAACCTAGCTTAACCCACATCCAATCGGCTTGAAGCAAACCTTGGTTTAAACTCAGCATAGATACACCCGCCAAAACAGAAATGATCATTGCCGGAGTAGCAATAATTTTCCATAAAGTGGCTTCCATTTTAACAAACTGCTTTTGGAGGATACTTTTTTCAGGTTCGGGCTTATCTTGAGCTTCGGTATGGTAGATAAAAAGACTAAGGATATAAAACAGTCCTGCCATCCAGCTGATTACAAATACAATATGTACGGCTTTGAAATACTGATAATATGGCAATAAGGTTTCTATCATTAGAAAAGTTTAATTCTTTTAGATGGTACTTGAAGTTTTTTATACGACCCGGAGGCTATTTTTAAAACATCTCCGTTGTTGAATGTTCTATAAACCCCATCGTCTTTAACCTCTGTTATCCCCAAATCCAAAGCAGAGATGATATTATGAATTTCTTTCATATGTTGATTTATAACTTTTATCATTTCTGCTATTGGTAAATCATTATCATATTCTATAGATGCAGGCATACTAATTTATGATACTACAAAAAGGGTTGGGCTGCATGATGGACGGTAATGACCTCAACGGTATCAATTTCTTTATCGAAAAAATAAATAATCCGGTAATTACCTTCAATAAGTTCACGGATTGCTTCATTATCTCTTTCAGGAACAATCCTTCCTAATTCAGGCATTTCCTTTAAAATTTTAGGTTTATTAAAGAGTTTCTTAATTATAGCAGCAGCAAAGTTATGAGAATACTGACTATGAAAATTGGCAATATTATTTAAATCATCAATGGCTATTTCTGTCCAGACTATTTTAGCCATTTCTCTAATTTTTTCTCAGCCTCCTCTTCTGAATAAATTTTACCCATTTGAACCTGATTCAATCCTGCATCAATTTTTTGAAGTAATAAAATTCTTTCAATTAATTCATCTGCAGAAAATTCATCTGGCATCTCTTTCAACGTATCTATAACTTCGATCTTTTTCATTAGAAAAATTTTAGGATAAGTTCTAGCCCTTATATATCCAAATATAACAATTTGTATTCGCTGTTCAAAGTCCCCTTTAGGGGATTTAGGGGTTAATACCTAAACTCCTTTACCACTTCAATTGCGTATTTAACGTTATCAAAAGGAATATCTGGCATTATACCATGGCCTAAGTTGAAGATAAAACCTTCGGTGCCACGCATACGTTCGAATAATTTATGGATCTGTGCTTTAATTACTGCTTTATCTGCATATAAAATATGTGGATCTAAATTTCCCTGAACGGCAATACCTGCTGGCAAAGCATTTTTAATGTTCAATAAATCAGCGTTCCAATCAACCGAAATTACATCTGGTTTAGCTTCTGCCATAATCGGTGCAAAAACAGAACTTCCTTTACAGAAAGAAATAACCGGAATATCTTTTCTGTTTAAATTAGCAATAATTTCCTGAATGTAACGGTGAGAAAACTCCTGATAATCATTCCATGATAAGGCAAGCGCCCAGCTGTCGAAAATTTGAACAGCGTTAACACCAGCAGCAATCTGAAGATTCAGATAATCAGCCGTTACTTTAGCAATTTTAGCCAAAAGTTTGTGTGCCAGCTCTGGCTGATTGTGAATAAAGAGCTTGGTTAATTTAAAATCTTTAGATGAACCTCCTTCAATTAAATAACTCATTACCGTAAATGGTGCACCTGCAAAACCGATCAATGGAATTCGGCTATCCAATCGTTGTTGAATCACTTTGATGGCATCGGCAACGTATTGCAATTCGTCCAGACAATCAACATTTAAGTTTTCGATGTCTTTAGCGGTACGTACCGGATTTGCAAATTTAGGTCCAACGCCTTGAGTAAAACTCAAATCCCCCCCCATGGCCTCGCCAGTTACCAAAATATCACAGAATAAAATCGCGGCATCAATATCCAGCAAATCAACAGGCAACATGGTCACATCTGCGGCAATTTCTGGGTTTTTACACATCTCTAAAAAAGAGTATTTGTTTTTAATTTCCCAATATTGTGGCATAAAACGACCTGCCTGACGCATCATCCATACTGGTGGGCGTTCGGTTTGTTTTGAAAATGCTGCGTCTAAAAATAAGTTATTCTTCATGATTGTATTTGGTGTCGCACTACGCGTCATGCTGAATTTACTTCAGCATCTTTCTTTAGTTAAATCCTGAACTGAATTCAGGATGACGGACTGCCTAAAATTTTAATTTTGCAAAGGTATAAATAAAAAAAAAACGAAGTACCTTTTTATCCCTAAACTGGTGCTTCGTTATTCAAAATGACAATATTAATATTATAACTTGCTTATTTCTTTTTCAATTTTAACGATAATGTCTTTCGAGCGTTGTGTTTCGGCAAGCTCTTTGGCCAATTTCGTATAAGCTTCTGCCCTTTCTCTATCTTTCTTCCGCAAAGCGAGATTAGCCAAATGGATCAGTACATACGATTTCTCGTTCTTTCCTCCTACCGGAAAGCGGCTTGCCAACTGAAAGTGATACTCGGCTTTATCATAGTCTTCTTCCTTCAAAGCCATATTGCCTTGCATAAATTCGTAATAACCCCTTCGGCTTTTAGCCAAGCGCTCTGGCTTAACCACCTCAGCCAATAAGGCTTTGGTTTTACCGAATTCGTTATTCTTGAAATGTTTCGATGCCATCAAAACCGAACTATGCTTAAAATGGCTCCAAACAACAAAGGCAAACAACAGTCCTGAAACAGCGGCCAGCTGATATTGATTGTAAAATACACAAACCAATGCAGCAAGCGCAAAAACTGCCATTAAAACATATCTGCCCTTATTATTGTACATTAATGACTATCAGTAAATTTATAGCCTACACCACGGATCGAGTGGAAATAAACTGGATTTTTTTGATCTGGTTCGAAATACTTACGGAAAGTTAAAATGAAGTTATCGATTGTTCTGGTTGAAGGATAAACATCATAATTCCAAACGGTTTCTAAAATCTGCTCTCTTGAAACTGCATCGTTTTTACGCTCGATCAACAGTTTCAACAGCATCGTTTCCTTTTTGGTTAACGGTGTGATGGTACCATCATCGTGTTTTAATTCGAAAGAGTTAAAATAAATTGTTTTGTCACCGATTTTGTAAGAATTCAATTCTTTTAAATCATCAGATTTTAAACTGCGTTTAACCAAAATACCAACACGAAGAATTAATTCTTCTAAGTTGAAAGGTTTAACCAAATAATCGTCAGCTCCCTTTTTCAAACCTAAAACACGGTCTTCTGAAGTGTTTTTAGCTGTTAAAAACATAATTGGAACTTCTGCATTTTCTAAACGGATTGTTTCGCAAACCTGGAAACCATCCATTTCAGGCAACATTACGTCTAAAATAATTAGATTGAAGCGTTCTTCTTTAAAAATTTTAAGAGCGGTTTTGCCATCTTTAACGGCGTGAACTTTATAACCCTCAAGTTCCAGGTTTAATTTGATAGCATCTAACAAGTGATCCTCGTCTTCTACCAATAGAATTCTTAATTTTTGTGACATAATTGAGATTAACTAAATGTTACTTCAAAAATACTTCCTTGAGGCAGATTGTCTTTTACTGTAATATCTGCATCATGGTATTGTAAAACCTCTTTCACAATAAACAAGCCTAAACCTGTTCCTTTCGCTTTTCTGACATTCTCGTTACCAACACGGTAAAACTTATCAAATATCAACATTTTTTCGGCATCTGAAATACCCGGCCCCTGATCTACCACACTTAATTGAATATGCCCATCAACTTTGTTTAAATGCACATTTATCTCATCACACGGGTTCGAATACTTCACCGCATTCTCAATTAAATTGGTTACTACTGACGATAAGGCAAATTTGTCACCCACTACCTGCAAATTTGGCTGAATTTTAGCATTTATAATCTGTTCGCATCCACAAGAATGAACCTGTAGCCTATCCGTGATTTTATATACCAGCTCCGAGAAGTTAAATTCCTCTTTTGGAAAGGTATACGAACGGTTTTCAATCTTGGTGGCCAACAGCATATTTTCAACCAGATCATCCAAACGCTCAATATCTTTTAGCGAATTGTTAAGCAATGAAGTTTGGCGTGCCTTATCCAAATCACGTTTAACAATGGTTTGAATAGAAAGTTTTATCGCTGCCAAAGGCGATTTCAGCTCATGTGTAATCGACATCAGAAAGTTCTGCTGCTGTTCCCTTAATTTATCTTCACGTTTTAACGATTGATGAAGGAAATAACCGCCGATACAGAGCAAAAACAAAAACACTGAACCTTCGCCCATAATCATGGTCATGCGGCTTGGCTGCAAACGCACCACCAATGTTCCCCACGAAATGAGTTGAATCAGTGCATAAAGCAATAATGCGTAAAATATAATTATAGATTTCTTCATTCCTCAACCCCTAAAGGGCTTTTAATTTTAAATATCTTTTCCTTCGGTTTGATTACACCGATAATGTGATTTCACCGATTATTTTATATCGCCATGGTTTGTGTCCTCACGAACCATTTTTCCTTCGGTTTGATTACACAGGTTTTTAGATTGCACAGATTATTTATTGCCCCCTTTTCCAGGTAAGCCCTCCTTACAATAAGGATGGGAGTAGCCTCTCAAAATTTTATAACCCAACTTATATTTTCTTATATGCCTTATATGGTTAACAGCCTCTTGCTCTCTGTGAAAACTCAGCGTCCTCTGTGGTTAAACAAAAAAGTCTTACTTCTTAAATACTAAATCTAATGCTTCAAAAATAGCACGTTTCGCTTTCTCCAATTCGATCTTAGTATGTGCTGAAGATACGAAACCAACTTCATATCCCGATGGGCCTAAATAAATTCCTCTATTCAATAACTCGCGGTGCATAATTTTGAATTTCTCCATGCTGCTGGCATCAATATCATCAGCCGATTGGATTTTATCTTTATCGGTAAAAGCAAACCAAAAGATAGAACCAATGGTAAATACCTTAAATTTATAGTTACGTGCGGTTGCAAAACGCTGAATACTGGCTACAAATTCTTGCGCTTTGGTATTCAAATCTTTGTAAAAGCTTGATTTGTTCAGTTCTGTTAATGTTGCAATGCCTGCTGCCATAGCAACCGGATTTCCAGACAAGGTACCTGCCTGATACACACCACCATCAGGAGAGATATGTGCCATAATTTCAGCACGAGCACCATACATCCCAACAGGTAAGCCGCCACCAATGATTTTGCCATAAGTAACAATATCAGGTATAATGCCATAATGTGCCGCAGCTCCTTCAAAACCTACCCTGAAACCGGTAATAACTTCATCAAAAATCAGAAGGGAACCGTTATCCGTACAGATTTTACGTAAGAAATGAATATATTCTTCATCTTGAATAATCAAACCATTATTTGCCGGAATACCTTCAATAATTACCGCAGCAATCTGGTCTTTGAACTGAGCAAAAGCTTGTTCAATAGCTGTTTTATCATTTAGGGGTACCACGATGGTTTCTTCAGCAAAAGATTTTGGCACACCCGCAGAAGAGGTTTCACCAAAAGTAACCAAACCAGAACCTGCTTTAACCAAAAGCGAATCGCTATGACCGTGGTAACAGCCTTCGAACTTTAAAATTTTATCGCGACCGGTAAAACCTCTTGCCAAACGTATGGCCGACATTACCGCTTCGGTTCCCGAGCTCGTAAAACGGATTTTCTCTACAAATCGGTTGTTTTTAATAATTAGCTCAGCCAATTCATTTTCTAAAGCCGTTGGTGCACCAAAGCTCATTCCGTTCTGCATTACCTCGGTAACTTTTTCGCGGATCTTAGGATTGTTATGTCCCAAAATTAATGGCCCCCAACTACCACAGAAATCGATAAACTGATTACCATCGGCATCCCATATATAACAGCCATCACCTTTTTCTATAAAAAGTGGTGTACCGTAAACAGATTTAAAAGCCCTAACAGGTGAGTTTACCCCACCAGGGAAATACGTTTTTGATTTTTCGTACAGTTCGGCAGATTTCACTCTCGAAATATCAGGTTTACTACCTGTATTTACCGGAATATCGGCTTCGTTGCCTGAAAACATTTTCTTTAATGAATCTAACATTTTTATTAAGGTATAAGGCAAAAGGCGCAAGGTTTAAGGTTAATAGCATACGCCAGAGAACCGAAATATTACATTTACCTATGTTTTTTAACATGGTGTAGATAGGGAATGGCAAGGAAACCCTACACCTTAAACCCTTTACCTTTCACCTTTTTAAAGCCAATCGTTATTTAAAATATCTTTAATATGGTAAGTGGTAATAATACTTGCGCCTGCACGGGCGAAGGCATGCATGGTTTCCATTACTACTTTTTGTTCATCTATCCAACCGCGTTCTGCAGCTGCTTTTACCATCGAGTATTCGCCCGATACATTATAAACCGCAATTGGCAAATTGGTATCCTGTTTTAACCGTTGGATGATATCCAGATAAGCTAAACCTGGCTTCACCATTAAAACATCAGCGCCTTCTTGCTCATCCAAAGCGGCTTCGCGTAAAGCCTCTAATGGATTTCTGAAGTCCATCTGATAAGCTTTCCTATCACCTTTGCTTGGTGCACAGTCTGCAGCCTCTCTAAAAGGGCCATAATAGGCAGAAGCAAATTTTGTGGCATGGCTCATAATGGCCGCGTTTACAAAACCGTTTTCATCTAAAAGATTACGTATGGCTTCAATCCGTCCGTCCATCATGTCAGACGGCGCAAACATATCAGCACCAGCTTCGGCATGTGTTAAAGCCATTTTAGCGATTACCGCTACTGTTTTATCGTTTTGAACATAATCGTTCTCTAAAATACCGCAATGGCCATGCGTGGTATAAGAACAAACGCAAACATCGGTAATTACATATAAATCATCACCGAACTGTTTTTTTAATTCACGAACAGCAGTTGGAACCAAGGAATGATCATGATAAGCCGATTTCGCGTCTTCAGATTTTTCATCGCCCACACCGAAAAGCATAATTTTGTTGAGTCCTTTTTTCATTCCGGCCGCTACATCTTTAACCAGGGTATCAACCGAATAATGGTTTACCCCTGGCATGGCATCGATGGCGTGGGTAACATTGCTGCCGGGCACTATAAAATAAGGGTACACAAACATATCTTTCGATAACCGGGTTTCGGCTACCATCTCTCTCACCAATGGGTTTTTCCTTAATCTACGCGGACGATTTAACATTTTATTTGTATCAAGTATTTAGTAGCAAGTATCGAGACTTGAATATCTTTTTATTTTTTCCTTCGGGGTGATTGCACAGATTGAATGATTACACAGATTTTTAGATTTAGTATCAAGATTATAGTATCAGGTATCAAGACTTAATTATTTTAAACCTTAAACTCTAACCCCTCCACAAACTCTAACCCCTCCACCCTAAACCTTCCTACCCTCTACCTTACTTCAATCCCAAACACTGCCTCAGCTAGTCCAATTTCATCAGGCGAATAAGGCAAAGCATATTTCACGCCCATTTCATCAAATTTCTTACCGGTAGAGTTTCCAATGGCAATTACCTGTTGACCTGGCTCCAATAAATTATCAGCGAAATAGGCATCAACATTTGATGGGCTGGTAAAAATCAGCACATCAGCATAACTTTGGTCAATATCATCTTCGATTACCGTTTCGTAAATCGGCAGATCGATTATTTTAGCATCAGCTGGTAATGATTTTTGAATCGATTGTAAAGAATCCTGTGCTCTTGGAAACAGTATTTGCTGACCGCCAACCAATTGTGCAAAATCTTCTGCAACTTCGGTAATATCGCCACTCTCGCCAACAAAATCGGCAATATGGCCAAATTTACGCAAGGCATCTTCCGAACCTCTCCCCACCACACCAAATTTTGTTTTCTTTGGCAATACCGGTTTTAAGTTGAAAAAATATTCGACACTATTGCGGCTGCTGAAGAAAACCCAATCTACGTGTCTTAAGATAAACTGATCTAAAACCGTTACTATTGGGAAGGTACGGATCAACGAACGTCCTTCTATTTCAATATTATTATTTTCTAATGCCCTACGGAAATAACTGTGCTCGCCAATTTCACGCGAGATGAAAACCTTTGCCGGTTTCTTTCTTTCTACATTAAACTTGGCCACAATTTTTTCTGCTAAACCTTCTGTAGTATCGGCACGTAAAAACAAACGCTCAGGAAAATCATCGGCCGTTTCAGCTTTTGAAGTCCATATTTCGAATTTTCCATTTTCTTTTTTGCAATAACAGCCCAAAGGCATATGGCAACCGCCTTCGAAAAGATTTAAAACCTTACGTTCTACAGTTACAGTCTCTGCCGTTTCAGGATCGTGCAATTTTTGCAATGCCTCAAAAAGCTCGGTATCATTTTCCCTGATCTGAATAGCCAAAGCGCCCTGAGCGGGTGCCGGGATAAACTCTGTAGTTTCTAATTCTTCCACATGTAAATCGCTCACATCAAGATTTAAGCGTTTAACGCCAGCTTTTGCAATCAGAATGGCATCATAATCTTCATTACGAAGTTTTTGGATACGGGTGGGTACATTTCCGCGTAAATCTTCAACCTCCAAATCAGGCCGTAAACCCAATAACTGGGCTTTGCGGCGATTGGATGAAGTACCAACCATTGCGCCTTTTTTTAACGAAAGCTTTTGCGAAACATCTACACAATCTTTTAAAATCAAAAGATATTCGCTTGCTTCTTCACGTGATGGTAAAGCGGCGATGATCAATCCTTCAGGGTGTGTAGTAGGTAAATCTTTAAGGCAATGTACAGCCAGATCAATCGTTCCACCCAAAAGCTCTTCTTCCAATTCTTTGGTAAAGAAGCCTTTGCCTTCCAGTTTATCTAATCTTAAATTCAGGATTTTATCGCCCTGCGTTTTAATGATTTTTATTTCTGCTTCTATTCCAATCGCAGCCAATTCATCTTTTATATGATTTGCTTGCCATAAAGCCAGGTCGCTACCGCGTGTTCCAATGGTTAATTTCTTCACTATAAAGGTTAAATGAGTTGCAAATTTAATTTAATTAGTGGTTTATACCATGAATTGTTTAAAAATGAGACAGTGAGGTTACAGAATAGGGAATTTAAAGGATTTCTGTGACATTAAGCAGTTGGTTTGTCATTCTGAGCACAGCGAAGAATCTCCAAGCGACATGACTCTCCCCATAAATAAAACTCAAATGTTATTTATGTTAGATGGCGTTTGAACCATATAAGGAATGTAAGTCCATTTATGCGTGATGTAAGATGTTACCATCTTACATCTAATTCTTTTAGATATACACTAAGTCAGGTGGTAACACCTGACTTCACTATAAAAGATGCTGAAACAAGTTCAGCATGACGACAAGGGAATTGGTTTCCGGATTTATCTAAAAATAAAAGATTCTTCACTGCGTTCAGAATGACAGAAAAAAAAATGATAGAAACGAGATTTGGCGTTTTTAGCGTCTGCCCTTAGCGATCTTTGCGGTAAAATTAAGATTGATTTACCAGGATTTCTTTTGCCATTACCATTGGAACGCTGATGTATTTTTTTTCCATGTAATTCATTACACGTTCTAAAACTTCGCGTGAGGCTTCATCCATCTGACTAATTTCATCGGCAAATACACCATTTATGGCTGTATTTTTGATCTCTTTAATCTTTCTTGGCACTTCCTGCATCGCCAGTTCGATACGGCGTTGTTTTAAAACAGAGAAAAATTCGGTAATGTTATTGCTGATAATTTCTTCGGCATGTACCAGTTCGTTATAACGTTCCTGGATATTTTTGCGTGCTACCTCTTTTAGCGATTCTACTTCGATATAATGTACAGGGTTGTTATGGATCACT
Source organism: Pedobacter borealis DSM 19626 (assembly GCF_000708285.2). Taxonomy (GTDB): domain Bacteria; phylum Bacteroidota; class Bacteroidia; order Sphingobacteriales; family Sphingobacteriaceae; genus Pedobacter; species Pedobacter borealis. Next base: position 10,336 of record NZ_JAUG01000023.1, read on the forward strand.
GCCGGGGTAACATCATTCGGGATGGCCAAATCTACAATTACCTTTTTGCCCTGATCGCCATTTAAAAGTTTGGCATATAAGGCTTCGTTAATAATTGCCTCGGTTGAGCCGGTACAGGTAATGATCACATCAAATCCTTCATTAAAATCTTCAAGCGCTGCTAAAGGATAAGCCTTACCACCTAGCTCTCCTGCCAAAGATTCGGCCTTAGAAAACGTACGGTTGAAAATTGAGAAATTCGAGTATTTATGTTTGTTGAGGTATTTTGCAATGTTCTGATTGGTTTCGCCGGCGCCAATAATCAAGATACGTGAGTTGCCGCACATATTTAACTCTTTTAGCTTCCGGTAGGCCAATGAAACAACAGAAACCGGATTTTTTGAAATATTGGTGTGCGTATAAACTTCTTTTGCGGTTTTAACCACACGATCCATAATCATACGCATGTAATCGCCAGTAAAGCCTGCATCGCGGCAATTTTCGTAAGCTTTACGGATCTGGGCAAGAATTTCCTTTTCGCCAACCACCAAACTCTCTAAAGAGCATGATGTTCTGAGCAAATGGTTAAAAGCTTCTTCGTTCTCGTATACCGTAACATTATCCAGAAAACGCTCCATAAATTCAGGAGGCAGTCCCATGTCTAAAACAGTAAGGAATCTGGTTACAAATTCTTTGTCGGTTTTCTCTTTGGTAAGGAAAACAAACTCCACACGGTTACAGGTTCCGATATAGAAAATTTCGCTAACGGGAAGTTCTGTTTGAACATTCTTCAACCTGCTATCTAAACTCTGATCACAAATAACCAATTTCCCTAAAGATTTCAGGTCGATGTGGTGATGCGTAAAAGCTATTACTTTTAAATATTCCAAGTGCTTCCGTTATTAACTATTATCGGGATACAAAAGTAACAGGGTGAACGCATGTGACTGTCATTAACCTGTAATTTACATCAATTTAGAACGGTTTTAAATAAAGAGCTTAAAGATTAATCGAACCATATTGATTTATATGAACAAACCAATCGTAAAGTTTTTCTCTGAATTTACGCCCTCTTCTACGTCCTGACTGAATGTAACCACTTTTTATCCATTGCAGTATATTACGTGATTATGCCAAAATGGTTGCCTTCACCTGGCTTTTAATTTATTTTTCCGGAATATTAGAAATTGTTTTTGGGGTTTTATTGTTGATTAAGAGGACGAGAAAGCTTGCAGCTGTGCTGATTATCCTAATGTTGATCGCATTTATGCCTACGCACATCTGCATGATCCAGAAGATGCTGTTCATATTTGGCAAAATATTGGCCACACCGTTTTATGGCAAAATTGCCTTTACAATTGTTGTTTTGATGAGTCGTCATTTCGACCGCAGTGGAGAAATCTTTACAAATAAAGAGATTTCTCCATTCCGCTATGCTACAGTCGAAATGACGATCCTTCTCAAAAAATACACAACAAAATTAGATTTCGTAGGTTTATAATTTGTATCAATTCCTTAAATTATGATTACACAAAGCAATTTTAGCCTTAGCGGTTCTGACGGAAAATTAATTATTGGTGATATCACTTTTGATGAAAAAAACCCTAATACACCCATTGTACTTTTTGTTCATGGCTTTAAAGGTTTTAAAGATTGGGGCGCACACAATTTAGTGGCCAGGCATTTTGCCAGTAATGGCTACCGTTACATTAAGTTCAATTTATCGCATAGCGGTGTGCCAGTTAATGACCCGAAAGGTGTAACCGATATGGATGCCTTTGCCAATAATACCATATCAAAAGAACTTTTTGATTTAAATGCGGTACTCGATTTTATCGAAAAAGCATACGGTAAGGACACAAAGGTGAATCTGATAGGCCATAGCCGCGGTGGCGGATTATCAATCATTGAGGCTGCGAACGATTTAAGGATCAACAAACTGATTACCTGGAGTGCCATTGGCGATTTTGCCAGCCTGTGGAAAAAAGAACAGGAAGCCGAATGGAAAAAAAATGGCAGAATCTTCGTTACCAATGCCCGTACGAAAGAGCAAATGCCATTAAATGTTGGTTTATTGGAAGATCTGGAAGAGAATGCTGCAGCATTGAATATTTTAGATGCAGCAAAACGGGTAAACATCCCCTGGTTGATTATCCATGGCGATGATGATGTAAATGTTCCTTTTAAAACAGCACAGACTTTGGCAGAGGCCAACCCTGGCAGCAGGTTAGTTAAAATTGAAGGCGCTAACCATGTTTACGGCGCTACGCAACCTTATACCAATGAAACTTTGCCACCACTTTTGTTTAAGGTTTGTGAAAAGGTTTTAGTATTTTTGGATGAAGGATAATTAAACGTTATGACTGCTTTAACTTCAGAACAAATTAAAGAAATAGCAGGCACAATCGATTGCGGTTTCGTGTGCCACTGGAACATAAAAAGTAATAGACTGATTTTTATACCAAGCAATGATGAATTTGAATACGACGATTCAGGTACGTGGGATGAGGATATTAAAGAGTTGGAACTAAATTCTAGTGAGTATAAGCAAATAGAAAAACCAGATTCCACTGAGTCTTTTAGATTTATGGAAGATTTCACAGATGAACTGCCCGATAATACACGGATAAAAGTTACCTTAATCGAGGCACTTAATAAAAGAAAACCTTTCAGGGAATTTAAATATGCAATAGATAACTCAGGAGAATACAGACAGCTGTGGTTTGATTTTAAAAATCAAAAAATGATTGAGTATGTAAAGGATAGTATAGATTACATCGTCAGTTACAAAAGTGATTAACGACTTAAGTCTTAATCATCCCCTCTCCTCACAAAATTACGCATATCGCTGCCACTGGGGCTTTGGAAAATCTCCAGATCGAAGTATGGTACCGCTGCCAACAAGTGATCAAAAATATCTGCGGCAACTTCCTCAAAACGTTTTAGGCCTTTTTCTTTCGAGAAAACATAAATTTCGATCGGCAATCCGTTTTCTGTGGCCTGCAACTGGCGTACCATAAATGTTAAATCGGTATTGATATAAGGGTTACTCTCCAGGTATTTCTCTGCATAAACCCTAAAAGTGCCAATATTGGTCATGTGGCGGCCATTGACCAGATTATTTGGGTTTACCGTATTTTCGGCGTTATAACGCTCAATAAAAGCCTGCGTTTCCTTAAGATAATCTTTCAAAAAATCGATACTCTGTAGTCTTCCAATCAATTCTTCATCGCAGAATTTAATACTCGAAATTTTAATATTAATGTGGCGTTTAATCCTCCTGCCCTCACTTTCTTCCATTGCCCGCCAGTTTTTAAACGACTCGCTCACAATAGCGTAACTCGGCACAATGGTTACCGTTTTATCCCAATTACGCACTTTAATGGTTGTTAAATTTATTTCGGTTACTTCACCATCGGCACCGTATTTCTCTACGGTAATCCAGTCACCTACCCTAACCAGGTCAATAGCACTCATTTGTACAGAAGCTACAAAACCTAAAATCGGATCTCTGAAAACTAAAATAAAAACAGCGGTAACTGCGCCAAAACCACCGAAAACATAAAGCGGCGATTCGCCAAGAATAATGGACAGGATGAGCACAAAACCAACAATATAAAATACAATTTTGGCTACCTGTTTATAACTTCTAATGGGTTTATCGGCATATTTCTTTGATGATTCCATGATGGATACCAAAGCATTCAGAAATGCATTTACAGCAAACATTACGGCTAAAACCATGTAGATTTTAGCAAATATTAAAGCATAAAATAACCCGTTTTTAAAATCAATAAAAAGATAAGGAACAACATTATAAATGATATAAGCTCCAAATATTAAAGCAAAAGCCCTGAAAACTCTGAATTCGAATAAAGCTTTTTGCCAGTCTGACTTTGTTTTTGCACTTTTTACCACACCGATAAAAAGCTGTCGGGTTAAAAATATGGTGATGAACAGAAATAAAATAACGCCAAGCAGCCCGATAAAAAAGTAAGCATAAATGAGTTCGCCACTAGCAAGGCCTTTGCCAGCAAGCCAATTTCTAAGTTCGTTAAACAGGGATTGAAACTCCGGGATATTCATTAAGGCAATTTAGGTTTTATTGATCAGAAAATTAAATGTTGCTAAATAAAGCAAAATGGTTTGTGAGACACAAACCATTAGATTAATTCCTCGGCCTGTGTCCTCACAGACCGAAATAAAATTACTTATATATTATGAGTGGTCTGTTGGGACACAGACCACGGGATAAGAATCTGCAGTGAGAATATTGGTGCTGTTAAAACTATGCTAGTATTGATCATGGCACAGTGGTTTGTAATTCGGTGCTACAGGATATAGATTCTTCGCTGCGCTCAGAATGACAGCATAGTGGTCTGAGAGGACACAAACCACGGAGCGCATTTTAAACCTTCTCTACCCAGTTGCCGTCATCTTTGATAATATCGATCAATTCGTCTAATGCATAAGCTGTAGTTACATTTTTCTTTACCACTTCTTTACCGCGGTACAGGGTAATTTTATCTGGCCCGGTGCCCACATAACCGTAATCGGCATCGGCCATTTCACCTGGCCCATTAACGATACAGCCCATGATACCAATTTTTATTCCTTTTAAATGGTCGGTACGTGACCGGATCAGCTGTGTGGTTTCTTGTAAATCGAAAAGTGTTCTTCCGCAGCTTGGGCAAGAAATATATTCTGTTTTACTGATGCGTGTACGTGTAGCCTGTAAAATCCCAAAACTGGCAGAATTAATCAACGAAATGTTTTGGCCTTCTGCATCAATCCACACCCCATCTCCAAAGCCATCGGTAAATAAAGCGCCAATATCGGTTGCAGCATAAAGCATTAGATGACCTGTGTCAGCATCCTGATAAGTTCTCTTAATAATTACCGGGATCTGAATATTTTTCTCCTGCAAAGCAACAAAAAACGCCCTTTGCTCAGCCATTCCATGTGTTGAAGAAGTTTCTAGAATTAAAATAACCGTGTCATCCAACTGTGCAATTGTTGTATTACTAAATTGTTTTGAATCAATCTGTACGAAATTCAAAAATTCGTCTTTAACATCCGCAGAACCATATTCTGCGAGCGTATATAAAGGATGACAATTGTTTTTATCGTTAAGTTTTAACCAGGTTTCGTAATTATAAACTTGCTTTAAATTCCCAGGGAAAGAAAAAGATGGCAAATTATCACCTAAGAAGGCTAAATCGCAAGCCTGATCAGCGAGGTTATATTTATCTAAACCTGCACTGTAATTGTAACCAATTGAACTTAAAAAGTAAGGATCTTTTAAGTTTTCCTTCGAAACATCGATCATCACTATAGGATGGTGATGCCCACCAATATGCTGTACAGCAGTAGTAATACGGCGATTGTACTCGTAAGGGGAATAAGTTGGGCGTGGGGCACTGAGCGTAGAGCGTAGTGTAGTCGACTCGGGACTTCCGACTTCAGACTTCGGGTTCCTTAAAGCATAACGGTCTGCCAGGGCTTTAGCAACTGGTGCTTCAAATTCAGGATCTTCAGTTAACGAAACACGAATGGTATCACCCAAACCATCTTCTAATAAGGTTCCAATGCCAACGGCTGATTTAATGCGACCATCTTCGCCATCACCTGCTTCGGTAACGCCTAAATGCAAAGGATAATTCATCCCTTCTTTAGCCATGGTTTCTACCAGTAAACGGTAAGCCTGAACCATCACCTGGGTATTGCTGGCTTTCATCGAGATCACCAGATTATAGTAATTCTGGTCTTCGCACATGCGGATAAACTCCATGGCCGATTCAACCATTCCGCGGGGAGTATCGCCATAATGGCTCATAATCCTGTCAGAAAGCGATCCATGGTTAGTGCCAATGCGCATGGCGGTGCCATACTCTTTACAGATTTTAACTAAAGGGATAAATTTTTTGTAAATCCGGCTTAACTCTGCATTGTAAGCATCCTGCGTATATTCTAAATTCTCGAATTTCTTTTTATCTGCGTAATTGCCTGGGTTAACCCTTACTTTTTCTACAATGCGCGCAGCCATTTCGGCAGCATTCGGCGTAAAATGGATATCAGCAATTAATGGCACATTATAACCTCGGAAACGCAGTTCTTTTTTAATATTGGCCAGATTTTCGGCTTCTTTAATGCTCGGTGCGGTGATACGAACATACTCACAGCCAGATTCTACCATGCGGATCGTCTGTTCTACAGTACCTAACGTATCCATGGTATCGGTAGTTGTCATCGATTGGATCCGGATAGGGTTATGTCCACCCAAAGCGATATCGCCTATGTTCACTTCGCGGGTTAAATACCTCGAATAAGTTGTTAAACTGTTGCAATATCCGCCTGCCAGATCATGTTTTGCCAATAAATTTTCCATCTGTTTGCAAAGATAAGGATTGTTGGAATGTTTTAATGTTGGAATGTTGTAAAAGATAAAGTCAGGAAAGACCAACAACCCTAATTACATTTTTCATTTATCTAAAAAGGCAAGCACCTTAGTATTAAATTCTGAAACCATTTCTACAGGCACATAATGTGAAGCGCCCTTAAAAATAAATAGTTGCGATTTAGAGATGTTAGCCGCAATAAATTTAGTGTGCTTCTCTAAAATCATATCCTTCTCACCTGCCATTACCAAAACTGGTGCTTTAATCTTATTCAGGTCAAAAGCAGTAATATGCGGTTCGGTAAGCAACATGGTAAATAACCTAACCTGATACTTAGATTTAACATCCTGTTTGGTTTTCAAACTTTCAATGGCTTTGCGAACTTCTTCTAGGGTGCTGGCTGAAACGGCATCATTTGGGTTTGTACATGCTCCGGTAATGGCAAGTTTATTTATGTATTTGGGATATTTAGCCGCCATAATCAACCCCGTATTTCCACCATCGCTCCAACCTAAAATATTGGTTTTACTGATATATAAAGAATCGAGCAGGGTTTTCATATCCTCAGCGTAGAGGTCATATGAAAGTGGCTGAGTACTGGAATCGGTACTTTTCCCCTGTCCACGGGTATCTACTGCAATAACTTTATAACTTTTGGAAAAAGCTTTAATCTGCTTCTTAAAAACGCTGATCGATTGGCTGTTTCCATGAAGCAATAACAGGGGTTCGCCTTTTCCATAGGTTTCATAATATAATTCTGCATCTTTCACTTTCACTCTGCCCGATGCCGTCGCATTACTGCCATAATTAATGGCTTGTGGGGTATTAGGATTATAATCTGGTTTTATTTTTGCCTGGCTGATATCCACACCATCAATTAATATCTGAACATCATCAAGCCAGAGTTTGCCTGGACCGTAAAGCATAGGAAAAAGATAAATTTTTGTGGCCTCTTTTTGAAGGGGTAACTTTAGACTATATTGCTTCCAGTCTTGCGTTCCGTATATCCTATTTGCTAGTAGATTGGTAAATTGTAACTTATCATTATCCTCATCATCAATTCTAAATGGAAAATCTGCATGTCCGGTAACACGCTCTAATTTTAGATAAAATTTGATTTCTACTTCCTTCCCTTCAAATTTTGCAGGTATAATTAAATTAGACATGGCATAATTGGATTCTACATCTTTGGCGATATTTTCTATCAACAAGGAATATCTACCTGTATATTTTTGGGTTGAATCGATTTCGACCTTATATCCACTTTTGGTTGTACCCGTACTCCAACCAACAGAAGACTTGGGAACTGTTTTTTCGAAACCTAAATTATATTCATCCTTAACAGGTTTTAATGAATCTGTTGAAGTTTGGCAAAAAGAAGTAAATTGATAGCAAGCAAAAACTGCCGTGAGAAGTGAACGTAACATATGATTAGATTAATTTTACTAAAACTAATCAATAGAATAGTAGCTTAATTCTTATTTAACATCTTTTAACTGAAAGCAGAAATTGAAATTGGTTTATTTTTTAACGTTGGATGAATTTGGCATCATTGCACCAGACTTCGTGTACTAAACGGGATGGAAGTGGCATCCTTTGGATATCAGCCTGAGCGTAGTCGAAGGCCAGCCAAAGATATAGCGTACAGCCCGGGTAACTAAAATAGTTGTATTGACTTTGCTTTTCTAACTTATATCAACCGATCCTTAATCACCAGCGTATTGGCTGCAATATCGTGCCAGCACTGGTTTTTCTTATTCAAAAAGCTATATAGATAGCCAAAGAAAACAGGAATTACAGATAAGATTTTAGAAAAATTCCTGACTAGAGAAACACCAAAAGAAACCCGGCTACCTTCTAGATCGGTTACTTTAATATTGAGGAGTTTTTTACCTATAGTGGCCTGACTGGCTGATGCTTCAGCAATACTGCCATAAATTAGCTTAATGATAAATATAGATGGAAATGGGATTAGAAAAGCCATAATCCGCTGATCTTTGCCTTCAATAAAAATATAACTCGTTAAAATGATAATGCTATATATTCCAAAAATAATAAAATGATCAATCACCGATGCCAACAGCCTTTGATCGAAAGCGGCAAAATATTGGGGTGCTGTTTTTTGATAACTAAAACCCAAAAGCTCACGCAATTCGGGAATTGCGTGAGCTTCTTTATAATCGTCCATTCCGGGCTTACGTATAAAAGTATTCGCACTGATGTTTAAATCTTTCAGTTCGGTTAAACTATACGGCCCCTGTGGCTTTCCATTAATTACAACTATATATTCTTTATCAGGATTCATTGGATTATAAGATTTCAAGATCAGTGTTTTATAAAAGTTAGACCGACTAAAGCCTTACACCCTCCACCTTAAAACCTTCTGCCTTTATTTCAGGGATTCATTGGATTGGATCAGGATGATGAGATTTTGGGATTGTAAGATCAGCATTTTATAAAAATTTCTTCTACAAGAATAAGCCTTACACCCTCCACCTTAAAACCTTCTGCCTTTTTAATATCTGCTTACTTCAAAGTTACTCAATCCGCCATCTAAATTAATAAAGATTTTTTTGGTTGAGGTTTTATAGTTTGAGGTTTCGTAAACACCATCGCTCAATTTCTCAAAACCATCGAAATCTTTAGCTGATAAACCTGTTTTGGTTTTAATCCGGCAACCAGAGTTGGTAGGCACCTTAATGTTAACATCGGCCACACCAGATTTCACAATTACGTCGGTTATTGGCAATAAATCTCCGAATTTAATATCCAAAGCTGCTGCCCCACCATCAAAACGGAAGGTACGCACTTTGTAATTGGCAAAATCAAAGTTTGCTTCGCCAGCTCCGAGTTTCATTAAAATATCCCAGTTGGCTTCTTTATTCAATTTAAAGTTAACATCGTTACCACCATCACCAAAATTCCATTTACTCTTTTTATCATCCATCTGGAAAGTAAGTACGATAGCGCTATCGGTAAGCAATTTCTTTAAAGAGAAGTTACCATGTCTTTTCTTTATGTCGGCATTAATCAACTCGGTTGTTTCACCATCAAGATTAAATGAAATGCCACCTCCGGAAATATTTAGTACTGTTTTTTTGGCATTATCTGCAGCTACAAATGGCTCAGATAAACTTAAGTGATTATATGAGGTATCACTATCGTTATCATCATCGTCGTTGTCGCCATCATTATGGTCGATATTAACATCGATATCTTTTTTGAAATGGCGCCCCCACCAGTTACCATGCTCGGGCACTTGCTGTCCTTTGTAAAAAAGGAACGACAAAGCCACTACTAAAACGCCAATAGAAATGATACTACCTGTTTGCGAGTTGTTTTTATTGAACAGGATATTTAAACCTGCTATAATTAAGAACACTGGCCAAAAGCTCCAAACGTTGCGCCAATAAAAGTTGATTACACCAAAGTTTTCGAGTAGAAGTACACCGCCAATAAAAAGCAGGATAATACCCCAAATTAATCTATCTAATTTCATTCTATTTATACTTGAGGGTTAGCGGATGTTGAATTATCATCTTTGTTAGCTGGTGCTGTAGGTTCATTTTCTACAATAGTTTCAGAAAAATCAGCTGTTTTTTGTTGTTCAGCTTCTTTTTGTTGTTCAGCCTCCTGTTGGTTCTGAAAAGCAGCCCAGTCATTCTTTCTTTTTGATTTAGCTATAATACTTACACCTAAGGCAATAAATATCAATGGCCACATGTACTTGAATAAATTGTGGATACTAAACCAGTCGGGTATAAAATCCATTTCGCGCATCAGGAAAAAACATCCTATCACTAGCAATACCAATCCGCCTATGGTGCGGCCAGTATCGTTAGATTTATTGAATTTGTCGAAATTGGGCTGTGTTTCGAAAGGTGTTTTTTGTCCACCATCAACAGGTTGCGTCCAATTCTGATTTCCCTGGTTCGCTGGTCCTGCAAAAGGATCGGCATTCCCAAAAGGTTGTGCATTTGGGTTTTTCTTGCCAAAGTAATCGTTAAATTTAGAAAATCTTGCTGCCGGATCATCATTAACCGGAACAATAATCCACATTACTATATAGGCAACTAAGCCACCTCCAGCCATAAATATAGCCGATAATGCAAACAATAATCTAATTATGGTAACCTCCACCTGCATATAATCTGCAAGTCCCGAAGCTACACCGGCAATCATCTTATCGTGTTCGTTTCTAAAAAGCTTCTTTTCCATAACGTTGTTCATTTTGTGTTTAAAAATCAAGCGGGGTAATCAAAACCTCGTCTACATTTACCCCTTTACTTAAGTTTAAAATGGTAAACAAAGTTTCTGCAATATCTTCAGGCTGTACAAATTTTTCATCCGGAATTGTTGTTCCTTCCCAAGATGAAGTTTTAGTAGAGCCTGGCAAAAACGCAGTTACTTTAACATTGTGAGGTGCCAACTCTTGCCGCAATACATGATTAAGACTTAACATCGCTGCTTTTGTTACACTATAACTGCCTCCATTTTTCACAGGTGCTTTACTGGCCACCGAACAGATGTTGAATATATGGCCTCGCTTAGCTGCGCGCATTTTTTTTCCAAAAAATTTACTGATGTAATAACAGGCATTTGTATTTATATGCTGCTGTTTTTCGAAGGTTTCGTCATCCTCATCGAGCATACTGCCAGGCAAAAAGATTCCCACATTATTTACTAAAACATCTACTTGATCAAGATTTACAGCTTTCGAATTTAAAAAAGCATACACTTCTTCTTTAACTGAACAATCTGCTGCCTGCATAAAAATAGCATTTCCATAAGGGGTTAATTCCTGTCGAAGCCTGTCGAGTTCATCTAAACCTCTTGCTACCAAAACTAAATCGTACCCATTTTGGGCTAATTTAGTCGCAATAGCTCTACCAATTCCTTTAGTTGCTCCGGTTATTACAGCTTTCATTTATTTATGGTTTAATTTTTGTTAACAAAAAACCATATTTATATTCAAAACCACGAATATTTTTACAATTAGCAAAGTGCTCCAAATTTTTATTGTTACTTTGTAGTAGTATAGAACGATCATTTAAATTAAGCAAATACATACGGAATGAATTTTACCAATTTCGGCAGATACATCCTGCTCCTCAAGTCTGTATTCAGAAAGCCGGAAAAACTGAAAATATACCTAAAAGAAATTGCCAAACAAATGGATTATGTTGGTGTAGGCTCTTTAGGTTTAATTGCTATCATCTCTACTTTTATTGGTGCAGTAATGACACTACAAATTGCTTTCCAGTTGGTTAGTGATTTTATTCCAAAAACAATTATCGGTTCTGTAAACCGCGACTCGAGTATATTAGAGTTAAGCCCAACCATTAGTGCAATTGTACTGGCAGGAAAAATCGGATCGGCCATTTCATCAGAAATTGGTTCGATGCGTGTTACAGAACAAATTGATGCTTTAGAAATTATGGGTATAAATGCACCTGGCTACCTCATCCTTCCTAAAATTATTTCGGGCATAACCATGGTACCCATGCTGGTAATCATTTCTATGTTTTTAAGTATTACCGGTGGATATATTGGCGGTTCTATTTCGGGTGCTGTTACTCCTGCAGAATATATTCAAGGTATAACAACTGATTTTAATCCCTACACCATCACGGTTGCTTTGGTAAAGGCATTTGTATTTGGGTTCATTATTACATCAGTTCCAGCTTACGAAGGTTTTTACGTTCGTGGTGGTGCTTTAGAAGTTTCGCAGGCCAGTACAAGAGCAGTTGTAATTAGCTGTATCTCTATTCTTGTTTGCGATTATTTAGTTACTCAACTTTTATTGTAATGATCGAAATTAAAGATATTTATAAATCTTTCTCCGGAAATGATGTATTACAAGGCATTTCCGGAAAGTTTGAAGAAGGTGTAACCAATTTAATTATCGGTGGTTCCGGATCAGGAAAAACAACTTTATTGAAATGCATGGTTGGTTTGCATCAGCCAGGTTCGGGCTCGGTATTGTACGATGGCCGCGATTTTACGCCAATGACCTACGAGCAACGGATTGAGGTGCGTAAAGAAATTGGCATGTTGTTTCAAGGCTCTGCCCTGTTCGATAGTATGACTGTTGAAGAAAACATCATGTTTCCTTTAAACATGTTTACTGATCAAAGCAGAAAAGAAAAGCTTGAAAGAGTTGATTTTTGTTTAGAACGGGTAAACCTTGCAGGTAAAAACAAATTATTCCCGGCAGAATTATCGGGCGGAATGAAAAAACGTGTGGGTATTGCACGTGCTATATCTATGAACCCGAAGTATTTGTTCTGTGATGAGCCGAACTCAGGCTTAGACCCAAAAACTTCCATTGTAATTGATGAGTTGATTCAGGAAATTACCGAAGAATACAAAACCACTACTATTGTGGTAACACACGATATGAACTCGGTTATGGGTATTGGCGATTATATTTTATTCCTACACGAAGGAAAAAAATTCTGGGAAGGCAGCAACAAAGAAATTGCACATACCGATATTAAGGAACTAAACGATTTTGTATTCGCCAGCCGCTTTATGAAAGCAGCAAAAGATAAATTTTAAGAAAATTCTTATATTTGTTTAGTTATGACAACGGCTACAAAAAATATCATTCACAAATTGGAAACCTTACCAGAAAGCATGGTAAACGAGGTAGAAGATTTTATTGATTTTTTAAAAGCCAAACATTCGAAGAGCTTTCCTAAATCGGCAAGTGAAAAAGCAAATGTTGTTGAGGAGCCAAAAAGCTTATATGGCGCTGCAAAAGGCACAATTCTTTATATTTCTGATGATTTTAACGAACCATTAGATTTCAATTAAAATAAATAAATCGTCATTGCGAGGCACGAAGCAATCTCCTTCTGTATATCTATCGCATTAAGATTGCTTCGTGCCTCGCAATGACGGACTATACATAATAATACATGATACAATTACTTGCCCCCACCCACTGGAAAGATTATGAACTGATTGATTGCGGGGATTTTGAAAAATTAGAACGTTTTGGAAATGTAACCCTTATCCGGCCTGAACCTCAGGCGGTGTGGAAAAAAACATACTCAGAACAGGATTGGAAAAAAACGGCCAACATTACTTTTAGGGGCCGTTCGGCTACTTCTGGCGAATGGGTAAAGAAAAATCAATCTATTCCTGATCGTTGGCATGTAGAATATAAAAATGATGAAGTGGCCATTAAACTCCGCTTAGGTTTAACTTCTTTTAAACATGTAGGCGTATTCCCTGAGCAGGCTGTAAACTGGGATTTTATCTCTTCGTCAATCAAAAAATTTAAAACACCACAGCCTAAAGTTTTAAATCTTTTCGCTTATACCGGTGCGGCATCGCTAATTGCAAATGCTGCTGGCGCAGAAACTACCCACGTAGATTCGATTAAACAGGTAGTTACCTGGGCCAACGAAAATCAAGAGCTTTCGGGATTGAAAGATACCCGTTGGATGGTAGAGGATGCCTTAAAGTTTGTAAAAAAAGAATTAAAAAGAGGCAAAAAATACAACGGAATCATTTTAGATCCTCCTGCCTACGGCCATGGCCCTAATGGCGAAAAATGGAAATTGGAAGATCATATCCAGGAAATGATGCAGGATGTGGTACAGCTGCTGGATGAAAAAGAACACTTCTTAATCCTAAATACTTATTCATTAGGGTTTTCGTCGGTAATTGTAGAAAATTTAATCCGTACCTCATTCCCATCTGTTCAAAACCTTGAAACCGGAGAACTGTTTCTACAGGCTGCTTCGGGCATTAAATTGCCACTAGGTGTTTTTGGCAAATTCTGTAATGTGTAAATGTTGATTACTTTATTTTAAACTACCAGATTTCCACCCTACTTTCATCAAACAGATTCGGAAACTGTCTAAACTTTAATTATCTATATAATATTTATGAAATTCCCTCAATTAGCAGGCACACTAATACTTGGTTTTGCCGCAATCAGCTTATTTGCCAACTGTAATTCAGACGGTAAGAGCAGTGGCGGTATCGGTAAAATCTTTTCTTCTGATTCAACTAAAAAGAAAACGGACTCAACGGTAAACGTAATGAAACCGGTTGATCCAAAGCTTTACGATTCGTTGGTAAAAAAACTGGCAAACGGAGATACTACCGGAAGATGGCCAGTAAAAAAACAACCATATCCTTTAGCGGGAGCCATTTTACCTTTTAAACGCATAGTTGTTTATTATGGAAACCTGCATTCGAAAAAAATGGGCGCGCTTGGCGAGTATGCACCTAAAGAAATGTGGAAACATTTAAATGCTGAGGTTAAACATTGGGAAAAGGCTGATCCCTCTACCCCTGTACAACCAGGATTACACTATATTGCTGCAGTAGCAAGTGGAACACCGGGGAAAGATGGAAAATACATCAACAGAATGGGCAATAAACAGATTGATTCTGTTTTGAAAATTGCCAAAATGCAACCTAATACCATTGTATTTTTAGATCTTCAGGTAGCTTTAAGCACAATAAAAGCCGAGTTACCTCATATCGCAAAATACCTGGAATTGCCATACGTTCATTTAGGTATCGACCCTGAATTTTCGATGAAAGACGGAACATTGCCAGGCAAAAAAATCGGCACCTACGATGCTGCCGATGTTAATTATGTAACCGGATATTTAGCAGATATTGTTAAAAAATACAACTTGCCTCCAAAAGTATTTGTATTGCATCGTTTTACGAAGAAAATGGTAACGAATTCTGCTAATATTAAATTACGTCCTGAGGTTCAGGTTGTGGTACATATGGATGGATGGGGTGAACCTGAATTAAAAAAAGGTACCTACCGCCACTTTATACAGGGCGAGCCTGTACAATTTACCGGCTTTAAGCTATTTTATAAAAACGATCTAAAAAAAGATCCGAAGCGTTTGATGACTCCAGAAGAGCTGTTAAAGCTTACACCAAAACCGATATATATTCAATATCAATAAAAGTAGAAGAGGCTGTATCATAAAGGCGATTTCACCTCAGATGCTGTCATGTTGAGCCTGTCGAAACACCTTAAAGCGTATTTAAACGGGTCCTTCGACAAGCTCAGGATGACATATATATTTATGATACAGCCTCTTTTTTGTTTTCATGCTATATAGGATACATTTTGTGATGTATCTATCAATTTTCCATTTAGTTAATTTTTAATCATAGATGCACACAGATTCTTATATCTGTGTGCATCCTTTTTTATGTGTAGTTTATTAAGATTACCTAATCTTAGGAACATTGAGGTATTTACCTAAAGTGCTGTCTAAACAGCGCCTCCTTAAAACTTATAGGAATAATCGGTGTCCGACCAATCTTTAATATCAAAAAAATGTCTTTTTTTGATTGATCTAAAATTGGAATAGATTTTATATACGTAGGATATGCAAACAGCAACATTTGGCGGCGGCTGCTTTTGGTGCACCGAAGCCGTTTTTCAGACGTTAAATGGAGTAAGCCAGGTTACATCGGGCTACATGGGGGGAGATTTAAAGCATCCTACCTATATGGAAATTTGTAATGGCGATACCGGACACGCAGAAGTAATCCGAATCTCATTCGATGAAAGTGTTATTTCGTTCAATGAGCTGTTATTGGTATTCTTTAAAACCCATAATCCAACAACTTTAAATAGGCAGGGTAATGATGTTGGCACGCAATACCGCTCGGTGGTTTTTTATGAAAATGAAGATCAGAAAAAACAGACGGAGAAAATGATCGAAGATTTAACCCAACAACATATTTTCGATAAGCCCATTGCCACAGAAGTTTCTCCTATAGCCGAATTTTATGAGGCTGAAGATTATCATCAAAACTATTTTAGCAACAATCAGGGGAAACCTTATTGTGCATTTGTGATACAACCCAAACTTAATAAGTTTGCTACTGATTTTAAAGATAAAATTAAACCAGCGCTTTTGGACTAATTAAATTTCGAAAGTAAGTAAAGCATGTTGGCTCGCCGTATGAATATCTCTCCAAACCCTATTAATTTCTGATTCCTTTTTTGCAGCCGCTAAGCCACAGTATGGGAATAAAGTAGCTGCCGATTTCCAACAGGCATGGGCCAATTTACGACTGATTGAACTCACCTCCATTAAGATATCCTCATTAATTTCACCATCACCCATTAACTGATTCCAGGACTCCTCAAACGCATGGTAGAATTTGGCACGAAGATTTAGTACTTCTTCTTTACAACGGTTAAGTTCGTTGTTAAAAAACAAAATTTGCGCTTCATTATATCTCCCCAATCCAGAACGCGAATAAAAAGATTGCTCTACCAGTTTAATAAAATGATTGGTCATTCCTAAACTATTTACTGTTAATGTGGTTTCTGCGAGCTGTAAAAAGGGATAATCAAAGCCTGAATCTGCCACTTCGATATGCTGGTTAATTTTAAAGGTCCTATTTTCGTCGACGTTTAAATCACAAACTTCAAAAGCATGACTGCCTGTTGCAATTAAACCAAAGTAAGACCACCCGGGTAAAATATTTACCTCCTCCTTTTTAAGGATGAATGATTTTATTTCAGGTTCTCCATTTTCAGCTAAAATATCATCGCCATTTTCGTTTTTAAGCGTGCAGTTGGCTGTAAATATAGTGGCATGCAATGCCCCGCTGGCATAGCTCCATTTTCCATTAAGCAGATACCCGCTTTGCGTTTTAATGGCCACGCCACCTACAGCACCACTCCCAGCAAAACAAACTTCACG
Source organism: Pedobacter borealis DSM 19626 (assembly GCF_000708285.2). GTDB lineage: Bacteria > Bacteroidota > Bacteroidia > Sphingobacteriales > Sphingobacteriaceae > Pedobacter > Pedobacter borealis. The sequence continues at coordinate 27,428 of NZ_JAUG01000023.1, forward strand.
ATCAGCAAAAATCTCTGCAGCCAATTCAGGATTTAAAAACCCTGCAAACCAGCCTGCACCTGCACAAAGTGTAATGGTCCAGCCTAAACTTCCATCAGCTTCAGCCAATTCTTCTTCCAATCTTAAAATTTCAGGAAGTTTTTTGTTTGGTCCGCCATAAATTTCGGGCACAAAAAGCTTAAACCAATTTTCCTGATAGGCCAGCTCCAAAATTTCGGGATGAAGTTTACCCATTTCTTCCGAAATTGCTGCATAAGCTTTTACTTTTTCCTGCCAGGTAGTGCTTAATGTTTCTTGCATGATTATTTTTGCTTTGTGTAGAGAGACAATTAAGCCAATTTGAGTCTGCTTTTGTTAATGATCTTCTTCCAGTCTAAAAACCCAAATATGGCTACAGTGAACAAAAACGTAGTTAAACAGGCCATAAGTGGAAGCTTTTTATGAAACAGCAAGGGAATGGCCACAATATTCGAAATGTTCAGGAATATCCAGTTTTCTATTTTACGCTTGGCCAACAGCCACATACCTGCCCACGCTGTTGAAGATACAAAGGCATCAAAAACAGGCACATCCGAATCGGTATAATGCCTCAATACAAGGTAAAGTACGCCGAAACCAATCACAGAAATTAAAACAGCAATGGTTAATTCTTTATTGCTCGACCATGAAACCTGATTTTCTCCGTCCTGTTTTCTTTTCTTCCAGATTATCCAGCCATAAACGCTCATCACCAGATAATAAATGCTCAGCAAGGTTTCTGCATACAGCTTTACATTTAAGAGTAGAAACATCGATAACAGGATCGAAATTATTCCTGTTGGATAAAGCCAGATACTATTCTTCTTCGCCAGTAAAACTTCAGATACCCCAAAACCTACAGCCAACCATTCGATTAATGAGGTGTGTAAAATCTGCTCCTGAAAAAGCTTAAACCAATCTTGAAAATTCATTTACAATAATTTGCGTTGTGGCCGGTAAAAATAATTAGATACCGTTTTCGGGGCGAAACAGTTTTGTAAATTTTAACCTCTTCCTACGGCGGCATTACCCGCATCAGGTTCATTAGAAGGTGTAAGGTTTGAGGTATATGGTGTAAGGTTAAACCCTATACCTTAAACCTTTTGGCTTAAACCTCTAAATGGGTATAATCTCAGCAAATTGATGGCAACAGACATTGCAACATCAAAAAGCACCCCTTTGAGCAAGGCAAATATAGGTTTAAAAATGAAATGTTTTGATTGAAATGTGAAGAGTTGTCAACTTTCTTGCCACCAGGCCATTAAAGTTGACAACTCTCGAATCTATTTAAAATAATCCCAGCTGCCCTTTGTCATCAATATCGATATCATCCGGATTGGTGATCTCGAAATCTATCTTTTTAACGGGTTTTTCTTCTGCCTCAGGTTTATCTTCGGTTTTCACTTCTTCTTTTTTAACAGGCTCAGCTTCTGGCTTTGGTTTTTCTACCATGGCCTTTTCTACTGCAGCAGGTTTTTCTTTGACTTCAGGCTTTTCAACCTTAACAACAGGCTCTTCCTTACGTTCAAATTTTGGTTTTGGCTGCGCTACAACAGGTTTGTCTATTACCTCTTCCGGCACTTCTGATTCTGTTACGATTTCCTCGTTCGCAATCGCCTCTTCGCTTGTAACCACCTCATCTAGTGCTTCTTCAGCACCCTCTTCCTCGTCAACTGTTACTTCCTCAACCGCCTCAATTTCTACCTCAGGCTCTTCTAATACTACTTTTTGAACGTCGTGCGGCGACAGTCTATTGCCGTTTGCCTTTAGTCCTTTAACATCAATCAGTTCTGCTAAGGTTAAATCCAATGTTTCCGGAATTTGGGTTTTACCTTTTAAAACATCAACAATAATTTTTGCTACCGGATTTGAAGTAAGGAATAACAACCTCGATTTCTGCTCTTCGCTAATGAAAATGGTTTTCCTACCATTAGCTTGCAGTTCGAATGCAAAACGTTTAATAAAATAATTTTGTGCTTTGCCTTCAAAATGGACCGCAGCAAAAATCTTTTCCGGATCAAACTTCTGGATCAAGATCAGGCCATCATCAAAGTGGTTACTCAATTCGAAAGAACTTAACTCATAGTAACCATCTTTGTGCACCTGTAAAATACGATCGTCGCCATCAAATTCGCCCAGGTATTTTCCTCGGCCATCAACGTTTAGGCGTTTTAATAAATCATCGTACCAGATTTTCAGTCCAGATAAAGTAGAAACGCCTTTGCTCTTCAAGATGATCTTTTTAACCGGATATTTCGAAATGATATTCCCCTGCGAGCCACGTCCCTTAATGGCCACTTCTGCAAAATCCTGATCGAACTGAAGCTTGCGCAATTTAGAGTGCGGTTTTAATGCAACATTCACTATCTCAGCTTCTCCGTTCGGATTGGCTGTAAAATATAAAACCTTCGAACCTTTCGATCCCTTGGTTAAGTCGTATTCCTTATCTCGTGTTACCCCAACTACAGCAAACCTTTTAATATACGAAGTACCACTTGCACCATCTTTATAAACCATGTTGTAAATGGTACGCTCATCGTTTTTCTTAAATACCTGGGCGTGTATAATGCCTTTACCTACAAAGGTTTTATCGGCTACCTTGGTGATAATGCATTTACCATCCTCACGGAAAACAATTACTTCGTCTATATCCGAACAATCGGCCACAAATTCATCTTTACGTAAACCCGATCCGATAAATCCATCCTCACGGTTCATGTACAGTTTTACATTCGCCAATGCAACTTTCGATGCTTCTACGCGATCGAACAAACGGATTTCGGTTTTACGTTCTCTTCCTTTTCCGTATTTATCTTTCAGTTTCTGGTACCAGGCAACAGCGTAATCGGTAAGGTGTTTTAGATGATTTTTAACCACTTTAATTTCATCTTCCAGGTTTTTCATCTGCTCATCGGCCTTTTTCACATCAAAACGGGTGATGCTACTCATTGGCTTATCAATCAGCTTTTTAAAATCCTCAGGTAAAATTTCGCGGTAAAGCGATGGCTTAAACGGATCAAATAAAATGTGTAATACCTCAACTACGGTATCAAAATTCGTTGAGTTTTCATATTCAGGATTTTTGTACATCCCCTCCTGAATAAATATTTTAAGTAAAGAACTAAAGAAAATCTTCTCCTGCAACTCATGCAAGCGGATCTCCAACTCTCTTTTTAATAAATTTTTAGTGTGTTTTGTATTTTCAATCAGGATATCGTTCACACTCAAAAAGAGTGGCTTATCCCCTTGAATAATACAGGTATTTGGCGAAATAGACACCTCACAAGCGGTAAAAGCATATAGTGCGTCAATGGTTACATCAGGCGAAATACCCGGTGCCAGGTGCACTACAATTTCTACATTGGCCGCCGTGTTATCCTCAATCTTTTTGATTTTGATTTTGCCTTTATCATTGGCCGATAAAATACTATCAATAACAGAACCCGTTGTGGTACTGAACGGAACTTCGGTAATCACCAAAGTCTTTTTATCCTTCTCGGTTATTTTTGCACGAACACGGATTTTACCTCCACGCTGCCCTTCATTATAATTCGAGAAATCGGCCATACCGCCCGTAAAGAAATCGGGCAATATATTTGGGCGCACACCTTTCAGCGCTTCTATCGAGGCATCCAGCAATTCGATAAAATTGTGTGGCATTACCTTGGTAGCCAAACCCACGGCAATACCCTCAGCACCCTGTGCCAATAACAAAGGGAATTTAACCGGTAAAGTGATCGGCTCATTATTACGCCCGTCATAACTTAACTGCCACTCGGTAGTATCAGGGTTAAACACCACGTCGTTGGCAAATTTTGATAAACGTGCCTCGATATAACGTGGTGCCGCAGCACTATCGCCAGTAACCGGATCGCCCCAGTTACCCTGCATATCAATCAATAAATCTTTTTGACCGATCTGCACCATCGCATCGCCAATAGATGCATCACCGTGCGGGTGATATTTCATGGTGTTACCGATTACATTCGCCGCCTTATTAAAACGTCCATCATCCATCTCCTTAAGCGAGTGCATAATGCGTCGTTGAACAGGCTTCAGTCCATCGTTAATGTGCGGAACTGCCCTATCGAGAATTACATAAGACGCATAATCGAGAAACCAGTTTTCGTATAAACCGTTGATTGGGGTTATGGTATGTTTGTGCTCTTCGTTTACGTTTTGATCTAATTCTTCACTCATTTATTTACAAAAATTGGCAGCCGTAAATATAATAAAAATGATTTCATAGAATGAAGAGAGGTTATTCACATTTCAAGATGGGAAATTTGTTAAAAAACAAGGGTAAGGTGCGTTTTGCTTAGCTCTTGCCGTCATTCCCGCGCAGGCGGGAATCTTACTGCTTGGATATTATAAAATGATTTCTCATCCTATCGGCTGGTGTCTCACCTGCCGAAATCTAAAGTTATTTGAGCTTATATTCTCTTAAATGCCTTATATGGTAAAAAAGAGGCAAGAAAAAGATCCTTCACTGCGTTCAGGATGACAAACCAATTATTCATCCTATCGGCTGGTGTCTCACCTGCCGAAATCTAAATTTGTTTGTGTTGATTTGGAAAGCAGGGTCCGTCGGTTTTTGTTTAGCGTTTCTTCCGGCTTTCCGATGCGATCTTTTTTGCCCTCCAGCTCAGCCCAAGGCAGCAAAAAAGGATCTCCTCTTCAATCCGGTTTAGAAAAACAGTTTTGAGGTACTATTTAGTGTTGCAGAGCGCATAGAACCACTCCCAGCCCCTCCTTGAGAATAAGGAGGGCAGCAGGATAGTTTGATAAGGAATAGAGAATATGGCGATTTGGGCTTATATTTCCTTATATATCTTACATGGTAAAAAAAGGCAGGATAAGATCCTTCACTACGTTCAGGATGACAAATAATTTGGTTATTCCACCCCCAACAGCACACCCGAAACATTCCATGCGCTTGAGCTCGAACCTTCTGGCTTACCCATTGGGATGGTTACTTTTATGGTATGCGGCCCGGCTTTTAAATCGCCTAAACTTATCCATTCGGGATTGGTAACTGTGCCTGGACACCAGTTAGAACGGCTTAAATCTGACGAGGAAAGACCCGTTTCGAAATTTCCAGAGGCAGGATTTGATAACCGGTACGAACCGCAATCCTGGCGCCATGGCGTAAAACCGAATGTTTCTTTTTCATCCAGCCATATGGTGTTTTTCCGTGGTACAAACTCATCGCCATTTCCCCAACCACCATGCCCGGTTGTAATATAGCGTAGTTTTGCATCTTTTAGGTCTTTTGCTAAGGTGAAAAAAACTTCCAAACCTTTATCGCTGCTAAACATGGTTGCATATTCTTGTCCAGCCATTTCCAATACATTGGTCGAATTAAATAAAGGCAAAATCACTTCTTTGGCTTCTTTTTGTCTTCCTCCATTATGCAGTGTTATATTTAAAGAAACTTTATGACCGCCCTTATCATAGTTACCAACAAAAACAGCTATCCAAACTTCTTTTCCATTTACGAGCGGGAATAGTTCTGAAACATCCTGTCTGTAATAAACTTTCTCCGCCCAATTTTTATCCTTCAGTTTTAAATTATTGTATTTACCAACACCAAAAGGGGTAAAAAAGCGCATCAACTCTATTACAGGATTATAATTTGCTGTGGCTACCACACCTTGATATTTTTTCCCATTTCCGTTATCGTAAACAGGCAAATCTTTAACAGAATTTTTAAGTGCATCCATTAAACTGATCTGTTTATCGGTTGGGATGATAAATACCGATCCTGTTCTATCATAAGCATCGCCGTTCGATTGTTCGGTTAAATCGACAAAAACATTGGGACTGGACTGAAGCTCAGGAAATTTAACTTTCCTGGCAATCACAGTCCCTCCAGCAAAGCGGAATACAGAATCGTTCGATTGTGGTTTATCTATAAAATTGATTGTTTCGTTATTAAAAACACTTAGCGTGGTAAACCTGCTTTTCCAAAGCAAATCTTTGTACGTTAATGCATCGGTAAGCTTAGCACTTATTTTTTGCAGATCGATCAATTTCGAATTTTTAACTTCTTCAATTTTTGTAGCCGTTACAAAGCTACTGCCGTTACGCACCTGCTCTAAAACCAAACCAAGGTTCTGGCCCAAATTGGTTGGTGCTGCTTTAATACCTGCTTCAGTAGTGTACCATAGATCAATTTTATTCGAATTAACTACCGTGGTGGCCTTTCTGCAGGTATAACCCAAAATCACTTTGGTTTCGTTGCTCAACTCAAAAGTTTGCTTGCCAATTGCAAGGCTATCGGCAGTTGCAATCTGCTTATCTATACCTAAATCGGCAACCTGAAACAAAATTTGTACAGGTTTCGTAACAATGCTTTGTTCGTAAGGATACTTTGCTTTACGATCGAGAATAGCAGTATTGCTAACTAAATTCTGGCTTGCTGAAGCCATTACCACAGTTGGATTGCGGTCTTCCTTGGGCTTTCCATCAGCGGAGCGGAAGTAAACTATTTTATAAACCGCATTATTTTTAAGGACGGCCTGCGCATTTGCGCCAAAAGAAATAAAAAGGGAGAAAACGAGGGTGTAGAGTTGCTTCATTATGGCTAAAAAACCAAATATAAGCATAAAAGTCAGAGGTCGGAGGTCGTGAGTTAGAATTACATTCTAATAGAAATTCGTCATTGCGAAGAGGAACGACGAAGCAATCTTACAACCATGGGTTATAGCGACCGCGTTAAGGTTGCTTCGTCGGCTGAAAAAGCCTGCTCGCAATGACGACAAACCTAGAGAGGCAATGCCTCCCCCGCCTATCGCTCCAACCGATCCTCAACAAAAGCAAAAGGCAGTAAACTCTTTACACTGGGCACTTTTAATACTTCTCCGTTCAAACAGTAAAAAATGACCTCAATCGGCGTATTTTGCTTGCGCTCAAACTCTGCCATCACCTGCAAACAGCCTCCGCAAGAAGTAACGGGCTTTAAAATCTCAAAATTATCAGTTTGGGCAGTAATAGCCATACTTTCAATAACTGCATTTGGATAGGTAGCGCCAATGGTAAAAAGGGCAACACGCTCTGCACAAAGTCCAGATGGGTAGGCTAAATTTTCCTGATTGCTGCCTAATACCGTTTCGCCAGAGGCCAAACGGATCGCCGTACCAACCCTAAATTTAGAATAAGGAGAATATGAAGTATTTAAAGCCTTTTCAGCAAGTTCGCAAAGCGTTCTATCTGCCAATGTTAATTCTATAATACTTTCGTATTGTTCAAAAGTTATATTTAGATTTATTGAATTCATTTGTAACTAATTAGGAAACCGCCTATGTTAAATTTTTATAGCGGGCGAACAATTTAAGTTATTTTTTGTATTATTTAGTAAAACATGCCTTAAAATTATTTTAATGGCATGCTTTTGGCATTTATCAAACAACAAACACGCTTAGCTTTGAATAAATACGTACGCAAGAGTCTAAAAATTTTATTGTGGGTAATTGCTTCCATCATCATTCTGGTTGTTGCTTTGGCGCTATCTTTAAATATTCCGGCAGTTCAGAATTTTGTTAAAGACAAAGCCATAAACTACCTTAAAAATAAAACCAAAACAGAAGTAAGTTTAGAAAGCATTAAAATTGCGCTGCCAAAAGATGTGGTTTTGAACAAATTTTATATTGAAGACCGTAAGGGCGATACCTTATTATATGCCGAAAAACTTGCGGTTGATATCAGCTTATTCAAACTGTTAAAAAACACCATTGAGGTTAACAATATTGAGCTGAAAAACATACGTGCAAATGTTAAACGTATTAGTCCCGATACAACATTCAACTTTTCGTTCCTGGTTGATGCTTTTATGAGCGATCAGAAAAAGCCTGAAGAAAAAGTAGATAAAGACACCACCTCTACCCTCAAATTCTCTGTCGATAAAGTATCATTTGAAGATATAGGCATTAACTATCGTGATGATGTTGCGGGTAATGATGTGAAATTATACCTGGGTGCCTTTAAAACCAAAATCAAAGATTTCGATTTAGCCAATCAGCACTACGTAATTAAAGAATTAAGCTTAGTGAATACTTCTTTACATTATCTGCAGCAAAAACCACTAGTCCACCTGGTGCAGCACATTACAAACAGTGTTGATAGCACCGAGAAAGAACAGGGCAAACTGCCATTGATAGAAGTGCAGAACTTCATTTTTAGTAAGGTAAAGGTAAATTACGCCGATCAGTTATCCACTACCAAAGCCGTTGCCGATGTAAACGATCTGGGTTTGGTAAACCTGAAAGTAGATTTAACCAATAGTAAATATTCGGTTGATGATGCCCATTTAAACAAATCGAATATTCTTTTTGCTTTTAAACCAGCGCCAAGTAACGATTTAAAAAAAGTTAAAGATACCGTATTACCCGAGAAATCTAATTTAGGCCTGATCATCAAAAACATCAGTTTAGCAGATAACAATGTACAGTTCGATAATCTTGGGGCAAAACCTGCTGCCAAGGGCATGGACTTTAATCACTTAAAAATTAACCAGCTCAATTTAGGCGCGAGTGATGTGTTTTATAGTGCGGCGGGCATAAAAGCCAATGTTAAAAATGGATCGTTAAAAGAAAAAAGCGGCTTTGTTTTGGATCAATTAAGAGGCGATGCGGTGTATAACGACAAACAGATCAAACTGAGCAATTTTATTTTAAAAACGCCTAATACTTCAATCGAAAATGCGACTGAATTAAATTTTACCTCGATGGAGGATTTAACCAAACATCCTGAACGCGTAAAATTGAATCTTGCCTTTAAAAACACAAGCATTGGTTTAAAAGATGCTGGATTTTTCAGCGATGCCGTTCCAGCAAATTACCGCAACGAAAAAATAAAACTAACAGCGAGTGTTAATGGCTATCTGAATAACCTGAATATCCCAAAACTGCAGATCAGTGGGTTAAAAAATACGCAGATAGATATCAGTGGAAAAGCGAAAGGCTTACCTGACATCAAAAAAACCTATCTCGATTTAAATATCAAAAAGTTTCACCTAACCAAAGGAGATATTTTGGTGGTTGTACCCAAAAAATCACTGCCACCGACGATCGAATTGCCAAATGTAGTTGATGCGAAAGGCACATTTAAGGGTTCAATGACCGATTTCAACACTAACCTGAACATCAACACCGATATGGGTGGAGCGGTTTTGGTGGCAGGTATGAAAGGACCAAAAGGTAAGGAAAGTTATAAGGCCGACATCAACTTAAACAACTTTAACGTTGGCAGGCTTTTAAAAATGCAACCTAAACTCGGTAGGATTTCTGTTAAAGCAAATGTGGCAGGCACAGGACTCGATCCTAAAAAAATTAATGCAAAGTTTAACGCCAAAGTGATTAGTGCTTATTACAACAAATATACCTACCGTAATTTAAGCCTTGCCGGGAATTACAGTAATCAGCACATCAGCATCAAGAGTAGCATGCCCGATAGCAATGCCAACTTTAATTTAGATGCTAAAGTGAATCTGGCGGGGAAATATCCTGCTGTAAAAGCCGACTTAAACTTAAAGCAGGTAAACCTGCAGGCATTAAACTTTAGTCCAACGGTATTAAGTGCAGCAGGTATAGTTAAAGTAGACCTCGCTACCGCCGATGCTGATTATTTAAATGGGTCGGTTGATATTACGGGCTTACAATTGGTAAAAGACAAACAAAAAATCAATGTAGATACGATTTCCATTCGGGCTAAATCAACCGCGACAGAAAACGAGCTGACCTTAAAATCTGAAATACTATCAGCAAAAATTGATGGCAAGTACCAGCTTACCAAAGTTGGCGATGCCATTATCAACGAAATTAATAAATTCTACACCTTTGGTACCGTTGCTAAAGTTCCTGACCAAAGGCTAAGGTTTTTTGTACAGATTTACGATTCTAAATTATTAAAGGAGTTTGTACCCGAGTTAACCGTGTTCAAGCAATCGCAGTTTTATGGATTGATCGATACCCAAAAAGACAGCTTACAGATTAAAGGGAATTTCCCACAGGTGGTTTATGGCGATTTTAAGGTAGATACCACCGTATTAAACATCAATAATGATAATAATAAACTGGCTTATAGTTTAACGGTTAAAAGTCTCCAAAGCCCAGCTATTGCACTCTTTAATACGGAAGTAAGTGGCGATGCTTCAAATAATAATTTAGGCATTAACATCTTCTTGCGAGATAGAAAGCTTAAAAATAAATATGTAATTGGTGGTACCTTTCAATCGATTGATAAGGATTTCAAATTCACTTTAGATCCGCAAAAACTATTGCTCAATTATCAAAAATGGGTGGTTTCGCAAGATAACTATATTCAATTTGGCGCATCAGGCATATTGGTCAACCAGTTCCAGATCAGTAACAGCGGTCAATCGCTTTCCATCAATAGCAATCCTACAGAACCAAATGCGCCATTGGCAGTAGAATTTAAAGATTTCCAGTTAGAAACTTTAACCAAATTTGCAGAAACCGATACTACTTTGGTTGGTGGCCGTTTAAATGGAACAGCGAATGTTAAAGATTTGGCCAGCACATCGAAATTTGAAGCAAATTTAACCGTCGATCAGTTGCGTTATCAAAAAGATCAGCTGGGCACTTTACGCCTGGCCGTGAACAACAATACCGAAAATGCTTTCGAGGTAAATGTTGCTTTAACAGGCGTGCACGAGTTAAGGGTTAACGGCTTCTATTATACTGCACCAGAAAGCGCTTTAGATCTTACGGTAAACATCGATAAGATTGAAATGAAAAACATCGAGAGTTTATCAGCAGGTCAGCTTAAAAACGGCACTGGTACTTTAACCGGGGCACTTACTGTTAAAGGTGCGCTAACGGCCCCGAAAATACTGGGCGATTTAACTTTCAACAACGCAGGGATCAAAGTGGCTTATGTAAACTCGTACTTCCGCATGCCAAATGAGAAAATATCGTTTACAGATGAAGGCATCAGCTTTAACAACTTTACACTCCTCGATTCCTTAAATCAGAAGGCAACCGTAAACGGAAAAGTTTACACCACCGATTTTAAAAATTACCGTTTCGGTTTAGATATCCGAACAAACAATTTCAGGGCAATCAATTCGACCGCAGCTGATAATGATATGATTTACGGAACGGTATTCTTAACCAGCAATATTAAAGTACGCGGAGATTTGAACCAGCCAGATGTAAACATGAATGTTAATGTAAATAAGGGCACAAAATTCTTCTTTGCTTTGCCTTCAAGTGATCCGGCGATTATTGACCAGGAAGGTATAGTACAGTTTATTGATGCCGATGCACCTCCTTTTAACGGACAAAAAGCTTTAAAAGTTGATAGCATCAGTAAATCACCAATTAAAGGTTTAAACCTCGTAGCGGCTGTAAAAGTAGATCCAGAGGCAGAATTGAATGTTGTAGTAGATCCATCTACCGGCGATAATTTAAAAGTTAGAGGTGATGCAGACTTAAATGTAACGATGGATCCAAGTGGTAAAATCAGCATGACCGGTCGCTATGAAATAGTTGATGGTTCATACAATTTAACACTGGCTGTTGTAAAAAAAGAATTTAAACTGGTTAAAGGCAGTACCATTGTCTGGACAGGTGAACCTACTTCAGCTACTGCAAATATTACGGCTTTATACGAAGTTAACGCTGCGCCTATCGACCTGTTAAACCAGCCAGATCTTTACGAGGCGAGAACAAAATTGCCTTTTCAGGTTTATTTGATGATAAAAGGGGAATTATTAAAGCCAACCATTTCATTTAAGCTCGATCTGCCAGAAAATGAGCGTGGCGCTTTAAATGGCCAGGTTTACACCAAATTGATTAATGTAAACCGCGATGAAAGTGAGTTGAACAAACAGGTTCTTTCTTTACTTGCCCTAAACAGGTTTATTGCCAATAATCCTTTTCAAAGCTTGGCCGGAGGTGGTGGCGGCGTTTCTACCCTTGCCCGTTCGAGTGTAAGTAAGCTGTTAACGGAACAATTGAATAATTTAACCTCCGATTTAATCCAGGGTGTTGATCTTAACTTCGGTGTAAATTCATCTGAAGATTATTCAACAGGTTCGATGCAACAAAAAACAGATCTAGAGGTTGGCCTATCTAAAAAACTGCTAAACGACAGGTTAACCGTTAGTGTAGGGAGCTCTTTTGCTTTAGAAGGGCCACAGGCACCAGGAGAAAAATCGACCAATATTGCCGGAAATGTGAACGTAGAATATGCGCTCTCTGCTGATGGACGATACCGTTTAAGGGCCTACCGCCGAAACCAGAACGATATGATTGTACAGGGACAGATTGTTGAAACAGGTTTAGGTTTTACGCTGGTGGTAGATTACAATAAATTTAGAGAGATATTCCAAAAGAAAAGAATAAGAAGAATAAGAAACATTGAACAGAAAGCACAAGATGAGAAAACTAACTAGACCGCTTTTATTTTTATTGGCCTGTTTAGTTTGGGCGGCTTGCAGCAGTACCAAATCGTTAAAACCAGGACAGATTTTGTATACCGGCGCTGAAGTAAAAATCAATCCAGACTCATCAGGAAAAATTGATAATGAAAAACAGATTAAAACCGATCTGGAAGCTAAAACAAGACCACGCCCCAATAAATCTATACTTGGCATTAAATATAAACTTGGCATTTACAATCTTGCCGGCGAACCCAAAAAGCCAAAAGGTTTTAGAAACTGGCTCCGCAGACAAGGGGAAGCGCCTGTGTTATTGAACGATGTAAAGCTGAAATACAACAATGATGTATTATCCAGTTACCTCATTAGCGAAGGCTATTTACAGGCAACTGTTACCGGCGATACCGTTATTAAAGAAAAAAAGGGCAAGGCTATTTATACTGCTGTTACCGGACAACGTTATAAAATCAACAAGATTAATTTCCCTCCGGATACCGGGGTGCTTACCAAGATCATCAATACCAACAAAGATAAAACCTTGTTAAAAGTTGGCGATTATTATGACATCGATACCTACAAAAACGAACGCATCAGGATTGATAACGACTTAAAAGAAAATGGCTATTTCTATTTCAGTCCTGATTATTTAATTATGCAGGTAGATAGTACTATAGGTAAAAACCTGGTTAATGTTTCGGTTAAAGTAAAAGATATTGCGCCCGATGCAGCATTAAAACCTTATACCATTAAAAACATAAACATATACCCTAATTATTCGTTAAGGAGAGATACTACATTAAGAAAACTAAAGCCGTTACAATACAACGATTTCAATATATACGATGACCGGAACACCTTTAAACCAAAACTTTTCGATCGTTTGGTTTTCTTTCAAAAAGGCGAACCCTATAACCGTAAAGATCATAATCAATCGTTAAACCGAATGGTAAACGTAGGTGCTTTCCAGGATGTAAGAGCCGAATTTTTACCGGTTGATAGTTTTAAAAACAATCAGCTTGATTTAAATATCTATTTAACCCCTTTAAAGAAAAACTCACTCACCTTTTCGGTTGTAGGAACGAGTAAATCGAACAATTTCGTTGGTTCGGAGGTTAAAGTAACGCAAACCACCAGAAACCTGTTTAGAAATGCAGAACAATTAGATTTAAGTGTTAGTGGTGGCTTTGAAACCCAAACTAAAGGAACCTCGCTAGGCAAAAACTCTTTATCATTAACTGCTGAAGGAAAACTAACCTTCCCCAGGTTTATTGTTCCCTTTTACAAACCGAACAGCACCAATGCTTTCATCCCGAAAACCATAGCTTCGCTTTCTTACCAGATGTTAAACCGTGGTTCTGAATATACTTTACATGCTTTTAAAGGGCAATATGGGTACAACTTTAAAGAGAATTTATACAAAGAGCATAATTTCAATCCGATATCAATAAGCTATGTTTCTACCAGTTTTCCAGATACAGCCGTAGAAAAAAATATATACAAACAAAATCCATTATTAAGAACTACGTTAGAAAAGCAATTTATCATTGGCAGTAACTATAATTTCACCTATACCAACCAGATGGAAGATAGCCGGAGAAATAACACTTATTTCTTTGGTGGTTTAGAAACTGGTGGAAATGTATGGGGAGCTTTTGTACCAAAAGATGAAGAAGGGAAACGTACACTTTTTAACGTGCCATTAACACAGTTTATCAGGGCAGAGGCTGATTTAAGGGATTATTATAAAATTACCAGAAACTTAATCTGGGCAAACAGATTAAACTTAGGTTATGGTTATGCCTATGGAAACTCTACCTCACTCCCATTTGTTAAGCAGTTTTTTGCAGGCGGCAGTAACGATATCAGGGCTTTTCCTGCCAGAACCTTAGGCCCAGGTACTTATAAAGTTCGAGATGATGCTATTTTTGCCGATCAGGGTGGTGATATTAAGTTAATGCTCAACTCAGAACTGCGTTTTAAAATAGTGAGTGTACTTTATGGCGCTTTGTTTGTCGATGCCGGAAATATCTGGCTGAGGAAAGAGGATCTTGGCGAACCTGGCAAACCTGAGACGGCAAGACTTGGGTCTGGTTTTAAGCTGAAAAATGCTTTTAACGAGCTTGCTGTGGGTACTGGTGCAGGCTTACGGGTAGATGTCAGCATTTTTGTAGTCCGTTTAGATGTGGCTTTTCCGATACGCAAACCATACCTACCGGAAGGACAAAGATGGGTGTTTGATGATATCGCATTCGGCAATAAGGATTGGCGTAAACAGAATTTAATTTTTAACATTGGGATAGGATATCCATTTTAATTTTTCTATGAGAGTTATCCATAAGATCAAATATTTCTTTATTGCGCTTTATCATCTTTTTGTTGCTGCCGGAAAAGGTTTTGTAGAAGACAGGGTAACTAAATTAAGTGCTTCGCTTGCTTACTACACTATTTTTTCACTTACTCCCCTCATCATTATCATGCTATCTGCCGCTACCCTATTTTTTGGCGACAAAAGAAATGAGGAAACAAGAGGTCAGTTTTATGGGCAGGTTACCAAAATGGTTGGCAAAGAGGCAGCTACACAAATCCAAGGTTTTGTAGAACATGCAAACAAATCCGGGCAATCTACCATTGGTTTAATTATTGGGATTTGTACATTGATTATTGGTTCAACTGCTATTTTTATTGAGATACAAGATAGTATCAACATGATCTGGAAAGTAAAGGCTGTGCCCAAAAAAGGCTGGATAAAAATGCTTTCTAACAGGTTATTGTCTTTCTCTTTAATTGTTTCGATGGGCTTTCTGTTGCTTGTTTCACTAGTGGTTAACACTGTAGTAGTGGGTTTGGGTTCTAAATTGGCCAACCTACTTTCGCAAAGTAAGATAGATGAGGTAATCCCCGTTGCAAACGATACAATGGCCATTCTAATTTATATTTTAAACAATGTAATAACCCTTGCTGCCGTAACCGCTGTATTTGCTGTTATATTTAAGGTATTACCCGATGTTATAATACGGTGGAAATCGGCAATAATTGGCGCACTATTTACTGCAGTTCTTTTCAGTCTAGGTAAATACCTGATTGGGATTTATATCGAAAAAGGCAATCCAGGTTCGGCTTTTGGTGCAGCCAGTTCGATCATCGTTATTTTATTGTGGATTTATTATACATCAATTATACTCTACTTCGGCGCTGAATTTACACAAGCCTATGCCGAAAAGTACGATAATGGCATTTCTCCTAGTAAGTATGCCGTATTTACAAAAATTACCATTGTAGAGAAAAAGGTAGATGTATTGCCTCCGCAACACCCGGAAGATACAGTGAATGTACCTAAAGAATAAGTCGGTCGTCGTCCTGAACTTGTTTCAGGATCTTTCCAAAACGTGATCGTCATTCCCGCACATGCGGGAATCTTAAAGCTATAAAACGGTTATAACCAAGAAAGTCACGCCTTAAAAAACCTTGACTTCCTTTTTATAGATAAAGCTGGTTCGTGGAGACATGAACCAAGGCACAACAACATAGATGCTGAAACAAGTTCAGCAGGACGCCACTATTGACTAACCGCAAGCATACAAAGATGATTGTCATCCTGAGCGGAGTCGAAGGACCTTTTTCTATGCTACTTCTTCAGTAATCACTTTAGGTTCTTCAGTTACCTCATCCTTCTCTACCCTTAGGTTACGGATAATGTGCTGCTGCCTGTCAGGCGTATTTTTACCCATATAATATTCCAGCAAACTTTTAATCGTTTGATCTTTCAAAATAACGGGGTCTAACCTGATATCTTTCCCGATAAACAAACCGAATTCATCAGGAGAAATTTCTCCCAAACCTTTAAATCGGGTAATTTCGGGTTTATTGCCCAGTTTTTCGATCGCATTTTTACGTTCTTCGTCACTATAGCAATAAATAGTCTCTTTTTTGTTCCGAACCCTGAAAAGCGGCGTTTGTAGAATATACACATGCCCTGCTTTTACCAGATCAGGAAAAAACTGAAGAAAGAAGGTCATCATCAACAAACGGATGTGCATCCCATCCACATCGGCATCTGTTGCAATTACAATATTGTTATAATGAAGCCCTTCTAAACCATCTTCGATATTTAAAGCATGTTGTAGCAGGTTAAATTCTTCATTTTCGTAAACCACTTTTTTGGTAAGCTCATAACAGTTAAGCGGCTTACCCTTTAAACTAAATACAGCCTGACAATCTACATCGCGCGATTTTGTGATCGAACCCGATGCGGAATCTCCCTCGGTAATAAACAAAGTGGTTTCGTAACGTTTCTCGTGAGTAGTATTAAAATGCACCTTACAATCGCGCAGTTTTTTATTGTGTAAGGATGCCTTTTTCGCCCTATCGTTTGCCAGTTTCTTGATGCCTGCAATATCTTTACGCTCGCGCTCCGATTGCATAATTCTTTTCAACAAAGCATCAGCAACATCTGGATTTTTATGCAGATAATCATCCAATTCTTTTTTAACAAAATCGTTAATAAAAGTAGCTACCGATGGTCCTTCTGGTCCCATATTTTGCGAACCTAGTTTTGTTTTGGTCTGCGATTCGAAAACGGGCTCCTGTACACGCACAGAAATTGCTGCAATAATGGATGAACGAACATCGGCCGCATCAAACTCTTTTTTGAAAAACTCTCTAACGGTTTTCACTACCGCTGCCCTAAAAGCCGCCTGGTGCGTTCCGCCTTGTGTGGTGTGCTGTCCGTTTACAAATGAGTGGTAGTCTTCGCCATATTGCTGCCCATGGGTCATTGCAATTTCGATATCTGGTCCAATCATGTGGATAATTGGGTAACGGATTTCTTCTGGCTTATTAAATTTAGAAAGCAGATCGTAAAGACCTCTTTCCGAAAAATATTTCTGATTATTAAAATTTACGGTTAAGCCTGTATTTAAAAATACATAGTTCCAAACCATACTCTCTACAAAATCAGGGATGTAATGATAGTTCCTGAAAATGGTTTCATCTGGGTAAAAAGTAATCGCCGTACCATTGCGCTGAGTGGTATCGATAATTGGCTGTTCATTTACAATTTCTCCCTTAGAAAATTCTACTTTTTTCGTTTTTCCATCACGGTACGATTGCACCATAAAACTAGTAGAAAGTGCATTTACAGCCTTAGTACCTACCCCATTTAAACCAACAGATTTCTGGAAAGCATTGCTATCGTATTTACCACCGGTATTGATTTTGCTTACACAATCGATTACCTTGCCCAGCGGAATGCCACGACCGTAATCACGTATATTTACCTTTTGTTCGGAAACAGTAATTTCGATGGTTTTTCCGGTACCCATTACAAACTCATCGATAGAGTTATCTACAATTTCTTTTAGCAAAACGTAAATACCATCATCCTGCGCAGAACCATCGCCAAGTTTACCAATGTACATCCCCGGACGAAGCCTGATGTGCTCTTTCCAATCTAATGAACGGATACTATCGTCGTTATAAATTACTTCTGCCATACTGTATTTATCTGTTCTTCAATGAAAAACCTTGCATTTTTTGGTTTGCAAAGCAATGAAGAATTTGTAGAAATAATCCTGATGATTGAAATAAAAATATTTTCAAATACCTTCTTCAGAATTATTATACAATAATAGATTTATTCTGTGAGGCTCGCAAAAGAAAATTTCCACATGTGAACAGTGAGTCGTGTAGGGTGATGGCTCATAGTTTTTTTGTCAATAGCCTGATAGTCGATGGCTCATGGTCAATAGATTTTAAATATACTATTTTCTTAGAAAGCATTAGCATGGCCAGTTCGGCAGCTACGATTTTCATCCTCCGGAAAAGAACTACGCATCTTGATAAAAAAACCACCTATACTGTTCCTTTATATCCTATATTGCCTATTATTTTTATTGCTGCTTATACTTTCGTGGCCTTTAGCATTTATGCCGATGATCCGAATGCGGCACTTAATGGTTTATATATTTTTGTTGGCTTTCTGGTAATCTATTTTGCGAGCAGATGGTTTAATAAAAAATAGTTTTAATATTTTGATTTGAAAAGCAGTTGCAGTGCTGGTCGGTTTCGATAGTCCCGCCATACGCTACAATCTTTTTGTTATTGTCATCCTGAGCCTGTCGAAGGAGCTACAAAAAGTATTTCTGCTACTGTCGGGTTTAAGATAGCAAGGCAGGCCAATTAAAATAAACCTGATTGAAATGAACATGAAGCGCAGCGAAATAAAATGGAAAGCAGGACTGATTTAACCGATTAACACAGAAACCCGCTTTACAAAAAACATAAAAGAACTTAAAATAATTAATGAACAAAACACTCTCCTTAAAACAAGAAATTGCTTACGCTGCAGGTATGATTGGATGGAGCACGATGACAAACATTATCATCGTAATGCTTCCCTATTTCTATTTGCCGCCAAGCAACGCTGGCCTGCCACCTTTGGTACCACAACTCGTTTTATTGGGTGCGTTTAATATCCTTTCTATTATTGCTGCTTCAGGAAGGTTGGTAGATGCTATTTACGATCCGTTTATTGCGTCTAAAAGTGATGCTTGCACCAATAAAAACGGTCGCAGAATGCCCTTTATGAAATGGGCAATTATTCCTGCTATGCTTTTTTGCGGACTGGTTTTCTACCCGATCCAAAAAACGGAGAGCCTGCATAATGCCTGGTGGTTAACGATAACACTTTGTTTGTTTTTTGTATCGGTTACCACTTATATTATTCCTTATAATGCGCTGCTGGCCGAAGTAACCAATACACCGAAACAAAAAGTTAAATTATCGAGTTATCAGCAGGTTGGTTTTGTAATCGGAATCATTTTATCGGCCTGTACCAACAACTTTGCCGATCTGGTTGAGGCTCATTTTCATGTAGCCAACCGCAGCGAAGCCATCCAGATCGCAATATGGGGTTTGTGTATCTTATCCGGACTGGTGATGTTATTGCCAATTTTTTTCATCAATGAAAAGGAATTTTCGGTTGCGAAGCCTACCCATGTGCCTTTATGGCCAGCAATTAAAAGCACATTTAAGAACAGCAATTTTAAATATTACCTGATATCTGATTTCGCTTTTTATACGGCATTGAGCATTATTTCGAGCGGTTTATTGTTTTTCTGTACCGTTTTATTGGGCTTGCCAGAATCAGAAGGTGGAAAATTTATGGCTGCCATGGTTTTTGCTTCATTGCTATTTTACCCGCTGGTTAATTTTGGTTCGGCCAAAATTGGCAAAAAACCTTTTGTATTACTTGCCTTTGGCGTGTTGTGCTTAATCTTCGTCACCATTTTCTTTTTAGGCAAATTACCATTTGGTCCACATACACAGATTTACATCCTGGTACTATCCGCTTCGTTTCCATTAGCGGCTCTCGGTATTTTACCCACGGCGATTTTAGCCGATATCGCCCAAAGAGATACCTTAGCAACAGGCGAAAACCATGAAGGGATGTTCTTCGCAGTAAAATACCTTTTTGTAAAACTTGGGCAAACATTGGGTATCGCTATTTTCGCCATGCTTACCATTTACGGTAAGGACCCCGGCAACGATTTCGGATTACGATTGAACGGAATTGTAGGTTTTGGGCTCTGTTTAATTGCACTGTTGTTTTTTAGCAGGTTTAAGGAGGAGCGTTAAAATTGAGTGAGAGAAGGATTGAATGAGTGAGTTTCGTACCATTCTATCCAGGGAAATCGCTTTTAACTTTTCTCTGATAATTCTTCCTCTTTCTGCGCATACCTAAGCATTATGTTTGCCACGGAAGCACGAAAAAATTTACTTCTTCTCCGTGATTTCTGTGTTTTCCGTGGCTAATTAATTTTTGCATATGTTTTAAAAGCGATTTCCCTGCCATTCTATCATTCAAAATTCAATCATTCAATAAATTTACCTATCTTTGCGGCGAAGCAGAATTTCTTTATCATTTAAAGCAATCCGCAAGTTAGTCCTTCAACAAATGATTGTTCTAGCTTCTTCGATAAATATTACACAGAAACATACATGTTATTCAAAGAATTAAACCTCATTGAGCCGATTCTAAAGGCCCTTGAGACCGAAGGTTATACACAACCTACACCGATACAGGAGCAATCCATCCCAACAATATTAAAAGGCAAAGATTTATTAGGCTGTGCACAAACCGGAACCGGAAAAACCGCTGCCTTTGCTATCCCGATGTTGCAGTTATTGCACGAAAAACACATCAATACCAAAGCGACCAAAAATATCAAAGCTTTGATTTTAACGCCAACACGTGAGCTTGCCATCCAGATTGAAGAGAGTTTTAAGGCTTACGGCCGTCATTTAAATTTACGCCATTTAGTAATTTTTGGTGGAGTAAACCAACACTCGCAGGTAGAAGCTTTAAGAAAAGGCGTTGACATTTTAGTTGCAACACCCGGCCGTTTATTAGATTTAATGAACCAGGGTTTTATCAGCTTAAATACTATCGAATTGTTCGTATTGGATGAAGCCGACCGCATGCTCGATATGGGCTTTATTCATGATGTGAAAAGAGTGGTGGCTAAATTGCCTGCAAAACGCCAGACTTTATTTTTCTCTGCAACCATGCCAGATGAAATCCAGAAGTTGGCAAATACGATTTTATCTAGTCCTACAAAAGTAGAAGTTACCCCCATTTCTTCTACAGCAGAAACAATTGTTCAGTCGGTTTATTTTGTAGACAAACCTGATAAAAAGAAATTATTGATCCACCTTCTTGAGGATAGAAAGATCGAAACTGCTTTGGTTTTTACCCGTACCAAACATGGTGCAGACCGCATTGTTAAGGATTTGGCCCATGCTGGTGTTAAAGCTGCTGCCATTCACGGCAATAAATCGCAAAATGCCAGACAAAGGGCATTAACTGATTTTAAAGACCGTAAAATACGCGTTTTGGTAGCTACCGATATTGCTGCACGTGGTATTGATATCGATCAGTTATCGCACGTTTTCAATTTCGAATTGCCGAATATTCCTGAATCTTATGTACACAGAATTGGCCGTACTGGTCGTGCTGGTGCAAACGGGATTGCCATTTCTTTCTGTGATGCAGAAGAAAACGAGTACTTATTGGATATCCAGAAACTGATTAAAATTACGCTCCCGGTTGTTGATGATCATCCTTATCCATTAAGTTGGGAAAGTATGCTTGCTAAAAACCAGGTTAAACGTAAACCACAAGCCCAATCTAAAGGCGGTAGCGGCGCTAAAAAAGGTGCCGATGGCAATATGAGCGGCAAATCACGCAACGCAAGTAACAACAGAAGATTTGGCGGAAATAGAAAAAGAGGCGAAAGATAATAGCGGGCGTCATTCTGAACTTGTTTCAGAATCTTAATGCTAGATAGATGCTGAAATAAATTCAGCATGACGTTACCCCTTTTAAAACCCGAGTTGTGAAATACAGCTCGGGTTTTAATTTTTTGTAACCCGTCGACAGTTGAAAGCAATGAGTGAGTAAAAGTGGTCGTCATTGCGAGAAGGCTTTTTCAGCCGACGAAGCAATCTTATCACAATATGTATAGCGATTGCATTAAGATTGCTTCGTCGTTCCTTCTCGCAATGACGATCGCACGAAAACAAAAAACCCGATTTGCGTTTTGCAAATCGGGTTTTTCTATTTTTAAGGCAAGAGAAAGGAAAGCCCTAAACCTTATGCCTTATACCTTCTACCTTAAACAACTACATTAATAATCTTTCCTTTAACGAAAATGATCTTTTTGGTTGGTTTTCCATCCAGGAATTTCTGGAATTGCTCATCAGCCAATAAAATGCTTTCTACCTCTGGCTGAGCTAAAGTTAAGCTCAGATTCAGGTTCATTTTCATTTTACCGTTGATTGAAACCGGATAGGCAAACTCATCTTCTACCAAATACTCAGGCTTAAATGTTGGGAAAGCCGTATACGATAAAGTTCCGGCTTCATTACCTAACAATACCCAAAGCTCTTCGCAGATATGTGGGGCATAAGGTGAAAGGATAATCACCATATCTTCCAAAATCTGACGGTTTTTGCATTTCAGATCGGTTAACTCGTTTACCGCAATCATAAAACTCGATACAGAAGTATTGAATGAGAAACGCTCGATATCGTCCTGCACCTTTTTTATGATTTTATGCAGCGATTTTAACTCAGCCTTTGTTGGTACTGCATCGTTTACGTGGAAAGTCCATTCTTCGTTATGGAACAAACGCCAGAATTTACGCAAGAACTTAAATACACCTTCGATACCGTTCGTATTCCAGGGTTTACTCTGTTCTAGCGGTCCTAAGAACATTTCGTACATCCGCAAAGTATCAGCACCATAACGTTCAATCAAATCATCGGGATTAACCACATTGAATTTTGATTTCGACATTTTTTCTACCTCAACACCACAGATGTATTTCCCGTTCTCGGTTATGAAGACTGCATTTTCAAATTCAGCCCTCCATTTTCTAAATTTCCCTTCATCAAGAATTTCATTTTCTACTAATGAAACATCAACGTGGGAAGTTAATACAAACATTGAACTAGTAAAAACAATCTTTTCCATAACAGCATTACCGTGCTGTTTTATAACCATATTCTTAATATCCTGGGGTGAATATGTGCCATCGAGAACTGCTTTTGCAATATTTTGAGAAACAAAAAGCGGAAAATACTTTGTTTCATCCACATCTGCACCAGTTATAGTTTCACTTATTGATCTAAAAATCAATCTATAAACAAAATTACTTCTACCCTGAATCATGCCCTGGTTAATCAGTTTTTTGAAAGGTTCTTCTTCTTTGGTGTAACCCAAATCTTTCAAAAATTTATTCCAGAAACGGCTGTACAATAAGTGACCGGTTGCATGTTCAGAACCACCGATGTACAAATCCACATCTTTCCAATATTCAACTGCTTCTTTTGAAGCAAAATCGTTATTGTTATTGGCATCCATGTAACGGTACCAGTACCAGCTGCTTCCAGCCCAACCTGGCATGGTACTTAATTCGTAATGTCCGCCATTTTTTGGTACCCAATCTTCAGCCCTCGCCAAAGGTGGTTCTCCTGTTTCAGTTGGTAAATATTTATCAATTTCAGGAAGTAACAATGGTAATTCTTCTTCTTTTACCAAATAAGGCAATCCATCTTTAAAGTAAACCGGAATCGGCTCGCCCCAATAACGCTGGCGACCAAAAATCGCATCACGCTGACGGAAGTTTACTTTTGCTTTCCCTACTTTCTCTTCTTCCAACCAGTTATTCAAAAATGGAACAGCTTCTTTATATGTCATTCCGTTTATGAAACCAGAATTAATGTATTTCCCTTCTTTGGTTGGATCTGCCTGAACATCAATATCTTTTTGTCCGTCCAAAATCTGGATAATTGGCAAATTAAAATGTGTAGCAAATAACCAATCGCGTTGATCGCCACTCGGAACGCCCATTACCGCGCCAGTTCCGTAACCTGCCAACACATAATCAGCAATCCATAACTGTACGCGTTCGCCACTTACAGGGTTAATTACATACGTACCTGTAAAAGCGCCAGACACCGTTTTGGTATCGGCCATACGGTCTAATTCTGATTTCTTTTTAGTTAAAGCGATGTAGTTTGCAATGTCCTCTTTTTGTTCAGGAGTAGTTAATTCTGCAACCCACTCATGCTCAGGAGCCAAAACCAGGTAAGAAACACCAAAAATGGTATCTACTCGTGTAGTAAAAACCTCTATATAAGCCTCACCCTGGCCCTCTCCTTTGGAGAGGGAAGAAGAGTCGCTTAGCTTAGTGCCTTGTCTGTCTAATCTGCTATCAAGTTCTGATTTTATTTTATTGATAATGGAATCTATATTATTTAAAACTTCTTCGTTAGAGAAGCGGATAACATCAAAACCCAATTGATTAAGAGCATCTGTTCTAAGCTTATCGTTTTCTTGGTTTTCTGCGTGATAACCTCCATCAACTTCAATAATTAATCTCTTATTTAGACAGATAAAATCTGCAATATAGGTTCCAATTGGATGTTGTCTTCTGATTTTATGT
Source organism: Pedobacter borealis DSM 19626 (assembly GCF_000708285.2). Classification (GTDB taxonomy): domain Bacteria; phylum Bacteroidota; class Bacteroidia; order Sphingobacteriales; family Sphingobacteriaceae; genus Pedobacter; species Pedobacter borealis. The sequence goes on from NZ_JAUG01000023.1 coordinate 51,857, forward strand.
CCCGTTTTATTACCCCTTACATTTTGCCAAAGCGCATTTTCAGCATCGGTCTGATTGCCTCTGTTTATTCTCGCATTGGTTTTAAGTATATTCCACAATGAAGGGTCAGCGGTTTCATAGCCGTAGCTACCAGCTCCCTCTCCTTCGGAGAGGGTTGGGGTGAGGCAAATCTGAAACTTTACGGATGCTCCAACACTTTTACCAATCCAGTTGCGCTGCATTTCTTTAATTGGTTCTGGCCAATCGATGGTATCCAAACCCTGCAAAAGCCTGTCAGAATAAGCGGTGATCCGCATGCTCCATTGCATCATTTTCTTTTGCTCAACAGGGAAACCTCCACGCTCAGAAAAACCATCTTTAACTTCATCATTCGCCAAAACGGTGCCTAAAGCCGGGCACCAGTTTACAGTACTCTCGCGAAGATAAGTTAACCGGTATTTTAACAATTCAATCTGTTTCTCTTCATCGGTAAAGGTTGCCCAGTCGCTCGGCATAAATTCTTTAGTATCTTCATCACAAACTGCTTTAACATCAGCTGTACCAGAAGCATTAAATTTTTCGATCAACGTGGTAATATCTTCTGCCCTATCGTTTTCGATATTGTACCATGAATTGAACAACTGCATAAAAATCCATTGTGTCCACTTGTAATAGGAAGGCTCGCTGGTGCGCACCTCTCTGCTCCAATCGAAAGAAAAACCAATTTGGTCTAACTGCCTGCGGTAGGTTGCAATGTTTGCCTCGGTGGTAATAGCAGGGTGCTGTCCGGTTTGTATAGCGTACTGCTCTGCGGGTAATCCGAACGAATCGTATCCCATTGGATGCAATACATTGAAGCCTTTAAGGCGTTTATATCTTGAAAAAATATCTGATGCAATGTAACCCAGTGGGTGACCAACGTGCAGGCCTGCTCCTGATGGATAAGGAAACATATCTAACACATAATATTTTGGCTTTTCAGAATTGCTTTCGGCTTTAAACGTTTGATGATCTGCCCAAAATTTCTGCCACTTTTGTTCTATTTCTTTGAATTGGTAATCCATTGCAAGTTTTAAATTTTTAAAGGGGCGAAAATACGGAAATTAAGGGGCTTAAAAAAGCAGATTCATGATAATATTTTGCCAGCAGAAATGCAGAATTAGAAGAGGTTAAGGGAAAACCTCGGCGCCTTTTGTGTAGTCAGATGTTACCATCTGACTATCGATTATTTAAAATAAGAGAATACTTAGAATATGTGTTTTTAGTGTCAGTTGGGAACAACCGACACCACAATTATTTCGCGGAATCTTACGTGTAGTCAGATGTTACCATCTGACTTGCTATCAAGCGAATCTTATATCCAATTTAGCGTCAGTTGGGAACAACTGACACCACAATTATTTCGCGGAATCTTACGTGTAGTCAGATGTTACCATCTGACTTGCTATCAAGCGAATCTTATATCCAATTTAGCGTCAGTTGGGAACAACTGACACCACAAAATTTAACTCCCAAAAAAATGCGCCATTGATATTAAAAACCAATGGCGCAGCAAATAATCGGGGAATTAAGATCTTATCTTGATAAAGAATATACTTTAGTAATGTTTGTTTTATCAATTTTAGCGGTAAACTCTAATTTATTTGCAGTAATACTGTTTATTTTACAATAATTCAATCCATCATTAATATCCATGCTGAACCGATCAGAATAAATGATTACATAAGTTCCGATTGTTCTGTTACCCGATAAACTCAGCTCTACCTGATCATCGTTATTTGGCTTAAAGTCAACATAATCACTTGTTGTACCATAGGTAGCAGTTCCATTAATTTTTTTCGGATCTTTCAATGTTTCTTCAGCAGTATAGCCAGAAGTTACAATTTTATTTAACGTCCATTTCCCTAACATCTGGGCTTTTAAAGAAGTTTCATCTTTTTTGCAAGAAGTAATTGTAGAGGCGATAAGTAAGAATAGGCTCAGAATAGTAATTTGTCTTTTCATAGTTTAGTTTTAAGATATCCATAATTAACGCCGTTTCGACAAATTTCGTACCGCATTTCGAAAAAAAGTAAATTTTATTAAAGAATTTAATCCTCAAACTAAAAGCTAATCACATACGTTAGTATTCATTTAGCAATCATTAATTGGTGTTTATCAGGTATAATTTATATTTTCGCAGAAACAAAAATGAAATACATGGAAGAATTCGAAGTAAGTGATGCATCTAAGAAAACCAAAACCGTTTATATCTCTACTATAATCAGTATTGCATTGGTTTTATTAATGCTGGGGCTGCTTGGTTTGGTACTTGTACATGCCAAAAACCTGTCTAACTACGTTAAAGAAAACATCGTTTTAAACATTATTGTTGATGAAGGTGCAAAAGAAGCCGATGTTTTGGCCTTTCAAAAAGAATTAAACGCTAACCCTGCAGTAAAACAAACTCAATATGTAAATAAAGAGCTTGCAGCCAGAAATTTAACACAGGATTTAGGTGAGGATTTTGTTAACTTTTTAGGTTACAACCCGCTAACTTCTACTTTCGATGTGTATTTAAAAGCAGAATATGCGAACAATAAAAGTATCGATGCCTTAAAAGCAAGTATTTCTAAAAACCCTGTTGTTAAAGAAGTGGTTTACCAAAGCTCTTTAATTGATATGGTAAACAAAAATATCAGCACCATTGGCTTAATTATTTTAGCCTTTGCCGCACTACTACTAATCATTTCTATTGCACTGATTAACAACACAATAAGACTAGCAATCTACTCACAACGCTTTTTAATTAAAAGTATGCAGTTGGTTGGTGCAACGAAAAACTTTATTCGACGTCCTTTCTTATTGTATGCTGCTTTGCATGGCTTAATTGCTGCATTTATTGCCATCATAATTTTATTGGCAACTTTAATTTACGCCCGCAAAGAGGTACCTGAGATTATTATTTTAAATAACTACCAGGAATTTGGCTTCGTATTTATAGGCCTTTTAATTGTGGGTATTTTTATAACAGGCATTAGTACATGGTTTGCAGTAAGCAGATATTTACGTTTAAAATCTTATCATCTTTATAGATAATGGCAGAAAAAAAAACAGGTCCGGTTGTAAAGGACGTTAAAAGCGAATTGGTGTTTACCAAAAAAAACTATCAGTTATTGTTAATCAGCATTGCAATTGTAGCAGTTGGTTTTATATTAATGATGGGTACCACTGGCGATATTTATGATTTCAGAAGAACTTTATTGGCACCGATAGTGGTGTTGGCGGGTTTTGCTTTTGGCATTTATGCTATCCTAAAAAAATAATTTCTTGTATTAGCTAAAGTGTTTTTTTAACTTTATAATATGACAACAACAAATTTGCAGATCGAAATAAATTCCCTTCCCCTAAACCTTAGGCAGGAAGTTGCAGATTTTGTTGAATTCTTAAAAACAAAGCATAAAAATAAGCCGAAGTTAAAATCTCGCGAATTCGGGTATGCAAAAGGTAAAATCAAATTATCAGATGATTTTGACGAACCGTTAGAAATGTTTGCTGATTATATTTAATGGCATATCTATTAGACACTCATACCTTCTTATGGTTTGTAGCAGGAGATAATCAGCTGCCAACTTCAATAAATAAAAAACTATCTGATATTAACAAGTCTTGTTTCTTGAGCATTGCCTCGCTTTGGGAAATTGCCATCAAAAAACAAATCGGAAAACTCGATTTAAAAATTGGTTTTGATGAATTATTTCGATTTGCAGAAAGAAATCAAATCGAAATAATTGCTATCAATGAAACCCATCTTACTACATTATTAGGTCTCGATTTTCTCAACAATGATCCTTTCGATCGGATTATTGTATCACAAGCAATCTCTGAAGATTTAACTTTAATATCAAGAGATAAAAAATTAAAAAACTATAAAGTAAAATTACAGTGGGACTAGCCCATTAATCAAAACATATGAACTCTTTTGAAGCCATTGTCCTTGCTATTGTTGAAGGATTAACTGAATTTTTGCCTGTATCGAGTACCGGACACATGATTATTGCATCATCGTTTATGGGCATCGCATCAGAACCATTTGTAAAACTTTTCACCATTGTGATCCAATTGGGTGCAATACTTTCGGTTGTTGTACTCTATTTCAAAAGATTTTTCAAATCGATAAATTTCTACATTAAATTATTGGTTGCATTTATCCCGGCTGCCATATTTGGTCTGCTATTGAGCAAAAAAATCGACGAATTATTAGAAAGCCCAATGGCTGTTGGTATTTCGCTGTTAGTTGGCGGTGTTATCTTATTATTTGTAGACAAGTGGTTTAATAAACCAACTATTAATGAAGAGGAGAAAATAACTTATTTAACAGCGCTGAAAATAGGTTTCTTTCAGTGTATTGCCATGTTACCAGGTGTATCGCGCTCGGGAGCCACTATTGTTGGCGGCATGAGTCAGAAATTAAGCAGAAAAGTTGCTGCAGAATTTTCATTTTTTTTAGCTGTACCTACCATGTTTGCTGCAACAGCAAAAAAACTTTACGACTTTTATAAAGAAGGGCACACCATTACCCATGAGCAGACTAACCTTTTAATTATTGGTAATGTTGTTGCTTTTGTAGTGGCACTTTTGGCGATAAAAAGTTTTATCGGATACTTAAACAAAAATGGTTTCAAGGTTTTTGGATGGTATAGAATTGCTGCTGGTTTAATCATTATCATCCTGTTGCTGAGCGGGCACAACTTACAGATTATATAATCCAGGAATATTAACCACAGATTTACACAAATAAACACGGATGATTATTATCTGTGTGCATCCTTTCAGGGAAATCGCTTTTAAAACATGTGCAAAAATTAATTAGCCACGGAAACACAGAAATCACGGAGAAGAAGTAAATTTTTCAGTGTTTTCGTGCTTCCGTGACAAACATAAT
>NZ_JAUG01000024.1 GCF_000708285.2 Pedobacter borealis DSM 19626
AGGCCAGCTACAAAAATAACTATAATATAGCTGCTTAAAATTTGTTTTTATCATAACAATCATCTCGACCGAAGCACCACGTAGTGTTCCAAAGGAACTCCTTTGGAGGAGAGATCTTTTAACATAGTTCAAAGATTTCTCCATTCCACTGTGTTCCAGTCGAAATGACGACCGTTCTTTGCAATCTGTCATTGATAGCGTAGTCGAAGGGCATTTATTTGCGATTTATCAATCTCAAGAAGTCTTCGGTTACGCTCTCCACAGGAGTCCTTTGGACAGACTGACAACCGCGGCTTAACTTAATGAAATGGGCCTATGCAAGGATAAAAACCGCCACAAAGCACCAGTCCGCTGTACCTAAGCCCGATTGTACGGATGCCGTTTTACAAGTTATTTTTTCCATGTTCCAAAGCTTTAAAACGGCAGGAGGAAAAGCGGGGCTGCAAACCGCCATGAAAAACTAACGCTCACTTCCAAAACCTTTTTCAATGATATTGTTAAGACAAACGCATGCAGATAAAGTCCTACTCCAAATCAATATTTGCGCTATCGACTCCCGACTTCAGACTTTCTGTCTTCCACTCTTTTACCTTCCACCTTAAAAAACTATCTTTGCGCCAACATGAGTGATAACAGGTACAATCAACGTGGCGTTTCTGCCTCAAAAGAAGATGTGCACAATGCCATCAAAAACATCGATAAAGGAATTTTCCCTAAAGCATTCTGCAAAATCATCCCCGACATTTTAGGTGGTGACGAGGAATATTGCAATATCATGCATGCAGACGGCGCAGGTACCAAATCTTCTTTAGCTTACGTATACTGGAAAGAAACCGGAGATATCTCCGTTTGGAAAGGTATTGCACAAGATGCCATTATCATGAATATCGATGATTTAATCTGCGTTGGTGCTACCGATAACATTTTATTATCCTCAACCATTGGAAGGAATAAAAATCTGATCCCGGGCGAAGTGATTGCTGCAGTAATTAACGGTACAGAAGAAATTTTAGCCGATCTGCGCGAACAAGGCATCTCGATTTATTCTACCGGCGGCGAAACTGCCGATATTGGCGACTTAGTAAGAACGATTATCGTCGATTCTACGGTAACCTGCAGATTAAAGCGAGAAGATATCATCAGCAACGATAACATTCAACCAGGCGACGTAATTGTGGCACTAGCGTCATCCGGACAAGCTACTTACGAAACCGAATACAATGGTGGTATGGGATCGAACGGATTAACCTCCGCTCGTCATGATGTTTTCGATAAAACAGTAGCCAACAGTTACCCTGAAAGTTTCGATCCGGCTGTTCCATTCGATCTGGTTTTCTCCGGAAAGAAACAATTAACAGAAGAAATAGATATTGAAGGTTTTGGCAAAACTACTGTAGGTAAATTGGTATTATCCCCTACGCGTACTTATGCACCTGTAATCAAAAAGATTTTAGAAGGCCATCGCAGTCAGATCAATGGTATTGTACATTGCAGTGGTGGTGCGCAAACCAAGGTATTACATTTCATCAATGATGATATCCATGTCATCAAGAATAACTTATTTCCTATTCCTACCCTATTTAAATTGATCCAGGAACAATCGGGTACCGATTGGAAAGAAATGTATAAGGTATTTAACATGGGGCACCGCATGGAATTATATGTTCCTCAGGAGATTGCCGAAAGCATTATCGAAATATCAAAAAGCTTTAATATCGATGCGCAGATTATCGGTCGCGTAGAAAAAGGCAATCAGAAACAGGTAACTATCGAAAGCGAAAAAGGAACTTTCGTTTATAACTAAGCATTAAGATACAATTTAAAAAGGCTGCTGAAAATAAATTTCAGCAGCTTTTTTTTAACACATTCTTGCTGCCTCTTGTCAGTATCGATTGAAATAAATTCATTACAATCTGTAAAAGTCATTTTCTAATGTAGAAAAAGGTTTATATTAGTTATATAAACTAACAGAACATGAACTATAAAAAGCCCATTGTAATGGCCTTACTGGCATGCTTTGCCCTAAGCCTGAGTGCCTTTATGCCTAAAGCCGAACCAGAGCCAAAGGCAAAAAATTTAAAGGTATTGCCTAAAAACATCAGCAAGGAAGAACTCGACAAAGTAATGGACGATTTTAAGCTTGCATTAGGTGTGCGCTGCAGCCATTGCCATGCACCAATGAAAGATAATCCAAGGAAAATGGATTTCGCCAGTGATGAAAAGCCAGAGAAGGAAACAGCTCGTAAAATGATACGTATGACCGCAAAAATCAATAAGAAATATTTTCATACCGCTTTGCAGGAGGGGAAAACCATTACTCAAATTGCCTGCGTAACCTGCCACAACGGCAAAGCCGAACCAGGGAAACAAATGTAAAAAGCTTATTTTCAATATATTAAAATCTTTACCGTATTGTGAAGCTTTTAATTTATGTCTTTCACACTAATTAATGGGAAATAGCTTCTTTTCTGCCTGCATTTTTTTTTGCGAGGTGTTTTAGCATTTTAATTCATATTTAATTGGGATGAATTTTGACTCGAATTCGGAAGGGAATTGCCAATACAGGCAAAATGTTATTACACCAAACACAATCTTAGTTATACTTCCATTAAAGCCACTACAACTTACTTTATATCTTTGTCGATACATTCTTAAATTTTATCGGTACATCATTTAGTTTTGTTTGTATAAACGTATATTAGATTTAACAAATTACTCCAAATAGGAATAAATAAAATGATCAATGTATATCTTCTGGGTGCTGGTAAACATGCTGCTGAGCTTAGCGAATATATTAATGGCTCGGGTGAGTATCTTTTAACCGGATATATCATCAATTTAGAAGATGCGGTAAATCACCCAAGTTTAACGAAGCCCATTACTTCGCTACCGGCTTTTTTAGAAAAACATCCCAGTACTTTAAATATTGCATTAATTGGGGCAATAGGCAATTACGAAAGAAAATCTATTATTGAACTGTTAGAAAACAAAGGCTATTCGTTCATCAACATGATCCACCACCATAATTATATCAGCCCTTCAATTAAAATTGGCGAAGGAAACTGTATTGCTCCAGGTTGTGTAATTAATGCAAATGTGAATATCGGCAACCATTGCATTGTGAATTCAAATTGCAACATCAGTCATGATTGTATAATAGAGAACTATGTAACCATTTCACCCGGGGTAACCATTGCGGGCAATGTACATATTAATGAAGGTGTTTTTATCGGATCTGGTGCAACCGTGATCCCGGGCATAACCATCGGAAAAGGAGCCTATGTTGCAGCCGGAGCTTGCGTTACAAAAGATGTTCCGCCGCATGTAATGGTTGCAGGTGTGCCTGCGAGGGTTAAAAAAGCTATAGATTAAGCAATCTGAAACAATAAATACTTCAGAAGTTTATATAGAAAAAAATCCACGATCGAATGACCATGGATTTGTAAAAACATCTAAGTATCTATATAAACTATTGTAATCTCAAAATCCTTTCACCATACTTAATTTCTGTTTCTGAGGTGATTTCAAATTCATATTCTTTTTCTGCTGTAACAGTAAGCTTTTTACCCTTGATTTTGTAAGTACCTCTATATGCTACATCTCCACCTGGCACTATATCGGCTTTGCCGTCTACCATGAGTGTAACGTGTATCGCACTGGTAAGGTATCCATCAGGCTTGGGTACATTAATTTCATAAAATGTTTTTTCTTCTTTTACAGTTAGCTTTTTACATGAAGTAAAACATAAAAACAAGAGCATTAAATAGATGAGATTTTTCATATTATTTATTTTTATTACAAAAACGTATCATGGTTAATAAAAGCTCTACTAATCGCCATAGAAGCTTACTGGATTAAACAGATATTCTAAAATACAATAAATAACATTTAAAAAAGTCCATAAATAGCAAAGAATCTGCAATCATTCGATCGGGGATTCTTTGTTATAAAGCTAATCCGTTTAATTAAAAAGAATATCTTAAACCTAATTGAATGCTATAAGTGCTATTAACGCTAATATCATCTTGTAATGGATCAGTAATTAATTTGCCTGCAACATTTTGAAGATTATAAATTGGTTGGTTGTTTGTACCAATACTTCTAAAAGTTAATGGATTATTGATCACATATCTTTGGTAAGTTCCCCAATTTTTATTTAACAAATTGCTAAAGTTGATAATATCTGCGCTAAACTGTAAAGTTTGTTTACCGCTTTTTCCAGTCTTCACGAAGATGTCTTGTAAAAATCTAACATCAAATTTGTTAAACCAAGGTAATGTAGCTGCATTTCTTTTAGCGTATTCACCTCTATGTTTACTTAAATATTTAGAATTATTTATAAACTCTTCGAAAGCTGCAGTTTGTTGAGCAACCGAATAAGTCACTGCCGCTGCACCAGTACCTACAGTATAAGCTGCAAAGTTTGTTTCACCAGCACGAGGAATATACATTAAATCTGCACTACTATTTCCATCACCATTTAAATCTCCATTTACTACATAGCTATAAACACCCTGGGTCATTCCTTGATAGAATAGAGAGATGGTTGTAGCAAAATGGTTAGCATATTCTAAACGGTAAGACAAATTACCAACTACACGATGAGGAACCGCATAAGCTGAATTACCTAATTCTTGATCATTTGACGTTCCAACATTAGGATTTGAATTCCATACAGAACTTGCTGTACTTCCTGGGTTAGCAGTAACCTCTTTAGCGATAGAATAAGTATAGGCAATCGATCCAGAGAAACCATTAGAATATGATTTACTCAATTGAGCTGTCAATGAAGATGCAAAACCTTTAATTGTATTTTCAAGAACAATAGCAGAAGTTGTTCCAGCATTTAAACGATTAGTACCAATAATTCGTGGACGTGTAAGTTCACCTTCATTAATGATACCGTTAACATTAGACAAGTTTGCATTACGCATGCGAACCGCATTGATGTCTTTAGTATATAGTCCATCAAAAGTAAACATGTAACCACTACCTAGGTTTTTATCAATCCCTAAATTAGCTCTTAAAACTTTTGGAAACTTAAAATTATCATCCATAAAAACAACAGCAGGAGGACTAGATGTTCCGGCAACAGTTGGAAATAAATTTGCATATGCCGCAGGATTGCTGCTAAATTTAATGTTTGCCAATTGCGCTGCTCCAGCAGTCGTTGCGTTACTAATAGCTCCACCAAACTGATACATACCAGTGTTAGTTGGTATATTTGTTAAGAAAACAAAAGGAATTTTACCTGTAAACACACCTAAACCTCCACGGAATACTAATGATTTATCGTCAGAAGTATATCTAATTCCAACTCTTGGAGACAATAACACCCTACTCTTAGCCCATTTATCAGTATAATAATGTCTTAAAGTAGTATTATCACTTGAGTAAAAATTCAAAGCAGAAGTTGCAGGGTTATTTAATGGGTCTTCATGATAAATAGGCATATCAGCACGTAAACCCAGTGTTAATTTCCAGTTATCGTTCACATTATATTCATCTTGAATATATGCTCCTGCCTGTCCAATTTTTAATTCAGCTGAATATACTGAGCTTTGACCTGGGATTAATGAATAGGTATAAGCATAATATACTGGTGCCTTGTCAGTTAAAAAATCACTCAATGAGTTGTATGCATAATAACTATTTGCAGGAGCCATGAACATGTTACCTGTTTTCTGGTATTCATAGGTTAATCCAGCAGTTAAGGTGTGTTTTCCAGCATAATAAGTAAAGTTATCAGTTACACTATACACATCATTAATAACATCATTATTTAAGGTATATGGATCCATTCCGGCAGTAATGAAGTTACCACCATTTCCATCATATATATCTATAGTTGGAAAAATACCTCCATTATAAGTTCTCGTAGCCTGATTTTTAGTTAAAGCAAGTAATAATTGATTTGAAGCCTTGTTACTTAATTTACTATTTAGTTCAAGAGTACCCGTCCTTGTAGTATTTTCAAAAGCATAATTAGAATTAGAAAAAGCGAACGATTTTGGCCCAAAACGATTATTAGGAGCTCTTGATATAGTAGATAATATCGGCGCACCAGTAGTAGGATTTGTACCAGATGTTACTCTGAAACCAGCACCGTTAGGCGTACTTGTTAAATTTAACTGCTGATCATCATTACCTTTAAAATCACTAAATTTTAATGTTAATTTATTACTATTATTAATGTTCCAATCTAATTTTGCAAGGATTTTATGGTTATCAGTTGCAAATGAAGGAAAATCTGTATAAGACCCCGGATCATAACCAAATTTCGTTTTTAAGTAATCTGAAACAGATTTTAAATCTGTAACACTAGTAGACGAAGGTAAACCTGAGCCACCAGATCCGGCAGCGTAATAGTTGATACCCGGTTTAGTATTTTCTTCCTTTTCTGCATTAACAAAGAAGAATAATTTATTCTTGATAATTGGACCACCCAAGGTAAAACCATAAGTTTGAGATTTTGAGCTCACAATTGTTGAGCTAATATCATTAGCTCCCACATGTTTACCTAAAAGGCTTTGATCTCTATAAAAGCCATAAGCTGAACCATGAAAAGTGTTAGTCCCGCTTTTTGTTACCGCACTAATATTTGCCCCAGTAAAGCCAGCTTGCCTAACATCATAAGGTGCAATATTTACTGAAATTTGATCGTAAGAATCTAAAGAGATCGGCTGCGATCCACCGCCAGGCAATGGATCATTACTTAGTCCAAAATTATTATTTAAGTTCGCACCATCCACCTGGATATTATTGTAACGGGCATCACGACCTCCAAAACTATTCCCACTTGCCTGTGGGGTCAATCTTGTAAAATCAGTTATACTTCTAGTTATTGTGGGTAAACTAGCCAAATCTCTGCTAGAAATGTTGGTACTCGCTCCAGTTTTTTGGGCCGTAACTTTTTTTGCTGCTTGAACTGTCACTTCTCCTAGTGTATTTCCAGAATCATCTAACTTATAATCTAAATTATAAGCTTCGCCAAGTTTTAGAAAAATGTCACTTGCTTTTCCCGGTTTAAATCCGATGTAACTTATTTCAACTGAATAAGGTCCACCTACTCGCATATTGTTTATTGCAAAGCGGCCATCATTGTTTGTTGAAACAGTATAGGTAGTTCCAGAAGGTGTGTGTGTTGCTTTAACAGTTGCACCTGGTAGAATGCCTTTGGCATCCTTTACAGAACCTGTCATTGATGATGTGGTTACCTGTGCGTTAGCACCAATGGTAATACCTACAAATGCAACAATAACCAGTACTAATCTTAAAAGTAAAGATTTCTTCATACTTTGTTTTTTAAATGTTTTTTGTTGTTGAATAATAAATCTAATAGGGATATTAATGCCGCAAATGTACCCAATAAAATTTAACACATTTTAACATCCAATGTTAAATAATTATTAAGTCAGGTAAAAACTTTTCAACATTTAACACATATTGAACAGGATATAACTTTCAGTTTATCAACACTTTGATCGTATCACTAGATTATCAATAACGAAACTTACAGTTGATTATAATTTATGCAGAAAAGACACTATAATGTTGGTATTTTTCTAATAACACCTATCAACAATAACTTTTTAGGCAAAAACACCATGTAATTTAAACCTATCGTTAAATATTTACTTTTTATCTATTTTTATCTACAAAAACACCAACACCAAATTAGCATACAACCTCAAATTTGAGGCAACAATATTCAATCATTGTAAATTTTAACTGTTATCTCAACATTGAGCTAAGCAATTGACATTTTTTTTTTAGTTTTGAGCGATTGTTGCAGGATGAAGATCCTTTAAATTTTGTAATCCGGATGTAGGCAGCCCTTATTCAAGGGACGAAACCAGACGATTACAGATAATACAAAACAATTAAAACAAATCTCTTTAAAATAGATTAAAAAACAGATGAATTACGACGTTATTGTTTTAGGCAGCGGCCCAGGTGGTTACGTAGCTGCAATCAGAGCTTCTCAATTGGGACTAAAAGTTGCAATTGTTGAGCGTGAATCATTAGGTGGTATTTGTTTAAACTGGGGCTGTATCCCTACTAAAGCACTTTTAAAAAGTGCTCAGGTTTTCGAATATATTAATCATGCTGCTGATTACGGAATTACTACTGCCGGTGCAACCGCAGATTTTGCTGCCGTGGTAAAACGCAGCCGTGGTGTAGCCGATGGCATGAGTAAAGGCGTTCAATTTTTAATGAAAAAAAATAAAATTGACGTAATTATGGGAACTGGTAAAGTAAAACCAGGAAACAAATTAGAAGTTAAAGGTGCAGATGGTTCTCAACAAGAACTAAGTGCTAAAAATATCATCATCGCCACAGGTGCCCGTTCAAGAGAATTACCTAACCTGAAACAAGATGGCAAAAAAATTATTGGCTACCGCCAGGCAATGGTACTTCCTGAGTTACCAAAAAGCATGGTAGTAGTAGGTTCTGGTGCTATCGGTGTAGAATTTGCTTATTTCTATGCTACCATGGGCACAAAAGTAACGATCGTAGAATTTATGGATAACGTTGTTCCGGTTGAAGACGAAGATGTATCTAAACAATTGTTACGCAGCCTGAAAAAAGTAGGTATCGATGTCATGACATCAGCAAGCGTAGAATCTGTTGATACCAGCGGTGCAGGCTGTAAAGTTTCGGTTAAAACAGCATCGGGCATGCAGACTATTGAGGCCGACATCGTGCTTTCGGCAGCAGGTATTGTAGCCAACATCGAAAACATTGGTTTAGAAGAAACCGGCATCAAAACGGAGAAAGGCAAAATTGTTACCGACGAATTCTATAATACTTCAGTTAAAGGTTATTATGCAATTGGCGATGTAGTAGGCGGTCAGGCACTTGCCCACGTGGCTTCTGCGGAAGGCATTATCTGTGTAGAAAAAATTGCTGGTCAGCATGCCGAGCCATTAGATTACAACAACATCCCTGGATGTACTTATTGCACCCCGGAAATTGCTTCAGTAGGTTATACCGAAAAGGCAGCAAAAGCAGCAGGTTACGAATTGAAAATTGGTAAATTTCCATTCTCTGCATCAGGTAAAGCAAGCGCTGCCGGTGCTAAAGATGGTTTTGTAAAACTAATTTTCGATGCTAAATACGGAGAATTATTAGGTGCACATATGATCGGCGCCAACGTTACCGAAATGATTGCCGAAATCGTAGTTGCCCGTAAATTAGAAACTACTGGTCACGAAATGATTAAATCTGTTCACCCTCACCCTACCATGAGCGAAGCCATTATGGAAGCTGCAGCTGATGCATACGGAGAAGTGATACATTTATAAGGTGGAAGGTTTAAAGGTGGAAGGCATAAGGTGCCAAAACCATAAGTAAATATAAGGTTTAAAGGTGGAAGGTATAAGGTGCCAAAACCATAAGTAAATATAAGGTAGAAGGTTTAAAGGTGGAAGGCATAAGATGCCAAAACCATAAGTAAACCCAATTATTATAAAAACCCTTTAGTTAATCCTAAAGGGTTTTCTTATTTTTATAGGCTATTTTTTAAAAACCCTAAACCCTAAACCCTAAACCCTAAACCCTAAACCCTAAACCCTAAACCCTAAACCCTAAACCCTAAACCCTAAACCCTAAACCCTAAACCCTAAACCCTAAATGAAACTCCACACCATAAACACAGGCTTATTTAAATTAGATGGTGGCGCCATGTTCGGCGTTGTACCCAAGGCCATCTGGCAAAAAACAAACCCTGCTGATGCAAATAACCTTTGCACATGGGCCATGCGTTGCCTTTTAATTGAAGAAGGTAATCAATTGATTTTAGTGGATACCGGGATTGGAAACAAACAGGACGAAAAGTTTTTCAGTCATTATTACCTGCATGGGGACGATTCGATGGAAAAATCGCTGGCGCAATTGGGTTTCAGTACGGCTGATATTACTGATGTTTTCCTCACTCACCTTCATTTTGATCATGTTGGTGGGGCAATAATAAGAGAGAAAGAGAAACTGACGGCAGCCTTTAAAAATGCACATTATTGGAGTAATGAAAAACATTGGCAATGGGCAGTAGAGCCAAATGCGAGGGAAAAAGCTTCTTTCTTAAAAGAAAACATTCTTCCGATCCAGGAAAGCGGACAGCTTAAATTTATTGATGAAATAGAAAATATCGAATGGCAAAAAAATATCAACATCAGTTTCGCCTATGGCCACACCGATGCCATGATGCTGCCCAAAATCAGTTACAAAGGCAGAACCATTGTGTATATGGCCGATCTTTTACCTTCGGTTGGGCACCTTCCCCTGCCCTATGTAATGGCTTATGATATGTTTCCGTTAAAAACCTTGACCGAGAAACAAGCCTTTTTAGAAGAAGCCGTAAACAACAACTACATCTTATATCTTGAACACGATCCAATTAACGAATGCTGCACTTTACAAAGAACAGAAAAAGGGATCCGTGTGGCAGAAATTTTTAACCTGAGTGATATCATTTAATTTTAGCCGCAGTAAATACCAGAATTAATTCAATGAAAAAACTACTTACCCTCCTTTGCTTCTCTTTTTGCTTTACGCTTGTTGTGGTCGCCCAAAAAGCTACTATTATAAAATCGCCTAACCCATTACCCTCAAAAGACAACCGCATTAAGATATTTTTAGGTGGCAGTATAGACATGGGGAAATCTGATGATTGGCAACAAAGCTTAAGCAAGGAACTAATCGACAAAAATGTAATTATCTTAAATCCACGCCGTGATGACTGGAACAAAGACTGGAAACCGACAGGCACCGATCCAAATTTTAGAAAGCAGGTAGAATGGGAATTAAATGCACTTGAAGCATCCGATTATATTGTCATGTATTTTGCTCCCGAATCTCAAAGCCCGATAAGTTTGTTAGAATTTGGATTATATGCCAAATCCAATAAACTGTTAGTTGTATGTCCAGATGGATTTTGGAGAAAAGGCAATGTGGATATTGTTTCAGAAAAATATAAAGTAGAAACATATAAAACTATAGCTGAAATGCTAAAGTCATTGCAGCAAAAAATCAATCTGCACAAATAAAACTAAGTTTCTTTTAGAGACCCTTAATTTGCCCTAATACTTAACTTTAACGATTATTTAAATGGTCAGACCAGCCAAGCCCGCAGACACAGAAGAAGTTGTACCACTGATTATTCAGGCAATGGGCAAGCTGGCTAAGAAATTAACCAATGTAGAAGATGATGAAATCATTAATCAGATCTTTAAACATTTCTTCCAACAAGAGAACAACCAATACAGTTACGAAAATGCCTTGGTTTATGAAGACGAGGGCAAAATCCTGGGATCTTTAAATGCCTATGATGGTGGAAAACTCCTAAAAATTGTTAGCGAATAGCTTATACATGAATAACCTATACAAATCGGCCTAACGTATCTGCCTAATGACGCCTTATATTTCCTTACATTGCTTATATGGTTCATTATGCTATATACTTTCTGACAACTAAGTTATGCACCCGATTCAACTGTTTACCATTTAAGGAATATAAGATCATTGTAGCTCATCTCTTTTAAACCGGCCATTGTTATAAATTACTACGTTCTAACAATTAAACCACTTTTTTGTCTTCAACCAATAGCAAACTAAAGCATATAATGTTTTTATAGCTCTTTTATTTTGGACCCGCCAAACGCTCCACACCCAGCGCTTCCAAAATTTTTTTTCATTTTTATTTGTATTTAATCTAAATAATACCAATTTTTGTAACCGATGGAAAAAGCGTGTATCGATATTAATGAACTGGTTAACGTATTCTCAAATACCCATGGTTCTATTTATCAATCAGATAAACTAAACTGCTTTTATGTAGATTTTGGCGGCAAGTTTGCGCGCTTTAATTGCCTGTCGCTTCAAAAATTAAAAAAGGTTGTAGAAGATATTGATATTGAAGCACTCCTTTTAAACACCCACAAAGCCGATTTCGAACTGGTTACCTTTAATGGCTGCGAACACATCTATTTGTTAAGTGCTTTAGAAATTATCGCCTTAAAAGATTTGCTACAAGGTACTTTTACCATGTTCAAACTAAATCACCTCATCAGCGACTGCCTGTATAGATTGGTTTATTAGGTCAGTTCAGTGGTTCATTAGTCATTAGTTTATTGGTAGGTTCAGATCAGTTAATAAGTTAACTGTATAAATGGGTTAATTGTCTAAACTGGTTAACTGCTTACATGAAACTATCAATTGTTAATTGCCAACTACAAAACTGTACTGTATTAATTACATCCATTTTCGCTCAATTCTATTCAGTTCGTCATACTGAACTTGTTTCAGTATCTATTACTAGAAAGATCCTGAGATAAACTATCATTGACAGATCTCTTAAGAAGGGTCGTCCTTGCGAGGAACGAAGCAATCTTAATGCGCACGCTAGTAGCGATCGTTGTAAGATTGCTTCGTCGGCTGAAAAAGCCTTCTCGCAATGACGATTCCTTGCAGCTTACAATTCGCTAAAATCCTTTGTCATTAATTAATATTGATTTTTATACAATAAGTCATTCCTCAGGATGACGATCACGAGGTAAATTTCAATATACTATCCCATTCTCCAATCCTCAGTTATTCTCATGGACTTAATTCATTGAAAACTACAAACTGAAAATTGCCAACTGAAAACCGACCTTTATCCTTCTGATCCTCAACTACTATCCGTTTGACGTTATTCCGGTATCAATTTCCATCCGCCCCCTTATTTAAACTGATTACAAATAACTAATTATCAGCAATTTAGACTAATTTCATATAGCAAATAAATCACACAATATGGTTAATTTGATGTTACCTTTGTATCATTAGTTAAGCAAAGAAAATTATGAAAGACTTAATGCGCATTAAATGTTTAATATCACAGGATATCGAAACATTATTAAATCAGCAGATCAAAAAAGAAGCCCACTCTTCATCACTATATTTATCAATGTCATCTTGGTGTGACCAAAATGGATTCGACTTTTCAGCAGATTATTTTTTAAAGCAATCTGAAGAAGAAAGAGTACACCAGCTTAAATTGTTCAAATATGTTTTGGATATGGGTGGAAACGCAATATCTCCAGAAGTTTCTGGCATCAAAACCGAATTTTCCGGATTTAGAGAAGTTTTCGAAGATGCTTTAGAAGCAGAAATCGCCATTACCCAAAGTTTTAAAAACCTGGCTTCTAAATGCCATAAAGAGCAGGATTTTGTAACTATGGAATTCTTAAACTGGTTCTTGAAAGAACAACGCGAAGAAGAATACAAAGCACGCAGGGCATTAGAATTGTTCGAAGTGATTGGCGAAGAAGGAACAGGAAGATGGGAAATTGATAAACATGTGAACAAAATCACCTATTCAGA
The DNA here is from genome assembly GCF_000708285.2 of Pedobacter borealis DSM 19626. Lineage (GTDB taxonomy): Bacteria > Bacteroidota > Bacteroidia > Sphingobacteriales > Sphingobacteriaceae > Pedobacter > Pedobacter borealis. The sequence goes on from NZ_JAUG01000024.1 coordinate 13,366, forward strand.
AGCATAACAACAACAAAACATATATTGAAAGCTATCCCGATTAAAATCAGGATAGCTTTTTTTTTCTCTTAGAATCCCTATAACAGGATCGTCATTGCGAGGAGGAACGACGAAGCAATCTTACAACGATCGCTACAATCCATAGTTATAAGATTGCTTCGTCGGCTGAAAAAGCCTTCTCGCAATGACGACTTTTCTTTGAGAACGCTCCATTTTGTTACACATTATCTGATAGCTATCTGATAAATTTTGTTTGCCGTGTTTATTGTTTTAAAAGTCTAATAGCGAATTCCTGGCCAGCATCCTTTCTAACAAATAGACCCTGATCCCGAAGCCCGGGACAGGATGACACCACGAAGATTATTGACATAACTAAATTAATTTATATCCATGTGTTCCCACCTGCCTAAGCTTCAGATTGACGACCAAAAAAAAGAAAAGCTCCAGTTTTACTGGAGCTTCTTGGTTTAGAGTGTTTAGTTTATGTTGATTATGAATAAGTCTTAATGTTTTTTGTAAAAAAAGCGCCGTTGCCAGCGCTTTTTTAAACCAAATATATAATAATAATTAACGAGCATTACAAAAGTACAAACTTTATTCATATTAGCAAGTGTTTTTATTAAAAACTTTAAATATTTTAATAAAAAATACATAAAACACTAAAATACAGGCCTAAAAAATTAATCAAATAGATATAAATCATATAAAAATCAATTTTTTATACAAAAACACTAGTTTTTTACTTATAAAATCATAATTTAAGGAAATATTTAAGCAAAATGATAGAAGATTTTATAAAAAATTACTTAAATCATCCCAAAACTTATGATGAAATGTTCCTAAATGGCGATCATTACCGGGATCATTATTCAAACTTCATCGATAATTTCTCTAAAGAATCGCTCGAGAACCTGAACAAAAAGGAAGAATTGGCTAAAAAGCTGTTCATGAGCCAGGGTATTACCTTTACGGTATACGATAGCGGCGAAGGCATCGAAAAAATCTTTCCTTTCGATATTATCCCGAGAATTATTACCTCATCAGAGTGGAATTTTATAGAAAAAGGAATAAAACAACGCTTAAAAGCACTGAATCTTTTTTTAAAAGACATTTATAGCAATCAATTTATCTTAAAAGACCAGATTGTACCTATAAACGTAATTTATTCCTGTCCGCATTTTTTAAGAGAGATGCACAATGTAAACGTATTACACGATATCTATATCCATATTGCCGGAATAGACCTGATAAGAGATCACGATGGAACATTTTACGTGTTAGAAGACAACCTGCGCACACCTTCAGGGGTGAGCTATATGCTCGAGAACAGGGAAATTACCAAAAGGTTATTCCCCGACCTTATTCCGCAATGCGGCGTAAGAAGTGTAACCGAATACCCAGCCATATTATATAAAAATTTAATGAGCCTCTCTCCCAGAGCTGTTTCTAACCCAACAATTGTACTGTTAAGCCCGGGCATGTATAATTCTGCGTATTACGAGCATACTACCCTGGCCCGCTTAATGGGGGTAGAACTGGTAGAAGGACGTGATCTGGTGGTTAAAAACCAAAAGGTATTTATGAAAACCACTACTGGCCTACAGCAGGTTGATGTGATTTATCGCCGTGTAGATGACGACTATCTTGATCCACTGGTTTTTAATCCGAACAGCGTACTGGGCGTTGCAGGCCTAATGGGCGCCTATCGCAAAGGTAATGTAGCCATTATTAATGCAATAGGCAATGGCGTAGCCGACGACAAAGCCGTTTATACTTATGTACCAGATATGATCAGGTACTACCTGAACGAAGAACCCATACTCAAGAATGTGCCCACCTACCAGCTCAGCAATAAAGATGAGCTCGATTATGTTTTTGCAAACATCAATACGATGGTCATTAAAAAAACCAATGGAAGTGGTGGATATGGCATGTTAATGGGGCACGCCGCCAGCGAGCAGGAAACAGACGAATACAAAATCGAAGTATTGAAAGATCCACGCAATTTTATTGCCCAGCCTACCATAAGCCTGTCTTCTGCCCCCTGTTTTATCAACGGAAAACTGGCTCCACGCAGAATCGATCTTCGCCCTTTCGCTTTAAACGGACCAGATGGCATTTCAATTGTGCCGGGTGGCTTAACCAGGGTAGCTTTAAAAGAAGGTTCGCTGGTCGTAAACAGCTCGCAGGGTGGCGGCAGTAAAGATACATGGGTTTTAACTTCTTAGAATACAGAATATGTTAAGTAGAGTTGCATCAAGCTTATATTGGCTAAGCAGATATGTTGAGCGCAGCGATGGTATGCTGCGCATGTTAAAAACAAATTATGCTTCCTCACAAGATACCATACAGGAATTTACCTGGAAGCCCGTAATCAGGATTTTTTCATCAGATGACGAAAATGAATTATTGAATATCCAGCACGATAGCCGGGCGGTAATAGAATACCTCTTGTTAAACCGCGAGAATCAAAATTCAATTTTAAACATCGTTACCCTGGCACGGGAAAATGCACGGAGTGTTCAGGAACACATCCCTAAAGATTTATGGCAGTGTTTAAACGAATATTACCATGCGGTAAAAGATGAAAAATTATTATGGTACGTACAGAAGGATGACCCTGTTACGGCCCTAGATGTTTTGATTAAACAGGTAATGTTATATAACGGAACTGCCGACAGTGTGATGGAGCGTGGGGAAAGCAGAAGTTTTATGAATATTGGCAAACATCTGGAGAGAAGTATACAGTCAGTTGATATTCTCGACATTAAATTCAGCTCGATAAGCAGCAATCCAGATCTGCTGACGGATATATCCTACTGGAAACATTTATTGCTATCATTAGGCGGTTATGAGTTATACCTAAAAACTTACAGGCAGGGTTTCGATGCAAAAAACATCATCGAATTAGTGATGCTCAACAATGATTTTCCACGGTCGGTACTGTACGCCATGAACAATATTGAAAGGTATTTTAACCGGTTAAAGAGCGAAAGCAATATCGAACATTACAACAACTTATCTTTTAAAATAGGGCGTTTAAAAAGTATGATTACCTATAGCTCGGTTAATACCATGAACGAAGAGCAGCTGCATCATTACCTTACAGAAATCAGAGCTGAACTTTTCGGCATCGGAAACCTGTTAAATGAATATTATTTCGCAAATTCATAAATAGTTTTTTAACCACAGATAGACATGATTAACACAGATACTATTTCCTTTATTGATTTTTCATCTGTGTTTATCCTTTTATCTGTGGTAACCTATAATAATAAAAACCAATATGCCAATTTTCAAAATCAAACATATCACCAATTATAAATACGAATTACCTGTTCGTGACAGTGCAAATCAGATTATTTTATTTCCGATTAAGGATGATTTTCAAAAGGTGGTTAAACACGACCTGAATATCTCCGGAAGCCCGGAAATTGAAATCTTTATCGATTATTACGGCAATGAAGTAGGCACATTTACCCAAAATGAGCCCCATACCCAGCTGAAAATTTTTTCCAAAGTAAGTGTAGAAACCTTCCCGAAGCCATTGCCGCAAGACGATATGTTTAGCAGCGAGCAGTGGAACAGTTTAAACGTCCTAAAATTCGAAGTTCCCTATATCGATTATTTGCGACAAGAAAGTTTCGAGGGCATTAGCCAACTGAAAGAAACAGCGCTGAAGATTAAAGATGCTGAAGATACACCCTATCAAACCGCGATAAAATACTGTGCCGATGTTTTCCATAATTTCGAATACATTAAAGGGGTAACCGCAGTTGATACCACCATAGATGAAATTTTAAAACTTAGAGCAGGTGTTTGCCAGGATTTTGCACATGTATTAACAGCCATGTTGCGTTTAACCGGGATCCCTGCCAGATATGTGAGCGGCTACATCTGTCCCAATAGAGATGGTATGCGGGGTGAAGGCGCAACGCATGCCTGGGCCGAGGCATATTTACCCGAGTATGGCTGGCTGGGCTTAGACCCCACCAATAACTGCATTGCCAACGAAAACCACGTGCGCCTGGCAGTAGGTCGCAATTTTACTGATTGCTCTCCTGTAAAAGGGGTTTATAAAGGTGGTTTCGAGCATATTATGGAAGTTAACGTATCAGTAGGCTATAATGATGAAGATTTTAATGATAATGAAACTTATTTTCAGCCAAAAGAAGTGAATTATACTAAACCATCTGGAACAATAACCACAGCAAGAACACAAAACAGCTATCAACAATATATGGAAGCCATCCAGCAACAACAGCAGCAACAACAACAGTAGGCTTTTGCAGTTAACAGTCCGCAATTATCAGTTAGCAAATCCCTCACGCTAAAAAACTGAAAACTGTATACTAAAAACTGCCAACTGATAAAGTTTTTTTCTAAATTTGCGCCTTTTACAAATAACAATATGATTAAGAGACAGCAAATTAAAGATTTATTAAAGTCGACAGCATTTGACACAGAAGTAACGGTTATGGGATGGGTTAGAACTTTCCGTAATAATCAGTTTATTGCATTAAATGACGGGTCTTGCATGAGCAATATCCAGGTTGTGATCGATTTTAATAATTTACCTGATGAGCTGTTAAAAAGAATCACTACCGGTGCGGCCATTTCTGCGACAGGTAAATTGATCGAATCTTTGGGTAAAGGTCAAACTGTTGAGATTAAGGCAACAACTGTAGAAATTTTGGGTGATAGTGATCCTGAAAAGTTTCCATTACAACCAAAGAAACACAGTTTAGAGTTTTTACGCGAAATTGCGCACCTGCGTTTCCGTACCAATACTTTTAATGCCGTTTTTAAAGTACGTCATGCTTTGGCTTTTGCCATTCACCAATTCTACAACGAACGTGGTTTTGTGTACATGCACACGCCTGTAATTACAGCAAGTGATGCAGAAGGTGCCGGCGAAATGTTTAAGGTAACTACTTTAGATTTCGACAATACACCACGTACAGACGATGGTAAGGTAGATTTCTCGCAAGATTTCTTTGCCCGTGCAACCAACTTAACCGTATCTGGTCAGTTAGAAGGCGAATTGGCAGCAATGGCTTTCGGACAGATTTATACTTTCGGTCCGACTTTTAGGGCAGAAAACTCAAATACTACACGTCACCTGGCCGAATTCTGGATGATTGAGCCAGAAGTTGCATTTGCCGATTTAGAAGATAACATGCAGCTTGCAGAAGATATGATGAAGTATGTAATTAAATATGCTTTAGATAACTGCAAGGATGAATTAGAATTCTTAAACACACGTTTGGCCGAAGAGGACAAACAAAAACCGCAGAACGAGCGCAGCGAATTTAGCTTGTTAGAGAAATTGGACTTCTGCCTGGCCAACGAATTTGAGCGTTTAACCTATACGGAGGCGATCAGGATTTTAAAATCTTCTAAACCAAACCAGAAGAAACAATTTAAATACCTGATTGATGAGTGGGGTGCGGATTTACAAAGTGAGCACGAACGTTACTTAGTAGAAAAACATTTTAAAAAACCGGTAATTTTAACAGATTACCCTGCTGATATTAAATCGTTCTACATGCGCCAGAATGAACCAGATGCTGAAGGCAGACAAACTGTTGCAGCGATGGATATCTTATTCCCTGGTATTGGCGAAATGATTGGCGGATCGCAACGTGAGGAACGCTTAGACCGTTTAACTAAACGTATGGAAGATTTAAACATTCCGCAGGAAGAACTTTGGTGGTATTTAGATACCCGCCGCTTTGGATCAGCTCCGCACTCGGGTTTTGGCTTAGGTTTCGAGCGTTTGGTATTGTTTGTAACCGGAATGACCAACATCCGCGATGTAATTGCTTTTCCAAGATTCCCGAAAAACGCAGAATTTTAGAAGGGTTTAGGGTTTAGGGTTTAGGAAAAACAAATAGCCAATTACCAAAGGAGTCAAGTTTTTAAAAACTTGACTCCTTTTTTTGCATTATTAAGACCCTGAAATGAATGCAGGGTGACGGATCTAGGGGACAAATCCGTCATACTGAGATAATTTATTCATAAAAATCTTATGAATGGCATGAAGATTTTTAGTGAAATTTTACGCTGCGAGGCATCGTCATTGCGAGAAGGCTTTTTCAGCCGACGAAGCAATCTTACAACGATCGCTACTAGCGTGCGCATTAGGATTGCTTCGTTCCTCGCAATGACGATTTTACTACTGGAACATGCCGATGGTAACTTGTTTCAGTACAAAGACCCTGAGGTAAATTCAGGGTGATGGCCGAGATGTGAGTACGACCGAATTAATATAAACCTAAACAAATCATGGGTTTGAACAACCGTCCCATCGGGACGCTTCCTGGGTAGCCAATTGTTTAATTGGCGTTTTCGTTCCGTAGGAACGTTTGGTGATTCACCCGTTAATACCTCTTCATTACTGCCCACCTAAACCTGATTGACGCGGATGCCGATTTTTCATCGGCAGTAGCAAAAAGCAGGACTGAACAAACCTAAACACCACTGCCCTTGCTTTCCAAAAAACTAATGAGTTGCCATACGGTAGACTTACGAAGTTCTGCCTACGCTCGGTCTCTTTTTAAACTTCGGAAGTCATCCGCAAATTTATCGTCCATCATCATGCATGCTATCTCCATACGGATTAGCATGTGCATAATCTACCGCCGAAACCTTATAATCGGTTGGGGCAAAACTGGCCGAAGTGCTCAGCGCCATCCCCAGCTCGTAACGCGTTGGGTAAGGTGTTTTTAACAAGCTACCTGCAGGGATATATGGAAAACTCTCTAAATAACTCTGCATTACACTCGGACTCACCCGTCTATTGATATACGCCCTGCTTAACTGATGCGTTTCTCTTAAACCCGCAGCCCCCAATAACTCTACAGCACTGGCCACAGTTAAGTTATGGAAGTTTTTAACACGAACGGTTTTATCTTCTACTACAAGACCTTTCATTAAACTCTGATCTTGTGTAGCCACGCCTGTTGGGCAGGTATTGCTGTTACATTCTAAAGCCTGAATACAGCCTAAAGCGAACATCATTCCGCGGGCGGCATTACACATATCGGCACCAAGGGCGATATTTTTAACCAGATCGAAACCTGTTGCCACTTTACCCGAGGCGATAATTTTAATGTGTTTTTTCAGATCAAAACCATTCAAAACATCGTACACAAAAGCCACACCTTCGCGCAAAGGCATACCTACAGAATTCGAAAATTCTTGTGGAGCAGCACCTGTTCCGCCTTCGCCACCATCAACGGTAATAAAATCAGGATAAATACCTGTTTCTACCATGGCTTTACAAATGGCGTAAAATTCGCTTTTACGACCGATACAAAGTTTAAATCCTACTGGTTTACCTTCCGATAAATCGCGGAGTTTTTTGACAAACTCCAATAAACCGATCGGGGTATTAAATACCGAGTGAGCAGGTGGCGACAATACATCTTTACCTTCGGGCACTAAACGGATTCTGGCGACCTCTGGCGTTACCTTTTTGGCTGGCAGCATACCACCGTGACCAGGTTTAGCACCTTGCGAAAGTTTGATCTCGATCATTTTTACCTGATCGGTTTTTGCCCTTTCGGCGTAAGCATCGTAATTAAAGGTACCATCGGCATTACGGCACCCAAAATAACCGGCACCAATCTGCCAGATTAAATCGCCTCCGGGCTGACGGTGATAATCGCTGATGCCACCTTCGCCGGTATTGTGTGCAAAGTTACCCATTTTAGCACCACCGTTTAAAGCCAGAATTGCATTCTGACTTAATGAGCCAAAGCTCATGGCCGATATATTATAAATACTCGCAGAGTAAGGTTTCTTACAATCCGGACCACCAACAGTAACACGTGGATCTAGGTTTAATTCGTGGTGAGAAATGGCCGCAATACTATGGCTTAACCATTCATAGCCGTTATCGTAAACATTTAACTGCGTTCCGAATGGAATGGTATCGTTATCTTTTTTAGCACGCTGATAGATTAATGAGCGGTTTAACCTGTTATAAGGCGTACCGTTCGTATCGCTCTCTACAAAATACTGGTAAACTTTCGGCCTCAATTCTTCCATAAAATACCTTAAACGGCCAAAAACCGGGTAATTCCTTACAATACTATGCTTGGGCTGATATAAATCGTAAATACCAAGAATTACAAAAGGACCAGTGAAGATGAATGTCCACCATAAAAAGGGATGGTAAAGGCCCAGCATAATGGTTAGGGCAATTAAAAATGCAGCAATTGCGACAAAAGCTTTTCTCATGTTGTTATTGTTAAGTATGATACCTGCACTGTAGGAGGATAATTTTGTTATCTTCTACTTTGTAAACAAGTCTATGTTCTAAATTAATCCTCCTCGACCACCATCCAGAATATTGATGTTTTAGTGGCTCAGGTTTTCCGGTACCTTCAAAAGGTGTGCGTTCGATTTCTTTTATCAAGGCATTTATTTTCTTCAGAACCGATTTATCAACCGATTGCCAATAGAGATAATCCTCCCATGCACCATCAAGAAACAATTTAATCATTATCGATCAAGTCTTGCGCCTTGGCTAAACCATTCTCATAATCTTTTAGTCCCTGCTCAAGCCTAATTGCATTTTTTGGGCTTTTTAACAAATAAAAAGTTTCCTGCATACTATCATAATCTGCTTTAGATAGCACAACGACATCTTCTCCTTTTGCTCGGGTAACAAATAAGGGGGTATGGTTCGTAAAAACCTTATCTAAGTAAGACTTTAAACTTTGCCTGAATGAGGTATAATTTGTGATTTCCATATTAGTGTTAATAATCTTCAAAATTAAAGATAATAAAAAAACTGTACAATTATTTGTACATATTTAGAATATTTATGATTAATGTTATTTAAACAACAAACGCATTAATTTGTTATTTTTACGCTATGCTTATTAAGATTTATCCAGAAAACCCGAACGAAAGAGCCATTGAACAAGTTGTTGAAGTATTGAAAAAAGGTGGTTTAATTATCTACCCAACCGATACCATTTATGGTTTGGGCTGCGATATCACCAATCCGAAAGCGATCGAAAAAATCTGCAGAATACGTGGTATCAAACCCGAAAAGGCCAATTTCTCTTTCATCTGTCACGATTTAAAGCATATTTCTGATTATATTAAACCGATTGACAATACCACGTTCAGGGTCTTAAAAAAAGCACTACCGGGCCCTTTTACCTTTATTTTTAATGCGAACAACAACGTACCCAAATTATTAAGTTCTAATAAAAAAACGGTGGGTATCCGTGTGCCCGATAACAACATTGCCCGTTGCATTGTAAAAGAACTGGGTAACCCTATCCTATCTACTTCGATAAAGGATGATGATGATGTAATCGAATATTCTACCGACCCGGAATTGATCCACGAAAAATATGAAGACCTGGTTGATCTGGTAATCGACGGTGGTTACGGCGATAATGATGCCTCTACCGTAATTGATTGTACCACAGGCGAGTTCGAAGTGATCCGTGAGGGTAAAGGAAATATTGAAGAGTATTTGTAACGATTCCCGCCTGCGTGGGATCCGGTAGCTATCGGATGCCAATCGTATCATAGCGAGCGCCTTAAACCCCTATCCGCCTATCGGCACCTTTCCCCTGAAAGGGAAAGGAAAAAACGGCCTAGCAGATTTTCGCAGGAAAAAGCACGGAAATCTGTGCAGCCCCCCCTCAATACCCCACAGCCCAAGGCAGGATCAAGCGGGCGTGCTGGGATAAGCCAGGGTAAGAGCCTCGATACTGCCGCAATTAAGATTTCCGTAGGTTTTTACAAGAAAAGATGCAAGCCTTGATTTTTGGTTACCTTTTTATCAAGAAAAAGGTAAGAGCCCCTTGGCGGCGGCGAGCCGAGGCAAGACAGCGCCTTAGGGCAAAAGAAATCAATTAAACGTCACTCATATTGATTTTTATACAATAAATTACCCCTCGAAATGACGGTACTCGAGGAGATTTTTATGCGTAGGTTAATTGCTGTCTTTTATATTGATTTTATATAATAAATTAATCTTCAGGGTGACAATTCTACAATTATGATACAGCCTAATTATTTTGTACTATCGTTTTTTATCATGGTCTGATACCGATCTCAATTGCATTTTTTTCAGCATCTATTTTTATTCCTTATAACTCAATAAAAAAATATTAAAAGATTTTATTTATTAAAACAATTCTCAAACTTATTTGTCTTTTAATTTCATTAGTTTGTTTGGTTTAGTTTTATTGGTGGATGCCGGTAAGACAAAATAATTGGCCTCATAGCAATATGGGGCTTTCTCGTTTTAGCGCATTACCCCGCAATTAAAAATAGCAGCGCTGATGAATGTTATCTGAGAGAAACTGATGTTATTTCTTTTGAAAAAAAAACTTAATTTTTTTATCAAATTCTTAAAAATACACTTAAGTAGTTGAGGCATAATGGATTTCGGCCAATCTATTTTTTATTTGCTTTAAATATTTGTTCAAAAATTTTTGCGCCTGTAAAAGTAATCATACTGTAATCGGATTTGTACGATCGAGTAATTCTAATTCTCAAAATAATATTCTTGATTTTGGGATAAAATATTTAATATTGAGTTGATAAATCGTTTTATCAACAACCAAATATGATGATGAGCTTAGGTACATTTACGCCCTGTTGTGCAGTTTATGTCTGTGTAGTTTATTTGTGTGTAGTTTTTAATCCATTTAAAAATACGATCTCCCATCACACAATTGCTTTTAACTCAAGGCCTTCTGATTAAAAATGATGATTTGCCGTCAATTATTTTTATTGAATAATTGATAAAACGTTTTAGCTGATAACAGTTGAATTATATATTATTAACTAACCATTTACTAAACCTAAAACCGATGAAAATCAATCTACTAAAGATTTCAGGGCTTTCCGTGCTTTTTCTGCTCAATAGCCCTGCTTTTTCGATGAATCTGGTTGCTGAAAAATCCGAGGGGTTTTTTGAGCTAAATATGCCTTTAGTGCATATCCAAAACCGAAAAGTAATTACAGGGACCGTATTAGACGAAAAAAACATGCCTATTCCAGGAGTGGGCATCAAAAACATTTCTTCAGGTAAAACTGCTGTAACCGATGAAGCTGGTAAATTCAGTATTGAGGCCAACCCGAACGATGTGATCCGTTTTTCTTATGTGGGATACCAAAATAAAGATGTTACAGTAGGGAACGAAGCGAATATTAGTGTTAAAATGACACCGGCCGAAGCCAATAAATTAGACGAGGTGGTGGTAATCGGTTATGGGTCGGTAAAAAAAACAGACCTTACAGGCTCAGTTGGCGTGGTAAAAGCAAGCGAACTGCAGGAACGTCCGTCTTCATCGCTAAACCAGGCACTAGCTGGCCGTATTTCTGGTGTACAGGTAAACACCAACTCGGGTAGACCAGGTGGGCAGACTAATATCAAAATCCGTGGATTTAGTTCAATCAATACGAGTAACAATCCACTTTATGTGGTAGATGGTGTGGCTTTGCCAGTGGGATCTCAAACACAGAACAGTAACGCTATTGATTATATTAACCCAAGTGATATCGCTTCAGTAGAGGTGTTAAAGGATGCTTCTTCAACGGCCATATACGGTGCAAGGGGTGCTAATGGGGTAATTTTAATCACTACCAAAAAAGGAACAGCAAATTCCCAACGCATTAGCTATGATGCAGATTTTGGTATAAATACATTGGCGGCACACCATGTTAAGATGCTCGATGCCTTCGAGTATGTTAAAGTGCAGGACCTGGCTTATGAGAATATTAAAGTTTACGATCCGGTAGGTTGGGCAGCAGGAAGTTACGCATCCAAACCCGTTCCAAAAGCAGCCAGAATTGCCTTACCTCAATTTTTCGATGGCAATGGAAATCCATTATATAATACCGATTGGTTAAAAGAATCCACACAGAACAAACTTTCGCAAAATCACCAGCTGGGTTTTACAGGTGGAAACGAAAATAGTACTTACGGAGTTTTTGCAGGCTATCGCGATGACCAGGGACTTTTACTGAACTCTTATTTAAAACGATATTCGGGCAGGTTTAATTTCGATAGTAAAATTAAACCATGGTTAAAGGTAGGCGGTAATTTGAGCTACAATAACCAGAATGAAAACATTGTTGATCAGGGAACGGGCGGCTTAAATTCGGTACGTATGATTACAGAAGCATTCCCTTTTCTACCGATTAAACTGGCAGATGGCAAGTGGGGTGATAATAAACTGATTCCATGGGCAGAAGGAGGCTCTAATCCCGTGCACATCTTAACCGATCAAAAATATGGAATGGTTACCCAAACTGCTTTGGGGAGTATTTACTCTACCATCAGCTTTAGCAAAGATTTAGAGTTCCGTACCCAGTTAGGGGCCAATATTGTGAGCCGTAACATTAACGAGTACAATGCCAAACAATTATACGGTATTTCTGATGGACAGAATGGAACAGCTAACGTAACCAACGACAGGGAAACCTTCTGGTCACTGGAAAACTATTTAACCTATAACAAACGTTTTGCCGAATCGCATGCCATTAATGCTTTATTGGGTATTTCTTGGCAGGCCACCAACTTTTTTAGCAATACCAGCCATGCCGAGAATTTTGTAACCGATTTTTACGGAAACAATAACATGGGCTCTGGAAGTAAATCGATTACGGTGGGCTCTAGCCGCAACAGATCTGCTTTTAACTCTTATTTTGGAAGGTTAAACTATGCTTTTAAAGATAAATACCTGGTTACATTTACGGGTAGGGTAGATGGGTCGTCCAAATTCGGAGAGAACCATAAATTCGCCTTTTTCCCTTCGGCAGCATTGGCCTGGAAAGCCTCAGATGAAGATTTCCTTAAAGGAAACAAAACCATCTCTAACTTAAAACTAAGAACCAGTTATGGTTTAAGTGGTAACTCAGAGCTTCCTGCTTATCAGTCGCTCGCCACATTGGTTAATAACTCCGCTATTATTAATGATAGTAAGGTAACCGGTATTGGTATCGGCAGGTTGGCCAATCCGGATCTGGTTTGGGAAAAAACAGCACAGGTTGATGCGGGTTTAGAATTAGGCTTGTTTAATAACCGCATTAATTTAGAGGCCGATCTTTATTATAGAAAAACAACCGATATGTTATTGGATGCCCCGGTTCCACGTACCACAGGATACTCGGTGATCAGAAAAAATATCGGGTCTATGCAGAACAAAGGTTTAGATTTAGGGATTAATACGGTAAACGTACAAACCGACAATTTTACCTGGAAAACCAGCTTCAATATCTCCCTTAACCGTAACAAGGTACTTTCTTTGGCTACTCCTGATGATATTTTTGGTGTGGGTAACCCAAATTTTACTAATCAGACTGGTATTATTAGGGTAGGTGAGCCTGTGGGTTCATTCTGGGGGCTTGTACGTTTAGGAACCTGGAGCGAGGCCGAAAGGGCAGAAGCAGCCAAATATGTAAGTTACCGGGGTGGTAAAACTTTGCTTCCTGGCGATATTAAATATTTAGATGTAAACGGCGATCATGCCATTACAGATGCCGACCGTCAGATTATTGGTAACGGAACGCCGAAAGGCTGGGGCTCGTTTGGTAACTCATTCCGCTATAAAAACTTAGAGCTGATTGTAGAACTTCAATATTCTTATGGAAATGATGTGTTGAATATGACCCATCACTCGGGTGAAGACAGACAGGTACAGGCCAATAGCTTTGCCAGCGTATTGAATGCCTGGACTCCTCAGAATCAAAATACACCGATCGCCGCAATCAGGGATCAATCTGCCGGATATGTTACCAACGTGGATACCCATTGGTTAGAAGACGGTTCTTTCATCCGTGGAAAAAACCTTTTACTAGGTTATACTTTTGATAAAACACTTGTCGAAAAATTACGCTTAAGCAAACTTCGTGTTTATGCATCTGTTCAAAATTTCTTCCTGGCAACCAAATATACAGGTAACGACCCTGAGGTAACTACCTATGGAAATGCATTTGCACAGGGTCAAACATTTTTCGATTATCCAAAGCCAACTACTTTCATGGTAGGTTTAAACATTGGATTATAACATTAACTAAAGAAAGGATATCAACATGAAAATGAACATAAAAAATATCGCTGCTTTGTTGTTGCTAAGCAGTGCTATAATCGGAAACTCGGGATGTAAGAAGTTTTTAGATGAAACAGATCCCACCAATCTTTCGCCAAATAGTTTTTATACTTTACCAGAACATGCGGAAGCTGGTATTGCTGCTGTTTATGCGGAGATTCGGTTTATTGGAAACGGTGCCGGTATTTATTCCAACAACTGGCAGATGCTTGATGCGCCAACCGGCATACAATCTACCGAAACAGCACAAAACTCAGATCTGAACAATTTGTATTCATTAATTTATGATGGAACAAATCTGCATGTTAACCAAAACTGGAACGGATTTTATAAAGTGATTGCACAAGCTAACCTGGTGTTGGATAAAGTTCCGGGCATTAACCCGATGGACAATGCACAGAAAAAAAGGATTTTAGGAGAGGCTGCTTTCATCAGGGCATGGGCCTATTTTTACCTGGTACGTTTATGGGGCGATGTGCCTTTAATCACTAAACCGATTGCAAGTCCTAACGATCCCAATTTTTCTCCTTCCCGTACACCACAAGAGCAGGTGTATAAACTCATTGTTGATGATCTGGTTGCTGCAGAAGCGGCAGGTTTGCCTTTTATGGATGCAAGTGGCCGTGTTTCTACAGCAGCAATTAAAACTGAATTGGCAAAAGTATATTTAACCATGGCCGGGCAACCCCTTAACAAAGGAGCAGCTTATTATAAATTGGCTGCAGATAAGGCCAAAGAGGTAATCGATTATTCAACCGGGAATCCTGCATCACTTGGCTTGTTCCCTGGTTATGGAGCCCTTCACGATGCGAAGAATGACAATAAAGTAGAGCATTTATTCGGAATCCAGTACAATGACGCTGCCGGATCTGGTAACCCATTACAGTCTTCATATCTACCTTTACACCAGCCATTGGTTTCTAAAATTGATGGCATTGGAACGGCTATTCCAACCGCAGGTTTTTATGGTTCGTATGAGGCGGGAGATTTAAGGGCTAAAAACAGAGAAGGTTATTTCTTTACCGATTATTATACCGATGGATTTAAAATGCCGTTGATTAACCGCGGTAAGCCTTATGTTTTTAAACACTTCGATCTGATTGCAAATGGAACACTGGGTGTAGAAGGTACCAGCAGGAGCGATCTGAATATTCCACAGATCCGTTATGCCGAAACCTTATTAATTTATGCCGAAGCACAGAACAGGGCAGATGGTAGTCCGAATGTTGCTGCCTATACTGCGATAAATGCAGTACGAAAAAGAGCGCAATTGGCTGATCTTGCAGGTTTGAGCCAAACACAGTTTGAAGAAGCCGTTTGGAGAGAACGCTGGCACGAACTGTGCTATGAGGGCGTTACCTGGTTTGATATGGTGCGGTTACGTAAAGTGTACAATGAAACCACCAATGGTTTTGATAATTTTGTTGGCCACATTAATAAAAGTGTAAACCAACCTTTGCAAGCCAAACATTTATTGTTCCCGATTCCTACTTCAGAAATCAAAAACAATCCTAACCTGACTCCAAATCCAGGTTATTAAACAACAGTATCTATTATTTCTAATGGTTGGTGTCACCCGACCATAAATAATGTTTTAACAAAAAAACGGGTGCCTGGATCTTTCGGATACCCGTTTTTTTCTTAGATGGTAGAACGCTAATAGAAAAAAGAATCTTAATGTATAATTTTCTGTGTATCAGTGCTTCCGTGGCAAATATTCTCTTTAGCAGATGGGAACACCAATCAAATAAACAAAGATCCTTCATTTCAGTTACCAATGACAGATTTCTAAAATTGCGCGTCATTTCGACTGGAACGCAGTGGAATGGAGAAATCTTTGAACTACGTTAAAAGATTTCTCTCCGAAGGAACTCCTTTGGAACACTGCGGTCGAGAGGACAATTACTCTTGCGGTCCGTCACCCTGATCCGATAGTTATCGGATTTGTTCAGGTAGCGGTTAACTTTTTATTATAGTTTTTCACCATATAAGAAATATAAGAACATATAAGGCATTGAGTTTATTATGTAACTTATATGTCTTATGTGGTTTATTGAAATTGCCCTCGAGTTATCTAAGCCCCGTGGCCACCACTAAAAACGTACTAAAAAGATCTGTGTCTATTGTTCCATCTGTGATTAATGAAGACAATAAAGTATAACCTCAAAATTAATTACATCATTGTAAATCCAATCTGATGCAAAGGAGGTATCGCAATGTTAAAAAGGGTTTTGTCAGCAATTTATAGCCTTTAACTTATTGTATGGGCCGATTTTACCGTAATTCGTAAATTGAGTTTAAAAAAATAAAAGACGTGAAGGGGCTTTTTTAATTTATTAGGCTTATTTTTGCGGCAAATTATAGAACCACACAGGGAGATTAATTAATGCCTGTGAACCTCGACAATCATTAGAAAACTAATATTTTATCAATGACAAACGACAAAAAAGAAATATTCGAAAGCGTAGCACAACGTTTAAAAATTGAAGGTTTTAATGTAGTAAACCGCGATGAAACACGCCCTTGGGGTGGTTTCTTTGTAATAGACGAAGCACAGGCGCAACAATTTGCCGATACTTATTTTGATGGATTAAATGTTGAAGACCTTAAAATTGGCGGTAAATTAAGTCCAAAAATTTTAATCGTTGCACCAAATACACGTCTTTCGTGGCAATATCACCACCGCAGAGCCGAAATCTGGCAGGTGGTAACCGGTACTGTTGGCATTAAAACCAGCCAAACTGATGAAGAAGGTGAAGTGAAAAAATATGCTCCAAAAGACCAGATCAAATTACAACAAGGTGAACGCCACCGCTTAATCGGTTTAGAAGATTGGGGTGTTGTAGCAGAAATATGGCAACATACCGATGCTTCAAACCCATCAGATGAAAGCGATATCGTACGTGTTCAAGACGATTTCGGTAGATAATAAATAATTTAAAAAAGAAGAGGTTGTACCATAAAGACAATTTAAGGTCAAATGATGTCATGTTGAGCCTGTCGAAACACCTTAAAGCGTATTTTAACAGGTCCTTCAACAAACTCTCCACAGGAGCCCTTTGGACAGGATGACAAATCTATATATGATACAACCTACTCTTTTGTCTAAACGCTTAATTTAAAGCGTTTTCTACTCGATTAAAACTAAACGCCCTCAAAATACGTTTTAAAGCATACACATCCTTACATGATTATCTTCATTTTTTTTCTTTGCCATTGGTTTTTATCCCTGTTTAGCCAAACCTTTTTCCTTCACCGTTACTCGTCGCACAAGATGTTTAAAATGGAGCTTTTTTGGGAGCGGTTTTTCTATCTGATATTGCTCATCTCGCAAGGCTCTTCATTTTTAAACCCCAGGGCTTATGCTATCCTTCACCGGATGCACCATGCCTATAGCGATACTGAAAAAGATCCGCACTCTCCACATTTTTTTAAGGATGTTTTCGGGATGATGATTGCAACAAAGAACATGTACATGAATTATCTGCAATTTAAAATACAGCCGGAACCAGCTTTCCAGGGGAATTATCCTGAATGGCCAATTGTGGATAAGATTGGAAACTCATGGGCCTGGAGAATTGCATGCGGACTATTTTACATTGGTTTTTATGTTGCTTTTGCCAACCACTGGTGGCTGTTTATTTTATTGCCGATCCACTTTTTGATGGGCCCTTTACATGGGGCAATTGTAAACTGGTGTGGTCATAAATATGGCTATTCTAACCATGATAATGATGACCATAGCAAAAACTCATTACCTTGGGATTTCTTATTAATGGGCGAGCTTTTTCAGAACAACCACCACAAAAAACCAAACAGTCCTAACTTTGCTACCAAATGGTGGGAATTTGATCCAACCTATCCGGTAATGAAGGTATTGCACTGGATGCGTATTATAAAAATTAGAAAGGTTTAAGGGAAGACTAAAGCTCAAAGCTAAGTGCTCGTCATACTATTCCGAATGTTCGGGATTTATTCCATGGTCTGTGCCCTCACAGACCATTTATTTTTTTCTGTTTGGTTCACTAAACTAGCCATAGCTTTTTTTCGCCACGGAAACACTGAAATCACGGAATTAATCTTTACAATTTGTCATCCTGTCGGAGGACTGTCACAAGTTTCATTTCATGGTTTTTGCTGCTAGATTTTGTTTTTTGCACAGTTTTATGTTAGCTAAACGTTACAGAAGCGAACACTATTCCCGATTTAGTCTTATCGTGTGGACACATCTTTTTTGAGGTTAATTTCAGCATGACGATCGCCTTAGGGATGAGTAAAGCGGATGGTAGGGCTATCGGAACCGATATGCACAGAAACCTGCTTTCCAATCAAGAAGAAAATTGAAGACATCTAATCGTTTTTAGTACGTAAATGCAGAAACGTGGAATTGATTATTCCTTTTACCGATAAAAGCGTAGTGTTTGCCGAAAAATTGATAGAGTTAGTGTAAAAAGTATAGCTTATAATTGTAACAAAATGCAATTTGCGTAGACTAATTACAAAAGACTAACTCTTAACATGAAAAAACTTCTACTACTTACCTTCATCCTTGGAATATTTTTTACCGCGCATGCCCAGTTTACTGGTGGTGGCCTTGGTGGGGGACCAAAAAAATCTACCGTTACCGGACGTATTACCGCAACTATTCTCGATTCACTAACTAAAAAACCAATTGATTACGCCACGGTATCGTTGATTACTGCAAAAGATAACAAATCTGTAAATGGTGGTGTAACCGATGGAAAGGGAAAATTAAGCTTACAAAATGTATCGCCTGATTCTTATAAGCTAATGATCGGTTTTATGGGCTACAAAACAAAATCTGTTTTGGTTACCACTACGCCATCCAAACCTGATAATAATATAGGTACAATTTATATTTCATCAAGCGAAAATACGTTGGCAGATGTGCAGGTTCAGGGAACAAAAGCGGTTATCGAAAATAAAATCGATAGAATGGTTTATAACGCAGAAGCTGATGGTACAAACGCTGGTGGCGATGCTACTGATGTAATGCGTAAGGTGCCAATGCTTTCAGTCGACCCTACAGGAAATATTCAACTTCGTGGTAGTGCTGTGCGTGTTTTAATTAACGGTAAACCATCAGGAACTATGGCCAGCAGCGTTGCTGATGCCTTAAAAATGATTCCAGCAGAGCAGATTAAAACGGTTGAAGTAATTACCAGCCCTTCTGCAAAATATGATGCTGAAGGTTCAGGTGGCATTATTAACATCATCACCAAAAAATCAAATGCACAGGGTGT
Organism: Pedobacter borealis DSM 19626; assembly: GCF_000708285.2. Classification (GTDB taxonomy): domain Bacteria; phylum Bacteroidota; class Bacteroidia; order Sphingobacteriales; family Sphingobacteriaceae; genus Pedobacter; species Pedobacter borealis. The sequence continues at coordinate 32,726 of NZ_JAUG01000024.1, forward strand.
GAGTGGTTCGGTTAATGCTGCTGCAGGAACTCGCCAGAATAATGGTTCATTTAACTTAACGGCAAAAACGGGCCGTTTAAGTGTTAATACAAGTTTGGGTACAAATTTAGCTTATCCTCAAAAATCACAAACTGAATTTATCACCAATACAACCTACCTAGATGGTACAACAAATAATATTTCGCAAAGCGGATTTTCTAAATGGAGCCGCAACGGATATAATGGTAGTGTAGGTTTGGATTACGATTTTAATGCTTATAACAATATTAGTACGACAGCAAAGTTTAATAGTTTTTCTAACGGAGGTCCGAGTGAAACAAATTATATAATCAATAATTTGAAAGCATCTAATATTGGAGATATGGGTATGACTTTCAGGAACTTAGACTGGAATGTTGATTACCGTAAAACCAGTAAAAAAGAAGGAGAGGAATTCTCTATATCAGCACAATTATCAAAAGGTAGAACACCGACGAGTTTCAGTAATTTGCTTACTTCAGCTGCTTTTCCATCGGGTTTACAAACAATAAGCAACAATAGCGGTAAAAATAATGAATATACCTTTCAAACAGATTATACTTACCCGTTCAACAAAAAAACAACTTTAGAAGTTGGTGCAAAAGCAATTTTACGCGATATACAAAGTCAGTTTGATAACACTGCGCAAGATTTTGAATATAACCAAAATGTGGGTGCAGCTTACGGTGTAATCAGTTTTGATTTAACTAAAAAATTAAAATTTAAAGGTGGAATTAGAGCTGAGTATACCCGCATAGATTTTAATACGCAAAGCAGTGGTATTCAGAAAAATGATTATTTGAACTTATTTCCAAGTGCAATTATTTCGCAAAATTTAAAAGGTGGTGGTACGATAAAACTAAGCTACAACCGTCGTGTGCAAAGACCGTCGCAATCTTTTTTAAATCCTTTCCGTAACGAAAGCGACCAATTTAATATTTTGCAAGGTAATCCTCAATTAAACCCTGAGCTAAGTGATAATTTGGAGTTAGGATATAATACTTTTATTAAAGGGTCGATAATTAGTGCATCAATTTTTTACCGTCGCACAAGCGATGTAATTGAGAATTCGATTTCGCCAATTACCGAAAATGGTGTAAATAAGACATTAACTTCTTACATAAATGTTGGTACTGCTCCCGTTTATGGATTTAATGTTTTTGCATCTTACAATCTTAAGCCAAAATGGACTTTAATGACAAACTTTTCAGGAAACACATATTCGGTAACTAATAACGAAACTAATGTTAATACGGGTACCTTCTTCAACTTCAACTGGTACGTACGCTCAGCATATGGGTTTGGTAAAGGTTATAACTTTGAGTTGTATAACGTAATAACTTCTAAAAGACGCACTTATCAAGGTGTTACAGACCCATTTTATATCTATGGCGCATCCATAAAAAAAGAACTGTTTAAGAAGAAAGGAAGCATTGGTATAGGTACCTTGAATCCATTTACACGAGACCTACATATAAAAACAATTAATAACGCAGTTAATCAAAAAGGCACAATTTATCAGAGTCAAAACATTTATTATCCATTGCGTAATTACACATTAAATTTTAGTTACACTTTTGGTAAACTTAAATTTACAGAAAAGAAAAAGATCAAAAACGATGATGTGAAACAAGATCAGCAACAAGGAGGTGGAATGGGCGGTGGCGTTCAGCAGTAAAACCCAATTTAATATACATTTTAGGCCTTTTCGATTTCTTTCGGAAGGGCTTTTTTTTCTTTCATGTCCCTATTTCTTTTCTGTAAAAGCGTTAAAGTCACGCTAACCAATTTTTAAGTAGTAATATTTTTGAATAATTCAGCTTGTAAGGCGGTTTATGCGTTTTTTGTTGATGTTTTTTGCAATATTTTGCAGGATGAAGGGTGTTTGTGTAAAATTTTGCACGAAATACAGCCTTATTGATCATGTTTTGTGCGTGTTTTTGGTGCTAAAAATGTTATATTGCATATAACTAAAATCCTCTAAACTAAACAATTGTGATATGAGAAAAATCTTTACCTCACTTTTTTTTCTTTTTATTTTACTGATTGGCCTATCCGCAATGGCACAGGTAAAAACAATAACAGGAAAAATAACCGCTGTTGATGATGGAGGCCCATTACCCGGAGCAAGTGTAAAAATCAAGGGCAGTACAACAGGTACCTCCACCGATGCCAATGGTAGCTTTACCATTCAGGTACCATCAACCAACGCTGTACTGGTAATCAGTCTTATTGGGTATAAAACGAAGGAAATTACTGTTGGCAGTAAAACAACAGTTAATGTAGGGCTGGCTGCGGATGCACAGGAACTACAGGAAGTAACCATTTCAACCGCACTGGGCATTACCCGACAGGCCAAATCTTTAGGTTATGCTGCACAATCTGTAAAATCCGAAGACCTGAATTATAATCACCAGCCTAACTTGCTTAATGCATTACAAGGTAAGGTTGCAGGTGCTACAATTTCAAGCACTGGCGGTGGCCCGGGCCAGGGAGCAAGTATCCGGATCAGGGGAGTTAACTCTATTGACCCTAACATTTCTGGCGATCCTTTATATGTAATAGATGGAGTGCAGATTGATAACTCTACCTCTACAGTCGGGGCTAATCCCGATGGAACCGCATATGGTTCAAGAGGGGTAACCAATAGGGCTTCAGATATTAATCCCGAGGATATTGAAACCATCAATATTTTAAAGGGAGGTGCCGCTACCGCACTTTATGGATTAAGAGGCGCAAATGGTGTTGTGGTAATTACCACTAAAAGAAGCAAGCAGAATGGCGTTAGCGTTAATTTTAACAGTAGTTACGGCTATGATGAAGTGTTGAAATCGCCGGATGTACAAACAGAATATACTCAAGGCGTGTTGGGTGTTTATACCAACCCTCCAGGCGGAATTGGACCGGCATGGGGGCCAACCATTGCCGAGGCGAAACTGATCGATCCGACTCACCCTGATCAATTATTCAATAACTACGACCGTGCTTTTGGTACAGGTCAGCAGATTAAAAATTCGATTTCGGTTACCGGAGGAAGTGAAGCGATTAAATTTTTCTCTTCTGTTTCGCAGTTGTACCAAAAAGGAATGATGCCAAATACCGATAACAAAAATTTCTCGGGACGTTTAAATACAGACTTTACCATCAGTCCAAAATTTAAGGCCGCTGTAAATATGAATTTCACCAATTCTGGCGGATATAGTTATAGTGCAGACCGTTTTGGCGAAAGTTTGGCTTATTGGTCGCCGCGTTATGATGTGGCAGATTATCAGAATGCAGATGGTTCGCAAAAATACTTCGGTACCAATAATCCAATCTGGGGTACAGCAAACAACAGATTTAAAGGTGATGTTAACCGGTTTATCGGTGGGGCAAGCCTAAGTTATGACCCCGTAAAGTGGCTTAATTTTTCTTACCGCTTAGGGATAGATACGTATAACGATAACCGTGTGCGCACTGCCCGCGGACCGATGTATGCTACCGAGGCCATGTACGATAATGCTCAGGGTTTTTATGGTGAATACAATACCAAGTTTAGAACCATTAACAGCACTTTCGTTGCCACTTTAACCTCTAAACTAACAGATGATATTACCGGGACTTTAAGGCTTGGACAAGAGCTTTACGACCGTAAATCGAAAGAGATCGGTACTTTGGGCAGTATACTTGGTGTATACGATTTCTTTAATTTGGCTAACGCGGGTGTACTTACCCCAACGCAGACCCTAAAACAGAAAAGACTGATCGGTTATTTTGGAGAAGCGACTTTTGACTACAAAAACTACCTTTTCTTAACCGTAACCGGAAGAAATGATATCACTTCTACACTGCCAAAAGCAAGCAGATCATTTTTCTATCCTTCAGCAAGCTTAAGTTATGTGTTTTCCGATCAGTTTAAGTTGCCTGCCGTCATTAGTCAGGCCAAGTTGCGCTTGTCTTATGCAAGGATTGGAAAGGATGCATCTGAGTATTCTACCTTTACCGGATATTCGCCTTATACTTCGTTGCCAACCGGAACAGGCGGTTTAACCATTGCGCAAAACCTTGGCAATCCCGATCTTCGGCCAGAGTTTACCAATACCTATGAGGCTGGTTTAGAGATGTCGTTCTTTAAAAACCGTTTAGGTTTCGACTTTACTTACTATTATTCATTAAGCAAAGATCAGATCATCCAAACGCAGATTTCTTCGGCAGTAGGTTATGTAACGAAATCAATCAATGCAGGCGATATCAGGAATAGGGGAGTTGAGTTGGTATTGAATGGTAAACCAATTGTATCAAAAGATTTCAGGTGGGATGTAAATGTGAATTTTTCGGCCAACAGAAACATGGTATTGAGTATGCCTAACGGAATATCGGAAATTGTTTACGGTGCCGCAAGAGGTTATGGCAATGCGGGAGTAACGATGAAACTGATCCAGGGACAGCCATATGGCAATATTTATGGCAGCTATTTTAACCGTTATTATGGAAGTACGCCAGAAGATCCGATGGTACTGGATAAAGATTTTCCATTGCTGATTGGAGCAAACGGATTCCCAAGCATTTCAGGTGGCAAGCAAAAATTACTGGGTAATTCGCAGCCGAACTATATCATTGGTATGGGCAATACTTTCAAATACAAAGATTTCAGCTTAAATGTATTGTTTGATGCGCGTTTAGGATTTGAGAAATACAACTGGTTAGAAGATTTTTATTCGGCCTTTGGATTGCCTGATTATACAGCAGATAGAAGAACAGTGCGGGTGTTTGACGGGGTTTTGGCCAATGGACAACCGAACACCAAACCGGTTTATATGGGGCAGCGGATCGGACCAGACGGGGTTGATTATGGCGAAGGGTATTACCGCATTTACTACCGGAACGTTTCTGAGCCTTTTGTAAGCGATGCCTCATGGGTACGTTTACGTTCTGCAAGTTTAACGTATAATTTACCGGAGAACTGGTTGCCTGCAAAATCAATCAAAAATGCTTCACTATCCGTTACCGGAAATAATTTATGGTTATGGACGAAATATTATGGTGTAGATCCCGAATCGAGTTCTTTCGATTCGGGTAGTAATAATGATGGCTCTGCCGGATTTACCTATCCATCTGCCCGTACAATTATGTTTACACTTAATGTTGGTTTTTAAATAGAATTACGATGCAAAAGATTATAAAATATACATGGTGCGCAGCTTTAATTGCAACACTAGGTTTGCAGAGTTGTAAAGACGATTATTTTGATAAATTGTCTGATAATCCGAATCAGGTTCCAGTGCCAACACTCAATGCATTGTTGGCTACATCAACTTACAAAATCGGAAATAACAATTACCTTATTGGGAGTATTGTTGCCCCTTATGTGCAATATACCGCCAATCCTTCAGCCAATGCGGCCGGAGATACCTACCAGGCAATTGATTTTACTACCACCTGGGATGCGCTTTATTTTGCAATGGCCGATGCTAACGAAATGAAAAAACTGGCAGTTGCACAAGGCTCCAGCGAGTATAAAGGTGTAGCCGATGTAATTATTGCCTATAACCTTACCTTGGTAAATGATTTATGGGGAGATGCTCCGTTTTCGCAGGCTTTCGACATTAACAACCTTAAGCCAAAATATGATAAACAACAGGAGGTATATAACCAGGCTATAGTACTATTGGATGAAGCCATTGTTGAGCTGGCCAAAACCAATGCAACAGTTAAACTGGCCCCTACAAGCGATTTAATTTATGGAAAAACTCCTGCCACTGAAAGGGCAAACTGGTTGAAAATGGCTTATGGTTTAAAAGCCAGATTATTGAACAAAATAAGTAAAACAAGTTCTTATAATCCTACAGCAGTATTGGAAGCACTGAGTAATTCCTTTACAGCAAATGCAGATGATGCCGGAATGGCTACTTTTAAAGAGCGTAATCCATGGGCTAACGTAGCTTTGTCTAATTCGCAGCAATCGCTGGGTGGATGGCTTTCTGAGCAGTTGATCGATGCGCTAAAAGGTACAACTTTTCCAGGTGTGGTAGATCCGCGCTTGGAAAAGATAACTGACAAAACGGTGAATAACACTTACATCGGAACCGTAAATGGTGCAGGTAACAGGTTGCCTGGAGCCAATACCACTAAAGATGAGTGTTATATCTCGAGTAACTCCCCATGGACCAGCAATACTGCTCCAATACTGATTGTTACCTATGCAGAGCTGAAATTTATTGAAGCTGAAGCTTATTTCGATACCGATAAAACTAAGGCTTATGCGGCTTATTTGGCTGGTATTAGCGCCAATATGGATAAATTAACGGTTTCGACTACTGCAAGAGATGCTTATCTGGCCAATCCTGTTGTTAATGTTGGTGCTGCGGCCTTAACAAAAGATCTTATTTTCAAAGAGAAATACATTGCAACCTATTTAAATCCTGAGGCCTGGAACGATGCACGCAGATATGATTATAAATATAAGGATTTTACACTCCCGGTAAATGCTGCATTAACTGATTTTATTCGCCGCCTGGATTATCCCCAGGGAGAAAGAAGCAAAAATGGCGCAAACGTGCCTGCTGATGTTCCAAGAACAACCAAACTGTGGTGGGATCAGTAACATTCTTATAAAAAACAATAATCAGAGTCCTAACTGCACATCGGTTAGGGCTTTTTTTATAATTTATCACAAAATATCAAGCAATGAAAAAATCGCTGTTTATACTGCTTATACTAATATCTACCGTTAAAATTTTTGCGCAGAACTTTACACTGAAATCAGTTTTAAGTTATCCTTTTCCCACACAATTGGTAGCCTCGCCCGTTGGCTCTAAAATAGCTTGGGCCGCAAATGAACAGGGAAAAAGAAACATTTATACTGCTGAAGCGCCTGATTATAAAGCAATAAAAAATACAGATTATAATGATGATGATGGGCAGGAATTAACCAGTTTATCTATTTCTGCAAATGGCAAATGGATTGTATTTGTACGTGGCGGCGATCATGGTGGAAGAGATGGCGGACCGGTTAACGCAAACTCATCTCCAATTGCACCAAAAATACAGGTATTTGCTGTGCCTTTTGGCGGTGGAAAAGTTATTGCAATAGGTGAAGGCGATAACCCCATTATTTCACCAAACTGCGAACAGGTGCTGTTTAGCAAAGCAGGTCAGGTGATGGTAGCCCCGATTGATGGATCGTCTCCGGCAAAAAACCTGTTTTACGCAAAAAGCATCAACTCAGGTTACAAATGGTCGCCGGATGGGAAGAAGATTGTGTTTGTTTCCAACCGCACAGATCATTCTTTTATAGGTATTTATACCGGTCAGCAAACGGCGATACAGTGGTTATTGCCATCTTTTTCTAAAGATAATGCACCGGTTTGGTCACCAGACGGCAATGCGATTGCTTTTATCCGCACAGCAGGAACAGGTATAGAAACGGATTCGATTTTAACGCGAAAACATCAACCTTGGGCTATCTGGACGGTTAACGTAAATACTGGAGAAGGAAAACAGATCTGGAAAGCTCCCGAAACGATCAGGGGCTCTTATCCTTCAATTGATGGCGGTGCCAATTTGCAATGGGCCGATGGTAAGATAATATTCACTTCATATGAGGACGGTTGGCCGCACTTGTATGCTATTAATCCTGATGGATCAGGCCGTTTATTGCTTACCCCAGGTAATTTTGCTGTTGAAAACGTTAAACTGAGCAACGATAAAAAGACATTGGTTTTTGCAGCAAACACAGGTAAAGAACCCGATGATTTAGATAGGAGGCATATTTACAAAGTAGCAGTAAATAAGGCAAACGTGGAGGCATTGAGTTTTGGCCAAGGTATTGAAGCCTATCCCGTAATTTCTGGAGATAACCGTACTTTTTTCTGTTTAAGTTCTACAGCAGCAAGGCCGCTTTTACCAGCTGTGCTAAATGATGAAAAGGCAGTTAAACTCATCGGCGAATCACTTATCCCTAACGATTTTCCCATCAAAGAAATGGTAATTCCAAAACATGTAAATTTTAAGGCACCCGATGGCCATACTGTATATGGACAATTGTTTTCTCCAAAAAAAGCAGCTAAAAACAAGTCAGCAATCGTATATGTTCATGGTGGCCCTCAACGGCAAATGTTTTTGGGTTGGAACCCGATGGATTATTATTCAATTGATTATGCTTTAAACCAGTACCTGGTGAATATGGGGTTTAAGGTTTTAGCTGTAAATTACCGTTTGGGTACTGGTTATGGTTTTGATTTTCATAAACCTTTAAATGCCGGGCCACAGGGAGCAGCAGAATATCAGGATATAAAGGCTGCAGGCGAATGGTTAGCGAATCAGAAGGATATCAATAAAAATAAAATCGGCATTTATGGAGGTTCATATGGTGGCTACTTAACTGCGCTGGCACTTGGAAAAGATTCTAAATTATTTGCAGCTGGAGTAGATATCCATGGCGTAAATTATAGGTTTAGTAATCCAGGAACCGAAGGAAAGGAACCTGCCCCAGATGCTGCGCTGGCCGCCAGGGTAGCCACATCATCATCTCCGGTGAGTTACATCAACACGTGGACATCGCCAACATTGATTATACATGCTGATGATGATAGGAATGTTGCTTTTACTCAGAGTGTTGACCTTGCCAAGCGTTTTGAAGATAAGAAGTTTGATTTTGAATTTCTGGCCATTCCTGATGATACCCATCATTGGATGAAGTTTTCTAATGGTTTAAAGGTGAGTGAGGCAATGGCCGATTTTCTTAAAAGGAAGTTAATGGATAAGAAGTAAATATTTTTTAGTAAAGCAAAAACAAAGCGCACTGTCATCCTGAGGACTAATTTATAGTATAAAAACTAATATAAGTAACAGAGGATTTTAGGGAATTCTAGGCTGCGAGGCATCGTCATTGCGAGAAGGCTTTTTCAGCCGACGAAGCAATCTTTATCGCATAGATCATTAACATGAAAGATTGCTTCGTCGTTCCTCCTCGCAATGACGACCTTTCTTTTGGAATCTATCAATGGTTGCTTGTTGGAGGACAATATTTATTTATTGTAGATTGTTAAAGGTCTTCGACAGGCTCAGACTGACAACGTTTAAGTTGACGATTTTTCTATTTCTTTTTGATCCGTTTCAAAATCATTAAACTCTGTGGATTAAAGGAATAACCTGAAATGTTGTTTTGAAGCATCACTACAGATTGATCGTAGAAAAGCGGAACAACAGGAGCAAAATCCATTACCATCTGATCCATTTTGCGGTACAGCTCAAAGCGTTTTTCTTTATCGGTTTCATAATAGCTTTTCTCAAACAGCTGATCGAATTCTTTATTGTAAAAAGCAGTGTAATTTGGTCCATAAGGGACTTTATTTTTTGAGTAAAACATGGATAAGAAATTCTCTCCATCGCCATAATCGGCCAGCCAGGAACCACGGAAAAAGTTTACGCTGTTTTTCGACATTAAATCCCTTAAGCTGGCACTTGGGCTTACATCAATTTTAACTTTAATACCTATTGCAGTAAGTTCGCCCTGAATAAATTCGATCAGGTCTTTGTAAGTTGTCGTTGTATTTAGAGTTACTTCTCCCATACCTTTCCCTTCTGGGAAACCAGCTTGCTCTAAAAGTTTAGCAGCAAGTTTTGGGTTATAGGCATATCCCTTTACAGCGAGGCTATCAAAACCAGGCATGCCTTTAGGAATGAAACCAGATGTTGCCGCTATGCCAATGCCATTTCTTAGGTATTTAATCAATCTGTCGCGATCGATTGAATAATTAATGGCCTGCCTGATTTTTTTTAAGCGCAATGGCGATTTCTTCACAATCGAAAGATTGGTATCAACCAATATACCTACATACTCGGTACACAGGTATGGGCTTTTGGTTAATGTAAATTTTCCTTTGTACTTCGAGGTCATTTTTCCGCTTTTGGTCAGGATATCGTCGCGGTAACTGCCGTCAACATTATAGTAGAAATCCAGATCCTTTTTCAGGAAACTCATGAAACCACTTTGTTTATCGGTGATGAAGCTGGCTTTTACAGCATCAAGGTAGGGTAATGCCATTCCTTTGGCATCTTTTTCAAAATAATGCTCGTTTTTTAAAAGCACTAATATTTCACCTTCTTTCCAGTATTTAAATTTAAAAGGGCCGGTGCCAACAGGATGACTTCTGAAATCCTTACCATAATGTTCTACAACTTCTTTGGGTACAACAGAGCAGTATTGTGTAGTGAGTAAACTCATAAAGGGTGGGAAAGGACGCACCAGTTTGATCTGGAAAGTAGAATCATTTAACGCGATAAAATTATGCTTATCCTTCACTTTATCACTAAAAATCCACCCGCCCGATGAGGCGACCTTTGGATCGATTAAACGATAAAAACTATATACAAAATCACTTGCAGTTACTTTGCGGCCTTTGCCATTTTTAAAAATAGGATCATCATGAAAGTAAACATCATTACGCAGGTTAAAAGTGTAAGTTAAAGCATCTTCCGAAACCTGCCAGCTTTTGGCTATACAGGGCAGTGTTTGCAAGGATGAATCGATCTGTACCAAACCATTAAAAATCTGGTTGGTCATCCAGATCGCATTCTGGTTGCGCGCAAAGGCCGGATCAATAGAGGTTAAACCCTGATCGAGATTAATATTAAAGACTTTTTTGTCCTGATGATCAGCATTTTCCTTACATGAAAAGAATAAGCTTACACAAAAAAACCAAAATATATAATTAAATGAGCCTCGCATGCGATCAGGAATGTTATTTTTGCACAAATTAATAAATTTAATGCAGATGTCTTTTTTAAACGATTTATTTATCGGCCTCGATGCTGCTCACCAAGAAGAATTACAGGAACGTTTAGATTTAGTGGAGCACAAGATTAAGTTTATGGATAAAATGCCTGTAGCCTGCTTAGATACGAGCAACAATCCGGAATATTTTTTATCAGAAGAAATTTCGCTGGCAGGTGGAATGATAGCGACTGACATACTAAGCGCTGTTTTTATTATTTACTATCAGCCGGGTAAAACTTTAACCGATTTAATGAGAGAAGTACCTGCGGCATTAAATACCGATTGGCAAGCGGTGCAAAACAACAGAATTATTTTATTGAATGACGATGTCAACCGCGAAAGAACAGCTGAAAATGCCGTTTCGCTAATAGAAGATATCGCCGAAATGTTACACCCGGGTTCTTTTATCTTTGGCCACGAAGGTGATAAATGGATTAGGTTTGGCGCATAGCGATTGTGAGATTTGAAATGTTAGATATGAGACGTTAGATATGAGATTGGAGACGAAAAATTTGCAATTTTACAACATTCTATGCTTGCGCTCGTTTCCAAACGAGTGCATAAATAATAATACGATTTAATCGTTTGAGACGATAAGCAATTCAACGCTTGTTGGCCTAATCTTATGGGTAGGTTGGCAGCCTTTCAACTAAAAGATTGGTTTTTCTGTCAGCAAGAGAAAATTTTACAACTTCCAGCCTGTAAACTTTCCAACTTTTACCTTTAACCTTCCGGCCCCCTACCTTCCAGCCTTTAAATTTCCTTAATTTGGTACTCTTCTATTTTACGGTAAAGTGTGGTTAAACCGATCCCCAGTAATCGCGAGGTTTCTGTTTTATTCCCTTTGGTATGGATGAGTACTTTTTGAATGTGTTGCTTTTCTATCTGTTGTAGATTATAATCGTTTTCTATCGGTGCAAATTCAAAAAATTCAGGAGGTAAAGCGGTAGCGCTTAAGGTATCTCCATCCGACAGGATTACCAAACGTTCGATCACATTTTTAAGTTCCCGGATATTTCCTTTCCAGCTATGATCGCTCAATATTGATGAAATTTTATCATCCATTTTTGGCGCTGATCGGTTTACCTTATCGGCAAATTCTTTCAGATAAAACTTAGCCAATGCCGGGATGTCGGCTTTCCGATCGCGTAACGGCGGTAAGGTAATGGTGAAAACCGAAAGCCGATAATAAAGATCGGAGCGGAATTTTCCAGAGGCTGCATCGGCTTTTAAATCTTTATTTGTGGCGGCTAAAATCCGAACGTTTACCTGTTGTGTTTGGGTATCGCCCACTTTGATAAAAGTCTGGCTTTCGAGTACACGCAATAGCTTGGCCTGTAAATCGAGGTTCATCTCACCGATTTCATCCAGTAATAATGTACCGCCGTTAGCCTCTTCCAATAGTCCTTTCTTGTCTTTATTGGCGCCTGTAAAAGCCCCGGCTTTGTATCCGAATAATTCGCTTTCCAGTAAATCAGGGCTAAAACCGCTGCAATTTAAGGCCACAAATGGTTTTGCACCCCTTGGGCTTTCGTAATGGATAGATTGAGCAAAAACTTCCTTTCCAGTTCCTGTTTCGCCCAATAGCAAAACAGTAGTATCGGTTACGCTTACTTTCTTAGCCAGATCAATCGCTTCCTTTAAAGCTTTTGATTGACCGATTATGGTTTCGAAGCTGTGTTTTTTAGCAATTTTGTTTTCCAGATCGGAAACCCTGCGCTGCAGATTTGATTTATCCATCGCCTTGTACAAAAGCGGAATAATCTTGTCGTTATCATCGCCTTTTACCAGATAATCAAATGCCCCGTTTTTAATCGCCAAAACGCCATCGGCAATGGTACCGTAAGCGGTAAGGTTTATAATTTCGACATAAGATTTTATGGCTTTAATATCCTTAACCAGTGCTACTCCATTAACATCAGGTAGTTTAACATCGCTGATTACAATGCTTACATCGTTATTTTTAAGCAATTTAAGGCCTTCTTTTCCAGTATTGGCCTGTAGGGTTTTAAAGCCCTCTAATTCTATAATCCTGGAAAGTAAACTGCAGATTTTCTTTTCATCATCGATGATGAGCACCATGCCATTCATAGGTAAAATTTATGCTGCAATATTAAGGATAAAAATATCGAAAGATGATGAGGTGGATAAAATAAACAACTTTCTTTCCTCGGTCTGTGTCCCCACAGAACGAAAGGATAAATATTACAAATTGGCTTTGCAAAAGAAAGGAGTGGTCTGTGGGGACACAGACCACGGGTTGAAAGATGATGAGGTGGATAAAATAAACAACTTTCTTTCCTCGGTCTGTGTCCCCACAGAACGAAAGGATAAATATTACAAATTGGCTTTGCAAAAGAAAGGAGTGGTCTGCGGGGACACAGACCACGGGTAGGGATTAAATGATTTTTCTTCCTCGGTCTGTGTCCTCACAGAACGAAAAGGATATAGAAATGAGTGGTCTGTGGGGACACAGGCCACGGATGGCGTGGAAAAAATAAACGGCTTTGGTCTTTAAGCTTTAGACTTTAGATTCCCGACTTATTTTGTACCTTTTTCGTTTCCAAAGCATTAAAGTAAAAGCTTTTTGAGCATATTTGGTTTTTGCAAAACAAATTCTATGTTTAAGAGACTAACCGCAATATTCATATTTTGCTTTCCAGCAGTTTTTTGTGCTGCTCAACAAGTACGCCCAGCCAAATCTTCTGAAATTTATAGAGAGATAAAAACGTTAAAACACCTTCCGAAAGTTTTATATCTGGCTGCTCACCCCGATGATGAGAATACTGGTTTATTATCTTGGTTAATCAACGATCAAAACGTAGAAACAGCTTATTTGTCGCTTACCAGGGGAGATGGCGGACAAAACCTTTTGGGCACCGAACAAGGTGCGGCCTTAGGCCTGATCAGAACACACGAACTTTTGGAAGCCCGTAGATTGGACGGTGCGCAACAATTTTTCACCAGGGCAATCGATTTCGGCTTCTCTAAAAATACCAACGATACTTTTAAACAGTGGGATGCTGATAGCATTACCGCCGATGTAGTTTGGGTGATCAGAAAATTTAGGCCGGATGTAATTATCTGCCGTTTCCCGCCAACTGCTGCTGCGGGTCACGGACAACATGCTGCTTCTGCTGTTGTTGCAGAGAAGGCATTTAAGGCTGCTGCCGATAAAAATATGTTTCCAAACCAGCTTAAATATGTATCTGTTTGGCAACCAAAAAGACTATTGTGGAACACCTTTAGGTTTGGTTCGGTAAATACCACAGCCGAAAATCAATTAAAGGCAACCGTTGGGCAATACGACGCACAATTGGGAATGGGTTATGGTGAATTGGCAGGATTAAGCCGAAGTTTACACAAAAGCCAGGGAGCGGGAACACAGTCGGTGGCCGGTGTACGTTCCGATTATTTTACAAATGTTTTAGGCGATCCTGCTAAAAGAACTTTGTTCGATGGCTTAAGCCTTAACTGGTCAGACAAAGGTATAGGCGATATTGACGAACTGATCGATATTATCCTGTTATCTTTCAATTATAACCAACCCGATAAGAGCCTGCACGGACTGTTGATGCTGAGAAAGAGAATTGCTGAATTGCAAGATGCAGCCTTGAGAAAAGATAAACTTGCGGCTATCGATAACATCATTTTAAGCAGCGTAGGTTTTATGGGCGAAGTGGTAACCAATCAACCTGAAGCAATTGTCGGCAATAGTTATAATTTCCGTTTAAACTTAATTTCAAGATCGGCTACTCCTGTTACCATTGAAAGTGTGAATTGGTTAAACCAGACAGATAATTTAAATAGAGCACTCGCTAACGACTCGCTGATTACCATTGAACGCAAGATTCAGATTCCTGCTGATGCGGCACTTACTGAACCTTATTGGTTAGCTAAGCCTGCAAAAGATGCGGCAACATTCAGCGTAGCTAATGATACTTTAATCGGGCTTCCGGAAATGCAATCGCCTGTTAATGTGCTGTTGTCGCTAAAAATAGAATCGGAAAAATTTGAAATCAGATTGCCTTTATCTTATAAAAAATTAGATCCTGTTAAAGGTGATGTTGTAGAAGCCCTCAGGATCATCCCTGCACTCGATTTAAGTTTTAGCGAGCCAGTTTATTTCGCTAAAGAAAAAGAAGCTTTAAATGTTAGCCTTCGTTTGAAGGCCAATAAAAATATCAATTATGGTAAGATAAGTTTCAAGATCGGCAACCAGGTAGTGAAAACCTTCCAAGGGATCAACCTGGCAGAGAATTCCATCAATACGATGAATTTCCTCCTCCCGGTTGAAGATTTAGCCAAAATTAAAACCAGCCAGAATAAATTAGAAGCTGTTTTCTCATCAGAAGCGAATGAATATTCAAAAGGCCAGGTATTAATTCAGTATCCTCATTTGCCCACCCTACAGTATTTTGTTCCGGCCACAACCTGGTTGATTAAAGGAGACGTAAAGGTGCTGGCGAAAAAAGTTGGGTATATTGAAGGGGCCGGAGATCTGATCCCTGAGTTTTTAAGACAGGCAGGTTTGCAGGTTGATGTATTAACAGAAGCAGATATCCTGAACTCAGCAAAACTGGCAAGTTACGATGCCGTGGTAACAGGAGTAAGGGTAATCAATACCGAAAAAAGAATTAAAAACTGGCAAACTGCTTTGCGCGGTTACGTAGAAAACGGTGGAACCATTGTGATGCAGTACAATACCACACAAGATATGGCACTACAGGATTTTGGTGTTTATCCGTTCAGCATCAGTGGTAAAAGGGTGACCGAAGAAAATGCAGAAGTTAAATTTTTAAAACCTGAACATAAACTGTTAAACTACCCAAATAAAATTACTGCTGACGATTTTAATGGATGGGTGCAGGAGCGCGGTGCTTATTTCCCTGATAAATGGGATGCCAAATACGAACCGCTTTTCGAGATGCACGATACCGATGAAGAACCGCTTCAAGGATCGACCTTGTATGCAAAATATGGCAAAGGGAATTTTATTTATACACCATTAGCTTTTTTCAGACAATTGCCTGCCGGAAATGTAGGTGCAGCCAGATTGTTCTTTAACTTTTTATCGGCTGGGAAATAGACGATAACTAAAGGCCCCAAACAATGAAAATTGGTTTCTTTTATTTAAATTTGATATATGGACACTATGCGAATTAACATATTAAACCCAAAAGCTACTAAATTATTGAAAGACTTAGCTGCTTTAAAACTTATTGCTATTCAAGATGTTTCCAAAAATGGATTTGCAGAGGTATTGAAAAAACTACGTTCTAAATCTCAAACCATCCCTACATTCGAAGATATAACAAATGAAGTAGAGTTGGTTAGATCTAAACGTTATGCAAAATCTGAAAAGTAGGATAATTCTCGATACTAATCTTTGGATTAGCTTTCTAATCTCAAAAGATTTTTCCAAGCTTGATGAAATAATTTTCTCGAAAAAGAGCATTTTAATCTTTAGCCAAGAACTATTAGAAGAATTTCTTGAAGTTGTTAAGCGCCCAAAGTTTAGGCGTTATTTTGCGCAAACAGACATTGAAGAATTACTTGAAACTATAGATGAAATACGGAAAATTCATTGTAGTCAAATCTAAAATTGAAATTTGTCGAGATGCAAAGGACAATTTTTTACTTTCGCTCGCTGTTGATGGAAAAGCTGACTTCTTGTTAACTGGAGATCAAGATTTATTGATGATAGAAAAGATCGGCAAGACAAATATTAAAACAATTTCATCATTTTTTGAAGATGAGGTTAACAAAGTATAACGAATCAAGAACTTTTGAATGTAGTTATTATTTGTGTCTAATTTTTCGGAATGTTGTCCTTAAAAATGAAAAATCAATTCAAAAACTGGAATACCTGGTATATTTTACTCGCTTTGGCGCTGGTATTTCAGATTGTATTTTATTACCTGTTTACTAAATTCTGGGCATGAGTAATATCGATTGGGCGGTACTGATATTTACTTTGCTTGCTGTGGTAACCTATGGTGTTTTTATTGGTCGTGGGCAAAAAAGCAATGCTTCCTATTTAAAGGCCGATAACAAAATGCCCTGGTACATTGTGCTATTGGGTATTATGGCTACGCAGGCCAGTGCTATTACTTTTTTATCAGCACCAGGACAGGCTTATACCGATGGCATGCGCTTCGTGCAGTATTATTTTGGTCTGCCGTTGGCAATGATTGTTATTTGCATTACTTTCATCCCGATTTTTCAGCGGTTGAATGTATATACCGCATACGAATATTTGGAAAACCGTTTCGATAAAAAAACAAGGGTTTTAACTTCGTTGCTGTTTCTGTTTTCGCGGGGATTATCGACAGGGATCAGCATTTATGCACCAAGTATTATCCTCTCGAGCGTTTTAAACTGGAATATTTATTTAACCAACGTACTTACCGGAGGGATTTTGTTGATTTATACCTATGTTGGTGGTGCAAAAGCAATTGCACACACACAGAAACTGCAGTTTTTGATCATTTTAGGAACAATGGCCTTTGCCGGATATCTTTTGGTACAGCATATGCCTAATGGAATCGGGTTTAAAGATGCGCTTTACCTTGCCGGGAAATCGGGTAAATTAAATGTAATTACCACCGAATTCGACTGGAAGGATAAATACAATATCTGGAGTGGTTTAATCGGAGGTTTTTTTCTCGCGCTTTCTTACTTCGGGACAGATCAGAGCCAGGTGGGAAGATACATTACTGCGAAAGACAATACCAATGCAAAAATGGGCTTACTGTTGAATGGACTGGTTAAAATCCCGATGCAGTTTGCTATCCTGTTAATCGGTGCATTATTGTTTGCTTTCTTCTCACTAAAGCCCGCACCGATTTATTTCAATGAACGCTCCTATCAGTACTTAAAAGAAACTCAGCCTCAACAAGCGGCAGCTTTCGAAAAAGAACATAACGCTTTAGCGCAGAAATTTAACCAGCAATCAAAAAATATCCTTGTAGAAAAAGAAAAGCAATTACCATCTTTAAATTCTTCGATAGAAAATTTTAAATCAACTCAAAAGCAGGTGAAAGAACTGCACGGCAGGGTAGAAGAGGCAATAAACAAATCGAATTATAACGCAGAGAAAACCGATACCAATTATATCTTTTTGTACTTTGTAAAGAATACTCTTCCGGTTGGGATGATCGGTCTGCTTTTCGCGGTCATCTTTTTGGCCAGTTGGGGATCTATTTCTGCAGCGCTGAATTCGCTTGCGGCCTGTTCGTTAAAAGATGTACACCTCATTTTTGGCAAAAAAGAAGTAGACGACGAGACTGAACTGAAATATAGCCGTTTGCATACTTTGGCCTGGGGCATTTTTTCGATAGCTGTTGCCATGTTTGCTACACAGATGGGCTCGCTAATCGAAGCCGTTAACGTATTGGGTTCACTTTTCTATGGACCAATCCTGGGTATTTTCCTGGTGGCATTTTATTTTAAAAAGATAAACGGACCTATCGTATTTATTGCGGCGATCTTATCCGAAATTGCAGTTGTAGCTGTATATGAGTTCGATATTGTCTCATTCCTTTGGCTCAATGTAATCGGCGCAGCAGCAGTAATTATGTTCTCGGTAATTGGCCTCTTGTTTTCTAGCCCAAAAAACGTAGCCGACAGATAAACTTAATTTTTACGTGGAGCAGATATTTGCTCCCCGAGTGCAAGCCTAAAATTTAATACCTTTATTTTCGACAAAATAGATAACCCTAAATATGAACAAAGCTTGGGTCGATCGATGGAATGACCGATACAGTGCCGATGAGTTTGCTTATGGCGAACAACCGAATAACTATTTAAAAGAACAGTTGATGCAGCTCGATACCGGAACAATACTTTTTCCGGCAGAAGGCGAAGGCCGAAATGCTGTTTTTGCAGCTAAACTCGGTTGGAAGGTTTCGGCCTTTGATATCAGTATGGAAGGAAAGAACAAAGCACTTCAACTCGCAGAGAACAATAATGTTAGCATTGATTACCAGGTGGGCGAACTTCAGGAGCTGAACTATAAAGCTGAACAGTTTGATGCCATTGCCTTAATTTTTGCACACTTTCCATCGTCGATTAAATCAACTTACCACAAAACACTGCGCAATTATTTACGCAAGGGCGGTTTGCTTATTTTCGAAGCTTTTAGCAAGAAACATCTTGATTATCTTGCCAAAAACGAAAAAGTTGGTGGACCAAAAGAAATCGATATGCTATTTTCGATCGAGGAAATAAGAACTGATTTCGAAAATTATGAGATTCTTGCGCTTGAAGAAAAAGAAATTGAACTGAATGAGGGTTTGTTTCATAACGGCCTGGGCTCAGTAATCAGATTTATTGGAAGAAAGAAATAAAGCGGTTTGGTCTATACCTGAGAAATGAATTCAAAAAACAGTAAAATCTGCACAATTTTTTAGACACTAGGATTATAGTTTTTATCAACCTAAAGCCATAAATTCGTAAAATCAAAAACAACAAAAACAGATAAATATAATACTATGAAAACGATGATTAAATCAATCGCGTTGCTATTTACAGCAATTACTATTTCTGTAAGCGCAATGGCACAAGATGCGCAGCCTAAACCAAGTCCTGCTGCTACAGTGACAGGAAAAGTTAAAGGTGCAACCATTACTATCAATTACAGCAGCCCTGCCGTAAAAGGACGTAAAATCTGGGGCGGTTTAGAAGCCTTTGATAAAGTATGGCGTGCAGGTGCAAACGAGGCTACTACTTTCGAAACGGATAAAGATATCGTAGTTGAAGGTAAACCTTTGGCCGCAGGTAAATACAGCTTCTTTTTAATCCCCAAAGAAAACGGAACCTGGACAGCTATTTTTAACAAAGAACCAAAACAGTGGGGTGCTTACAAATACGAAGAAGCTAAAGATGCTTTGCGTGTTGATGTTAAAACCAAAGCCTTAAAAGCTACACAAGAACGTTTGGTTTATAAAATTACCAAAAGCGGATTCGCTTTAGAATGGGATAAAATTTCTGTTCCGGTTAACATTAAATAATAAGATAAAATTATTTCACAGCCGTCCTAATTTTACATTTGGACGGTTTTTTTATGCCTTTTTTTGAAAATGGCTGGGTCGTAATTCTTGGCGGCTTGTACAAATATATCAAGGCCGTTTTTCTTAACGGAAAGCCTTTCAAAAAGAACTTTATCACACAAGAAGATATTAATGCAGGAGGGGTACTAAAAATCGTTGCTTCGGCCGTGGCAGTTAAAATTTCGAATACCGAAAACTGGATTTCGAATCTTGAAAAATAATTTTAAAAAATTAACAAAAAACAGCAAACTTATTCCAGATAATCCTGTTGTTCTAGTATAAATTTCAAGATCATGGCACCTTTAAAATTAAGCGAAGAACAACATGCTACATTAAGCAATAGAAACACATTAGAACAAATTAACGAACAACCTTTAGAACTTCATCCAGAAGCCTATAAAGTGAAAGGCCCATCTCCTGAAAAGATGAAGACGGTATCATCTTCATTAAGGAATTACGCTCACGGGTTGTACGGGTTGTTGTAAAACGCCTCCAATAAAATCTCATCATACCAGATTATATAAAGCAGCCAGGACTTAAAAAACCTGGCTGCTTTTTTAATGAGTTTTAAAGAAGTCAAGTTTTTAAAACTTGACTTCCATGCATACAATCCTTACCTTACCCTTATGAAACAAAGTGCCGGAATATTGCTCTTTAGAAGAAAAGATCAGCAGGTAGAATTTTTTCTGGTTCATCCGGGTGGACCGTTCTTTGCCAAAAAAGATATTGGCTTTTGGACAGTGCCCAAAGGGGAACTAAATGACGGTGAAGAAGCTTTAACAGCTGCAGTCCGCGAATTTAAAGAGGAGACAGGTCAAAGCTTAACCGGCGATTTCATTGAATTAACTCCCGTTGTGCAAAAGGGAGGTAAAAAAGTATTGTGCTGGGCTGTGGAAGGAGATCTTGATTCTTCTACAATTGTTAGTAATACTTTCGAAATAGAATGGCCGCCGCGATCGGGTAAAAAGCAAAGTTTTGCTGAAATAGACAAGGCCGAATGGTTTGCCTACAATAATGCCATTAAACATATCAACGAAAAGCAGGTCGCTTTGCTTGATGAATTAAAATCCAAACTAAGCCGTTAATTCAAAGTGTGAAATTTCCTTCTCAGCACCGTTAATGATCATCGAAACCTGGTGATCGCCCAGATGAAATTTACGTGTCGTAAGCCGAAGGGATTTCATCACCTCTGGCTAAAACAGCACTAAATACTTTCAGAGATGCGGCCGCAAAATATGGAGAAGAGGATATTATCGCAGTAATTAAACAACTTAAAGCGTAGTTGTTGTCTGAGATACTGTATTTTTCCACGGATGCAAATTGCTATAAGCAACTTAAAGTCTTCTATAATTTGCACCCAAGAATTAAAGTTGAATCTGTTGCTTTATGATTAGGCATCGAGCCGCTCTGAAAGGAACTCGAGCAGGTTTTTTTGTATAATGCCTTCATAGTTCTGCCCAATAATAAGATCATTCAAAGTAATCACATATTTTGGATAGTTGTCTTCTATTTTTAAGAGATTTCCAAACTCTCTTGTTGCGGTATTTTCATTGTGAATGGTCAGACAAACTTGCACATATACTTTATTACCGTTTTTTTCGGCAACAAAATCAATTTCATTGTCACCAAGTTTACCAACAAAAACTTTAAAACTATGCTGTCTTAAATATAAGTAAACTGCATTTTCCATAAGTTTATGAATGTCTGCCAATTGATTAAAGCCGATAATGGAATTGCGGAGGCCCAAATCTTCGAAATAATATTTTTCTCCTATTTCGAAGATTTTAAGCCCACCTACTTCAGACCGTTGAACCTTATGAACAAAAAAAGTATTGCTTAATGCGCGTAAATAATTTATTGTAAGCTGAGTAGAAATGTCAACTTTTTGAGATTTAAGGTATTTACTGATATTGTTTGCTGAGAATAAACTGCCCATGTTATCTGCAAGATAAGTCACAAGATTCTCTAGAAAAGATACATTGCGGATGTTTTCTCTAGCAACTACATCTTTTAGTAGAATTGTTGAATATACACTTCGAAGATACTCGTAAGGCAAGTTTTCTTGTAACCCAATATTGGGTAAAAAAGGCATTCCTCCATATTTAAGATAAAGAATAAGCGACTCTGACTTATTTTCAAGCTGATGAAACTCAAGAAATTCGAGAAAACTTAGAGCATGGATCTGAAAAGCCATGTATCTGCCTGATAGATAAGTAGCAAGCTCGCCTGAAAGCATATTTGCATTGCTGCCAGTACAATATATGTCGCATGTATTTTTTGCCAATAAGCTGCGTAATGTGCGTTCAAATTCTTTTATTTCTTGAACCTCATCGATAAACAAATAGTTTTTTTTATTTGATGGAAATTTGTCTTTAAGATAAGCAGATAAATCTTCGTGAGTTTTAATGTGCGAAAAATCATCCACCTCCATATTGATATATACGATATTAGCATTGCTATCTGTGGCCTTGATATTTTCCATCAACTGAAGCATAACATAACTTTTGCCTACACGCCTTTGACCAGTAAGTACTTTTATTACTTGTTTGTTAATAAACGGAATAATCAAGTTGGAATATATAGGTCGATTTATGAATTTCATGTATATCTTAATGTTTTAGTAAAAATAATAAAAGTTTCATGTATATCGTATATTTTTATTTTTTTGATGTAAAATTTCATGTATAGTTTAAATCATCAAATAGCCGGACAGATTGAGCGTATTGATTCACTTAATATTTAATAACTCCAATCCTTAAGAATTATATAGATAGATTGTTGAGATCAGTAGTTTAGCTTATCTCGATTTTTTTCTATAATCCGATATGAGATGGATTTTGGAATGTTATTTAAATAATTGATAATTAGTTATTTACTTTATTTTTTCAAAAATAATTAACATAATATTTGTATCGTACGAAAAACATCGTACCTTTAGTGTATGAAAAGTAATCAAACTGAAAATAATCTGCCTGAACCTACTAAAGCTGAATTAGAAATTCTTCAGGTATTATGGGAATTCGGGCCATCTACAGTTCGGTTTGTAAACGATAAATTGAACGAACAGCGGGAGGTGAATTATACCTCAACTTTAAAGCAGATGCAGATCTTAACCGAAAAAGGAATATTAAAACGTGATGAAAGCCAAATGAAGCACATTTATATTCCTGTTGAGGCTGAAGAGAAAACCAAAGTACAGTTGTTAGACCGTTTTGTTAATACCTTATATAAAGGATCTGCCTCGCAGTTAATGATGCAGCTTCTGGGTAACGAAAAAACCTCTAAACAGGAAATAGAAGAGATAAAGCGGCTATTGGATAGCATGGAATAATTAATAATAACAGATTCTAAAGAACCACAATGATGGAATTTAAGTTAATTAACCTTTTACCCGAAAACTGGCTTCATGCCCTTGGTGCTACTTTATTCCACTCGCTGTGGCTTGGGGTAATATTGGCCTTGCTTGCTGGTTTGGTTATGTTTACTACCCGAAAAGCTAGCGCGGCAATGCGTTATAACCTCCTCACCATATGTTTGGCCTTGTTTGTTGTGGCTATATTCTTCACCTTTTACAAAGAACTGCAAAAGCCTGTAGGTTCTATAGCCGGCCAGGTCACAATTAATCTCCCAAGCGGGGCTACCGATCAACCTGTAATTGCAAACGTTCAGCATGATATGTATTCGGGACTGAACAAAATTCTTTCTTTATGGAATGCCTATGCTTATCAGATTGTACTGATCTGGTTTTTAATTATATGCGGAAAAAGCATTCAGTTAATGGTAGGTTTAAATGGTGTATATCATTTGCGTAAATATAAAACCTATGCTGCTGGTAAAAAATGGGATGAAAAGTTAGCTATGCTAGCCGAAAAATTAGGTTTAAGTCAACCGGTTAAAATTATGCAATCAGGTATTGCGCAGGCACCAATGGTTGTGGGGCATTTTAAACCCTTAATTCTGGTTCCTTTAGGTTTGCTTACCGGCCTGTCAAATGCAGAAGTTGAGGCTATTCTTTCTCACGAACTGGCCCACATTAAACGCAAAGATTACCTGGTAAACCTATTACAAAGTTTTATCGAAATTGTTTTCTTCTTTAACCCAGCGGTACTTTGGGTATCACAATTAATAAAAACAGAACGCGAACATTGCTGTGATGATTTGGCCATTGCCTGTGTAAGCGATCGCAAAAACTACGTTCAGGCCCTCATATTCTGTCAGGAGTTTAAGCAGCGTGCACCTGCTTATGCCATGGCGATAACGGGTAAGAAAGGTAGCCTGCTGCATAGAGCAAGCAGGATGTTATTCAACACCAATTCAACTTTAAACAAAATGGAAAAGACAATATTAACCATCGCCCTGGTATCGGTTGTGGTCTGCAGTGCCGCCTTTAAAAGCGTGGGCAATGCAAAAACAGTTACCGGGAAAAAAATATCTACTTCAATACAAGTTTTACAGGATACAGCGAAAAAATCTAAACCTGTTGAAGGGAAATCTGCCGATCAATTAGAAAAGGAGATCAATTCGAAAATGGATCGTCAATTGAAACAGTTAAACGAAAAAAGCAAGGACAGCGAAACAGCAGAAGATGTAAAAGCAAGAATTGCCGATCAGCAAGCCAGAAAAGACGATGTTAGAAAGGCAATAGGGGATGAGCGAATGCGGAATGAAGACGCCAAAGCTAGAATTGCAGATGAAAAACTCCGTATCGCAGACGAGAAACTTGCAAAAGAAGATGCTAAATTAGCCAAGGAAGACGCCAAATGGGCAAAAGAAGATGCCAAGTGGACAAAAGTGGTTGATAAATGGGCAAAGGAAGACGCTAAATGGACTCAGGATGATAAAGAGGGTAGAGGAAACCGTGTACCAAGATCGCCACGTCCGCCGCGCCCACCTAGAGCACCAAGGGCACTCCGCGCTGCATATGCTGTACCGCCGGCACCACCGTTGCCTTCGGTTCCGTCAGCTCCAACCAATCCACCTACGCCTCCAACACCCCCTGTATATAACCCAAAAACAAGTACCAGAACAGGCGTACAGCGAACGGTTACTTCGAAAACTGTAGCCAACGGAGATGGTCACGATTATACCAACGAAATCAATCAGCAATTGATGAAAGACGGCATCATTACCAGCACCAATAAATTGTCGTACAAACTCAATAAAGACGATTTAATTGTAAATGGCGTAAAACAAAATGCTGATGTACAGAAAAAATACAAGCAAAGATTTTTGAAAAATGAAAATCATTCGCTGATGTATAATTTCCTGATCGAAAACAATAAAAACTAAGTTCTAAAAGCGCTAACCCAATTCACATCATGAAATTTAAACTCATGGCTTTTTTAGCCGTATGGATGAATATTGCCCTTACCTTTGCTCAAGCTCAAACTCCTCAATCCAGAATTTACGGTCGTGTATTGGATGCCGATGGAAGAAATATAGAATTTGCCACAGCTGCACTGCTTAAAGATTCGGTGTTGGTTAAAACAACCTTCACCGAAAAGGATGGACTGTTTAGCTTTGATAAGCTCAGCTATGGAAAATACCTCATCAAGGTATCGGTTGTAGGCTCGCCTATTTATCAAACCGATACCTTGGTTTTAACCGCCGATCGCGCTGTGATCAATTTGGCCGTCATCAAGATCAAAACTGGGGCAACCAATTTAAAAGAGGTAAATATTTCGGGGCAAAAGGCTTTTGTAGAACGAAAGATTGATCGTACTGTAGTTAACGTTGATGCTTTGATCTCCAATGCAGGCACAACCGCACTGGATGTGCTGAGTAAATCGCCCGGGGTAAATGTAGATCAGAATGGGGTAATCTCGCTCAAAGGCAAGAGTGGGGTGGCTATTTTTATTGATGATAAACCAACCTATTTATCGGGTGCCGATCTGGATAATTACCTGCGTTCGTTGCCTTCCTCTTCGCTTGACCAGATTGAACTGATGACCAATCCACCTGCCAAGTACGATGCTGCGGGAAATGGAGGGGTAATTAATATCAAAACCAAGAAAACCAAAATTGCTGGGTTTAATGGAGGGATTAATCTCAGTTTAAATCAAGGCGAATTAAGTCGCTCGAACAACAGTTTCAATTTTAATTACCGTAAAGATAAGATCAACGTTTTTGGTAACCTGAGTTATAACCTAAATAACAGTTTTACCGATCTTGATCTGAACCGGAAATATAAAAATGACGATGGTAGTGCCAAATCCTACTTTAATCAAAATTCTTATTTCCGCAGGCATGGCAATACTTTTAATTTGAAAACAGGGCTTGATTATTATGCATCAGACCGCACAACCTGGGGCGTGGTACTTACCGGAATGAACCGGATTTCGAAACAGGTAAACAACAATACCAGTAATTTATCCAATGCTTCGATGCAATTGGATTCGGTCATCAGGGCCGAAAATATCGATCAGATCAAATACCAAAATGCGGGTGTAAATTTAAATTACAGGCACAAATTTAAGCAGGCAGGACGAGAATTAACCTTTGATGCGGATTATCTGCTTTACCGAAATCAAACCGATCAAACTTACTACAACTTCAGTTACCTGCCCAGTGGAGCCTTAAAATACCAGGATATTTTAACAGGTAACCTGCCTTCAAATATTGATATCTATACCGCTAAAATGGATTATTCACATCCACTGGAAAATAAGTGGAAGCTTGATGCGGGTGTTAAAACTGCTTATACCAAAACGGATAATATTGCAGATTACTTTAATACCGCAAGCGGAAAAACCAGTGCTGATTATGAAAAGAGCAACCACTTTTTATATGAAGAAAACATCAATGCAGTTTATCTGAATATGAGCCGGGAAGGAAAGCGGTTTTCGCTCCAGGCTGGCTTGAGGTACGAAAACACGGTTTCTAACGGGCATCAGTTGGGCAATCTGATCAAACCCGATTCGAGTTTTAAAAGAACCTATAATAGTTTATTTCCAACGCTTTATTTCTCCTACAAACTCGATACTGCAGGGAACAATCAACTGGGACTGAATTATGGAAGAAGGGTTGATCGTCCTTATTATCAGGACCTTAATCCATTCTTTTCTCCTTTGGATAAGTTTACTTATTATGTTGGCAATCCTTTTTTAAAGCCTTCATTTACCCAAAGTATCGAACTTTCTCATACTTATAAAAATAAGATTACCACCACTTTTGGTTACAGCTGGGTGAGAGATGAGGTGAACGAAACCATCGAAATTTTAAATGGCACCTATTATAGCAGGCCAGCAAATGTGGGCAAAACAAGAGTGGCCAATGTTTCGGTAAATGCAGAGATCGACCTCACCAAATGGGTTAAGCTGAATAGCTACATGGAATTCGCGAAAATAGTTTCGAAGACTGATTTTTATACAGGATTTTTGGTTACCAATGGAAGTTACTTTAGGGCAAACCCGAATGTGCAATTTAAAATCAGTCCGACGTGGAATGTTGAGGTAAACATGAGTTACCAGAGTAAACTATCTAATGTACAGTTTTTATTGGGTGAAGTACATGAGTTCGGTGCAGCGGTGCAGAAAAAGCTCTCTACAAAAAGTACATTGAAATTAACCGCTAACGATATTTTTAGAACCCGGATTTATAATGGTATAATCAATAATCTGGCAAACACAGAAGCCAATTGGAAAAACAAGCAAGACTCAAGGAACTTTGTTCTGAGTTATAGTTATCGTTTTGGTAAAGCTTTTTCTTCACCGGCTAAACACGAGTCTTCTGGTGCCGACGCAGAAAAGAACAGGGTGAAGAATTAATGGAACAATTCGTCATCCCGACTGAAAGCGCAGCGAAATGGAGGGATCTATAGATTTGACCATTTTTTTGGAAAGCAGTGTCTGTGGTGCTTCTGTTCCGCTAGTCCCGCCCTTTGCTTAATCCTGTGAAGGACAGGATAACGCTGTCGGTCGGGTTTATTTTACCCTGGATAGAAGTACTGTTTAAGGTTTCTAAACCCGATCTGAGCGGGATGCCAATTCCTTCCAATTGGCAGAAGCGGGAGCGGGACTGTTTTAACCTAAAAGCTCCTGCAATTGCTTTCCAAAAATAATACAAGTGATAGGTCGTCATCCCGACTGGAGCAAAGTGTAATGGAGGATAAGCGCTTGATAAGCGTTGTCAACTTACTAGCGACATGGCGATTAAAAGTTTACAACGCTATCTTCCTTACACAAACTGATTCAGCACCAACACACCAACAAGCCCTAAAATAGAAACAGGCTAGCAATAAAAAATAATATCAAATGTTTTTACATTATAAGTTGAATTTCTCTCGCTGTTCATCAGTAATAGTTACTGATTGGCTTACTTTTAACATAATGTCAATATAGGCTGCTTCAGATATAGATCCCTTATACCTATGTGGTTCCCGAAAAAGTAAATCCTTTAAATATTCTTTTGAAAAAGCGACAATAAATCCACAGTCGATGTGACTAAGGTGATCGAGGAAATGGTACTCATTCGGATCAATAATTACGTGATTATTTCTAGGAGATGGATTAGTGTTTATACAAACAGCAGAAAACTCATCGCCTTGGATCGAGGAGGTAAGCAGAGCAATATATTTCTCATGGTTAATATTGAATTCTGGAATCTTAATAATGATTATGGAATCAGCTACAACGAGTTCTGCAGCGTGTTTTCTTCTATATTCTTCAGAAAAGAATTCGGTTAGTTGGTTAGGCATTTTGAGAAATTAACTGCCTGATAGTATTCTTTAATATAGCCAATCAAGCTTGGGTCAGCCCCTTCTTGAGTGGCAATATCTTCTATTGAGAGCCACTGGATGCCATTATCGAACGCATTATGATACGCTTTGTCGTGCGATTTTTTCTTTAATTCTCCGAATGTCAGCTCTTTATTTTCCTTGATTGATTCATCCAGGCATAAAATGTCGCTTTTCGAAAGCTTTTTCAGATTTGGTTCTTCGTTAGGAATAACTTTTTTGTTATCTATTTGTGTAAAGGAAGCTCCATAATCCAGTAGGTCGTAACTGCTAGAAGGAACGGGGCCAAATTTCAGTGCGGCAAATCGATCATTTGTGATCAGTCTACCAAACTCAACCAAGTGCTTCTTCTCTGCAAAGTAAAGAATCTTAAGTGCTGCATATTTATCGGACATACCATCCGAATCAGATATTTCTCTTGAAATATATAACAGTGCTGCGTTAGCTTTGTCTTTATCGAACTGATATGAAATCATGGATTATTCAATGTATTACGATACAAAAATAAACAATTTAAGTGTCAAAAGCAAATAAATGCTAATTTTTTTAGTAAAATATGAGTTCTTAAGATATTGATAATGTTTGTTTTGTTTTAAATTTTTTAAATAACTCGATTCAGCACCAACACGCCAATAAGCCCTAAAACAGAAACCAGGCTTTCCATTATGGTCCAGGTGCTAAAAGTTTCTTTTAGGCTTAGGTTAAAGTATTCTTTAAACATCCAGAAACCTGTATCGTTTACGTGAGAAAACATTAAACTCCCTGCGCCGACTGATAATACCATTAACTCTGGAGGTGTTCCGGGGCCAATTAAAGGCAACACCATACCTGATGCGGTGAGTGCGGCCACTGTGGCTGAACCCAGGGTTACCCTAAGTGATGCGGTGATTAACCATGCCAGTAATAACGGCGATAAATTTAAGCCGCCGGTAAGTTGTTTTACGGTTTCGCCCATACCACTATCGATCAAAATCTGTTTAAAGGCGCCGCCTGCTGCAATGATTAAGATAATCATGGCAATACTTTTAACCCCTTCAGCGCACGATTCCATTGCTTTTGTTATGGAAGTTTTTTGAACCGCTAAAGCAATAATAACCGAAATTAATAAGGCAGCGGTAGGATCGGCTAAAAATATAAACAGCGGTTTACCAATATAATCGATTTTGAAGCTGCTTCCTATGGTTCCGGCGATGATTAAAAATACAGGTAGCAATGCAGTAATGAAACTCCTTGAAGCAGAAGGAAGGTTTTCTTCTTCGTTGATACTGAAGTGCTGAACAGTTACTGATTTATCGCGTTTAAGAATCAACTGTGGGAAATAGATTCCGGCAATAACCGCAATAGGTATGCTTAAAGTTAAGCCGTAAATTAATGTTTTACCAATATCGGCATGGAAAATACCAGCTAAAGCAACCGGGCCAGGGTGGGGCGGTAAAAAACCATGTGTTACCGAAAGGGCTGTGGCCATCGGGATGCCGACGTATAATTTTGATAGTCCTGTTGTGGCTGAAATGGCGAAAACCAAAGGGATTAACACCACAAAACCAGCATTATAAAACAAAGGAATTCCCACCAATAAACCTGTTAACAGCACGGCCCATTGAATGTTCTTTTTCCCGAAAGCCCCGATCAATATGAAAACGATCTTTTTTGCCGATCCGCTATCTTCAATTAATTTGCCCATCATCGCACCGAGTGCCAAAACCATTACCATGCTGCCCAGCGTACTGCCTATACCATTGCCGATAGAGGTCATTACCTTTGTGGCAGGCATTCCCAATAAAAGACCTGTAATAATTGCCACAGCAATTAGGGCAATCATTGGATTGATCTTTTTTAAGATCAGTACGAAAAGCAACAGGATGCCGAAGAGTAGGATAAGTAATGACATTTGGTTAGGGCTTAGTAATGTGATTAAATGTAGCTTTTAACACGGATGCACACAGATAAACACTGATTTTAATATTATCTGTGTCTATCCTTTTTATCTCCCGAAAATCGGGACAGGTCGTGGTTAATTTTCATTTTTTTAGCGCTTTTTACTTTTTAACAGTAATGGTTCTTCCGGTAACGAGATGAAACGCGTAAACCCGGTATAGGCCATCGTCGCTAATCTCTATATTTTCTACCAACCCCGTTTTGCTAAAAGTATCGGTTACCATATCGCCAATTTTTACATCTTGGAGAATATCGTTGGGCGTATCATTGTTTAATCTGATCATAATCGTAAAAGTATTAATTATTAGTAAAACTTGTAAGATTGTTTTAATCCGTTGTTGAGCTAGATAACACTTAAGCCTAATATTTGGTGTCATGTTAAAGATCGGCCTGCTTTGTGGCTACAAGTATCAAAGAGAAAGCCGGTAATGATGCAATGTAGTGGTTCGTGAGGACACGAACCACGGAATCAGTTCAAAGATCTCTCCACTGCGGTCGAGAACGCAGAGGGCACAGAGTTGGTATGAGGGCCGAAGTCGATCGTCATTTCCACGCAGATGGGAACCACGCAGTGCTCAGCGAAGCTAATTTTATTACAATGGGGTTTAAGATCTGCTATTATTTTGAAATAAAAATAAAATCACAAATGTTGGTTAATAATCTAGCAGTGGGTGATTGAAATTTTAGTTCCTATTTAACTTCCAGTATATTGCATGTAAATAATCATCCTGCAATGAAAATGCATCTTGTAAAAATCTTTGTTTTCTTTCTAATGGCCATTGCCTTCGGTTGTGGAGGCAATACCTCAAATAAAAGAAGGGGTGTAATTACTGAAACCCTTGGCAAAAATATGCTGAGCGTAAAAAGCATGCATGATGATCTCTCTGTTTTATGGTCGGTAGTTAAAGAATTGCATCCAGGCTATGGAATTTATACTTCACCTGCAGATTTGCAAAAGGCCTATGTTAAAACTTATGCCTCAATAAAATCGCCACTTTCTGAAGGTCAGTTTATCGATCATATCTACCCGTTCGTATGTGAGTTGAGGTGTGGGCATGCGCAGTTAAAACATTCAGCATCATTTAAACCATCAGCCAGTGAAAAGATTCCCCACTTCCCTTTTAAAGTACTGGTAAGGAACCACCATGTATGGATAACGATGCATCAAACAACCAAGGTGAACACAGGAGATGAAATTATCAATATTAACGGAATAGCGGTTTCGGCAATAATTGAACATGGATATGGCTTGTATTGCGGAGATGGTTATGCTGAAACATTTAAAGAACTATTTCTTAGCGAATATGACGGTTTCGAAGATGCCTGTAATAAATGTTACCATTGGCCCGGCCCATATCATATTAAACTTCGTACCGCTAATGGCGCAATAAAAAACATAAATGTGAAAGCGGCAGAAGATGGGGCAATAGCAGAAGATCCGAAGTTAAAACCAGTCGATAATTTTGCAAACTGGGTTGTTGTCAAGGATATTCCTGATCGTCGGCTCAGGTTTTTTAAAAAAACTGCCACCGCATGGTTTTCGGCACCTCCTTTTGCATACGCAGATACTGTTGTGTATAAAAATGCTTTTGCATTGATCAGGGAAAAAGGAATCAAAAACCTGGTGTTAGATTTAAGGCACAATACAGGTGGTGATATCAGGGTAGCTACACAATTGTTATCTTACCTTGCCGATTCCTCTTTTAGCATTGTTAAGGATGTGAAATCAAGAGTTGCTGACCTGGCACAGAGCCGTTTTTCAAAATATTTTGATACAACCGTAACGCAAGGATTTGTGCTGGGCTTTAAAACTGGCGGTAAAGAAGGTAACTGGTATCATATTAATGCAACCCCTACATTTGGACGGATTTATGGGCCTTTTCAGCTGGCAAAAAAAAATCATTTTAATGGGAATCTGATTGTTTTAATTGATGGTGCTACCTTTTCCTCGGGCGTACTGCTTACGGCTGCTTTAAAAGCACAACGGAAGAATGTTAAATTTATCGGAAGGGAAACCGCAGGTACTGAAGAGGGCTGCAATGGGGTAACCCTTCAGAAACTAACCTTGCCCAATACCAAAATTGTAGTCGATTTTCCTTGGATGCGGGTAGTTTCGATGGCTAAAAATCCAGTTAAAGGGAGAGGTATTATGCCCGATTTTGAAGTGGATTACACTCCAGAAGATGTGGTGCGCAATAACGATGTAGATTTAAGAAAAGCACTGAGTTTGCTTAGGTAATAGCAGTTTTGTAATTCATTCCGAATTTTGAAAATAGCTGATGTTATTAAAAGTATAAACAATATTGTTCTCATTCCTGCCTGAAACTCTTTAGCGTACCGTTGTTATTGAATTGCAGGTCGTAGCGCTCACGGCTACCGTTAATGGTTGATGGGAACCAACGCATACCATCATCCCAAATTGAAATGTAGGCCGTGGTGGTGGGTTTTGCACCTTCAACCTGAGCGGCTTTATCATTATAAATCTGCATTACCTTGTGTGCATCTGCAAAATTTATTTTACTTAGAGGAAATATCCTGCGCTCAATATTCCTGGCCTGTACAGGTTTTGGATCAGACCAATAACCATCTTTGTATTGGTATGCATCTACATATTTAGGGTTTTCGGGATGCTGTAAGGCCAGTTTAATGGAGCCATCTTCATAAAAGTGTACAGATTCATATATTACAATTTCTCTATCACGGTATTGTGGCAGCTGCCTTAATTTCTCTTCTGCCTGTGCCAATTGTGAAGCACTTAACATCCCTTTCCTGACTTTTGCTGCTGGTTTTTCTGTATTGCTGTTTTTTGCCCCTGGCTGAGGCAGGTTCATATCCTTTAAAAATTCATTTACCCTTTTTTGGATTTCCTTGCTACCTGCTGATGTTTGCTTTTGTTTTAATAGTTCCAGATCATGAAAAAGTTCTTTTGCCTTGTCCTGAAGTTCCGGTGTTTTAACCGTATCACCGTTTATCACCACAAATTTCTCCTGATGATGTGTAGAAGTTGTCGTTTTAGTGGTTTCGGTATATTCGTCTTCTGATCCGATACGGTTTTCTTTATTGTATTTTTTAGCCAAAGAATCGTTTGGATGAAAGGTTTCATCCAAACTTTTTGTGACCTGTTTGCAGCTGAAACACAGGAAGCAAGACAATATGATCAGGCTGGAAATGTTGTTTAAGTTTTTCATCAGAATTCTCCTTTAATTTCGTTCAAGTCTTTTTCAAGGGCAATTTTCTGTGGATTTTCTTTGAGGTAAAAAATGGATACATGTTCCTGTTTGGTTATATCCAGATCGAGCAGGTCAACAATCTTTTTTAGGTTTGCCTTATGTTTTTGGTTATGTTGATCGGTAAATTCCAGCTCAAAATTAATCATTGGCTGTTCGTTGATATACATGCCGGTCTGGCTGGCCTTAATCAACCTGGCGGTTGTCCGGATACCTTTAAATTTGATCAGGAACAATTCATTTGGCTTACCCAAAAATTTGCTGTGGATAATAGCACCTAAAATCCGGTAAAAAAGAAGTGCTGCAGGACAAACCAACAATGGATGGCCTAAGCTCATAAAACGCCAGCCCATGCCTTCGCTTTCTGAGGAATAGGAATAAACAAAATAGCCAGCAACGATACAGGTAAAAGCGAGCCAAGCCAAGTTAACCAGCACTACTATGGTTTTGTTTATGCTCACTTCTGTACTGGCGATAATGAGATAAGGGACTTTGTTTGCTTCCTTATCCAACAGTATGCCCACGGTTTTACCAACCTCATAGCGGCGTTCGTAAGATTTTGAATCATTTATTGTGGTTTTTTGCCTGATTTCACTACCTGCCAGATTTTTAAACTGGAGTGTGAGTTCATAGGTATCATAAGCCACATTAGGTTTTGACACTTTTACAGCCGCTATAATTTTGGCCTCACGCGGCTCACCGGTATTTTTGAGTTTTTCTATATTGCGCTTTATCGAAAAAGTACGGATTACCCATTTGCGGTAATAGCCTATTAAGAGGATAATCCACAACAACACAGAAACTCCTACCAAACTTAACGATAGCCATGGGTCTCTTTCCATCAGGTTCGGCATGTTGTCGCTCTTAATGTTGTAATATAACAACATCGGGAAGGGAATGGCAAAAAACAACATGTAAAGTATCCAGAATATCGAAAGTCCTTGTTTCATAGTAATCTATTTAAGGTGTTGAATGACTGAATAATAACGATTAAAAAGGCATCTTTTCTACTGCAATGTTATTGTCCTTAGCATATACATCTGCAAGTTTCCATAGCTAGTCATAGGGTTTGGTATCGAGTTCAGTTAAGGCCTTGTTAATGTTTTCCTCGGGCTCATGTTTATCTATCATTTTGGCTATTTTGAGATGCTCTTCCTTGTAACTTGTTAAAACATAGTTATACAGTATTATTGAAGCATCCAGCATAGGTTTTGTTTCCGGAGTTGGCTGAAGTTTCTTTACTTTCTCCAAGTTCTTTTCGGCCCTGGTAATCGAATTTTTCAGGTATTCTTCGCAATTGGTAACTTTGCCGGGACCAGATACGTTTTTAAGATATTCTTGATAGCCTTCAAAATAGTAAGTGCCAAAACGTGATATATCATTGGCATTTAAGGCTGCCTGGTCAAAATATTCTTCGGAGGTATTTACCCTAAGGTTGCATGCAGTGATGGTCGAGACCATCACCATTAGCATGACATTTTTGATGTTGAGGCGCATAAACTTCTTTTTAGTATTTACCAACAAATGAAGATTTGTCTTCGAACCATTTACCAATAATTGGAACAGGTTTTAATGCACCATTGGCCGCATTGATAATTCCCATAATCCAAAGAATGATAAATGCATAACCAACAAACTCCAAAAAAGATAAACTAGGCACTATAAGGGCAATGATGGTAAACGCTATGTTGAAAATGATACTCACAATGGCGAGGCCTAACGACTGTCTTAAGTGATATTTAAGCAAATTGTCAGCTTTATCTTTTCCCATAAAATAAGCTACTAACCAACCGATAAGGGTGATGTAAGAAATGATTGAAAGGGTTTTGTTGTCCATGATTTCTGTTTTTTTAGATTGAAAAATTATTTATTCAAAGTTGAGACTAAACCTTACCTTTTAAAAGATTTCTCCATCTACAGAACATCTACTGCATTTTAATAAAACGTCTACAATATATCTACAATATGATTTAACTTGTTTATTTTTAATGTTTTACCGTTTTTGTTTATTTCTGTTTTTCGTCTACAATTTTATCTAAGCTTCAATCTTTATGTTAATTTTACGATATGAAGCACCTGGTTTTTAAAAACGTATTACTCTTAATTGGCATCGTTATAGGTTGTTATACGGCTAAGGCGCAAAGCTTATTGGATAGTACCGCACTCGATAATTTAAGCGAAAAGGATAAACCGGCTTTGCTTACACAGTTGGCCGAAAGATATAGGGTTAATGCAAACTATGCAGCCGCAATTGCAAAGGCGCAACAAAGTGTAGGTTTGGCAATAAAAATCAAAAACTTTACCGAAGCCATAAAAGCATATGCCATGCTGGTTAATGTTTATGCAAATACGAAGCAGTTTGCTTTGTTGAAAAAAACGAACGATACCACTTTATCTATTGGGCAAAAGGCTCAACAGCCCATTGGCCTGGCTTATGCTTATTATGCGCAAGCGCTATTTTACAATGCTATTGACAATAATGAATTGGTAACTAAGTATTGCCAGATGGGGCTTAAAATGTTGGAGAAAAAATACGATCCTTATCTTACTGCTAAAATATATTACCAGTTATATGCACTGAATACGAGATGGGACGATGTGAAAAATGTAAATAGATATGCTCAAAAGGCCACTGAAAGTGCACTTAAAACTACTGACTATAACCTATTGAGTAACTGTTATATTGCGCTGTCGGTAGCTGCTGATTATAATTTTGTAGCAACTAAAAGAGCATTACAGCGGGATAGCATTATTTACTACTTAAATAAAGTACAAGATCTTTATAAACAGTACCCTCAATACGTTGCCAGAAAAACATACGCTATGGCTTGTATTAATAGTGCAGATTATTATTTGAAATACTTCCCTGATACAGATCAGGCTGCGAAAGCAAATGCCATTCGGTATGCAAACATGGCCAACGAGGTAATGAGAGGCGTGCTGAATGGGGAAGAGGTTAGGGCGAGCAGTTTGGGTATTTTGAGCGAATACGCCAAAAGAGATAAAAATACGGCCATGACTGAAGGGTATTTACAAGAGGCTTATAGTATGATGAAAGACCAGCAAGCGCCATATTATTATACACTGATCAATATTGTAACGGCATTATCCAGCTTTTATGAGCAAAATGGCAATTACGCAAAGGCACTTGAGTTTCAGAAAAAAGCAACAGCATACAACAGTAAACTCTTTGATCAGAAGCAGGCTTTGAATGCCCAAAAACTAGAAGTACAATACGAAACTGAAAAAAAAAACAATGAGGTGAAGCTGTTAAAGCAAAGTGAAAAATATGCGCAACAGCAAAAGTACCTGTACTTTGGCATTGCCATTGCTTCGCTGCTGGGGCTGATATTCATGTTCCGATCTTACCATTTTAGGTTAAGATATTCATTACAGCGCGAAAAACAGCTGCACCTGGAAAAACAGGATGCTGAATTGCAGATGAAACTCGAAAAAGAAGAGCAGGCAAGGTTAAAGGTAGAACAACTGCTATTGGAAAGCCAGCAACAGCAATTGCAAAAAGAAGTAATGGCCAATCAATTACAATTGGAACATAAAAAAGAGATGCTTTTTCAGATCAAAGAAAAGCTCAGCGACAACAATCAGCTGAATATTAATAAAATCTGGAATGAAGAGCTGCTTTTGGACAATGACTTTGAGCAGGCTAAATTTCAGATCCAACAGGTACATCCAGAATTTTTCTCTCTGTTAAATCAACAGGCACAACAAAAACTCACTGCACTCGATCTGAAACTCTGTGCTTACCTGCATTTGAAGATGGATACCAAAAAAATTGCCCAGCTGATGCATATCGAAGCCAAAAGTGTGCGCATGAGCCGCTACCGGATTAAACAAAAGTTAGGTTTAGGGAAAGACGATGATCTTAATCTGTTTCTTCAGGATTTAGGTCATTAATGGTGCTTTAGGCAGCATAGCTGTTTGCCCTGGAGAATTGGAAATATATGGTTTTCAAAGCATCCCGACTGTATTAAATGCTTTGAACCATAATCCTTACAGAAGTGCTTTCTTGCTACGGTTTGCGTGCCGTGGCTGCCCTGAGTTTTGTGTTACGCCGATACCAGAAACACCACCTTGTAGCATATTATCGAAACTTGCAGCGGGTTGTACCAACAGGTTTTTGGAAACCGAGCCTACCGATCCGGTAACGTCGCTTTTTTTCTGGCTGCCATACCCCATTACAACAACATCGTTCAGGCTGCTTGCTTTTTCTGCCAATAGAATGGTAATCGGGCTTCCATCAACCACGATCTCTTTGGTTTGATAACCAATAAAACTTACTATGAGGGTGTAAGGGAATTTTTGTCCGGTACGGAACGAAAAGCTTCCATCGGCTGCGCTGGTTACGGCATGTGTAGTTCCTTTTATAGCTAAAACCACATTCCCGATAGGCTGTTTCGTTATCGAATCTTTTACTGATCCTATTAAGGTTGAGTTAATGATCGGGGTATTTTGCTGTGCGCTTGCTTTTTTGGTAAAGATGGCAATTGCAAGAAATACCATCAGCCTGACGGCTATTTTTTTTCTATGGATAGATTTTTCCATATATTTATACAGTTTTATTTAATGATTTGAATTGTTAGTAAAACTTGATGACCAGAAGTGATTGGCGTTACGCTGGTTATCGAATAATATCCGGCAGGGCTTCCCTGTCGGTTTTGTTTTTTATGATAGACACTATCTCATTTTGCACGCTGTTTAGAAAAGCTACACTTCTGCAGTTAGCCTTAGGCCAGTAATTATTTAAAAAAAATGGGGGTGAGGAGCGCTGCTGTATTAGCAACAACAGGAAAGGCACATTCGCATGGAAACAAATTGTAAATGGTGCATTGTAATTTAATTTATCGTTAATATAATTAACATCATTTTGACAAATATAAAAAAAAATTCTCAAAAAGACTACAAAAACTATAGAATTTATAGTTTTTATGAAAAGAGCTATTCATGCCTAAAATGAAATTAACGACGCTGCTAAATAAACAGCAATAAGGAGTAATTATTCTAAGTTTTTTAATCGTGGTGTTGAGGAGGATATTCTAATTTCTTTACGCTCTTTAGGAGAAGAAAACTTGTAAAACAGCAGCCAATAAGTGATGGCCATAATCAACACACCTAAGAGCGCAGGTTGTACTGTCCAAACGCATAAATTGATACAACAGTATTTAGCAGAAAAATAGATAGTGTAAAAAATTTCGTCATGTTATCTTAGGCTAGGTTAGCGAAAATAGCCAAAAATAATGAAGAAATACAGGCATTTATCGCCAATAGTTGATGCGCTTTAGTGGTTACATTTTTTATATTTGTTTATCGCGGAATTGATTCCGCCAGGGGGGATAGCATAAGGATAAAAGAATGGTCCACTACCATACTATAATGTAAAAGCACTTGAGTGGGGTGTTTTATTGACATAAATTTATATAATTGAACGATAATTAAATAGCATGGAAGGGTTTTACAAGCAAAGTGGTACATCTATAAATACTTTTTGGGTTGCCATGCCAGTAATGCGAAACTTAATATTACTTAGTGCAAGAAATGAGGCAGAAGTAAATACCATTTGTAGTGCAGGGAACATTAATCCGGATGATCTGAGCAAGATAGAAATGAAAGTTTCGCTTGAAGCAAACATTGCCATTATGGATGCTATGCTTCAAATTTCTGCAGACAAAAACCTGGGACTCCACTTAGGAGAAAAGGCAACGCCTCCGATTATTGGTCAGGCCGGTCATTTACAGCAAAGCGATAGGGATGTACTCTCTGCCTTCAAAAAAACAGTGTACTTTACCCGGACGTTTACAGCATTGTATGATTTTGCCCTTGAAGAAAAGAATAATGAAATTCATCTTCATTATGAACCTGTTCAATTATGGAATGATATAGATCCGGAAACGGCAAGGCATGGTGTAGATATCCCATTTGCGGCAACCCTTAATTTCATAAAAGTACTTTCTGGCCAAACCGTATACCCGGTAAAGGTATTTTACAGGTACCCAAAAGTTTCTGACACTACCGAACATGAAAGGATCTTTAAATGCAGGCCAGGTTTTAATCAGCCCTATAATTGCATTGTATTTAACAAAGCAGATTTAGAAATTCCTATTTTGGGATATAACCCAAAACTAAATGCTGTTATCGAAAACATGCTCCACGAAAGGTTAAGACAAGCAGCAGAAGGAGTAAGGTTTAGTGCAAAAGTAAAGGAAGCAATTTTGAATAATTATCAATTTGACTTCCCTCAATTAGAAAACATAGCTGTCTTTTTAAATATTACCCCCCGAACTTTACAAAGAAAATTACAAGACGAGAATACAACTTATAGAACACTCAGTGATCTGGTAAAGTATGAGCTTGCAGCTGCTTTGTTGAAACATAATGAACTGTCTATTTCGGAAATTGCCTATAAGCTTGGTTATACCGATCCGAGCACTTTCAGAAAAGCCTTTAAACAATGGAGTGGAAACACACCTGCAGATTACAAAAGCAAAATTACGCTTTAAATTTAACCCAAATATATTCGTCATACACGTTATTATTTTTAATAACAGACTTTTTATGAATGCATTCTAGTGCATATCCATTCTTCTCTAATACCTTCATAGATGCCTTATTATATTCAAAAACGCCAGCTTCTATCCTGGTGATATCAAAAGTTTTAAAAGCATAATCGGTCATCAATTTAATAGCTTCAGTTGTAATTCCCTTACCCCAAAATGGTTCGGCAACCCAGTAACCAATTCTAGCATTAAATCTATAAACATTCTCTTTTGAGGTAATACCAATATCCCCGCAAAAATTTCCATTATAAAAAACAAGAAACCTCTCGGCGGTTATTTTATCTAGATTTTTTTGAAACAATTCTATTCCATCATTTCTGGTATAAGAATTAGAGGGCATATCTAATTTATTGTTCAATATGCTTGGGTTGTTCTTAAATTTAACAAACTCATCAAGATATTGAATATCATAATGAACTAATTTAATCATGTAGACTATAAAATAACATTATACATTTTACCTAATGATTGCTACTAAACATATCTCGATACATTTTCCAGCCATCTTTTGTTTTTTTCCAAAGTACCAGATATTTTCCATCATCTATAACTTTATCATTTCCATCCTGAGCCTCCAAACGCCCTACTTCTGTAATATAGCCTTCGCCACTACTATGAATTTCCGTTTGGATAAATCTGCCACCGCGAACTCCTGCCGCATAGGCATGCTTAAAAAATTTGTCCATTTCTTCTTTACCGCATATCGTTTTAGAATTTGGAGGCATAATACACGCATCCTCTGCATAACAGGTTAAGATGGATCCGTCATTTTTAAGGAATAAGCTACGATAAATCGCGTTGCTCTTTGCAATGGCAACTTTTGCTTCTTCAAGCATTTCATTTTTTTTTGATTGTGATTGGCAGCCGATTGAAAACATCAATAAGGCACTCAGCATTACTGGAAAGATTGATTTCATGATTTTTATATTTAAGTGATTTTAGGTTTTCATCAGTATAAATTTGTTTTCAACATAATCCTTATTTCAGAAAAGGTTGAACCAATTCGGCAATTTTTTGGGGTTGCATAATTAATCCCACATGGCTTGTGTTTGGTAGAATAGCCAATTGCGATTTTGGAAATCCTTCCATATCAGCGAATACATTACCACCACATAGTTGATATAACTTTGCTTTATGAACTAAGTCAATACCATCATTATCTCCAAATACAAACAGTGTTTGTGCTTTAATATTTTTCAGATTTTCATCGCCCAAATCAAAGTCTTCAGTGTCGAATTTTATAAATTTGCTTACAAAGCCATGCCATTTTTGTTCATTAGCATAGCTACTTTCATGTGCCGCTTTGTAGGGTGTTTGGTCCAAAAAATCAGGCTTCAACGATTTTAGCATTGTTCGCATTTCAGGTAACCATCCTGTGTATTGATAGGGAGTAGAAAGTATCACTAGTTTATTTACTAACTGAGGCTGCTGTATAGCAACCTGTATGGCTACTGTTCCGCCTACGCTAAAGCCCATCATGTCGGCTTTGTCAATCTTTAAATAGTGCAATAACTCAATTACATCACTTGCCAATAATTTATACGAAAAGGGTCTTTCAATATCCTTTGTATGTCCGTGACCTTGTATTTCTACAGCAATCACTTTCCTTGTTTTTGATAAGTCAGGAATTAAGCTACTCCAGCAAAGGCCAATGGTTTGATAGGCTCCATGTATTAAAACAATTGGTTTACCCTGTCCATAAACTTCATAATACATTTTCAATCCGTTTACAGGTGCATAGCCTGCTGTATCGGGCTTTTG
This sequence comes from Pedobacter borealis DSM 19626, assembly GCF_000708285.2. Taxonomy (GTDB): domain Bacteria; phylum Bacteroidota; class Bacteroidia; order Sphingobacteriales; family Sphingobacteriaceae; genus Pedobacter; species Pedobacter borealis. Next base: position 74,788 of record NZ_JAUG01000024.1, read on the forward strand.
TAAAACAGATTGTTGAGCCATTATTATCGTTGTAATGAAAAGACAAACAGCAGTTAAGATGGTTTTTACCACTACTTTGAATTTAGCTTTCATACCTTATTCTGCTTTTGATTTGTATTGAATAAATGTAATTCCACAAGCAAAGGTTTTCGATTGGACGAGCTCTAAACTCGTTCTATTGTGAAACGGCGCCAAACCATTTCCAATGGCAATTGGATGGATGTAGAGGTTATACTCATCAATAAGATTTTCGCTAATCACATTCGATGCAAAATTATGCCCCCCATACATAATTATGTCACCGCCATCTTGTTGTTTCAAGTTGTTGATTTCAGTTTTAAGATCTTTAGTTGCAAGAGTTGTATTCTCCCAAACTGATTTTGTAAGCGTATTTGAGAAAATAACCTTGTGCGTATCGTTCATTTTTTTTACGAACACTGGATCTTCTCCTGCAGGGTCAGCTAGCCGTTCTTTCCAAGTTGGTATAAAGCCCTCTGCCAATTTTCTTCCCAACAAAATACAATCAACAGGGGCAGTTAATTCATTTAAATGCTTTTTTAATTGCTGATCAAAATCCCAAATCATCCAATCCATTTCTTGGTTTGGGCCAGCATAATAACCATCAAGAGACAGTTGCATTTGTAATTTAAGTTTACGCATGGTACATCGATTAATTTAATCAAAATTAAAAGGGTCAAGGCGTTTTTTAGGCACTTAATACGACAAAAAAAAGAGAGTATGCGACAATGAGATTTCTAAAATAACATTATTCGGATCTGTGAATGATAAAGCCATTCTCAACTTTGTCCATTCCCACTTTTGGGTAATATTCTAATGCTGTAGGTACAGAAAGTAGTAAAACGATCGACTTTTCACTTACTTTCTGTTTGGTTAGTTCAATCATTTTTTTTGCAATACCACTTTTTTTATAATCAGGACTTACCGCAAGGTCGGCCAGATAACAACACCACACCCAATCGGTAAGCGAACGAGATATACCAACAAGTTTTTCGTTGTCCCAGGCAGTAATGATGAGGTTCGAATTTTTGTACATAGTTTCAATTCTTGCCCTATCAGCTATTGGTCTGGGAAGGCCAGAATTATCATATAGCTCAATAATCTGTTCCAAAGTGGGGATCCTCTCAAAACTGTACTCAATTTGTCTATTGCTCATTATCGTTAATTATTATTCTGTCGTTATTTGTTGATGGTTGGGAAATAACAAGAAAGTCGAGTTTCTGATCTGTTTCGTTAGCTATAAAATGCTTCATCCCGGGATTAATGAGAAGACCTTGCTGTTGGCTTAATACAACTTTCTGATCTTCAATGTAAAAAGTAGCACTTCCTTTTAATATAAAGAAATATTGCTGCGCATTTAAATGATAATGCAGTTTTTCCTTCGTACCGTAGGGCATACTTTCATACTTCACTGATAAGCCATCAGTATCTGCTAACACCCAGTTATCGCATTTTTCGCCCCAGAAATAATGCGGAGCATTTTCTTTATCTGTAATCATGGCCAACATATATTTTTTAGTCTTTCCAATTATTTCCAAAGGATATTTTTTTTAAGAAAAAAACTTTGTTGCAAAGCCTAAACCAATTACGGCTCATCAGTCTTATCAATCGATTTTCTGAAATGGCTTTATGCGTGTACTTCATCGATTTTGCAACCGCAGCAAATCCTTTATTCCTCATATCAGTCTCGTAGGCTTTAATTGCCTCCAGTTTATCTTTTCTCTGAAGTACTACTTCAATTAATTGTTTCGACAAAATAAACGCATCATACAAAGCCATATTTGCACCCATACCTTGCATAGGCGTCATATTGTGTATCGCATCGCCCATTAAAGTAACAGAACTAGCAGCCCAAGATTTTATTGGAAGCATTGTTTTAATATTTAAAAGCAGTAATGTGTCTCCATCCCCTTCGCTGATGATTTTTTTATAAATTGGGTTCCAATGTGGGATAAGGGACAAGGCCTTTTGCTTTAAATCTGATTCTACACTAACATCTTGAAAGTACTTTTTATCCCCCACCAGCGACCATAGAATGTAATTACACTTATCACTGTCGACATCTTTTCCTTTATCAAAAAATGCATTAAAGAAAAAAAACTTATCTTTTGGCATCACTACATTCATACGGCCTGATATGGTTATTGGGATCCATTTCCGGCTTTCTACCGTAAGCATTGTTCTTCCACCTATTGCAATTGCACCAGTTTCTACCCGCCTAGCATTAGGCAAATACTGTTGTCTAACTTTCGAATTTGCACCGTCGGCCCCTATAAGTATATCGGCTTCTTCGTTTGTGCCATCTGCAAAGAAAATTTTTACACTCCCATTTTCAAGTTGCTCAAACCGATCAAGCTTCTTTCCATAATTTATACTTTCATCGAGGTCTGATAACAGGATTTTTCGAAGATCGGTACGGTTGATGGCATATTGTTTTAAATAAGGCTCTGGGTTTTGTCCTATCATTAATTTTTCAGGAACATGCACCAGTTCCTCAAAATCTTCAGTTAAAAAACCAATACCATCTGCATCTAGCCCCGTATGATTTAAAAAGTCATTCCATTGTTTAAATGGCAAGCATTGATGCAAGGCTTTGCTACCAACCGACCTTATATGTATTCGGTAACCGTCTAACCAATCTTCAGCTTTATCATTTTTTTCATAAATGGTGAAAGAAATTTTATTTTTCTGAAGAGCCTGTGCCAAGCACAAACCGCCTATACCTGCACCAATAATTGCTATTTAGTAATTTGACATCCCAGATTAAGTTCTTTTTACAGCGGCTATTATACTGAATAAGAACGAAATAATTGAGGCATACGTACGAATATGATGCCATAGATTCCATTCTGTCTCAAACTTTTGTCGCATTTCGGCAATAGCTGCGTCTGAAGCTTCCGAAATATTAAATTGTTCTACCATGTTATTCAGCGGTACATTACAAACACCCGTTATAACGAAAACACCTATCCAATAAACAAGAGTGGCAACTAATAATAAATAAAAGGACGTCCCCACTTCTATTTTGAATGTTAACCAAGCAGAAATAGGCAATACAATCATGCTTCCAATAAAGCTCAAAAAGAAATAAGGGTTAATAATTTCCTTGCTAATGGATTGAAACGATTGCAAATATGCTTTATCCGACAGGTTGCCTAAGCCTTTAATTACCGAACAATCATAGCCATAAAAAAGCCCAGCCAGTAATCCAGTTAATAACACTGTAGCTATCTGTACCCATTGCACTGTTGATACATTTATGGTTGGTTCCATATTCCTGTTTTTATTGTTTTATTAATGTATTCTTGAAACGATGTTGGTTTTCTCTTTAAAACGGTTTCAACATCATTTGTTATAAACTCATTTCTACCATCCAACACTTGGGTAAACAAATAGCTTATTAACGAGATAAACTCTTCCGTTAGTTCATAACTTCTAAGCATATCTGTATAATTGTGCATACTGATCTCAGCATATTGGATTTCTCTTTTTATAGCGTTGGCGATAAGAGAGATAGCTTTTTCAAATGATAATAATGTAGGGCCAGTTAACGAGTAGATTTGATGTGAATGAGCATCATCCATTAAGGCTTCCACCACAACGTCAGCAATATCATCTGCATCTACAAAAGGTTCATCGGCATTTATTTTTGGCAATATCATTTCACCAGCTAATATCGAATCGAGCAAAAAGCCTTCACTAAAGTTCTGCATAAACCAACTTGCCCTTACAATTGTCCAATCTAGCCCCGATTTTATAACCAAATTTTCACATAATTCTGCTTCGTGTTCTCCCCTTCCCGATAGCAGGACTAGTTTTTGAACTCCGGCATATTTAGCTTTTTGAACAAATGATTGTATAATCTGTTGCGCCTGTGGAATAGCTATGTCGGGTTGAAAAGTGATATATACTTTTTCAATTCCTGATAGCGCAGCATCCCAGGTTTCTTCTTTATACCAATCAAAAAAGGGTGCTATATTTCTTGAACCAATTCTAATAGGAATGCCTAGTTTTGCAAGTCTATCAATCACTCTTCGGCCTGTTTTACCAGTGCCACCCAGTACTAAAGTTGTATTATCCATATTTTTATATTTAATAATCCGTATCATGATTTATCGTTTCCAGATCAATATCATGAGTTCCTGTTTTTTTGATAAGCGGGTACCCAAATCCGAGTACAAATAGAATTGAACCAAGCAAATAAATATTTAGACCAATCTCAGCCAGTACTTTTAGCTCGAAAACATTTCCCATAGCATCTATCAGGGTTGCTATTCCGGTAACCACAGCAATGATTCCGATCACTTTTTGATCATCGTATAAAAGCCTTCCTATCCCGATAAACCAAACAGAGGCAAACAAGGCCTCCAGTATATTCCAAAGCCCTTTGGTTACAATGGTGGTTAAAACAGAAATGACAAGGGCAATAATTTTGGATTCATCGCCCGAAGCATGTAGAAAATCGTGCATCAACGGTGGCCATGCCACAGCAAGCGTAATGGCGCCAATTGCACCTATCAGCACATAACACAGGCCGCTATTTGTAAAGAGTGAAAGCCACGGTGTACGAAACCTGTATTGCTGATCGAGATAAAAAACAAGTGGGAGCAACAAGAGGTAATAACCGAACATATCCAAAATATTAAACCAATAAGCGGCTTTAAACTGATCTGCATATTGCAGAATGAGTTTTGGGTCGGAAAATGCTTCGAAATTATAGTTGACCGCTATGGCACCTACCCACAAACAGGCTACGGATAAAATGCCGGAAAGTATGCTGATACAGCCTATGGCCTTGCGATAGTTCATAAAATTTGATTTAAAGTGTGGAGAGATATGCTTTCAATAATTCGATTCCTTCGGTGTGTGTAATCGTTGTTCCAAGTTTTGGCATGCTCTTCTTCTCCATATCAATGATGATCGACTTTTTATAGTTTCTTAAAAAGGTTTCATCAAATGGTGTTTCGTAAGCTGGTCTGAACACAATTCTTTTACAACTACCGCCATCGTTATGACAATGGGCACAGTTAACATCCAGATAAGCCCTGGCCCGTTCTTCGAGTGTATGGCTTGGGTCTTCCCAATTGGGTAAACGGCCAAATGATGACGGGTTAATATTTGCGAACAAGCCCTCATTTTGCAAGTGGGTTAACTGATTGATCGGAGCTCCGTTTCTGGTTACCGTTCTGTTTAAATTGCGGAGTTTTAGGCCAATAGGTGTGCTTATATCAGCCGATTGATGGCAGGTATTACATTCGGTATTATTGGGTATATGGTAATTAACAGTTTTAGTAATGCCCTGTTCGTCTATCCAGGTGATGTTTTCTGCAGCACCTGTTGTAATCAGTATTGCATCATTCTGGCCATCATCCCATTTGTAGGTTGCTACATTCCATACATCTTGATGTTTGATCAATAACCTTGTTTCTATGATTTTCTTTCCCAATAAAGGGTTTTGCTTGTTTTTGTAATAATAAAAGGTTTTTACCAACATTGTCCCATCCGGAAAATTCGGCAAACCATCGCCAGCAGGACTCAGTTTTGTACCCTTAGGTAACTGAATGAGGCGCTGCTTTTCGGCATAATCTGTAAACAGGGCTGTTGAAAGTTCATAAACTTTAAATGTTGATTCTGGAACCAGCTCTGAAGGTTTCCCTTGAAAGATATGGTACTCCGATAATTTTTCCTTAAACGAAATGTTATTGGATAGGGTGATCAAAAAACTATCTTTTTGACACGATTGTATGTAGGTCATGCAGCTAATCGAAACTAGTATGCCTGCCATCGCCTTAAAGGTATTTGAAAACATCTTGTATCTTTTTTCTACAAAACTATCTTACCGGCTAGAAATAGAATGGCTAAAAGACGACAAAAAGCAGGATGAGTTGCGACAGAACGCAGGGAATGATAAAAAATATTTTTTTGAGGAGAAATGTAAAGAAAGGCCACCTTTAAAATCCGATAATTGGTGGCTTTGAAGGATTAATCGGTGTAGCGGTTAGTTTTTATACTCAAATAAACCGCTGTTTTTAGTTTATAACCTGAGTTCGATTATTAAATCTCAAAAAAATGTGGCGTTTTAATCAAGTTTTCTGTTAAGACGGTCGTCACCCTGAATTTATTTCAGGGTCTTTCACGCTAAAAAGATGCTGAAATAAATTCAGCAGGACGATAAAGCTGGATTAGGCGTGTATAAGATATGATTTTCAGCTAATAATTATCGAACTCAGGTTTATAGGATTTATTGCTTAAAAGCCATATAAGGTAAGATCGCCGATAGCCACTTTACTTTTTTCAGGCTGAACGTCTGATATTTGAATTTTTAGGTATCTGATATTTTTGCCTTCAAAAAACACGGGCGCATAATTCTGTCCTGATACTTTTCTCAGCGCGATTAAATCAATCCATTTTATTCCATCAGCAGAACCCTGTAGCGAATAGTTATACCAATCGCTGTCTTTTCCCCAGATAATGCGGCTGCCTTTCACTGTAACAGATTTTTTCAGGTCGATATTTATGGTTAAGGGAAGTAGCTCTCTTGATACTGTCCAGATGGTTCTCGGATCACCATCAATTAATTTTTCAAATTCTGAAGTACTTATCTTTTCATAAGAACCGAACATGCCTGCCATCAGCTTAATCATTGGAGGCAATTGATCCGATTTTGTATCTACGGTAACGGTATCGGCAGTTTCTACTTCATTTTTCCATTTTATATGGTCACCATCAGTTGCGTAAATTCCTTTGTAAGGCACAGTCAATACCGCTTTGGTTGCAGGTTTAAGGCCAGGTGAGGTAGCGGTTATATTGATATTGCCCGCATTTTCACTGGTGCGGATGATGCCATAACCGATTCCCCCTTCCGTTTGTTGATCAGTAATTTTTGCGCGTACCGTATTTGCGCCTATCAATGTCCCTTTTCCAGAAACACTTAAGTTGATCGGGTAAGTCTGTAGCTGTTCTTTGTTACTGATCACTGTTCCATTCCGATCACACACTTTAATGTAAATGGGGACCATATCTGAGCCATCGGCTATAGGACTGATCCCACGGTCAGCAATTTCGATTTCTAAATGGTCGGGCTGTTCTGGAGTTCTGACCACATGCGAACAGGTTATTTTACCATTTAATATCCCTTCCGCCCTTAGTATACCTGGCTCATAAGCATTCGTTTTAAACTTAAAATACGGGCTACCGCCTTTAGCGGCGACGAATGGCGCTGTTTTTGCATTTTGCGCCCTTGATATTTCTCCCAGTAAGCGGTTGTTACGGTAAAGCCTCACCTTATCGCAATTTGAAAAAATAATCAGATTAGAATCAATACTGGGGTTATTATTATAACTGGCAATAAAAACAGTCGGACCATATACCGGATTCCGGGCATCTTGCATCGCTTTTAACTGATAATAGCCAAACTTTTCATAGCGGTCGATATCCACCACGCCGCTGAATGCGGTAAGTGGATCCGATCCCCGGGTATAATCGTTAAAGCTCCAGAGAAAATATCCTCCCATCCGCTTATTGGCGTCTAACTTGGCATGGTCCCAATAACCACCTTCTTCTTCAAGCATCGTTCCGTTCAGTGCATTCTGCCTCAGTGTACACTGGGCAATCAGTCCTTTTGCGGTGTACATCCGCGATGCCCTTAAGCCGTTTTCCTTCTTGGGGTCGGCAATCCAGGTGTCGCCCCATTCGCGCGTGAGCGATGGCATTGAAGGCATTGGGTCGGTGCCGTCTTCGTTGATTACCTTATAACTTACATCGTAATATTTTTTTCCTTTAGCAAAGAAATCATCGGCAGTGAACATCTGGTTATTTGGCATTTCCTCGTGAGCGATGCGCACTACTTCTTTTGCCCAATAATCGGGTGTTGGTGATTCGTTCAGTGATGTTTCCCACAAAAATACCGATGGCCGGTTACGGTCCCGTCTGATCATTTCCCTTACCTGCTCATAGCTTCGCTGGATAAATACCGAATCTTTATTAAAGAACTGCCAGCCTGGTTCGCATTCGATTACCAATAGGCCCAATTGATCGCATGCATCTAAAAATGCAGGAGACTGCGGGTAATGTGATGCCCTGACTGAATTAAACCCTCCTTTTTTGAGCTGTATCGCATCGCGCCACTGCATAGATTCAGAAGCGGCATCACCGATGTTCTGGTAGCTTTGGTGGCGGTTGGCCCCACGTAGGTAAAGTTTTTCGCCATTTAGATAAAAACCATCGGCTTTCCCATTCGCTGAAGCAAAAGAAATCGTTCTAATGCCGATGGAGGTAACTTTTAGATCAACCAGCATTTTACCATCATATATTTTTGATAATAGTTGATATAAGTGAGGATGATCAGGATGCCATAGTTTGGGTTTTAAAACCGTAAGGTTTTGTACATACTCCTGATCAGAATGGCCTGCTAACAAACCTTCTGAACTTACAGTGGCTATTTTTCGCCCGTTTTTATCCTGTATGATGGTAAGCACTTTAAGGTTAGCGGTGCTATTGCTGCGGTTAACAACATGAGTTTTGATGCTCACCTCAGCCTTTTGTTTATCTACCTTTGGAAAGGAAACAAATAAACCACCGCCCGCTATTTTCTTGGCCTCTAATGCATCTGATATATGTATTTTATTACTGAACTGGAGCGTTACACTGCGATAAATGCCACCGTAATAGAGGAAATCCATTTTAGCCTGCGCCTTTCCCGGTGGGGTTAAAGGATCATCCTCGTTCGATACCCGTACCGCCAGTACATTATTGGTTCCATATCTTACTTTATCACTTATATCTACATTAAAACCCAGATAACCACCAAAATGCTCCTTCAGCTTTTCGCCGTTTAAAAATACCGCACAGTTTTTCTGTACCCCGTCGAAATTTAAGGTAATACGTTTCCCTAAGCTGGCTTTATCGATTTTGAAATACCGGCGGTACCAGCCAATACCGGTATAGTTATTATTGCCTCCATTATGCTTTGGCTCAAGGCGCATGGTATGTGGAATACTAACAGCAGCCCAATTTTCATCATTGTATTTTATGGCCTCCGCTCCAGGTGCATCACCCCGGAAAAATGCCCAGTTGGTATTAAAATTTAAACTGAGCCTGGGAGGGGCAGCAGGGGTTTGACTAAAACCATAGGAGGTAAATAATACAGATAAAAGGAAGGCAAATAATCTGAAGTTAATTTTCATGGTAGGGGAATGGTATCACTGGTGGAGATATGTTCATCTTGTAAATTACTTTTTTATCGTTTTGTAGTGGTAATCGGATCATTTTACCTCATCGGTATCGCGCATCATTTTTGATTTCTTAATTGGGGTTTTCTTCACCGGTACCTGTTTTTTTGGTGAGTTTCCGGTTACAAAAAAGCTTTTTTGTAGGCGGATATCATCATAAGATGCACCTATCATTGCCTTAAATTCCCCAGGTTCCAATACTACTTTATTGTCGACATTGATCAGCGTCAGATCATCGGGAACTATTTGGAACGTTACCCATTTCGATTCTTTAGCTAACAGCGGGATACGTTCGAAGCCACGCAATTGTTTCTCGTAGGTTGTGGTAGAACTCACCACATCATTGATGTATAACTGTACGACTTCATCACCGGCTAAATTACCGGTATTGGTTATTTTACAACGGATACTGACCTTTCCGGTTTTACTCTCAATACTATCAACTGAAAGACTGTCATAGGCAAACTTGGTGTAAGATAATCCATACCCAAAACAGTATAAAAGCCCTTTGTTGGCCACTGAATAATTGTTCATTGGCTCCCAATTGGCATTTGGTTTTGCCGGAATGTTGAAAGGAAGCTGTCCTACGGATTTCACCCAGGTTCCATTTAATTTACCACCCGGATTATACTCGCCTTTTAATGCCTCGGCAATGGCCTGCCCACCCTGCGCGCCAGGGTAAGGTGCGCTCAGTATTGCTTGACAGTATTTTTGGGCATAGTTGATGGAGGCTGGTCGTCCCCAGATTAATACCAGAACGATCGGTTTACCTGTTTTTTGCAGCGCCTCTAGCAGCCTCTCCTGGTGTCCGGGTAAATCCAAACTGCTCCGTGTACGGCTTTCACCAGATGTACTTGTTCCATCGCCCAGCACCAGTACCGTTACATCGGATTTCAAAGCCAGCTCAACAGCTTCTTTAATAGATGTGTTTTCATCAGTAGTCAGGGTATCGGGAACCAGTTCGCTTTCAGGCCACCCTTTATTAACCAGCTCGATTCCTTTTGCATAGTTAATCACGACATTCTCGCCCTTGTAAACATTTTTCAAGCCATCGTATACGCTGGTAAATGCAGCAAAGTCCATAGGCCCATAATGTGTCGGCACGTAGTTGTTTTTGTTGGCATTTGGGCCAATAACTGCAATTTTTTGGAAATTCCCTTTTAAAGGGAGCAAATCGTTTTGATTCTTCAACAATACCAAGCATTCTCTGGACGCTCTTAAGGCAGCTTTGAGGTGTTCTTCGCTTGAAACCGTTTTTTGTGCTGCCTCAGGCTGGCCCGTATAAGGGTTATCGAACAGGCCCAGCCAAAACTTTACATACAGCACATTTTCTACAAGCTCATTAATCCGCTGGATAGGAATCTTTCCCTCTTTAACTAAAGCCCTGACGTTTTGAATGTATTCAGTTGGGTCATTGAAGTCTGTTCTTACATTTAGTCCGGCTTTCAGCGCCATTAAACAGGCTTCTTTGTGATCAGCGGCTACATGATGGATATCCGAAAGCCGTTCAATTGAATAACTATCTGAGACCACATAACCCTTAAAGCCCATTTCTTTTCGGAGTTTGGTAGTAAGATAATAATAATTTCCAGCCATTGGAATCCCATTGTAATCGTTGTAAGAACTCATAACCCCAAGTGAACCGGCCTCTTTGAAAACTTTTCGAAAGGGATATTCATGAATATAATACATTTCAGATGGCGTAATATGTGGATCGGTACGGGAATCCCACTGGCGGGCGGCCTTGGTATCGCCGTAGCCAACATAATGTTTAGGCGTAGATACGACGTGTTCTGATTGGATTCCTTTCGCCATAGCTACGCCCATACGTGCCACCAGGTAAGGGTCTTCACCCAGGGAACCTTCCCATCTTCCCCAGCGCTGATCTCTTGTTACATCCAAAATTGGTGCATAAACATTCGTATACCCCAATACCCGTGCTTCTTTACCCTCTACTCTACCCATTTCAAAACCGAGCTCCTTATCCCAGGTACAGCCTAATGCATTCATCGAGGGGAAACTTGTGGCATGTCTTGCCGTTAGGCCCCTAATGCCTTCATTTGTGAAATCAACCGGAATACCCAAACGGGTATATTCAACGAAAAAACGCTGTGTTTCGTTAATGGCCACCGCATTATTAAAAGGAGTTTCGTTTTCTTTTATCCTTGGGGTATTATTAATATGTTCATCAATATTTGCAATACCATCCTTAAAGATCATGCTGGTCCATTTTCCTGTTGGCAGGCTGTCGGTTAATACCTTTCCATGGCCATAATAGGTGGCTAATTGACACGATTTTTCTTCCAATGTCATTTGAGAAAGTAAATTGGTGATCCGTTTTTGTATCGGTTGGGACGGATCTTCGTACAGGTCTTTTTTGTTGTTTTTATTAAAGTCTACCCAGCCCTGATGGTAAATTTCCGTCTTTTTGGGGAAGGGGATATCAGCATTTTTGCTGGCAGGTTTAAGCTTTGGAGCAGTCTGTTGTCCCAGGGTGGCTAAGGATGCCACCAATAAAACAGTGGACAGGAATAGGGTCTGTACTTTGCCTTTTATATTGTTCATAAATCTTTTTTAATATTGTGAAATGGTCATTCCCCTGATTTCCGCCCCGTTGATGGTTTGTTGTAAGCCCAGGGTGATCACATTTTTTTCGTTTTTTCCAAGATGGAGCCAGCACTCTGGTAAATAAAATTCACGTTGCGGACCAGCCTCCCAATAACGGCCTATATTGTGCCCGTTAAGGTAAATAAAGCCATTGCCAGAGGCATTGATCAATAAATGGGACAAAGCCTCCCTGTTAAGGGATTTAGAAAGTTCAAATTCAGTTCTGTACCAGGTAAATAAAGCATTTTGTTTTCCTTTTGGTTGTATGTTATTTCCTTTTCGGGCAACTTTAAATGTGGTATCTAATTTTACCTCTTCCCAGGAACGGTCATTATAACCGGGTGAAATAAAATGATTTTTAATGCCAGCTAAATCGGTAGCTATCTGCCAACTAATGGCCTTTTGTATATTGTTAACTGTATCGCTATAACCAGCATTGCGTATACCACACAACTCTTCCATTGGATAATAACCGTGCTCATGGCCAATATTTTCATATACCACGATAAGCTCATTTTCTCCCGGATGCAACAAGCCTGCAACATTGAAGATATTATCGTAGTCGTTCTCTTTTATTCTTTGGAAAGATTTGTTTACATTTCTGCTCACACTGGCTGCATATTTATCAGTAGGGTATAAGCGCGGCGCTATTTTGCCGTTTACCTGCAGGTTTAGAATGTCTCTGGAAAATGTATTGAACATTAATTTAGAAAACTGGTCTGCCTGTTTTTGGGTTAGTTTGTCATTTGCACGGTAGAGTACATAGCGGCAATCGTTAACGCCTAATTCCGGCAAGGAGCGGTTTGAGGAAAGTGACTGCCATTTGGCTTTGAAATCTTCATTGTGCACCTTCACCGCTTTAATTGATAGACTGGTTTTGGTTTCTTTTGCTTCCTTTTTGTTGTTTTGTAAACCCCACCAAATACCCTGCTTGGCAATGACTCCGGGCGGAATGACCAATACTTTTGTTTCCAAGGAATCTAAATCATAGGCGATTTCAAACGCTGGTTCGGCAGCTAAATCACTTTTTTTAACGGTATTTACTTTGATTAAAACTTTCTCTTCGTTTTGGTTTACATTGTAAATAGGCGCCGAGGCCGATGCATTTGCCCCTGGTTTGATTAAGGCTGTTCCATGAATCTGTTTTTTTGCAGTGCTATTGTGCAGAAAAACAAACCTGGTCCCATCCTGGGCAATGCGCATTCCCCCAACTAATTCAGCTGGGGCTTTTTCAAATGTGCAGACGCCACCTTTAGAATGGATGAGCTGCTGTTGATATTTTTTGATGAAATCACCAATATTTTGGGCAGCATAATATTTTTTTGATAAGCTGCCATCTTCTTTGATTGCTGCATTGTAATCATAACTGGTTGTTTGCCCCCTTGCCCCCCAGCCAGCGAAATTTGTGCCACCATAGATCATATAATAATTTAATCCGGTGGCGCCTCCCAAAATCGACATCATACCCACCGCATAAAAATGTTTATCGTTTGATTCATGCTCTTCGCTCAGCCTGCCAGTCACAGTAGAAAACCATCCGCCCTGCAGTTCAGTAACGAAGCCCGGCGCGTTGGGCTGTCTATGTTTTAGATCTTCCATCCGTTTAGCGCAGCTAATAGCATCGTTTAAATCCACATAGTAGTTGTCACAATCAAAAACATTTGAAAGCACGCTATCTTTGCTTCCCCGGCACTCGGAGGTAAGGCAGCTAAAAATGGGTACCTTAACACCTGCGTTTTTTACCCCTTGATATAAAGACTGTAAAAAAGCTGTTTTGTTAGTGGTTTCATGGGAATCGTATTCATTTTCGATCTGGACCATGATAATGCCTTTTTCTTGATCAGTTTTTCGGGTAATTTGCTCTTTTGCGATGATCTTACCTACTGCCTGATACCAATGCATACACCATTTTACATGCTCAGTATCATTACTCCTTAACCAAAATCCATCTATATCAGGACGGAATTTGGCCAGCCACCTTGGATATCCCCCGCCGGCCCATTCCGCACAAATGAAGGGTCCGGGGCGCACAATTGTGTAAAGGCCAAATTCTCTCTGCGCCATATGCAGCCACTCCTGCAGGTCTGAAAAATCAAACTGTGACTGATCCTGAATATCTTTTGGCATGTTCCGTTCGTGCCAGTTCCATGGTATATAGGTTTCTACGGTGTTAAAACCGGCAGCCTTTATTTTTTGAAACCGGTCTTTCCACAATGCTTTTGGGCACCTGAAATAATGGAATGCAGCGCTATATATAAAGATCTCTTTGTCGTTTATTTTTAAGGAACTACCATTATAAGACACCGTTTGGTGATCAGATCGATGGTTTTTACGAGGATCAGAATGAACCCGGGCCTGCGCGGAGGCATAGCAAAAACAGATTAGAACTATAATGGAAACGGATATTTTAATGTTAATTTTCATTTTTATAATGATAAGACTTCCTGCAACGATTGAACCAAAGTTTTATTGACCGTTTTTTAATCACCCTCATTGTTTTTCGCATAAGGCTGGTTCTCTCCTTTAAAATGGAACCAGTTAAAATCGGCATAACCTTCTTCTCCTACCTTTTTGGTACTATAGCTCAGGAGTGCAAAGCGGTTTGCCGTCCAGTCATATCCCAATGCCATTTTTAGCTGATTGCCGAAAGAAATGAATTTTTGACCGTCTGTGCTATATGCAAATGTTGCTGTAAAATCGATATGTGTTAAGTTTGCCCTTATCCAGAGTTTGTTCTGGCTAAAGTTTTTAATGCTATCTATTACTTTTCCATTGTTCACCATGATAAGTGTTTTTTGATTCCCGTCCTTTCTAACAGCGATATAGGCGTAAGGCGATTGAAAGATGCCGAAACCGGCAATATTTCCATCTTTTAACTGGGAAACATCCATTTCAACCGTTCCCGCTGATAGGGGCCCCTGCACCCTTTGCGTGAGTGTGTTACGGGCTGTGGTGAGTGTTGATGCTTCAATTGCGTGCAGGCGTAAATAGCCCTTTCTTTCTTTCAACGACCACTTTTTGTTGTCAGGATTATGGTTCCATTGCCATTGTAGCCCCAGTGTAGCGGAACTAAATTCATCTGATGCTGCAACCGTAGTAACCGGATATTTTTTTTTGACATCAGGTTTCTGATATACCAAAACACCTTTACCGTCTTTGCCGAGCATAGGCCAGCCATCTACCCAGTTAACAGGCTCCAGGTTGGGTGTACGCCCGATAGGGCCACGGTCCTGCATAATGATAAACCACCACGAACCATCTTTGAGCTGGACCATTCCACCCTGATGCAGTCCGTTACCAGGATAGGTATGATCGTCATTAATGACTACTTTAGATTCGTAAGGGCCATAGATGTTGTCTGATCTCAGGCAAACCTGTCGGCCTTTTGTGCCGCCGGTAGATCCCAGAATATAATACTTTCCCTTGAATTTGTACATGTGGGAGCCTTCCAGGTAAGGATATTGGGGATTATTATAAATTTCCTTTTGAGGGGTTTTTACCGATAAAGCATCAGCATTTAATTCTGTAATGTAGAGTTTCTGCTGTCCATGCGCAACATACACTTTGCCGTCATCATCGAAGAACAAACCCGGATCATACAGGTATTCTGGAAAAATTGTTCTGGTCCATGGACCTTTGATATCTTTTGCGGTACACATCGAAAAATTACCCTTTTCCTTGCCCCAATTGGGTGTGCAGAAACCCACATAAAAAAGACCGTTTCGGTGCCTGATCGTAGCTGCCCAGGAACCCCTTAAATACCTGTCGCCGCCTTTAAGGTCATACCGTGGATCTTCATCATAACGCTCAAGGGCATAACCGGCCATTTCCCAGTTCACCAAATCTTTAGATTTTAATACCGGACATCCCGGTACGTAGTGCATGCTGGTAGATACGAAATAGAATTCGTCATCAACCCTAATCAGGTCAGGATCGGGCCAATCACCCCAAAGTATAGGGTTTTTATAGGTTCCGTTGCCGTTATCCGCTGTCCATATAGGTTTTGCAGGAGATTGTGCCAACAGATGTGAAGAATATAATAAAAATGCGAAATGTAAAATCAGGGTTATTTTTTTCATCATTTAAAATTTATGGGCTAAAAGATGCTGCCCTTATAAATGTATCGGCTTTTTGGTTAGGATATAAAGATAAAGGGGTAAATAAATTACCCCTTTATCACTAATTTATAAAATATAAGCCATTGATTAACGGCTTTTAGTATCCTGGATTCTGTTTCAATGAATGGTTAATGTCAAATTCTTTCTGTGGAATAGGCCACAGGTAGTTTTTAGGGTCGAATGTTCTCGATCCTGCTACAAAATTTGAATTTGGGGTTAAAGTCAAGGCGCCGTTGGCGGGGTTTACCGATCCCTTTAAACAGCCCTTTACATCTCCATTTAATACATCTGCACCAATTTTCCAACGTTGTATATCATACCAACGTAAACCTTCGCCTGCCAGTTCGGCCCTTCTTTCGCGGCGGATAAGTGCCCGTAATGAAGTCTGGTCAGGATATATCGCTGAAGTTACCGCAGGCATATTTACGGTAGGGCGTTGCCTTACCAGGTTAATGGCATTATAAACCGAAGCATCAATCTGGTTGGCTTCAATTTTTGCCTCTGCATAGGTCAGTAAAATTTCTGCGTAGCGGATAACAATAATACTTCCTCCGGTATTCCACACATCAGTTCCATAGGCTGTATTGTTATAATCGTCAATATTAGCAAGGTATTTTTTAAAGTTATATCCGGTTGGAGAGGCATTGTTGTTACCCACAAGATCGCTAGAAGATGCACTTATAGGATCGAAGTAAGAACCCATATACGATAATCCTGGGCGGATAACAGTTGCATCTAAACGTGGATCTCTGTTGGTATAAGGTTGAACTGCATTATATGTGCCGTCTTGCTGGATCGTTTTTCCGTTTGTGGTTTCGTATGCATCTACCAGTGCCTGTGTTGGTGCCATTGAGCTCCATCCACCAGAAGAATTGGGAAGTGCAGCGCCAAGTACCCACTCGGCATTGTCGTTCTGTAGATACTGTACATCTAAGATTACCTCTGCGTTATTGCTGTTCTGTGGACGGAACAATCCTTCGTAATCAGGAAATAGTGTGTAATTGAAGGGTGCAGTCATCAGTTGCTGAGTTGTGGCAATACAATCGGTATATTTTGCATTGAACAGCTCTGTCCTTGCTTTCAGAGCGAGTGCAGCACCTCGGGTAATGCGGCCTATATCACTGCCCGAATAACTAACAGGCAATGAAGGTGCAATACTTGCCAGTTCCTGAAGAACAAAATCAACAACCTGAGCTTTAGGTGTACGTTGAAGCTTATTGGCCTCATCAGTCGAAAGGTTGTGCAGGGGAAATGGGACATCGCCATAAACCTGGCTTAAGATGGCATATTTATAAGCCCTTAAAAACCTGGCTTCACTTTTCATCCTTGTTTTTAATGTATTGTCGAGTGATGCCGAGGGAACTTTATCCACATTATCCAAAAACCAGTTACATCGTTGAATAGTTGTATATGAGTATTTGTTTACTCCTGGGGCAGTAGCGGTAGCCAGTCCTGAGGCAAAGGTTTCATAACCTTCCCATGGAAACTGGTCAATACCGTTGTCAGATATACAATCGTCGTATATTACATTATCGCCCGATTCCCAGCCGCTATAACATCCGGTTAATGCGGCATTGGCATCTGCTTTTGATGCCCATAAGGTACTATTGCTGTATTGATCTAATGGTTTGGTATTGAGTATGTCTTTCTTACAGCCCGTAAATACAGCAGCGGTAAGAAGTATATAGATTAATTTCTTTTTCATCTGTTTGTTTTTTAAAATGTTACATTAAGGCCAAATGTATTTACCAATACTTGTGGGTAGTTATAAACGCTTCCTGCTGATCCGGCTGCTGTGTTTGAGCTATTGGCTGCTCCAAGTTCAGGATCTATCCATTTGTAGTATTTGGTAAAGGTTAACAGGTTTTGACCGCTGTAGTAAACTTTAACATTGTTTAATCCTAATGTTTTAACCACATTTTTTGGAAGTGTATAGGCTAATGTTACGTTTTTAAGGCGCAGGTAAGAGGCATCTTTAACCCAGAAAGATGAAGGCGTGCTAGTTGGATCGTTCTGTTTGTAGCTGTACCATAACCTTGGAAAATCGGCATTGGTATTGGTTGGTGTCCATCTATCCAAAAATACATTGGTCGGTTTTTGCACATCTGGTCCAACTTGGCCAATCAGGCCACCGCCCATGGCTTTTACAGCGGCAGCGCCCTGGAAGAATAAGGATAGTTCGAAACTTTTATAGCTGGAAGAGAAAGTAAGACCATAATTGATTTTTGGATAAAAACTACCCAAATCAACTTTATCATTAGCATCTATCTTGCCATCGTTATTCTGGTCTTTATATTGTATATCGCCTGCAGCCACCTTATTGTTTAATACAGCTGTTCCGGTTACATCGGCCTGAGTTTTATAAATACCTAAAGCCTCATAGCCATACAGCGAATAAAAAGAAGTACCCACATCATAGAAGGTATTATCGTTAATTACTTTTCCTCCTGTTAACTTGGTTACTTTATTTTCGATGAAAGAGAAGTTACCATTAATGCTATAATTAAATTCTCCGGCTTTATCCTTGTACCCTGCACTGAACTCTATACCTTTATTGGTCATCTCACCATCAACATTTACATATGGAGCGGTAAAGGCATAGGTAGCGCTAGCCTGGGTCCGCATTAACGGATTTGATGTTTTTCTTTCGAAATAGTCCACTGAAACATCCAGCTTGTTATTTAAGAATGTAGCATCGATACCAGCACCCATTGATTGCGTTTTTTCCCATTTTAACAGCGGATTTGCACCCGCATTTGGCGATAAGCCCGTTACCAGTACCTGATTGAATGAATAGGTCCGTCCACCAGAAATCGACTCAAAATAAGCATAGTTGTTGCTGATTTGTTGGTTGCCTAATCTACCCCATGATGCACGTAATTTTAATGAGTTTACCGTATTTAGGGCACCAGCAAAGAAATCTTCTTTTGATATTACCCAACCTGCAGAAACAGCCGGAAATTTACCCCATCTATGGCCTTTGGCAAAACGCGAAGAGCCATCAAAACGGAAATTACCTTCTAGCAGGTATTTTTCATTAAAATTATAGTTAAATCTGCCAAATCCAGATTGCAGCGCCCAATCATTGGCATATCCTGATGTAGACTGGCCAAGAGCTGGCGCTGCATTGATCTGGGTTAGCTCATTGTTCAGGAAATTCTGGCGCTGGGCAGAAAAAGTGTTATATATGGAATACTCTTGTGAAGCACCAACCAAAATTTTGAAATTATGGCTGCCTATGCTTTTTTCGTAATCCGCCACGGCCTGTACAAGCGTATAGGTTGTCCTGTCGGTAGCATTGGTTAAGTTGTTTGGCCCTTCAAGTTTGGTCGGTGTTAATGGCGTACCCGCTGGACCACCTTTATAATACTGTATTTCTGAAACATACTGCTGCTGCTGACCCAAGCCTAACCTGTAACCAAAAGAAGGCTTAAAATGTAAACCTTTTAGTGGTGACCAATCTCCCGCTACGTTACCGGTAACGGTATAATTCTGCCATTGATTGCTTGATGGAGAATCTAACCAGGCTAAGGGGCTACCATCAGATACATAACCTAAAGCGCCATTTTCCCACCTGGCAGGTACAGTATTAGAAATACGGTTTGCCATACGGATGATTTGCGAAAAACTTGTGGCGTAAGTACTTATCGGCTCAGAAAAAGGAGCATATAAGAAGCCTAATTTTGCACTTAAACCTAATTTTTCAGTTAACTGCGAATTAACGTTAAATAAGGCATTGTATTTCTGATATCTTGTTTTCTTTACATTTCCTTTTTGATCAAAATAACCTAAAGAAACCATGTATTTTGATTTTTGATCGCCACCGTTGATACTTACGTTGTGGTTTTGTTGCCATCCTGTTTCCGAAAATATTAACGATGACCAATCAGTATCTGGATGCGCACCTGTTTTATCGCTACCATCTTTAAACAGCTGTATATCGTTATCAGTCCATCTGGGAGCGGCACCTTCATTCACCCTCGCCTCGTTATATAACTGTGCCTGTTGCCATGCCGGTAAAAAATCTGGTGTTTTGGTAACCTGCTGTGGCCCGGCATACATATCGTAACGCATTTGCAAGCTGCCTTGTTTTCCTTTTTTGGTGGTAATTAAAATTACGCCGTTCGAAGCCCTGGCGCCGTAAATAGCCGCAGAAGCAGCGTCTTTAAGTACTGAAATGCTTTCAATATCATTCGGGTTTACATCCCCCATAGCGCCTGGTACGCCGTCTACAATAACAGCAGGACCGGCGCTCGCGCCACCTGATCCCAATCCGGATCCAATACCTCTAATTCTGATTGTACCCCCATCTCTACCCGGTTGCCCGTTGCCGGTGGTTATACTTACCCCTGCAACTTTACCTTGTATGGCGTTGGTAACACCGGTAACGGGTCTATTTTCCAAATCTTTTGCAGAAACGGTACCGATTGCACCGGTTAAATTAATTTTCTTTTGCTCGCCATAACCTACAACTACTACCTCTTCGAGGTTGTTTACAGAAATTTCTAATAGTACATTAAGGTTGGTTTGATCGGTTATGGTAACTTCTTTAGTTTTGTAGCCCAAAGTAGAGAATACCAATATTTCTCCTTTTTCTGCTTTAATGCTAAAAGAGCCATCGGCGGCAGTACTGGTTCCTTTACCGGTACTTTTTAAAATTACCGATACACCCGGAATTGGCCCGTTATTATCGGCTACTATACCTTTTATGGTAATTGGATCTGGAGCATTAGCGGCGCTATTGATGCGCAGATCTGACTTTTCGTTGGTTTTAAAAATAATAACACCCGATTCTCCTTCTTTATACTGAAACTGGGTTCCGTTTAAAATGGCATTTAAAACGGCTGGAAGTGCTTCGTTTTTAAAATTTAATTGTTTTGTAGAAATTTTGCGGAGCTCGTTGTGATTGTAATTGAACGGCATTTTTGAAATATTGCTTAACCGTCCGAATGCTTTTTCGAGTGTTTCTCCATTAAAACTGATGGTTACCTTAACGGTACGGATATCCTGGAACTTGTTAAGTGCCCAGCTGCCCAGTGAAACGGTGGATAATAGCGCAACTATCCCTAGTTTTGCCAGCCTCCGTGTTAGTGTTTGTAATTTTTGCTTCATGTATTATAATTGTTTAGGGGTTGATTTCTCTTTAATAGCAAGGTTTTCCGGAGATAAACACCGAGTCCTTTTTTATAGTATAATGGATAGGTTGGATGGTTTTTAAAACCTGCAGTACATCCGTTAGGCTTTGTTTTTTGGTAAACCTGATACTGTTCTCACAGTTGTTGAATACTTTGGGATCGTAAATTGCCTTTATGCTGAACCGGTTTTCTATGGCCAGCATTATTTCCTTGAAATAAACACCATCCAGATTAAAATCGCCATGCGTCCAGGTAACGGTATTCGCCGATTTTACTTTTTGGGTACTTACCTTATGGGTGCTTCGGTTAAAAGTTAACTGCTCATCAGGCCTAAGCGTGTTTAGTGCCTTTGAGCTTTCGTTTACCTGTACCTTTCCCCTGGTTACCGTTACGGTAATGTTTGGCAGTTCTTTATACGATTTGATATTGAACGCCGTTCCCAATACCTTGGTGTTAATTCCTCCAGAGTGCACAATAAATGGTTTGGATGCATCGTGCGATACATCAAAATACGCTTCCCCTTCTTCCAGATAAACATCGCGGCTGTTGATGAACTTAGCGGGATACCGGATAATAGTGGCCGCATTAAGCGTTATTGTACTATGATCGGGAAGTAAGACTTCCAAAACCTGTCCTTTGTTTGCTTGTACGGTGATATATTCGGTTTTATCCTTCTCTCTGGTGTAATAGCTGTAACCGATGAATAAAAAGCTACATACACCAATTAAAATAGCTGCGGCTTTAGATCTAACCGTCCACAGCTTAATTATGCGCTTTCTGTCGTTCGATCGCTGCCTATCGATGCTTTGTTGTAACCGTTGATAAATCTCGTGCTTGATATCTTCGCGTTCTTGCTCATTATCGATCGACGACGGCTGCTCAGATATTTTAAACCTTTTGTAAAATTCTTCTTTCAACGGCATAATTTTTTAAGATGATAGCCTAAAGACGAACTGATGTTTACAAAGTACCAGAGGTGTGTTTAATTTTTTAGAATAGAAATGAACAAAGGTGCTGGCTTATTTTTTGGCGCAGGCGCTTAAGTGCTGTACTAAGTTGATTTTTAACCGTTTGCGAAGAAATTGATAAGCGCCCTGAAATTTCCTCAATAGAGAGATTTTCTTCGCGGCTCAAACGGTAAATTTCTTTCATTTTTTCTGGTAGCTGATCTACCTGCTCGTTTAAAAAACTGTTGAGTTCGTTGTAATACACCTGATCATAAACAGTGTCCTCATATACCGTTGATGCCTTGGCAATTTCATTAATTCTGTTTAACCGGTTTGCGGTTAACCGCTGTTTATCGATGATTTTGTTTTTTAAGGTGATAAACAGAAAACCTGAAAATGAACTGTAAATATTTAGCGAAGTCCGGTTATTCCAAAGCTGTAGGAAAATATCATGAACGATATCTTTGGCGTCTTCTTGGTCTTTTAGTTTTTTATAAGCAATATCATATAACATTTCCCAATATCTGCAATAGAGCTCGTCGAATGCGGACATATTATCGCATTTTAGAAGCTCAATTAAAATAATGTCATTATATAATTTCATTATTTTAAGCGATAGGAAACGGGAAGAAAATAAAGAAAAATACTTTACTCATTTGTAGTTCTGCTGGTAAACAAAAGCATGGTCGGATACCTAATAATTCAGATAATTTTTCTTTCAATGGCTCAATATTTAAAACTTGGTCGATTAAAGACGTATAGGGGTTGAGAAAGCACCAGATAGATGATGTTTTTAAAAGAATAAATGAGCTAAAGTGCTGGCTTATTTTGTACGTATGCTAATGATTGATTATGGAATACAAAGATCTTTCTTTTGTTATCCCGTAACCCACGATTATGTTCTGCTCTTATTTATAATATGCTCGTTTGATTATGGTGCTAAAATAGCACAAGGCTTTTGGTTTAACTACTGTTATATTCACTAATACTGCTGTTTTTTTGATACCAGTAACTTTGTCTATGCTTTTTGTCAAATCTATTTCCTGGTAGTGGTAAGGAGATGTCCCGGCCATTCCATAAGAATCTAAAAGTACCCTGTTCAGATAGAATATCCCGTTAACCTGAGTTCGATTATTAAATCTCATTTTGTGGCGTTTTAATCAAGTTTTCTGTTAAGACGGTCGTCACCCTGAATTTATTTCAGGGTCTTTCACGCTAAAAAGATGCTGAAATAAATTCAGCAGGACGATAAAGCGGGATTAGGCGTAAATAAGATATAATTTTCA
>NZ_JAUG01000025.1 GCF_000708285.2 Pedobacter borealis DSM 19626
AAAATGCCCCCAGAAAGTGTTTAGCTTCTGGGGGCATTTTAGCTCAATATTTTTTATTCGAAGAATTACTGAACAATCAACTTCCCGATATATTTTTTTCCAACCTTAATTAGGTAAATACCTTCTGGTGGTTTATTGTTGAAAACCAAATGGTAGGAGTTATCGATATCTTTAGTTACTTTTTTAGATAGAATTTTTGCACCTATTGTACTAAAAATCTCAACGGTTTCAATTTCGTTACCTGTTTCGGTTTTAATGGTTAGATACTTATCCTTTAAAGGATTTGGGAAAATTAGGTTTTTAAAATTATTAAAACCGAAGTTCACAACAGTTGTAGGGGTGATTTCATTTTGCCCATATTTATCTACTTGGGTTAATCTGTAATAGTTATTCCCAACGGAGGCATTTTTATCTACAATAGTGTAGCTTGAATTTGATCCTTTGGCAGAAACATTACTTCCTAACTTGTTAAAGTTTTTACCATCCATACTCTTTTCTATTAGAAAATAATCGTTTTTACTTTCAGTCGCGGTAGCCCATTGAATGGATACATTTTTATCGGCATTTATTTTAGCTGTAAACGATGTTAATTTTGCGGGCAAAGACTGCATAGTGGGAGTTGGTTCAAACTTCCATTGCTGATTGGTTGAACCGCTGTAACTATATTGTGCCAAAGTTGCACCATCGGCGCTCGAACCTCCGTTAACTTCCAAGCCCATCCCACTGGCCAATAATGGTGTAATTCTAAAGTACCCATTGTCGGTACTTGCTAGCGAAAAATGTTGGTTTGCTAAAGCATTATAGGTGCCAATTTGCCCCGCAGCACTATTTGATGTAGAAGCGTTTGCAATTTGTATAGCCTTTCCATTTTGTACATTTGTTAATTTGATTAAACCTGTGCCAATATTGGTTAATGTCCACAATTGTTCGTTGCCCGATCCGCTGTAGGTACGTTGTTCTAATGGAGAATTATCAGTACTTGCATTGCCCACAACGGTAATGAGTTTGTTGCTCCTTCTCGAAACTATTTTATAAGTTCCGTCTTCAATGGCATTTTGTACAGCTTCAAATTTCCATTGTTGGTTGGTGCTACCGCCGTAGCTCCATTGTATCAGCGTAGCACCATCGGCACTACTCCCCCCATTTACGTCAATGGCTTTCCGCTATTTTGCGATGGTGTAATTCGGAAATAGCCATTGTCTGTAGCTGATAAGGAAAAATGTTGGTTGGCAAGTGTATTGTAGGTTCCTATTTGGAGTGCTGCACCATTGGCTGTAGAGGCACCGGCTATCTGAATTACCTTTCCACTTTGCGTATTGGTGATTTTTACCAATCCATTGCCCAGGTTTTTAACAATCCATAATTGGTTGTTAGTAGTGCCATTATAGGTGCGCTGTTCTATATTCGAGCCATCTGCAGTAGCATTGTTTACTACCGTCATTACCTTATCGCTTCTTCTAGATACAATTTATAGATACCGTCTTCTATTGCATTAGGCGCGATAGCAACCTGAAAATTAATATTCGAAATAGTATACGTATTACTTGTGGTAGTAGGGAAGTCAATCTCATTAGGGCTAACAGTGTTAAATGTAATCGTGTTGCCGTTTCCATCCTTAACTGTTGCGTTGGCGATATTTTTGTAGTAGATGGTACATTTGCTTCCAGACCCAGAATAAATAGTTGCGGTAGTGGTGCTTCCGCTATTCCAATTAAGGCCTACTGTAAAATTGCCCATTGCCTTTAATCCAGAAACACTTCCTGTTGGCCATGTAGTAGGTACCGCTGGAAGGATTTGTAGTTTGTTCAGATGGCTTTGTAACAGCATTTCTGTTATACCAGCTGTGGTGCCGAAGTTGCCATCAATTTGAAAGGGTGGACCCACGCTGAACAAATTCTCATAGGTTTCGGTTAATGCATATTTAACCAAACTATGCGCATGGTTTCCATCAAGTAATCTCGACCAAGCTGAGATTTTCCATGCTGTACTCCAACTCTGGCCACTGTCACCTCTATCAATTAGCGCAACTTTAGCAGCATCGGCATTGGTTTGATCTATCAAAGGTGAGATGGCTTTGCCAGGATATAAGGCCATAAAGTTTGATAAATGCCTGTGTTTTTCAGTTGGATCATCGTCTCTAGTCTTCCACTCCCTAAGCTGTCCTCGGCTTCCGATTACTATTCCATTATCTAGCAAAGCCAATTTTGCCTGTAAGTTTGTCCTGTAGGAGGCATCTGTGTTAAGGGTTTCGCTAGCTTTAATGGTATTGGTAAACAAATCCCAAATTAACTGTTGGGCATAGGCAATTCCATTTTCGCGCGGGCCATGCTCTGGAGACCATTCATTTGGCGCTACCAATTTGCCATTGCTATCAGTAATTAAACGGCTCAACCAAAAATCGCAGGCACTTTTCATTACCGGATAGGCCTTGTTGGTTAAAAAATCTTGGTCGAGCGTAAAAGCATAATGTTGCCATAAATGCATACAGTACCATGCATTGGCAGGCTGGTTCCATTCCCAATCAGAGTAGCCAAAAATATTGTTTTGTGTCTTCATGGTCCACCCTGAGTTTCCCGTAGAGGTAGCCATGGCCCGCCATGAAGGCTGTACCATTGCTTCATTGTAAATATAATCGTTAAAGGTGGCGTGCAGTTCTGATAGATTAGTGATTTCGGCTGGCCAATAATTCATTTCTACATTAATATTAGAGTGAATATCGGCTTGCCAAGGAGGAGTATTGCTATTACACCATAAACCTTGCAGATTTGATGGGAGTGCCATTCCCCTGGCCGAACCTAACATCAAATACCGCCCATATTGGAAATAAAGGACATCTAAAAATGAATTATAAATGCCACTGTTATAAGCCGTGCGTAGCTCGTTGGTAGGTATAGTTGGCTTGGTGTCGTTAAGGTTGAGACTGGTTCTGTTAAAAAAAGTCTGATAATCGGCAATATGGGTACTACGTAAGTTACTATAAGTTTTGGCAGCCGCCAAATCATTTTGTGCGCCCACATTGGTGTGCAACTGAGCGGCATTAACGCCTAAATAGGTGCTTGTAACAGGGTCATAGTTAGTGCCAGCAGATAAAATGATGGTGACCGAATTGGCGTTATTTACCGATATTTTATCTCCATTAATACTGGTGGTGCCACCATCGTTGTTCAAACTCATGGTTGCTTCGTAAGAAAGCAAGGTTAAATTTCCGGCTATCGATATCTTTTTTCCAGCTAATGTGGGGGTTGCGGAATGCGTGTCTTGCATGCTCGCATCAAAACTGATGTTGCCAGATCCAGTACTCGAAAAGCGCATCACAATTACATTATCAGGATAGCTGCAAAAATATTCGCGGGTGTATGTTACACCATTAATTTCGTAACTTACAGTTGATATGGCATTTTCTAAATCTAACTGACGTCTGTAATTTGCAACAGTTGTAATATTAGGGAAATCAAAATAAATATCGCCAAAGTTCTGGTATGCCCCTCTAACGGTTTTGCTACCTGTCCATAACGTCTTGTCGTTAAATTGAACGTGTTCTTGAGAGATGCCCCCAAAAATCATGGCGCCAATTCTACCATTGCCAATAGGTAAGGCAGATGTCATCCAGTCTGTAGCAGGTGTGCGATACCATAGGGCTAGCTTCGCAGCGGGTGCATTTGCCTGTCCTGTAAGCGTTTGTGCTTTTGTTGCCGTGCAAAATGTAATAAGGACCAACAAAAAGTAGAATAAGTTTTTTTTCATACGTATTAGTTAGGTTTAAACATCAAGGTATTAATTTTTCATATAAATAACTAAGGGTATTTTGACTATTTCATGCTTAGCTTTAGCGGTCAGTGAGTTGATGGTTTAGGATGCTAGAATTTACCCCCCTTTGTTGTGATGTTACAAATTAGGTGTGAACCAATAAATGCTTTATAAATAACTTTTAACTTTTCTCTATATTTGCGGCTTTATAAAAAACAAACAATAAAATGAGCACAACTAGAGGACCAATATCTCAGTTTATGGAGCGTAATTACCTCCATTTTAATGCTGCGGCAATGATGGATGCAGCTAAAGGATACGAAACGCATTTAGATGAAGGTGGTAAAATGATGATCACACTGGCTGGTGCAATGAGTACTGCAGAATTGGGAATTTCACTTGCAGAGATGATCCGCCAGGATAAAGTGGCTATTATTTCTTGTACCGGTGCAAACCTTGAAGAAGATATTATGAACCTGGTAGCACATTCACATTATAAACGTGTACCAAACTATCGCGATTTAAGTCCACAGGATGAATGGGACCTTTTAGAGAACCATTACAACCGTGTTACCGATACCTGTATACCAGAAGAAGAGGCTTTCCGCCGTTTGCAGAAACATATCCATAAAATATGGAAAGATGCAGATACTGCTGGGGAAAGATATTTTCCGCACGAATTTATGTACAAAATGCTTTTAAGCGGCGACTTAGAACAATATTATGAAATAGATCCTAAAAATTCATGGATGCTTGCTGCGGCTGAAAAGAATTTACCAATTGTAGTTCCGGGATGGGAAGATTCTACCATGGGAAACATTTTCGCCTCATATGTGATGAAAAGCGAATTGAAAGCCACTACAATGAAAAGTGGTATTGAATATATGGGTTGGTTAGCCGACTGGTATATTGCAAATAGCGGTGGCAAAGGAATTGGTTTCTTTCAGATTGGTGGTGGAATAGCCGGCGATTTCCCGATCTGTGTAGTACCAATGCTTTATCAGGATATGGAAATGGAAAATATTCCTTTCTGGAGTTATTTCTGCCAGATTTCAGATTCGACCACATCTTATGGCTCATATTCTGGTGCTGTACCGAACGAAAAGATTACCTGGGGTAAATTAGATATCCACACCCCAAAATTTATTGTAGAAAGTGACGCAACAATTGTAGCACCGTTAATGTTTGCCTGGGTATTAAAACAATAATCATTAAAAATAAATAAACCAAATTGGTTTCTAGTATGCCCATTGGAGATAACATATCAAAAATGGGCATTTTTATTACCTGAATGGCTTAAAACGACATTTGTTTAGAATGATTATAAATTGTATTTCCAGTCACTATTATGTCATGGGATTTATTAATAAGTTATACTTTTGTTCAAGTTTTGGTGGGGCTACCCCTAGTTCAGCATCAATTTCACAACAAAAAGTAAATTAAATAAGTATAAAGTGTTCATTATGAGAGATATCTCGATGATTTTAAAAAGCGTTTGGAAGTCGTTATTCGTATTTTCAGCAATTTCCGTAATAGCGGTTTCTACCGTAAATGCGCAGGATGCTAAAGAAGGAAGAACGCTTTTCAAAGCAAAATGTTCTTCGTGCCATGCGTTAGATCACAAAGTTATTGGTCCGGCATTAGAAGGAGTAAGCGATCGTCACCCTGAAGCGTTCCTGTTAAAATGGATTCCGAACAACGCGGCTATGATTGCTGCAGGAGATCCTGCAGCTGTTAAATTGTTTAACGATAACGGCAAAGTGGCAATGACTACTTTCCCTGAGTTAGATGATGCAAAAGTAAAAGATATCTTAGCATACATTAAAGAAGGTGAGCCAAAAGCGGCTACTCCTTCGGGTGGTGCTGTTGCAGTAAAAGACGAATCTACTTCAGGTTTATCAATCGCAGGTATTGTGGCTATTGTTGTATTGGCGATTGTTATCCTGGTAATTTTAGGCCGTGCTTCTAAATTGTTAGAGCGCCTGATTTTACAAAAACAAGGTATCGAGATTGAAGAAGATGTGCCATTAAAGGTAGGTGTGCGCAAGATGTTCAAAAACAAGAAATTTGTAATGTTCTTTATCTTGTGTTTAATCATCTGTTTAGGTTCATTCGGTTGGATGGGCATGTGGAACACTGGGGTTCACACCGGTTACCAACCAGTTCAGCCAATTAAATTCTCTCACGAGTTGCACGCTGGTATCAATCAGATCGATTGTCAGTATTGCCACAACGGCGCATTTAAATCTAAAAATGCAACTATTCCATCGTTAAACGTTTGTATGAACTGCCATAAAGCTGTTCAGGCAAGAGATAAATATGATGGTGAGATTTCTCCAGAGATCAAAAAAATCTATAGTGCTTTAGGTTACGATCCTGAAACACAGAAATATGATGAGAGTAAAGCTAAACCAATGGAATGGGTACGTGTACACAACCTTCCTGATTTTGCTTACTTCAATCACTCTCAACACGTAGTTGTTGCAGAAGATGCAATCCGTAAAGCAAAAGGATTACAACCAACAGAACCTGTATGTTTCGCTTGTCACGGTCCGGTTAATACAATGGAAGAAATTTACCAATATTCTCCATTAACCATGAAATGGTGTATTAACTGCCATAAGGAAACAGATATTTCTGGTCAGAAAAATAATGCTTTCTACGCTAAGGTTATCGAAGCGCACGAGAAGATTAAAAAAGGCGAGAAAATTACACCAGCGTTATTGGGTGGTTTAGAGTGTGGTAAATGCCACTATTAATAGATAGAGTTTAGTAAGAACGTTCGAATAAACAGTAATATAGCTTAAATGGAAAGCAACAAAAAATACTGGAAAGGCTTAGAGGAGTATAACAATACACCCGATTTTGTTAAGAATAACAAAAACGAATTCGCCGAGCCACTTCCAATAGAAGATGTTTTAAATGAAGCAGGGTTAAGTACCGTTACCCCACGCCGCGACTTTTTAAAGGCGTTAGGTTTTGGTTTAGGTGCCGTTACATTAGCTGCCTGCCAAAGTACACCGTTAAAAAAATCTATCCCTTATTTGGTAAAACCTGAAGAAGTTACTCCAGGTATTCCTAACTATTATACGTCTAGCTTTAATGGCCAGAGTATTTTGGTTAAAACAAGGGAAGGTCGGCCAATTAAAATTGAACCAAATCCAAATGCGGGTCAGTTTAATTGTGGTACCGATGCAAGAGCGCAAGCTTCGGTTTTAGATTTATATGATGTATCTAAACTAAAAGCACCAGCTTTAGTAAAAGATGGAAAAGTTGAAGAAACTACCTGGGCAAAAATCGACAGCTTTGTAAAAGGCGAGTTGGCAAAAGCACAGGCAGGTGGAAAGAAAATCCGTATTGTCGCATCAACCGTAAACAGCCCATCAACCAATGCAGTTATTGCGCAGTTTATTGCGAAATATCCTGCTGCTAAATTGGTTCAGTATGATGCCGTTTCTTATACTGGTATTATCCAGGCTAACCAAAACAGTTTCGGTAAAGCAGTTTTACCTAAATACAACTTTGATAAGGCCGATTTAATTGTAAGTTTCAGTGCCGATTTCTTAGGTACCTGGATTAGCGGAGAAGAGTTTACTGCTCAGTATACTGCTAACCGTAACTACAAATCGTTAGAAAATAAAAAAATGAGCCGCCACATTCAGTTCGAAAGTGGAATGAGCTTAACAGGTACCAATGCAGATACCCGTGTTCCGGTTAAATTATCGGAAGAAGGACCTGCTTTAATTGCCTTATACAATGCAATTACCGGAAGTGCTTTACCTGGCGGAACGTTAGGTAACAACACCACTGCCGATAAAGTAATTAAATTGGTAGCTAAAGAATTAGTACAAGCTAAAGGTAAAGGCCTTGTAGTTTGTGGTTCGAACGATGTTTCTACTCAGATTTTAGTAAATGCCATTAATGCCGCTATCGGAAGTTATGGTACTACTATCGATTTAGATAACCCTTGTTATTTATATGCAGGTAACGATGCTGAATTTAATGGCTTAGTTGCTGAAATGAACCGCGGCGAAGTTGGTGCTGTTTTATTCTTAAACAGTAACCCAGTTTACGATGCTGCAAATGCAAAAGCATTTACTGATGCATTAGGTAAGGTTCCCGCTAAAATTTCATTCTCTGATCGTGCTGATGAAACTGCAACCGCTTGTGATGCCATTGCAATTAACCATAACTACTTAGAATCATGGGGTGATGCAAACGCTTACGAAGGATATTATTCTATCGTTCAGCCAACTATCAACCCTGTTTTCAATAGCCGCCAGGCTGAAGAGAGTTTATTAACCTGGGCTGATGCTCCGGTTAAAGATTACTATCAGTTTGTACGCAGCAACTGGGAAGCTAAAATGTTACCAGCTGTTGGTTTGAAATGGGAAGAAGTTTTAGAAAAAGGTGTGGTTACTGTAGCAGCAAAAACTGCTGGAGCATATTCATTCACTCAATCTTTAGCGCAAGTTGCAACTTCAATTGTTAGCAGTAGCAAAGCTTTAGCTAAAGAAGTAGAATTACAGGTTTACGAAAGCATCCCGATGCGTGATGGTAAAAATGCAAACAACGCATTCTTACAAGAGTTACCTGATCCGGTTTCTAAAGTAACCTGGGATAACTATGTTGCACTCGCACCAAAATTTGCCGAGAAATTAAAAGTTAAAGAATTTGATGTTGTAACGGTTAAAGCGAGCAACGGATATTCAGTAGATCTTCCGGTATTGATCCAGCCAGGACAAGCACAAGGAACTGCATCTATCGCATTAGGTTATGGCCGTACCAAAGTTGGTAAAGCTGGTAACGATGTGGGTAAAAATGCTTTCCCTTTTGTTTCTTTTGTAAATGGAACTTTCCAATATGCTACTTCGGTAACCATTACCCCAACAGGCGGTTATTACGAATTGGCTCAAACACAAACTCACCACTCTTTCGAGGGCCGAGCAGTGATTAAAGAAGCTACTTTTAAGGAGTACTTGAAAAATCCTGGAGCTGGTAACGAAAAAGGCGAGCATAAAGATTACGATCTTTGGGATCAATACGAAAAACCAGGTAACAACTGGGTTATGGCAATCGATTTGAATGCTTGTACAGGTTGTGGTTCTTGTATTGTTGCTTGTAACGTGGAAAACAACATTCCTGTTGTAGGCCGTGATGAGGTTCGCCGTCGTCGTGAAATGCACTGGATCCGTATCGATCGTTATTATAGCTACGAAACTGCAGCTGGTGATGTAACCAGAGAGAAAGAAATTGCTAAGTTAGAAGACTTAGATCGTGTTTCTGTGGTTCACCAGCCAATGTTATGCCAACACTGTGATCACGCACCTTGCGAAACAGTTTGTCCGGTATTGGCAACTGTACACTCAAGTGATGGTTTAAACCACATGGCTTATAACCGTTGTGTAGGTACACGTTACTGTGCGAATAACTGTCCGTATAAAGTACGTCGTTTCAACTGGTTTAACTACTGGAACGATTCACGTTTCGATAACTATTTAAATAACGAGTTTACCCAATTGGTTTTAAACCCTGATGTAACTACACGTTCGAGAGGGGTAATGGAAAAATGCTCTATGTGTATCCAACGTATACAAGGTGGCAAATTACAAGCTAAAATGGAGAAACGCCCATTAAAAGATGGCGATATTAAAATGGCTTGTCAGGAAGCTTGTTCAGCAAATGCGATTGTATTTGGTGATGCAAACGATCCAAATTCAGAGGTTTCAAAAGCATTACGTTCTGAGCGTATCTACTACGTATTAGAAGAGATCAATGTGAAACCGGGTATCGGCTACATGACAAAAATTAGAAACACAGATACAACAGTACAAGCGTAAGCTTTAGTATAAAGAAAATACAAATTATGTCAGGACATAACGAATCAATACTTAGAGAACCATTAATTACCGGAGATAACATCACGTATGCAAAAATTACGGATGATATTTTAGGCCCGGTAGAAAACAAGCCAAATAAAGCTTGGTGGATTGGTTTTACCTTTGCTTCATTAGGCGCTTTACTTTGGGTGGTTGCAGTGAGCTACACCTTCTGGAACGGTATCGGAGCTTGGGGTTTAAATAAAACAGTAGGTTGGGCTTGGGATATCACCGGTTTCGTATGGTGGGTAGGTATCGGTCACGCTGGAACACTAATTTCAGCAGTACTATTACTCTTCCGTCAGAACTGGCGTAACTCCATCAACCGTTCTGCAGAGGCGATGACCATTTTCGCCGTAATCTGTGCCGCAACTTACGTTGTATCGCACATGGGCCGTCCTTGGTTAGCTTACTGGGTTTTACCTTTACCAAACCAATTCGGATCACTTTGGGTAAACTTTAACTCACCATTGGTGTGGGATATGTTTGCGATCTCGACTTACTTCTCTGTATCATTATTATTCTGGTACACAGGTTTATTACCAGATATCGCTACCATCCGCGACCGTGCAGTGGGTACACGTAGAAAAATCTACTCTATCTTCTCTTTTGGATGGAGTGGAAGCGTTAAAACATGGCAACGTTTCGAAGCGGTGTCGTTAATCTTAGCAGGTATTTCTACACCACTTGTACTTTCGGTACACACGATTGTATCAATGGACTTTGCAACATCGGTAATTCCAGGATGGCACACGACCATCTTCCCTCCATACTTCGTAGCAGGGGCGATCTTCTCAGGTTTTGCGATGGTATTAACCTTATTATTGGTTGCACGTAAAGTATTAGGCTTAGAGAACTACATCACCATGTTCCACATCGAGTCGATGAATAAAATCATCATCTTAACAGGATCTATCGTAGGTGTGGCTTATTTAACAGAGTTTTTCATCGCTTGGTATTCGGGTTCTGAATATGAGCAATACGCTTTCATTAACAGATCTACTGGTCCTTACTGGTGGGCATACTGGATGATGATGACCTGTAACGTAATCTCACCACAACTATTATGGTTCAAGAAAATCCGTTTAAGCATCCGTGCTACCTGGATCTTATCTATCGTAGTAAATATCGGTATGTGGTTTGAGCGTTTCGTAATTATTGTTACTTCATTACACCGCGATTATATTCCATCAAGTTGGGCAATGTTTTATCCAACATGGGTTGATATCAGCGTATTCGTAGGTTCAATTGGTTTGTTCTTTACCTTATTCTTATTGTTCTTAAGAGTATTACCATCAATCGCTATAGCAGAAGTTAAGTTATTATTAAAAACTGCAAGTGAGCAAGCCAAAATGAAACAGATTAAAGAAGGGCATGAGAATAAAGAATACGTTGCAGAATACGTAGAGTCTTTAGAAAAATTTGATAGTGTTAAACAAGAAGATTACGCAAAAATATAACAATGAGTGATATCAAATATATTTTAGGCAGTTTTGGCGATCCTGACGAAATGATGCACGGCATCGAAAAGCTTCAGGAAAATAACATCAGCATTCATGATGTATATACACCGATGCCTATACACGGAATAGAAGCCAAATTAGGAATTAAAAGATCTAGAATCGATATCGCAGCATTTTGCTTTGGTATTACCGGTACTTGCTGTGCATTCGCTTTGATTTATTTTTGCGCAGTAATCGATTGGAGAGTAAACATAGGTGGTAAACCATCATTCGCATTACCGGATTTTATTCCGATAATGTTCGAGCTTACAGTACTATTCTGTGCTTTCGGTATGGTGTTAACTTATTATGCATCTACACACTTATTTCCAGGAAGAGCACCAAGAGTGATGGATTTAAGAGCTACAGATGATCGCTTTGTAATTGCAGTTGATGCAAAAGACAATGTAGAACATACTGTAATTGATGGATTATTAAAAGATGCAGGTGCTTTAGAAATAAAGTATAATGAAAGGAAGTACATTAGCTATGAATAAGAATAAATTTGTTTACACGGCGTTTTTAGCTATCGCTTTTGCAGCTACCTTTTCAGCTTGTAAAGATAAACGCAGTACTGGCTTAGAATATGCCAGAAACATGTATGATCCGATTGCTTACAATCCGGACCAACCGAATAAGAATTTTAAAGATGGTAAAACGGCACAGTTGCCTCCTGCACATACTAAACCAGTAGGTTTTACAGAGTATGATGAGTTTCCTAACACAAAAGAAGGATATGAAGCTGCAGGTGTGAGCATGGTTAACCCTTTACCGGTTGATACTGTTAATTTGGCTCAAGGTCAGCATTTGTTCAAAGTTTTCTGTAGCCCTTGCCACGGAGAAAAAGGTGATGGACAAGGACACTTGGTTAAAATTGAGAAGTTTAATGGTGTACCTTCTTACTTCTCAGGAAGTTCGTCGAGAGGTGGAGATATGAAAGCACTTACTGCTGGTAAAATCTACCACACCATTACCTACGGTGTAAATAATATGGGTTCGCATGCTTCGCAAATCTCACCAACAGATCGTTGGAAAGTGGTGATGTATGTTCAGGAATTACAAAAACAACAATAAGTAAAGCAGAATATAAATGGGAACTCACAATATTAATTTTAGTGAACAGTTTGAGTTTACAGGTAAAGTAAAAACATTAAGTATAGTTGGTATCGCTTTAGGTATTGCAGCTGTTGCTTATGGTTTCTTAGCTGGTGATAAAGTGATGCACGAGCGTACTTTTGCTAACCTGTTGCTTATGGCATATTACTTTGCATGCGTTTGTATGTCGGGTACATTTTTCCTTGCTGTTCAATATGTAGCTCAAGCAGGTTGGTCTGCATCAATTTTACGTGTACCACAGGCTATGGCAAAAACATTGCCAATAGCAGCTGTAATACTTGTTGTAATTATTTCAGCAGGTTTATACACACACAACTTATATCATCACTGGCATGCTGACGGATTAACAGATCCAAACAGTGCTAATTATGATTCTATTATCGCTGGTAAATCGGTGTTCTTAAATGTACCTTTTTTCTTAGGCCGCCAAGTGGTGTTCTTAGGGATCTATAGTATATTTTCGATCATGTTTGTTAAGTTTTCTTATAACGAAGATTTAGCAGGTGGTTTAAATGCTTACAGAAAGAGCTTTAAAAATGCTTGTATCTTCTTGGTAATTTACGGTTTTACAACACCGATTTTTGCTTTCGATACCGTAATGTCATTAGAAGCGCACTGGTTCTCAACCATGTTCGGTTGGTATAACTTCGCGGCTATGTGGGTAAGTAGTTTAGCTACTATCGCCATTATCCTTATCTTGTTAAGAAGAGCTGGTTATATGCAATGGGTTAACAATAGCCACTTGCACAACTTGGGTCAGTTTATTTTTGGTTTCTCTATCTTCTGGACTTATGTATGGTTTGCTCAATTTTTATTGATCTACTATGCAAACATGCCTGAAGAGACTGTATATTTCTACAAACGCTTTGAGTATTACAAGTTCTGGTTTTTCTTAAACCTAGCGATGAACTTCTTAGCGCCAGTATTATTATTAATGGACAGAGATAACAAAAGAACAGATGCAAAATTATTGTTCGTTTCTATTGTGGTACTTTTAGGTCACTGGGTAGATTACTACCAAATGATTATGCCAGGAGCAGTAGAAGAAGGACATAATGGTTTTGGGATCATTGAAATTGGTACTGCATTAGGTTTTGTAGGATTGTTTACCTTTACGGTTTTAACATCATTAAGCAAAAAGCCTTTAATAGCAAAGAATCACCCATTATTACAAGAAAGTTTGCATCATCAGCTATAGCGGTGATAAGATAGAGCAAATATTTAATTATTATTATAATTAGCAGTACAGCGTACTACTTTTAAGAAAATGAGTTTAAGAAAGTTTATAACGAATAAAACGACCGCAGCTTTAGCAGTATTGATTACTGTTTTTGCAAACACTAGCGTATTTGCGCAAGATGCAGCAGCAGGTGCTGCCGCGGCACCGAAGGTTGATATGGGCGAGGTTTATAAATCGGTAATATTTTATATTCTGGTTTTCCTTGCCGTATGCTTATTCATTGCAATTATTGGTAAAGCAATAAGAGTATATGAATTAAGCCGCGAAGCACAAGGTAAATCTGTTGGCATTAACTGGAACAGGGTACACGCAAGTTTATTTGCGCTGTTTTTAGTGATCGGTTTGTATGGTGTATATTGGGAATATACAGTACATGGGGCGATGTTACTTCCTGATGCGGCATCTGAGCACGGAAAGAAAATTGATGAGATGTTTAATTTAACATTAATCATTACCACCATTGTATTTGTAGTTACGCACATCTTATTATTCGGATTTTCTTACATCTATAAATACTCAGCTAAAAGAAAAGCTTACTACTACCCACACAATAATACCATCGAAAAAATCTGGACAATCGTTCCGGCTTTAGTATTAACTGTTTTGGTATTAATGGGTTTCTTAACCTGGAGATCTATTTTCTTCAAAGTTGAAGATCCAAACAACAAACCATTACAGATAGAAGTTACTTCTGAGCAGTTTAAATGGTCTATCCGTTATCCTGGAGCTGATGGAATAGTAGGGAACAAAAACTACAAGTTAACTACAGCTACCAATACATTGGGTATCGATTTCAAAGATATCAACTCCCGCGATGATGAGATGGCTGATGAAATGGTTCTTCCGGTTGGAAAACCTGTAAAGCTGATCTTAACCAGTAAAGATGTAATTCACAGTTTTTATATGCCTCATTTTAGAGTACAGTTAAACACTGTACCGGGTATGAGAACTATATTTGAGTTTACGCCTACTAAAACTACTGCAGAGATGCAGCAAGAAACCAACGATCCAAACTTTAAGTACCTTTTCTTATGTGCTAAAATCTGTGGATCAGGTCACTACAACATGCAAAAAGTGGTACGTGTGGTTTCTGAAGCTGAATACAAAACTTGGATAGCAGAACAGAAAACATACTTAAACGACGATTTAAGAAAACAATTTAATTTGCCAGTGGCACCTGCGCCTGTAAAATCAGTAGCAGATTCAGCAGCAACAGATTCTACAGCTGCGAAAACTAACCAAATGGCTTTAAATAAATAATATTAAGCAGGAGCGAACGAATTATGTCAACAATAGCATTACACGACGAACACAATCACGATCACGCTGATCATGGGCATCATAAAGAGACTTTGATTTCAAAGTATATCTTTAGTATGGATCATAAAATGATTGCTAAGCAATTTTTGATTACCGGTATTATTATGGCGGTAATAGCAATGGGCTTATCAATTTTATTCCGTATTCAATTGGCATGGCCAGATCAAAACTTCCCTTTCTTAGAAACATTTTTAGGTAAATGGGCAGAAGGTGGTCGTATTAAACCCGACTTTTATCTGGCTTTGGTAACCATTCATGGTACCATTATGGTATTCTTTGTACTAACCGCCGGATTGAGTGGTACATTTAGTAACTTACTTATTCCGCTTCAACTTGGGGCAAGAGATATGGCTTCGCCATTTTTGAACATGCTTTCATACTGGTTCTTCTTTACTGCTTGTGTGGTGATGATGTCATCATTCTTTATCCAAACAGGACCTGCATCTGGTGGTTGGACGGTTTATCCGCCACTATCGGTAGTTGCTAAAGCAATGCCAGGATCTGGAATGGGTATGACTTTGTGGTTAATCAGTATGGTACTTTTCGTAGCATCATCTTTAATGGGCGGTATCAACTACGTAAGTACAATTTTAAACATGCGTACTAAAGGTATGGACCTTTGGAAAATGCCATTAACCATTTGGGCTTTCTTTTTAACCGCTATTTTAGGTATCTTATCTTTCCCTGTTCTTGTAGCTGGGGTGGTATTAATGGTATTCGACCGTAGTTTTGGAACAAGTTTCTACTTGTCTGATATCGTAATGGGTACAGATATTTTACCAAATGAAGGTGGTTCTCCAATTTTATGGCAACACTTATTCTGGTTCTTAGGTCACCCTGAGGTATATATTGTAATTATGCCTGCATTGGGTATCTCATCTGAAGTTATCTCAGTAAACTCACGTAAACCAATCTTTGGTTACCATGCGATGGTTTACTCTTTAATTGGTATTACCGTATTATCATTCATCGTATGGGGTCACCATATGTTTGTAACCGGTATGAATCCATTGTTGGGTGGTGTATTTATGATTACCACATTGATTATTGCAGTACCATCGGCAGTAAAAACCTTTAACTACTTAGCTACATTATGGCGCGGTAACATCCGTTTTACGCCAGCAATGTTATTTGCTATCGGTTTAGTTTCATTCTTTATCTCTGGTGGTTTAACAGGTATCTTCTTAGGAAATGCTTCATTAGATATTAACTTACACGATACATACTTTGTTGTTGCCCACTTCCACTTGGTAATGGGATCTGCGGCAATCTTTGGTATGCTTGCAGGTGTGTATCACTGGTTCCCTAAAATGTTTGGTAGAATGATGAACGCTAAATTGGGATACTTACACTTCTGGTTAACTTTCATTGCAGCTTACCTGGTATTCTTCCCACTTCACTTCTTAGGTTTAGATGGTGTACCTCGTCGTTACTATGCATTTACCGAGTTTGAATTTATGAAGAAATGGTTAACTGTTAACGTATTTGTAACATGGGCAGCTATTATGGCAGCACTAGCTCAGGTAGCGTTCTTATTTAACTTCTTTTATTCAATCTTTAAAGGAAAAGTATCTCCTCAAAATCCTTGGGAATCGAATACATTAGAGTGGACTGCTCCAGTAGAACACCTACACGGTAACTGGCCAGGGGAAATCCCAACAGTTTACAGATGGCCATATGATTATAGCAAACCAGGACATCACGAAGATTTTATTCCTCAAACAGTTCCTTTCTCTCAAACCATGAGCTCTAACTTACCTCACGATTTTGAAGGAAATGCAGAAGCAGAAAAAATACAGCAAGATTGGGAATTAGCTAACCCTGTTGCAGAAAACAAGAGCTAGTTTATAAGCTTAAATACAATTTTAAAAGGGGTATCTGATTAAGTTTCTGCTTATCCGGATACCCTTTTCATCTTAATAGATATATGGTCAGCAGATCAGAACAACGTTTCATTAGCATTAATCTTATAACCATTGTAGTTACGCTATTGGTTATACTTGCCGGAGGTATTGTACGCAGTACAGGGTCTGGCATGGGTTGTCCGGATTGGCCGAAATGTTTCGATCGTTACATTCCGCCAACTGATGTATCGCAACTTCCTGCCAATTATAAAGAGAAATACGTAGCAGGTAGGTTAAAGAAGAATGAAAAGTTTGCCAAATATCTGGAAAACATGGGCAAAGTAGCCTTAGCTGATAGTATTAGGCATGATAAGAGTATCACCATACCTGAAGAATTTAATCCAACTAAAACCTGGACCGAATATCTGAACAGATTGGCTGGGGTAGCCGCGGGGATATTCCTGTTTTTAACAGTTGTATACTCATTTGCCTACCGAAAAACGGCCAAACGAATTATCGTACTCAGTATCCTAAATCTTTTTGTAGTGGGATACCAAGGCTGGTTAGGTTCGATAGTGGTTTCTACAAACCTGGCACAATGGGTGGTAACCGTACACATGTTGTTAGCGCTGGTTATTTTGGCGATATCTATTTATACCTACAATTATGCGAAGCAATTGAATAAAGCGCCTTCGGTAATTATGTACCGGATAGCGTGGTTAAAAGGATTTTTGTTTTTTACCCTCCTAATCAGTATCGTTCAGATTGTTTTAGGAACCGAGGTTAGAGAAGCAGTAGATGTTATTGCAAAGTCGCTCTCTTACGGAAGCAAGAATACATGGATTTCGAAAGTAGGAGAAGTATTCTCTTATCACCGTGATTTAGCTATACTCGTAGTCATTGCCAATGCAGTAGTGTATAAAATGGTTATCGACCGTTTTAGTGGTAAGGCTGCACCGTTGTTAACCGCAAGGTTTATGTTAATAACGCTCCTCATACAGTTATTAAGTGGCTTTGCTTTAGCATATATCGCTTTTCCACCGGCAGCGCAGGCATTGCACATTTTGTTCTCTACGCTGTTATTTAGTTTACAGTTTTACCTGTACTTATTGGTTTACCGAACAAGTACATATAAACAATAATATTTAAGAAAATTGAAGCAATATCTTTCAGATTTTTCTAAACTTATCAAATTCAGGCTATCGTTTACGGTGGTGTTTTCGGCGTCGATCTCTTTTTTGATCGGACAGAAAATGCAGGTGGGTAGAGGCCATATCCCTAGTATCGATTGGGGAAACTGGTTAATATTGATTGCTGGAGGTTTTTTAGTAACCGCTGCTGCAAACTGCTTTAATGAGATTATAGAGAAAGACTTGGATAAGTTAATGTCTAGAACTAAAGATCGCCCTATGCCAGCAGGCAGAATGACTACCGGGCAAGGATTGATCCTGGGTGTTTTTATGGCATTTTTAGGTACCTGGTTATTGGGAAAATTGAATCTCGAAACAGGTTTACTTTCTGTATTTTCGATCCTGTTGTACGCATTTGCTTATACACCATTGAAGAGAAAATCGCCAATAGCAGTTTTTGTAGGTGCTATTCCAGGTGCTTTACCACCGCTTATCGGGTATTTAGCAGCATTTGGCAGTTTAAAAGCCGAAATGTTCCACGAAATTGATTATTACATTGCAGGCATTCTGTTTTTAATCCAGTTTGTATGGCAGTTTCCACATTTCTGGGCAATTGCATGGGTTTTGGATGATGATTATAAGAAAGCAGGTTTTAGGTTGTTACCTACTAAGAAAAGAGATAAAACCTCTGCTTTGCTTACCTTTTTAAGTACATTAATTTTAATTCCGGTAAGTTTACTGCCAACGCTATATGGTTTTGGTGGATATTACATTGCAGGTTTATCATTAATAGCCGGACTTATTTTTAGCTGGCTGGCTTTTAAACTTTTAATGAGCAGAGAATTGGCAGATGCCAAGAAAGTAATGTTCTGTTCGTTTTTTTACATCCCGGCAGTACAGTTGGGTTTATTATTAAATTTTATAGCAAAATAATTTATGGTGCTAACAATGGAAAAGATGCAGGATACGTTTGACCCAAAACCAAGGAAATTTATTGTTTGGTTATTTGTGGTATCATCAACAATTATGTTTGGTGGTTTTACCAGTTATTATCTGGTATTTGCCGCTTCGAAGGGAAAGGGACATGGTTTGGTTTTACCAGATGCTTTTATTTACTCTAGTTTGGTAATTATTGCCAGTAGCATTACCTTGGTGCTTGCATCGAAGGCTTTAAAGAAACTGAACTTCAGCTTACAGCGCAATATGCTGTGGATTACCGTAATCTTGGCCATCGCTTTTGGAGTAATGCAGTTTAATGCCTGGGGAAGTATGGTAAGAACTGGTGCAACCCTGGTAGGAAATAACGCAGCAATATCATTTATTTATGTGGTATCTGGCATGCACTTATTACACATTATTGGTGGTGTTGGCCTTATTATTAATGCTTTAGCAGGAAGTTATAAAAGTCTGCCTGTTGCCAAAGTCCAATACAGAATGGAAATTGCTTCTATTTTTTGGCATTTTATAGATATATTATGGATATATCTGTATGTTTTTTTACTTTTGAACCGTTAAATTTGTTAACAAACTATTATACTATTTCCAAATGAATGCAGTATCACAATTAGATCAAGTTAAAACCGGACCATGGAATGGTGGTCGTTCTCCGTGGTCGGTAGAATATGGTAAAATCATGATGTGGTTTTTCCTTTTGTCAGATGCTTTTACCTTTTCATCTTTATTGATCTACTACGGCGCTCAGCG
The DNA here is from genome assembly GCF_000708285.2 of Pedobacter borealis DSM 19626. Classification (GTDB taxonomy): domain Bacteria; phylum Bacteroidota; class Bacteroidia; order Sphingobacteriales; family Sphingobacteriaceae; genus Pedobacter; species Pedobacter borealis. The sequence goes on from NZ_JAUG01000025.1 coordinate 19,483, forward strand.
TTTTTCTAAATTAACATGGCCAGCTCCAGATAAGGTTTTTCAATCTATTCCAGGCATTGCAGAACATGGCGCTCCATTAGTTTTCGTAGGTATCATGACCTTTATCTTAATCATGAGTTCGGTAACCATGGTTTTAGCGGTAGAGGCAGGTCACAGACGCTCTAAAAAAGAAGTTATCGGCTGGATGATTGCAACCATTATTGGTGGCCTCATGTTCTTGAGTTGTCAGGCCATTGAGTGGACGCACCTATTTAACGAAGGTTTTGGCTGGGGTAAAATTCCTCCATTAAAAACATTAGAACATCTATTTAACGGTGAAGTATCTTTAGTTTCTGCACAACAGTTTGCAAACTTATTCTTTACCATTACAGGTTTCCACGGTTTCCACGTATTCAGTGGAGTAATCATCAACATCATCATTTTAATCATGACGATTAATGGTACTTTCGAAAAAAGAGGACATTACCTAATGGTTGAAAAAGTTGGGTTATACTGGCACTTTGTAGATTTAGTATGGGTGTTTGTATTTACATTCTTCTATTTGGTTTAATTTATCATATTATAAAAATATTTTTATGTCAGAGCATACACATACAACAGAAGAGCACGGGCACGGGGATCATGCAGGTTTATCAAAAGGTAAAATCTGGAAAGTTTTTGGAATCCTTTTATTAATTACCGTAATTGAATTTATCATAGCGCTGGTATTAATTCCAAAAGGAATTATGACTCAGCATGTGGGTAACTACATTTATATTGGTTTAACTTTGTTAAAAGCATTTTATATTGTAGCCTATTTTATGCACTTAAAATATGAGAAATTAGGCTTACAGCTTGCGTTAACTGTTTCATTTATTTTCATTATTTACTTTATTGTTTTAATGTTAACAGAAGGTGGGTTTTTAAACATCCACATGATGAACCATTAATGAAAAGAAGTCCTATAAAAAAGGTAATAATCCTGGTAAGCATTTTAGCTATACCGGGATTTTTGTTTTTTTACTTATTGCCACACTTTGCAAAGAACAGGTATAAGAGTTTACCCATCTTTGGTGAGAAAGTTGTCGCATCAACCTTTCATAACGTAAAAGGGAAAAAAATACCAGATACCATTTATCACCTGGTTCCTGATTTTAAACTCGTAAACCAACATAACGATACCATTACCTGGAAATCGCTCGCGAACAAGATTGTGGTACTAAATTTATTTTATACCGGCGCCAACAACCAGGAAACAAGTAAATACATCAAGAAATTATCTGATGGGTATGAGCAAAAATCTTTGGTTAAGTTTTTAAGCCTGTCTGTTGATCCACTTGATAAAGGTAGAATAAAAGATTTTGCCGAACATTTTAATGCAAAAGCTGGAAAATGGGATTTTCTGGTTAGCGATACCATTCAAACTTATCCGTTAATCAGAAAAGGTTTGCTGCTTGATGTAGTTGCAGATGAAACGAAAGAGAAAACCAATTTTATTTTTAGTAATAAAATAGTACTTATTGATAATCTACACCGTATACGCGGAATTTATGATGCCGATAATGCTGAAGCAAATGCCAGGTTGGAGGATGAAATAAAAGTACTTATTGCCGAGTATTTAAGGAATGTTAAAGACGGCAGGTAATTGGTTTAGCGGTTAGTGTTTAGGACTTAGCGTTTAGACTCCGAAGTCGATACAAAATAATAATAATATAAAAGAGATTTTAAAAACTCATGGAAAATAGCCCAATTGAGAAAAAGTATAGCAAGTGGATCATCATTCTTTCTATTTTTATACCCGTAGCAGTAGCCTTTTTATTTGTGGTAAAGCTGAAAGATTTAGGTATAGATGCGCCTACGTTGCCATTTTTACCGCCAATATATGCTACCATTAATGGAATAACAGCTGTGCTGTTGGTAGTGGCTGTATGGGCCATAAAAAACGGTAAAATACAATTGCACCAAAACTTGATGAAAACCGCTATCGGTTGTTCTTTATTGTTTTTGGTAATGTACATTGCTTATCATATGACTACCCCATCTACCAAATTTGGCGGAGATGGAGCTATTAAGTATGCCTACTTCTTTATCTTGTTAACGCATATCCTATTGTCAATAGCCATTATTCCACTGGTTTTGGTAACTTATGTAAGGGCATTGGCCGAGCGTTTCGATCGCCATAGAAAAATTGCAAGAATTACCTTCCCACTTTGGCTTTATGTAGCCATTACAGGCGTAGTGGTTTATTTGATGATTTCGCCATATTATTCATACTAAGGTTGTCCTACCTTAACTTTTGAACCCCTACCCTAAAAAGTGGGGGTTTTATTTTTAATTAATTTGTTACCGACTAAAATTTCTTATTCAGTATATTTGGTAAAGAAGCCTATTATCATACTAAAATGTTTTAGTTTAAATCTTTCTTCTCTTTAATGACAAATCTATTTATTATTACGCCTCAGAATAATGGAAGACATAGCAAATTGTGATGAACTAATTTTATGGCGCTAAGCAACGCAGACAAAGATGATGGGCTGATTGATAAAATCGTAGGAGGAGATGAGCAGGCTTTTTCTGTTTTGTTCTTCAAATACCTTCCTGTACTCCAAATTTTTGCCGCTAAGTTTACCAAATCTGATGATGCAGCCGAAGAAATTATTCAAGATTCATTTTTAAGGGTTTGGCTAAATCGCGATAAATTAGCTGATGTAGTGAATGTGAAGGCTTATCTTTATAAATATGTTTCTAATGAATGTTTAAGCTACCTGCGTAAAAAATTAAAAGAAGATAGAGTTGTTGATGCATTTGTGGCTAAGCAACAAAATAGCCATAACAATACTGTAGAAACTATTAATTTAAACGAGGTAACGAAAATTATTGCCGTTGCTGTTGAAAAATTACCTGATCAACGCAAAAATATATACCAATTGAGCAGACGCGATGGTAAAACCATACCTGAAATTGCAGAAATACTCAATATCTCGCCTAATACGGTTAAAAATGCCCTGGTAATAGCCCTTAAATCGATACGTATACACCTCGATCAACATGGGATTGTATTCTTTTTCCCAATTGTTTTTTTCTTTTTGAAAATAAAATAGAAAAAAATTAATATCCCGATAGTCCTAATTTTCTTTTGCTGCTTCTTAGTATCAGAATCTTTATGGAAGAACGTATACATTATCTCTTACAACAGTTTACAGCTAAGACCTTAAGCGAGGCCGAAAGGGAAGAACTTTTAGTTTTAGCAGAAAACAGCACATCATTGCTTTCTGATGAAATCGTGAAAATGATTATCGCAGAAGAAGAACATGCGCCTAATGTTGTTGAGGAAAAATGGAATCCGGTTCTAAATAAAATTTTGGCTGTAGACAAACCAAGCCGATCGCCTAAACGGATTTTAATGAAGCGCTTAAAATGGGCTGCTGCTGCAGTTGTTTTTATTGTGTTTTCATTCACCGCTTACCTTTCTTTACAGAAAAAGAAAGAGCATGTTTTTGCTACTGACGTGGCGCCGGGAAAAAACAAAGCCATTCTCACTCTGGCCGATGGAAAGAAAATTTCGCTTTCAGATGCGATGAATGGTGATGTTGCTAAAGAAGCCGGCTTCTCTATCACCAAAACTGCCGATGGTCAATTGGTGTATAACATGGCTGAATCAGAAAATGTAAATGATGTGAGATTAAATACCATTTCGACCCCAAATGGTGGCGAATGGCAAATCCAGTTGCCCGATGGTTCTACTGTTTGGCTAAATGCAGCATCTTCAATTCAGTATTCGTTAAATATCGGAACGGCTAAACAGCGCTTGGTGAAATTGGATGGGGAGGCTTATTTTGAAGTAGCTAAAAATGCAGCACATCCTTTTATTGTAGAAACCGATAAGCAGTCTGTTGAGGTATTGGGTACGCACTTTAACATTAATAGCTATAAAGATGAAAGGGTAACTAAAACTACTTTGTTGGAAGGAAGTGTGCGAGTTTCACATAATACGACCAATGAGAGCGAGGTGCTTAAACCTGGCGAGCAATCTTTGGTATCCATTTCTGGCATGGATGTAAGAGAAGTAAATGTTGATGAAGCAATAGCATGGAAAAACGGCTATTTTATGTTCAATAACGAACGGCAAGAAAGCATTTTACGTAAAGTTGCCCGTTGGTATAATGTAGAAATAGAATACGCAGATGCGGATGCAAAAAATGTGATGTACTACGGAACGGTAAGCCGTTTTGAAAAAATATCGAAAGTGTTAACCAAACTTGAGCAAACTGGTGAAGTACGTTTCGATATTAAAGGCAATAAAGTTATTGTCTATAAAGAATAACCGAAAAAAGATGAAGACCGTAACTAACCTTTATCTCTAAAAACAAAACTAATTAATCAACAATAACCTAAAACCACTAACAACTAATGAATATACTTCGACAAACCTCCTGACGATTCAAAAGTTGAATAAATAAAAAAGGAGTGCTTGCAACACCCCCTTTATTATCTGTTTAGCTATTCCGTAAACCGGAATCGATTAAAATCAATTATTTCTTGGATAACCGCGAAACGCTTTTTGGCGTCTAAACTTTATTGCGCTTCGCACAAAAACAGACTATTAAATGTACAAAATTTATATTAGAATTTTATGTACGCATCGACGCTACATACCTAAATTGCTATTAATTATGAAGTTAGTTACGGTCATATTACTTGCCTCTTTAATGCAGGTAAGTGCTGCATCATTTGGCCAGCTGGTTACATTAAAAGAAAGAAATGTAACATTAGAAAAAATGTTTAGGGAAATCAGACAGCAATCTGGTTACGATGTATTATTATCGACTAACACTATTAAAAGTACTACTACTTTAAATGCCAACTTTAATAATGCGACTATAGAAGAGATAATGGACAAGATTATTTCTGGTCGGGATTTAACCTATACTATTGAAGACAAAACAATCTTAATTAAACCTAAAGAAAAGAGTATTTTCGATAAAGTAGTTGGTTATTTTATCGCTGTAAAAGTAACGGGTAAAGTACGGGATAAAAATGGAGCGATAATACCTGGCGTTAGTGTGCGCGAAAAAGGAGCAGCCAATGCTGTATCAACCAATGGATCGGGCGAGTATGGCATCTCGGTAAAAGACGGTGCGGTTTTAACCTTTAGCTTTATTGGTTACAAAACACTCGAGGTACCTGTTGGCAGTAAAACGGTTATTAATGTAACCTTAGAAGAAGATGCTGCCCAACTTAACGAAGTGAATGTGGTATCAACAGGTTACCAACAAATAGATAGGAAGTTATTTACAGGATCTGCCACTCAGGTAAAAGCGGCCGATGCACAGCGTAATGGTGTGCCAGATATCAGCCGTATGTTAGAGGGACAGGTTGCCGGTGTATCAGTACAGAATGTATCGGGTACTTTTGGTGCAGCTCCGAAAATTCGCGTGCGTGGTGCTACTTCTATCTCTGGTGATAATAAACCGCTTTGGGTAGTAGATGGAATTATCCTGGAAGATGTGGTTAATATCTCAAATGATGCTTTATCAACCGGTGATGCTAATACGCTAATCGGATCGTCAGTTGCAGGTTTAAACCCTGATGATATTGAAAGCTTCAATATCCTGAAAGATGCTGCAGCAACAGCCATGTATGGCGCGCGTGCAATGAACGGGGTAATTGTTGTTACTACTAAAAAAGGCCGTCAAACAGAAGGGGCGCCAAGAATTAGCTATACTGGTAATTTTACAACCTACTTAAAGCCTAATTATAATCAATTTGATGTTCTAAATTCAGCTGATCAGATGTCTGTTATGATGGAGATGTTGAACAAAGGCTATTTTCAGCATACCTCGGCTTCAAGAGGAGCAGATGGTGGTCCATTTTACAAAATGTATAATGCTTTATATGATTATGATGCTGCAACAGACACCTATGCGTTAAAAAACACAGCAACAGATCGTGCTCAGTTTTTAAATAGATATGCTAATGCCAATACCAATTGGTTTGATGTTTTATTTAAAAATTCATTGCTACAAGAGCATTCTATGAGTTTTTCTTCTGGTACAGAGAAATTTCAAACCTACGCTTCTACCTCTTATCTGCATGATAATGGTCAGACTATTGGAAATAGTGTAGATCGTTTTACTGGTAATTTAAGATCAACCTTTAAAATGAGTAATAAGTTGAGTGGCGAATTCATCATCAACGGCTCCGTCCGCGATCAAAAAGCTCCGGGAACTTTAACCCGTAATTCGGACCCTGTTTATGGAACTTTTTCAAGAAATTTCGATATCAACCCATATTCTTATGCTTTAAATACAAGCAGAGCCATGACTGCATATAACGAAGATGGAAGCCTGGAGTATTTTAACAGAAACTATGCACCTTTTAATATCTTAAACGAGCTGGATAATAATTATTTAGAACTGGGTCAGATTGATTTTAAAGTACAGGGAGGGCTAAAATATAAAATTATTCCTTCTTTAACTTATTCAATTGATGGAGCCTATAGGTATGCAAAAACCGATCGTAAGCACTACATTAAAGAAAATTCCAACATGGCCTTGGCATTTAGAGCAGCTCAGGACGCTACAACAGTAGGTGATAATCCATTTTTGTACACCAATCCTGAAGATTTAACTAAGTTACCAGTGGTAACCCTACCTGAGGGAGGATTTTATAATGTTACTTATGATAATTTAAAGAATTATTATTTCAGACAGAACCTTGAGTTTGATAAGAAATTTAATGAAAATCATCGCCTAAATGTTTTCGGATCAATGGAGGTAAGATATATAGATCGTCAAAACTCTAAATTTGACGGAGTTGGCTATCAATACGATAATGGCGGAATTGTTAATGCAAACTATCTATATTTTAAGAAAGCTCAGGAATCAAATGCACCTTATTACAGTATGGGTTATGGGGCAGATCGTTTTGCAGCATTTGCCTTAAGAGCAGCATATTCATATAAAGATAAGTATAGTTTTAATGCTACAACCAGATACGATGGCTCGAATTTAATGGGTAAAAGCAGAACAGCAAGATGGTTGCCAACCTGGAACGTTTCAGGTGCATGGAATGTAGATCAGGAAAGTTTCTGGATTGATAACACTGTATTGTCTTCAGCCAGAATTAGAGGAACTTATGGTTTGGTTGCCAATATTGGTAACGCAAATAATTCGGGCGCTATTTTCTATAACAGATTAAGTAGAAGACCTTATGAAAATGAGAAAGAAACCCTTACATATATATCAAGCCTGGCAAATAGTGAATTAACCTGGGAGAAATTAAAAGAAGCCAATTTGGGTATTGACTTAACATTTTTAAAAGACAGGGTTAATTTAACAGTTGATTTATATAAAAGAAATATTTATGATTTAATTGGAAGTATTAAAACATCGGGTATTGGCGGAGAATATACAAAAGATGCTAATTATGGTAAAATGAAAGCTAAAGGTATTGAGATTACCTTAGGTGGTAATGCAATTACCAGCGGTGATTTTAAATGGAGAACTCAATTTAACACAGCTTACAACAAAAACGAGATTACAGAATTACAAAATACACCTAGAATTCTTGACCTGGTTAGCGACAATGGAGGTTCTGTAGTTGGTTATTCGCAAGGCAGTTTATTCTCACTTCAATTCGCAGGTTTAGATCATAATTTTGGTTATCCATACTTTATTGATGAAAGCGGGAGAAAAAACACTTATGTGTATCTGCAAAGTACTAAGGTGGCAAATTTAAAATATGAAGGGCCTATTGATCCGAAGTTAACGGGAGGTTTTTACAACCAGTTCAGGTATAAACAATTCAGTTTATCTACTTTATTCACTTTTGCTGCAGGAAATTATGTGCGTTTAGCACAAGAGTTTTCTTCTAGTTACCCTGATATTTATTCTATGACTAAATCTATGCTAAACAGATGGGTACAACCTGGGGATGAAGCCTTTACAAGCGTTCCGTCAATATTGGATCCATATACAGCCGCAAGATTGGTTACTGATGCTACGGGGGCTACTACCTCTGCTGTTTATCCTTATAATATTTATAATTTTTCAACAGAACGGGTAGCAAAAGGTGATTTCATCAGATTTAAGCAAATATCTTTAACCTATGATTTGCCTAAACAATTCACATCTAAACTAAATATGTCGAATGCGTCTATATCTTTTGTGGGTAACAATATAGCCTTGTTGTATTCGGATAAAAAATTAAATGGACAAGATCCTGAGTTTTTTGGTAATGGTGGCGTGGCCCTGCCAATACCTAAACAATACACATTATCATTAAAGGTTGGATTTTAAAAGATATTTTGGTATGAAATTTAATAAATTAAAATACGCTGTTCTTTTTGGAGCTGTTACTTTAGTATCATGTAACAAATATTTAGATACAGCACCTGACAATAGAACTGAAATTAATTCGGTTGATAAAGTAGCACAGCTAGTAGCTACAGCATATCCTGAAGGCGATTATTACACTTTCGCTGAGGCTGCATCTGATAACGCTGAAGATAAAGGCTCCGGCGTTGGAACCTTATCGGATGTTTCCAGTAAACCTTATTACTGGGACGATGTTTTAGGCGCTGACAGAGGTTCGCCATCTAATTACTGGAATACCTGTTATCAGGCTATTTCAGCAGCAAATCAGGCACTCGAGGCTATTGAAACCAATAAATTTGGTACATCGGCATTACCATATAAAGGCGAGGCTTTAGTAGCAAGGGCCTATGCACATTTTATGTTAGTTACATTCTATGCAAAAGCCTATGTAATTGGAGGAGCAAATGACTCTCCTGGTATTCCTTATGTAACAGACCCTGAAACGGTTGTAATTAAACAATATGATAGGGAGACAGTTGCTGCCACTTATCAAAAAATCGAGAAAGATTTAACAGATGGGATGGCTTTACTTTCTGCATCTGCTTATAAGGTTCCAAAATATCATTTTACCCCAGCTGCAGCGCATGCATTTGCTGCCCGTTTTTATTTATTTAAAGGTGAATGGCAAAAGGTAGTAGATCATGTTTCTTTAATTTCAACTGAAAACTTTGCGAGTATTATCAGACCCATTAATGGTGCTCTATACGATATGAGCTCAGCTGATTTTCAGGCTGCTTTTACACGCTCAGATCAGAAATATAACTTACTGTTAATAAACCTGTATTCTAGCTATCAAAGATTAACTTCGCCAAGATATGGCTATGGCGAAACTTTAGTTAAAATGTTTGGTACTGGTACCAATATAACAGGTAAAGCATTTGCAAATAAAATTCTTTTCTATACGAAGCCAAGTTATACTACATATAAGTATAAAGAATATTTTTATGTAACTAACCAGGTTTCAAACATTGGTATTACTTATTTAATGTCTCCTGTACTTACAACCGATGAAGCTTTAATGAACAGGGCAGAGGCTTACGCCCAATTAGGTCAGTTTGATAAGTCGTTAACCGATATTAATACAGGACTTGCTGCTTACGTAAGAGGATATACACCTAGCGACGCAGCTACTTTATCTAAAATCGCGACCTATTACGGTATAACCGATCCAAAAGATGGTTTAATTAAATTAATCTTAGATACTAAGAAAGCACAATTCCTGCAGGAAGGAATTAGATGGTTTGATATTCTCCGTACCAGAATGACGGTTAAACATAATATCATTGATGCTCAGGGTAATGAAACATTTATCGAATTGAAGGCTGATGATAACAAAAGAGTATTTCAAATTCCTGAAGAAGCAAGACTTTCTGGTGTGCCATTAAATCCTAGATAATTAATAAGAATATCATGAAAAGAAATTTAATAAGAATATTAGGATTGTTTTTATTGTTTACAACAATACAATCTTGTAAAAAAGAAGATTCAGCTAATATCGATTTGACAAAATATGTTGATAATCCTGTAGCCAATGCCGCATTGGATAACTGGTTAAAAACTAATTTCTTGGATCCCTACAATATGGACGTAATTTATCGTTATAGTGATTTTTACAAGGATAATGATAAAGTGGTTAGTCCGGCTAATCCGGCTAATGTTCAACCGCAGATGCAAACTGTATTAGAAGGTTTTATCGATCCGTATAAAAAAGTGGCAGGTATTCCATTTATTAAAAAAATGCTACCTAAAGAATGGGTACTATATGGTTCAGGAGCTTACCAAACTGATGGGTCGATGATATTAGCTACTGCATCTGCCGCAAAGCGTGTTACCATTTACGATTTAAATAATTTTGACGCAAATAATGCAGATGCTGTAACCAGAAAGTTAAGAACTATTCATCATGAATTTACGCATATTTTAAATCAATTGGTTGCCATGCCTACTGACTTTCAAACCATTACAAAGTCGACATATACGGCAACCTGGACTACTGTAGCTGATGCAGCAGCAAGAGATAACGGTTACGTAAGTCCTTATGCATCAAGCCAGCCGGGAGAAGATTTTGCAGAAACTACATCACATTTATTAGTGCTTGGCCAAGCCTGGTTTGATGCCCGTGCAAATGCCTCTACTGCAGTGGGTAAAGCGGCATTAAAAGCTAAAGAAGCAAGTGTTGTACAATATTTTACCATAAACTTAGGCGTCGACTTTAGAGCATTACAAAGGGAAATTCAGAATGTAGTTAGAAATACGTATAAGCTATCATCATCAAGTTTCCCTTATTGGATGGGGCAAAATTTATTTAAAACAATGACAATAAATTTAGAAGATCCGCTTTACACCGCAAATCCAATGTCAACTGAATTTACTACTGCATATAATAACTTTAAAGCTGCTGTTTTGGCTTATAGTGCTACCAGTAAATATCACTTGGATTATGTACAATTTCGCTTTGAGTCTAACACAGCATTAACAGTAAGGGGGGCATTTACTGCAGCTGCAGGCGGTACACAATTTTTTGCCGACTATACTTTTTCTTATACCATAAATGCTACTACCGGAGCTGTAACATTTACAAAGATTGCGCAGGCAGGTACTACAGGTAGCTATGCAAATGCGGCTTTATTTACGGCTGGTTTTACAAGTTCAATTCAAGCTTATTTAATAGGAAAGACCTTTATAGCAGATTGGATGCCTAAAACTATCGATAATGCCAATTTTAATAATTTTGGTGGTATGTATGTAAGCGGAACTCCTACTAATTACTTTTTTGGTTCACTAGGTCAAACATTATAAATGATGAAAAGAATATTATATTTATTTATGATTTGCCTGGCTATGGCAAGTTGTAAAAAAGATTCTTTTGTTTCTGATTTTGATCAGAAGCCAGAAGAAAGAATAGCTGAATCTATTGCTTCAGTTACTAATACATTAACTTCAGCACCTAATGGCTGGATAGCAACCTTACCTACAAATGCGGGTGGTGCTTACGGATTTTATATGACTTTTGATGCAAATCAAAATGTTACCATGTATGCAGATTTAAATGATAATACTGCAAAAACACTGGGTAAGTCTACTTTTAGGGTTAAAGCTGTTTTAGGTACCGAATTAATATTCGATACTTATAATTATATTTCAATGCTGGCCGACCCGAACAACGGTGTTTTTGGTGGAGCTGGAAATACCGGTTATAAAAGTGATGTAGAGTTTACTTATTCGCGCGCTACAGTCGATAGCATATTTTTTATAGGCAAGGCTTATCGCCAAACCCTGGCTATGGTAAAGGCTACTGCTGCCCAAAAAGCAGCATATACTGCTGAAGGATTGAAAACATCTTCTGATAGGCTTAAATCATTTTTTGCCACCACACAAAATCCTTACATTGAAGTAGTTTCTGGTAGTGCTACAATTAAAGCTGGGTTAAGTGTTAATTTTACCAATGTTCTTGCCAGTGGCAAAAGAGCTACGTTAACTGGTATATTGGCCGATGGTACAACGGTTGTTTCTGCTACGAATAAAATAGCCTTAACAACTGATGGAATTTCAATGACTTCGACAGGTCTGGTTTTTCAAGGTATTACTTTGGTTAAGTTTGCCTGGAAAGATGCAACCACTCTCGCAATGTATGATGCTGCAGGCAAAGAATATATTATTAAATCAAGCCCGATACCATTAACCCCACTTCCATTGTTATTTGGTTTTCCGAGTAGTTATACCTATAGAAAAATTAGTATTGGCGGCACATCTCCAGTAGCTGGAGGAGCCTTGTTACCAAGTGGAGTTACTTCTCAATTTAATGTAATTTATCAGGCATTGGTAGCTAAATTAGCTGCTTTGACTCCGGCAAGAACAATAGTAGGAATCAGTTTTGCTTTAACGAGCAACAGTACTGCAGTGGTGAATATCAGCCCAAATAATGGTACCACAACTTTCAGCGCAAATGCAACATTTAATTATTCGATAACTGATGGAGTAATTACTTTAACAAATCCTGTTTATGACGCTAACTGGACTGCACGTGGAACTGAATATGATGGTGTTAAAAAATTCTTTTTATCAGGGCCATTTAAAATCGACTGGGTAACTAGTATAAACCCAAGCGGAGGTTTACTTGGTGGTCTTTACCGTACCGTCGATGGTAGTTCGTTTATATACGGAACATTATAACTAATTAGAATCTAATTTTAATCTTCTCTCCCGTAACCCTTGCCCTAAAAAGCAAGGGTTTTTTTATGACATAATTTTTAAACCCCTCCAAGCGTTTATGCTTATATTTGTAACGAATGAAGAAGAAAGCAATTTTTATCCTTTTTGTATTGGTATTTACATTCACGGTAAGTCCCAGTGTTAATGCCCAATGTTCTATGTGTACCATTAATGCCGAGCAAGGTGTTAAAAACGGCAATACACAAACAGCAGGCTTAAATACAGGTGTGTTGTATCTTTTATCTCTTCCTTATTTAATGGCTGTTATTGTTGGTGTGGTTTGGTATAAAAAATACCGCAAAAAGAATGTGCACCTTAATATGAAAAAGGAACCTTTTAATTTAAATTAAAAGTATGTCTGAGCAAACTACCTCAAAACTTTATGCCATTGTACACTGTAAGTGTCCGCATTGCCGTAGAGGAGATATTTTTACAGGCAGTATGTACGGCTGGAACATTCAGCATACCAAAGAAATTTGCGGACATTGCGCACAACGCATAGAAATCGAGCCTGGTTACTTTTATGCAGCCATGTATGTAAGTTATGCGATGAATGTAATCGAAATGCTTTTCGCCAGTTTCATCACCTATTTATTTTTCGGTCCGCTTACCGATGCAACTTTCTGGCCTTATCTGATCGTTATTTTTGCAGGTTGTTTTATTCTGTATCCGTTTAACTATCGCTATTCGAGAATTATACTGCTCCACGTTTTATCGCCGAACATTAAGTATAAGCCATATTATGATAAGTAGTATTGGTTAATCGTTTAAATCGTATAAACTGGTTAATTGTTAGGTTAACCGATTAAAACAATTAACCAGTTAACCATAAAACTGTATGCTTAAAAAAGAAACCCTTAGTTTTATAAAAGACGTAGCGGAGAATAACAACCGCGAATGGTTTGCCGCCAACAAAGAAGTTTACGAAAATGCAAAGGCTGATGTACTCGAACTTGTGGCCAAGATTATCCCGGAGCTGGCCAAAATAGATCCAATGCTTTCGGCAGATATGGATCCAAAGAAATGTCTTTTACGCATTTATCGTGATGTTCGATTTAGCAAAAATAAAGATCCTTATAAAAATAACTTCGGTATATGGTTCTCTACTAAAAAAGGAGGGAACGAGCCTGGTTATTATCTTCATATTCAACCGGAGAAAAGCTTTATTGCCGGCGGATATTGGATGCCGGATGCACCACATTTAAAATTGATCAGACAAGAGATTGATTATAATATAGGCGATTTTAAAGAAATTATTAACCACGCAGCCTTTAAGAAAAACTTTAAACTAGGTGTTGACAACGCCCTTAAAAATGCACCTAAAGGTTATGATCCAGCTGATCCAAACATCGGATTTTTAAAGTTGAAAAGCTTCGAGGCCACTACAAAAATCGATGATGAAGAATTTTTAAAACCAAACCTCGTTAATAAGTTGATAAGTTCTTTTAAAACAGTTCAACCATTAGTTGCATTTTTACGGAATGCCATTGAGCAATAACCAATTGTTAATTTTCAATGACTAACACCCAAAATAATCAATAACCGATAGTCAATGTTCAAACTATAAAAGGTCTTGATACTTGATACTCAAATCTTGACAATAAATATGAAAAATACCGTTTTTGCATTTGCGCTGCTCTTATTTATCTCTTCAATTAGCTCTTGTGTTGTGCTTTCGCCTAAAAAGTACAAAGCCTTATTGGGCACTAAGGATTCGCTATATACTGCTTTTAACGAAGGCTTAATTAAAATCGAAAATTTAGAAAAAGAAGTAGGTAAGCTTAAAAAGGATACTACCTTAATGGCTGAAGAACTTCGCGATCTGCAGAACAATTACAATAAAATGGATGCGAGCTATAAAAAGCTTAAAAATAATTCGTCATCAGAAATTACCAAACTATCTGGAGACTTAGCTGCCCGCGAAAAACGTTTAAAGGAAGTAGAAGAAGTTTTGCGTAAACGTGATGAGGCAACCAATGCATTGAAAGAAAAACTTCAACAGGCTTTGTTGGGCTTTACCAAAAGTGGTTTAACCGTAGAGATTAAAAATGGTAAAGTTTATGTTTCGCTAACGGATAAACTATTGTTCCCTTCGGGAAGTATTATCATTGATGAAAAAGGAAAACAGGCCCTGACCCAATTGGCCAATGTATTAAAACAACAACCGGAGATAAACATTGCTGTTGAAGGTCATACCGATAACCAGAAAATAAATAACCTGGGGCAGATTAAAGATAACTGGGATTTAAGTGTGTTGAGGGCCACCTCTGTAGTACGTTATTTAACAGAGAATGAGAAGGTAGAAAGTGTAAGGATGACAGCTACAGGTAAGGGCGAATTCCAACCGTTGGGTACCAACGCAAATGCAGATGGAAGAAGCAAAAACAGAAGGATAGAGATTGTACTTTCGCCCAAGCTGGATGAGCTTTACAACCTGATTAAATAAGATATAATACGCTATTGGTTGGTGTCTCACCGACCGAAATAAACATACTCACTGTTCTTCAAATTAGGAAACGAATGGCCTGTGGTTCTTGGAGGCACTCAGCCCCGCCATTCGCTGTAGCTCCGATAGAAGAATCGGAGGCTGCCGCTGCTGTCGGGTTTAAGAACAAAGTTTGTGCACCCTGCAACCCTAAAAATGAAAAACTGTTTTTGCCATTTAGCCCCGGTAGCAGCGTTACCCCAATGTCATTAAGTTAAGTACTATGCCGTTGTCAGTCTGAGCTTGTCGAAGACCTTTCTATAGTCGAAAACGAAAAAACATTTGTCCTTCGACAGGCTCTCCGTAGGAGTCCTTTGGACAGGATGACAATGTTTTTTGTTTTCTCCTTAACTTAATGACATTGAGCGGTACCCTGCAGCAACGAGGAAGCGAAGCGTAAAACGGGAAGAAACTTAATATTTTATACAGGCCCTGCGCTCCATAAAAAAAGGATTGTCGACTTAGGAGATGAATGACATGCGTTTGGAAAAAGCCTTGCAACATTTGCAGGGCTTTTTATAGGTTTTGATGCCTGTGGTACGATTTTAAAATTTTAAAGGTATGCTCGAACTCGTAACTGCTTAGGTTAGAATAATCGGGCATTGAGATTTTATATACCGTTAAAAAGTTTAACAATTCTTTAATTACGTTTGATACTTCTTCTGATTCTTCGGTATGTTTTAGGGTATCGATCTTACTTAATAACAGGGCAATCTCGAACATCTTAAAATCATTCTTTCCCGTAATATCCAAGCCGATATTAGTTTCGATAAGTGCTTGTTCGTAATTATGTGTAGCGATGTAAAAGTTGGCTTTAAAAACACTAAAGCTGGCCAATATAAAATTGGTATAATAGGTGTAATCGCTGCTGATGATTTTATCAACAAATTGCATAATGCGCTGCGCTTTTTTAAAATAGTTGAGCTTGATATAGGTTTGACCTAAGTGAAGCAGTAAAAAAGAAGAGAAAACGGAATGTCTTACATAAAAAATATTGGGGTACTTAGTCAGAATAGCCATAATAAAGCGGTGGCATTCTGCATAGCTTTTTTGAGAAAATAAGGTAATTAATACCAAGCGGTAAGAGAGTATTTCGGTAGAAGTGATTTCTTCGTTTTTCTGTGGTTTACTCTGATCTATCTCCTGGCAAAGTTTTATTATTTTGTCGTCCAGGGTTTTACTCTCGTTAGGTTTATTAACCAGGTTATTGTAGAAATAAAGAATTAAATCATAAGGATTAATTGGGAACAATTCATTTAATCTTTTGTAGTTCCGCTTTAACAGCTGCATGGTATTGGCTAAAGCTACTTTGTCCACATCAATTAGATTAACGTTGCATTCTATTACGTGCAGGATAATCTGAATGTCTTCATTGAATACGTTCTCTGAAATGGTTTTGATGGTTTCCTTATACAGGTTGCTCATGGTTCGCCCTGTAACCATAATGTCGATAAAATCGACGCCAATGCTTAACTTATTGAAATTAGAATTGGGTTTGCCAAGTTCGTATTTAGACACGTAACAGATAAAATCGAAAGCACTGTTTTTTTCAATGTTGGTAAATGGCAGCCTGAAAATGTTTTTTAAGGCTGCAATCTCATTTCTGGTGATACAGAACCTAATTGCCCAGTTAAGTATATAGTCTCTTAGCGAGGTTTGGCTAGGGAAACTGTTTAATATGTGCTCGAAAAATGATTTGCAAGGCCTGTATTCAAACTTATCAGTGATCTGTATAAATAGGAAATAGGTATAAATATCGTCGTTTAAAAAGCGGACAATTTCTGTAGGGATGGCAGTACTTAATCTTTTTTCTTCGATGATGATCCCGGCATGCAAAAGTTCTTCGTATGCATCGGGATAACAGTTGATATAACTCAGGATTTTTTCTTTAGAAACCCTTAATTTCTTATTTCCTTCTGAAATGCTATCGCTTATTTTTTTAAGGAGAAATACTTTTTCGGTGCTTTTTTTTGCCAGAAACACGCGTTTCTCTAAGAAATAGCTAATTAATTCATAATGTAATAAAGGATTACTCAGCTCAAGATGGTGGTTCTCATCTTTGAGCTTGAAATAAACCTGTAACCAGAATGGTGTTTTAAACTGAGTTAATAGGGGCAGGCTTACATCTGCCCGGTTGATAATTTTGTTTTCTATATTGCTTAAGGTGTAGAGTACCTCATCAACATTTAACGATGGTACATTACTTAGGGTTTCCTCATCATAAAATAAGCCCGTATACCAGGCTTTAGTTAAAGATGCAGAACCGTAAACAGCAGGCCGAAGATTAATCCAACTATTCGTTCGCAAGCCAAATGCGAGCTTAACAAAGTTGTTTTCTTCAATACTATATAAAAAGTCGATAAAGGTTTTAAAATAATTACTTCTTGCTAAATGTTCATCAATACCATCAACAATAATAATGAAACGGCCTTCTCTCTTTTCGGGATTTTTTTTAAAAAAACTGATTAACTCGGTAAGGCTCCCAAACTTAAATTCTTTTAAAAACCAGTCTTTTAAAGTATTTCCAGTTTGAATAATGGTATTAATACTGGTAGAGTTAACCAATAAAACGATGTCGTTTTTGTAGAGTGCATTTTCTGATAAGAAAAAATACTCTATCATGTGTGCAAGCAGTATCGATTTTCCCTGGCTAGGTTGAGCACTTATGGTTGTAAACTGGTAGTTATTTTTTAAGAAATAATCAAAATCAGGGTAAAAAAAACTTCTGTTGGCGGTAGCATTGAATGGAACGCCCGAATTATTTTTATTTGCAATTAACGATATCTCTGTAATAGCATGTGTTTTTAGCTTTAAATCTTGCCAGATATTTTGAATGGAGGTAGCTTGGTTTTCCTTGTCTTTACAAAATGAGTCCCAATCGTTATAGCCTATATATTGTGATAAGCTATTTAAAGTAAATAAAGAGAATTTATGTAAAGTGTTCGCAAAGCCAAAAAATCGCTTGATAGTTGTTTCACTTACGTAATTTTTGGTTTCTTGAAATACATACTCGGAAATAGTCTTACAATGAGATGGGTCGATATTTCTCAAACCAGATTTTATAAGGACAAACTTCCTGAGTTCGATAAGGAGATCGTTAGCATTCATTAATTAACAGATGGGGATGACTTAGCGCTAATGTCATCATAATTCCACAATTGAGGAAATCTATTCATAAAGAAAGCCCTGTATGAATAAAATGAATGAAACGAATTGCATAAAAATGAATAGCAATGGATAGGACAGGATGCTATTCTAGATTTAGATTTGTCATTATATAATGCCCTGCAGAACATTTTACTGAATAGCGGCATTAGCACATAGTAAGTCTCTAAAATAACGCCTGACATGATGAAAACCCATACTTTCTCGTCCCGGATAGGGATAATCCGCAATACTTGTGTTGCAATCATCATTCTATTAACGCTATTAACGCTCTTCTCCGCTAAATCGTATTCGCAAACTAAAATTTATGCAAATACTGTAAGTAATTTAAGCCCCAATGGGATGTCTTCTTTGGTGGGGTGTGGTGGTTTAAACCTTAGTCCCTGCTATAATACGCCTACTGTAGACAATGCCGGAAATGCAATTTTGCAAGATAATACGTTTGCAACTGTAAAATCGTCAAGTGGTTTAGCGCTTAATATTGGAGCTTACACAGGAGAGCTGGAAATTAAATTTCCTGGAAATGTTCCGGCAGGAACAACTTCTTATGTGAGAATTAATTTTGATGCAGATGTGCTAAATGCTTTATTAGGCGGAAATCTTGGAGGATTACTGGCTGATGTATTAGGAGGTGTTGCATTGGGTAATCACGCTTTCGAAGTTGGTGCCCGCAATTCGAGTGGCACAACTGTGCTTAGCGGATCAAGTACCAGTGCTTTTCCAAATCAAAATTTAAGATTAGTTAAAGATGCCAATGGCTTTTTTTACGTTGCAATAACACCAACAGCAACTTATGACAGGGTTTATGTAAAAGATATAACAAGTGCTTTAGTAGGACTTAATACAACACAACATACAGATGTTTACTATGCCTTTTACGGTAGTGGAATTGATCCTTGTGCCCAGGCATTTACTACAGGGTATGAAGGAACCGGTATTACGCTCGATGCCTTGCAATTGGGCAGTTCGGGTGTAACCAATAGTGAAAGGGCAATTGATTCGGACCCAAATAATTTTTCTCAACTTAGTTTAGGTATACTTAGCGCGGGTTCATCCATTAGCCAAAATTTTTATTTTGCAACACCATCAAATCCAGGTGATGATATTAACCTGAGATTTGGTACTACCTCTGCGTTGCTAACAGCAGGAGTTTTACAAAATATTTCGATAACGGCATATAATGGCGGTACCCTGGTATATACCGGATCAGTACCAACAACCTTAAATTTAGATTTATTAGGGCTATTAAATAGCGGACAGCCGGTATCGATACCTTTTTCTCCAGGTGCAAATGTAGTATACGACAGGGTGAAGGTAACACTAGGTTCGGCGGCGACTTTAAATCTTACACAAACGCTTAATGTTTATGGGGTAATCCGTTCTGCGGGTAGGCCAACACCAACAAGCACTGCAATTTCTTCATGTTATAATAGTACAGTTGCTTTAAATGCGACTACGCCAAATACCAACGAATTGCTATGGTATGAGGCTATAGAAGGTGGAGTACCAGTAGACACCGTTGCCTTTAATGGTACTTTTACTACACCTCCATTAACCGCTACTAAAACTTATTACGTTGCTGCCAGAAGAGTAGGCTGTACGGCCGAATCAACAAGGATTCCTGTTGTAATTACAGTAAACCCACAAATTATTTTTAATGGGGCAACATTAACTAACGCAACACCAGGCTTTGCTTATGCTAAACAATTAGATGCAGCTACTGGCGGTACAGCGGGTTATACTTATGCTTTGGCTGCTGGTAGTGCGTTACCGGCTGGTTTAACCTTATCGCAAACTGGTGCCATTACGGGAACACCAACTGTAACAGGTAATTCAACTTTCGATGTTGTGGCCACAGACAGTAAAGGCTGTAAAGCAACTGCAACTTATAATTTAACTGTTACGGCAGCATTGGTACTTACTCCAGGTGCGTTGCCTGATGGCGTAACAGGAACAGTTTATCCAACGCAGACTATTCCAGCTGCAATCGGTGGAACAGGACCATATACTTATAGTGCAACGGGTGTGCCTCCAGGGTTGACGTTTAATCCGACAACAAGAGAAATCACCGGAACACCAACTCAACCTGGAATATATACGATACCAGTTACAGTTGTTGATGCGAACGGTAATACCATTACTTCAAATTATACTGTAAAAATTACTGATCCATTGTTATTACCTACAGCCACCTTAGCTAACGGCACAACTGGTACAGCTTATACTACGCAGATTATTCCAAGTGCAACTGGTGGAACAACACCTTACACGTATTCGGCAACAGGTCTTCCTCCTGGTTTAACTTTTAATCCGTCAACCAGGGCCATTACTGGTACACCAACAACACCAGGAACTTATACCGTACCCGTTACGGTAACCGATGCTGATGGAAAAACGGCAACTACAAATTATAGCATTACTGTAAATAGTCTATTGGTATTGCCAGCGGCAACCTTGCCGGATGGAACAGAAAATGTAGCTTATGCTACCCAGGTTCTGCCAGCTGCAACAGGTGGTGTTGGTCCTTATACTTATGTAGCTACTGATCTTCCTGCAGGATTAACATTTAATCCAACAACAAGAGAAGTTTCGGGAACACCTACTCAGGCCGGAAATTATTCGATCGGTGTAACTGCAACAGATAGTGAAGGCAGAACCGCAAGTAATACTTATGCACTTAAAGTAATTGGTGTTTTATCATTACCAGGTGCAACACTACCAAACGGTATTGTGGATACACCTTACCCAACACAAACCTTACCAGCGGTAACAGGCGGAACAGCTCCATATACTTATTTAGCAACAAACCTTCCTCCGGGGTTAAGTTTTAATACTGCAACAAGAGAAATTACGGGAACACCAACTTTAGGCGGAACTTTTACCATCTCTTTAACTGCAACAGATGCAAACGGAAACAAAGCAACAACAGCTTATAGCTTAACTGTAACGGTTGATGCGCCGGTGGTTGCTGCAGCTACAGTTTGTGCTGGAAGCTCAGCTACATTAAGCGTTAGCAATTTGCAAGCTGGTGTAACGTATAACTGGTATGCTTCTACCGGAAGTACACCACTAGTTACCAATAATACAGGCGTTTTTGTAACACCTGCGGTAACTGCTCCAACAGTATTTTATGTTGAGGCGGTATCTGGAACTGCAGTAAGCTCGAGAACTGCAGTTAATGTTTCGGTTAACCCACCAGCAACTACTGCAACGGTAACCACAAACAGCCAGGTAATTAACGCCGGACAGTCTACTACTTTATTAGCAACAGCTGATGCAGGAAATACCATTCAATGGTACGATGCTGTTACAGGTGGAACACAGGTGGGTGCAGGTACTTCATTTACTACGCCAGCATTATCGGCGACTACTACTTATTATGTAGAAACTACAAATGCCAGCGGATGTAAAAGTGCAAGCCGGGTACCAGTAACCGTTACCGTGTTAAATAACGGTGGTGGTACTGCATGTAACGCTGCCAATTCGCAAAACTCTGGTATAAACGGAATTTGTTTATTGTGCGGTATAACCAGCGCAGGAAATTCTACTGATGCTGATCCTTCTAACTTTACCAGGATATCTCTTGCAGCAGGTGCAGGTGGCTCAGGTTACCAACAATTAATTTTCCCTAACGTTGGAACAGCTACGGATAGTCTTCGTTTAGACTTAGCTTTGCCAACTGGTTTAACTGATGTTGGTCTTTTAAACAACGTAACCGTAACCGTATTAAATGGTACTACAGTTGTAAGAACAGTACAATTAAACGGCGGACTATTAAATCTCCAGTTGTTATCAGGTAACCGCTTCGCTGCAACTATATTAGCAGGTGGTGCTTACGATAGGGTACAGGTTAGTTTCGGTGCATTAGTTACAGCTTTAACCAGTTTAGATGTTTATGGTGCAACCGTAATTTATCCTAACCCAACAGTAACAGCGGGTGCACAAACCATCTGTGCCGGAAGTACAGCAACTTTAACTGCAACAGCGAACGGTGGTACAACATTAGCTTGGTACGATGCCGCAACCGGTGGTACACAATTAGGTACTGGCGAAACATTTACTACACCAGCTTTAACCGTTACTACAACTTATTATATTCAAGTAAGCAAAGGCGGTTGTCCGAACGTAACAAGAGTTCCGGTAATTGTAACCGTTACACCAGCATTACCAACACCAGTATTAGCCACAATTGCTAATGTTTGTGAAGGATCATCAGCAACCTTATCGGTTGCTAATCCAGATGCTGCTGTAACTTATAAATGGTACGATGCTGCAGTAGGTGGAAACTTAGTATTCACTGGTGCGGTATTTCCAACACCAGCATTAACAGCAGCTACTACTTATTATGTAGAAGCATCTCAAGGAAACTGTACAAGCACTACACGAGCAGCAGCAGCAGTATCGGTAAATCCTCGTCCGGCTTTACCAGTAGTCACTGCAAGTTCATCAACAGTGAGCGCAGGACAAACTGCAATTTTAACAGCTAGTTCAGCAGATCCAACCAATACTTTCAATTGGTATACTTCTAACACTTCAACTACACCAGTTTATGTAGGAGCTACTTATGTTACTCCTCCATTATTGGCAACTACAACTTATTATATAGAATCAGTTTCTACCAATGGTTGTACTTCTGCAAGCCGTGTACAGGTTACCATCACAGTTGATGGAAATGGATCTCCAAACCCAGTACCATGCGAGGCAGCAACAACACAAGTTGATGGTGTTACAGGTGTAGCTTTATTATCAGGTGTGTTTAACCCAACATTAGCTATTGATAACGATACCCAAACCGCATCTTCATTGATAATGCCGGTAGGAGCGCTTGGTGCATCAGTTTATCAAAGAGTTGGTTTTGGATCATTATCTAAAGTAGGCGATACGGTACGTGTTTTAGTATCATCTCCAGGAAAACTATTATCACTTTCGTTATTAGGAAACGCTTCCGTTACTACTTATGTTGGGACCAACAGTAATGGTGATTCTAAATTGTTAAATGATAACTCAATCAATATTCAGTTGTTAAGCGGTAATACCCAGGCCTTAATCACTTTTGTTCCAACGAATGTTTTCGACGGAGTAGAAGTTAGATTAAACTCTGGTTTATTAGGTGCTTTAACATCAATCAATTTAAATTACGCACAACATATTTTGGTTGCACCAACTGTAGCATCAGCAAATGTTACGGCTTGTGTGGGCCAAACCGCTCAGCTTGAGGTAAGCAACCCATCAGCAAGTTTAACTTACAGATGGTACGATGCCACAGGCACTTACTTAACTGGTAAAGATGGTATCATATTTACTACCCCAGTTTTAACAGGCGATACTAAATTCTACGTTGCCGCAGTTTCTGCAACTGGTTGTGTAAGCTATAAAACCGTAGTTAATGTAACTACAAACCCAGCACCGGTAACACCAGATCTATTATCAGCATCTGTTAATACTTGTCCGAATACAGCTGTTACTTTCCAGGTTAAAAATCCAATTGTAGGTACAACTTATAACTGGTACGATGCTGCGGTAGGTGGAAACTTAGTATTCACTGGCGATAACTTTACAACACCTTTAATTACTGCAAATACCAGTTATTTTGTAGCAGCAGTTAATGGTTGCGGTGCTTCATCAACCAGAACAGAGGGCAAAATTATATTAGGAACCATTGATGTTCCGGTAATTACACCACCATTAGTAACCATCAGTGAAGGTTCTGTTGCCGTATTAAAAGCAATTTCGAGCACAGCAGGTGCAACCATTAACTGGTACACCACCGTAAACGGACTAATTCCGGTACATACGGGTGATACTTATGTAACGCCACAATTACCCGCAACTACTACTTATTATGTAGAAGCTACTATTCCTGGCGGCTGTACTGCAACAAGCAGGGCAACTGTAACCGTTACTGTAATTCCTAACGGTACACCTATAACCACACCTTGTGGAGCGGCTACAACAACAGTTGCAAGCGGTGTAACGGGAGTAGCTGTATTGGCTGGTGTTTTCAACCCAACTTTTGCGGTTGATAACGATATCAACACAGGATCTAGTTTGGTTATACCAGTGGGATTGCTAGGTGCATCTGTTTATCACCAGGTTGGCTTTACAGGATTATCAAACGTAGGTGATACTTTAAGAATGAAAATTACCACTCCGGGTGCATTGCTTTCGGTAGGGGTGTTAAACAACTTAACGGTAACTACTTTCCAGGGCACAACCAGCAATAACGATGCTGTTTCTATATCTAACCCATTAATCAGCTTAAAATTATTACCAGGTGGTACGTCTGCTATATTAACCTTCGTTCCAACAAGTAAATTTGATGGAGCAGAATTGAGATTAAGCTCAGGTCTTTTAGGCGCATTAACATCTGTTAATTTAGATTATGCACAGCGTGTAATCACCACACCAACAGTTACCGCAGCTACAGCAAGTGCTTGTCAAGGATCATCTGCAACCTTAGGTGTTCAGAATCCGCAAGCTGGTGTAGTATACAAATGGTACTTAGGCACCACCTATCAAGCAGGAAAAGATGGAGCAACTTTCACAACAGACCCAGCTTTAACTCTTGGTACTTATACCTATTCAGTAACGGCAACAGCTAATGGTTGCGAGACTTTAGGAACCAAAGTAGTGGTAACTATTTTAGCTCCACCAGTAGCACCGATTCCATCAACTACCAACCCAGCTACAACTTGTATCGGCTCACCTGCTACCTTAAGTGTACAGGCTGTTGCAGGTATTACTTATAACTGGTACGATGCTGCTACAGGTGGCAACATGTTGGTAACCAACAACAGTAGCTTTATTACATCTGCATCACTTGCAGCAGGAACATACGATTATTATGTTGAAGCGGTAAGTGGAACAGGTTGTTCAAACTCAACACGTACCAAGGTTTCTATTATTGTTAATCCATCAGCAGTTGCTGCCGATGTAACGATAACTGGAACAACATCATTATGTGCTTCTGGTA
This sequence comes from Pedobacter borealis DSM 19626, assembly GCF_000708285.2. Classification (GTDB taxonomy): domain Bacteria; phylum Bacteroidota; class Bacteroidia; order Sphingobacteriales; family Sphingobacteriaceae; genus Pedobacter; species Pedobacter borealis. The sequence continues at coordinate 44,675 of NZ_JAUG01000025.1, forward strand.
CAGCGGTGCTTACTGCAGCCAGTACAACAGTAACCAGTCCGGTATTTACCTGGTATACTGATGCTGCTTTAACACAGGTTGCTTTTGTTGGTGCAGTATTTAATACACCAGCCATTACCGCAACTACTAAATACTATGTTACCGTTAGCGGAACAAATAAATGTGCAAACACAGCAGGTAATGCAAAAGAGGTTATGGTAACGGTAAATCCTGTTGCTACCGCTGCAGCTATTAACTTAGCTGGAACAAGTACCGTTTGCGGAAGCTCTTCAGTTACTTTAAATGCAACAAGTACAACAGTAACCAACCCAGTATTTACCTGGTACAGTGATGCGGCTTTAACTACTGTAGCGTTTACAGGAGCTAACTTTATTACTCCTGCACTTAATGCAACCACCACATATTATGTAACGGTTAAAGGCGATAATAAATGTGAGAATACAGCAGCTACTGCAAAATCGATTACCATTACGGTTAATCCTTCGGCTACTGATTCAGACATTGCCATTAACGGAATTGCATCAATCTGTAAAGGATCTACAGCGGCACTGTCTGCTTCAACAATAACAGTAATTAACCCAGTATTTACCTGGTACAGCAATGCAGCTTTAACTACAGTGGCCCATGTAGGTGCCAGCTTTACTACACCTGCGCTTAATGCAACCACCACTTACTATGTAACTGTTAAAGGCGATAATAAATGTGAGAATTTAGCTGCAAATGCTAAGGTTGTTACCGTAACAGTTAAAGAGTTTGCAACTTCTGCAGATATTGCGGTAAGCAATGCTCAAATCTGTTCGGGTTCTACCGTAATGTTAATGGCTTCGAGTACTACGGTTACCCAACCGGTATTTACCTGGTATAGTGATGCATCATTAACAAGCGTTGTATTTACAGGTCCAACTTTCACAGTAACTGGTTTAACTGCCACTACTACTTATTATGTAACTGTTAAAGGTGCCAATAGATGTGAAAACAGTGCCGCAGATGCCAAAGTGGTAACAATAACCGTTAATCCTTTGGCAACTACTACCGATATTATTCTTAGCGGAAGCACAGCGGCTTGCGCAGGATCATCGGCCGCATTAACTGCAACATCTGCAACAGTAACCAATCCGGTATTTACCTGGTATAGCGATGCTGCTTTAACCAATGTAAGTTTCATTGGAGCAACATATACTACTCCAGCTTTAAATAGCACCACCACTTATTATGTAACGGTTAAAGGCGATAATAAATGTGAAAATACTGCAGCAACAGCAAGGGCAGTAGCCATTACCGTAAATGCATTACCAAACAACCCAGTGGTATCTGTTCCAAATGGAGGCATATGTGCAGGTGATGGAGCCACCCTAACAGTAACGAATACACAGGCAGGTGTTACTTACGAATGGTACACTGCAGCGGTTGGTGGTAATTTATTATTCACTGGCACAATATTCAATGTAACAGCCTTAGCTGCAACAACAGATTACTATATTTTAGCAATCGGAACTGGAGGTTGTAACAACAATGGTGGCCGTGTTATAGTAACGGTTACTGTTAACGCAAAACCAACAGTGCCAACGGTAGCTTCAACATCGGTTAATGTTTGTACCGGAAGCCCAGCTGTATTAACGGTAACAAGTCCTCAAACAGGTGTAACATACAATTGGTACACTGTAGCTGTGGGCGGAACATTGGCTGGAACAGGCGTAAACTTTACCACTCCTGCGGTTAATGCAAACATCACATACTATGTTGAAGGTGCAAATGGAACTTGTATCTCATCATCTAGAACTCCGGTAAATGTAATTGCACTACCAGTACCAGTTGCACCAGCATCGGTAACAGCAGCAAATGGAAGACTTTGCGCAGGTAGTTCAACCATATTAACGGTTAATAACCCGGTAACGGGATTAGTTTACAGATGGTATGCTGCAAGCTCTGGCGGTCCTGTACTGGCAGAAGGTATAACCTTTACTACACCAAACTTAACTGCTACCACAATCTACTACGTAGAGGCAATAGCTGTGGGTGGTTGTGCTAGTCCAACAAGAACAGGCGTTACGGTTAATGTACTGCCGGTATTAGAAAAACCAGTAGTAGTGGTGCAAAGTACAACACCAAACAGTGTAACCTTTGCATGGGCTGTGGTTGCTGGCGCTACGGCTTACGAAGTTTCTCAAGATAATGGCTTAACATGGGTAAACCCAACAAGCGGATCAACTGGAACAACTTATTTAGTAGCAGGCTTGAAACCAGATCAAAGTGTAACCATTATTGTACGGGCCAGAGGTCAGCTTGAGTGCCAAACCAGCGCAAATTCTACTCCGGTAACTGGTAAAGCAGCTAATCCTTTTGGAGATCAGGTTTACATACCAAATGCATTTACACCGAATAACGACGGTAAAAACGATACCTTCTTAATCTATGGTAATACCATATCAAGTGCCAAAATGAGTATTTTCACACAATGGGGTCAATTGATATTCCAATCAGATAATGTAGCAAATGGATGGGATGGAACTTTTAAAGGAGTAAATCAACCGATCGGAGTGTATGCGTACATGGTTGATATTACATTCACCAATGGAACAACATCATTGAGAAAAGGCACAGTAACGCTGATTAGATAAGAAGAGGATTAATTATAAACAGATAAAATCAAAGGCCATGAAAATACTATCGGCTTTAAAAATATATGTTGCAGTGCTGGGATTGCTGCTGTGCACAGCTAAGTCCTTTGCACAAACTGATCCGCATTTTTCACAATATTATGCAAACCCGTTATATCTTAACCCGGCCTTAACCGGGGTAATAGACGGCGATTACCGTGCAACTGTAAACTTTAAACAACAATGGAGTGCATTAAACAGTTCTTTCTTAACAGGCGGTGCATCGTTCGATATGGCGCCAAAAAAGAACTTTGCATTTGGTGCAAGCATTTTAAACCAAAGGGCAGGAGAGTTAGATTTTAACTACCTGTCTGCCCTGGTATCAGGTTCGTACCGTTTAAGGTTTGGTGCCGAAGGTTTACAGATGGTGAGCTTTGGATTACAAGCTGGTGTAATTAACCGCAGTTTCGATTTCTCTCAGGCGAGGTTTGGTAACCAGTTTAATCCAATTTCAGGTTATGATGGTGGTATGATGAGCGGCGAAACACTTTCATCTCAATCTTCTTTGGCTCCTGATGTAAATGCAGGTATCATGTATTTTGATGGTAACCCCAACAAAAGTGTAAACGTTTTCTTAGGAGCAAGTGCAGCACACTTAACGCGCCCTAAGGATCGTTTCTCTGGTTCAAATTCACGTATCCCTGTTCGTTTTACTGCGCACGGCGGTGCGCGGATCAAGGCTTCAGCGTTATTGGATATTGTACCCAATGCATTGCTTATGTATCAGGGTAATACAAATGAGGTATCTTTAGGTGCTTATGCTCAGCTTAACGTTAATCCATCAGCAAACATTTTGTTTGGTGGTAACTACCGTAATAAAGATGCTGCAATTGCCTTTGTTGGCCTACAGTTAAAGAATATGGTTTTCGGCTTAAGTTACGATATTAGTACCTCTACTTTCAACCGCGCTGCTAACAGTAACGGTGGTTTAGAGCTTTCGATATCATTAATTGGCCGTAACGGCCTTATTGGTCCAAACTTCTTTTGTCCACGTTTATAATTAATCAAATGAAAAAAATATTACTCTTTTTGTTAGTGGCATTTGGCGGTTTTGCAAATGCACAGTATGTGGTGAATTATAAAAAGGTTGCAGATACTTATTTCGAAAATAAGGATTACTACGCAGCATCTACTTTTTATAAAAAAGCCTTAAAAATTACTGGAGACAGCAGTCAGGTCATTTTGCCATATGGTAAGGAAAGAAAATCAGCAACTGATGATAAAGTGATAGAAGATTATGAAGGATCGATCTATAACCTTGCCGAATCTAGCCGGCTATACAGAGAATTTAATGAGGCAGAGAAGTATTACGGAGTAGCGATCACCTTTACCAATACACGTTTTAGAAAGGCGCTATTTTATTATGCAGAAAGCTTAAGGGCAAATAAAAAATTTAACCTGGCTATTGATGCCTTTCAGCAGTTTATCCAAAAAAATCCTGGTGATGTTTTGGTAAAAGATGCCCAAAAGGAAATCGAATCTTGCAAATTTGCGATCGAAGAAATGCGTTTCCCACGTATGGTTCAAATCAAAAAAATGCCAGCTAACGTAAATGGTTTAGGCTCTAATTATGCTCTTGTTAAAATCAACAACGAGTTGTATTTTACTTCATCCCGTCCGGTTGCTGTAGGTAGTAAAAAAGACATGGTTAAAACAGGTGCTGGAGAAGTTCAGGTATCAACTAAAAGCAATCCATTCCTAAATAATATTTATACAGCTAAGGACGAATTAACTTCGGCTGATATTGCGGTGAGAAAAATCGATATCAGTTTCCCTAAAAACATGGAAGTTGCTGCTGCTACTTTTACTCCTGATGGAAATACAGTGTACTTTACAGCCTGGAAGGATAAAGAAAAATATGCCATTTATTCTTCCAAAAAAACAGGTGATAAATGGGCAGACCCACTACCGGTTGGCTTACAGGTAAATAGTAAAGATTTTAATTCAACTCAACCATTTGTAACCAGCGATGGTAAATTCCTGCTTTTCTCATCTGATAGAAGCGGTGGTTATGGTAAGTACGATCTTTGGTATTGCACTGTTCGCGAAGATGGATCTTTAGGTCAGGCCGTAAACTTTGGCCCAACCATTAATACAGAAGATGATGAACGCGCACCATACTACAACCCATTAACCAAAAAGTTATTGTTCAGTACCGATGGTAGAATAGGTCTTGGTGGTCTCGATTTCTTTGAATCAGAAGGTGATCTTGTAGATTGGACCAAGCCAAAAAATGCTGGTTATCCGTTTAACTCTTCAAAAGATGATCTTTACTTTACCGCAACTGATGCTAAAGGAACAAAAGGTTATATTAGTTCTGATCGCGAATCATCTTGCTGTTTAGAGGTATTTGAAGTGAAAAAAGAATACTTCTCAATTGCAGGTATTTTAACCGATTGTAAAACTAAATTGCCTTTAGCAGGGGCAAATGTAACGCTTACCAATGCAGAAGGTGCTCAGAAAATTACGACAGGCACTGATGGTGTATACAAATTTAAAGTAGATTCGAAAAGACCAATCAAATTGCTTTTTGCGAAAGATAATTACTTTGCGGTAACCAAAAACTATACTTACGAAGAATTGGCAAAAGCAGATACCTTAATTTATAAAGATTACTGTTTAAGCCCTTTCAGAATAGGTATCCCAATGGCATTGGATAATGTTTATTACGAATTTAACAGTGCCGAACTTACCGAGCCTTCTAAAAAAGTGTTAGACTTCCTGATCCCAATTATGGAAGATAACCCTGAAATGGAAATCGAGTTGGGTTCTCATACGGATAATATTGGAACTGATGAGTACAACTTAGATCTATCGAACAGAAGAGCAAAATCTTGTACAGACTATTTAGAAAGTAAAGGAATTGCCGCTGCCAGAATGACTTCTAAAGGTTATGGAGAATCAATGCCGATTGCACCCAACGAAATCGTAGTGAAACGCAAGAAAAAAGATAATCCTGCAGGAAGAGCAAAAAACAGAAGAACAGAATTTAAAGTAACCAAAAAATAAAATACAATTAAGATCCCGGTAAGCCATCTTCCTAAAAAGAAGATGGCTTTTTCGGTGCGCCGGGCATGGCAATCGACTATAGGGTTAAAGTCCCGAACACGCCTTGCAGTAGGAAGTGTTAGCTTAAGACAAGGGTGTCGTGGGTGACTGCGAATCTGAAGGAAGTCGGCGGCAAATATGGGGGCTTACGAACAGAAACTGTATATGAGGCGGATTCAGTCCGGGTGATGTTGCCTAACAAACAGAAGCCCGATACTGCACGGGGACTATTACGTAAATACAGAGGCCACATCCATAGGAAGTAGATTGTCTTACCCCGGGAGATCTGAATGAGTTCTGTCAAGTGTAAGCGCGATTACAGGAGAGGAAACATTTAGCGGGGACGTTCAATGGCTCA
>NZ_JAUG01000026.1 GCF_000708285.2 Pedobacter borealis DSM 19626
AAAGATGCTGAAATAAATTCAGCATGACGATACGAAAACAAAAACAGTTGGCAAATTTTCAGTTAACAGTATTTATTACCGCCCAAAACTGAAAACCACCAACTGTTAACTAAAACCTGAACTACAGTTTCCTTCTTTTTAATTCTCTTTCAATCAAACCCAGCTCACGACCTGTTTGCCCGGCAACTGAAGTATTTTCTTGTGCTCTTCTGAACAGATAAGGCATTACTGCTTTAATAGGCCCGTAAGGCACATACTTTGCTACATTATAATTCGAATCGGCAAGGTTAAAGCTCAAGTTATCACTCATCCCTAGCAACTGGGCAAAATATACATGAGGGTGATTGTGCGTAATATTCTTTTCCTCCAAAAGGTAAGTCAATAAACGGCTGCTATCTTCATTGTGCGTTCCGGCAACAATGGCAATTTCTTCAATATGATCTACACAATACCGTAAAGATTCGTTATAATCACGGTCAGATGCTGCTTTATCTGGTTGAATTGGAGAAGGATAACCCATTTCTGCTGCACGTTTACGTTCTTTTTCCATATAGGCACCACGAACCATTTTCACACCCAAAATAAAACCATCAGCTTTGGCAATTAAATGGTCGGCTTTCATATCGGCCAGTTTATCATGACGGTACATTTGGTAGGTATTGTAAACAATAATGCGCTCGCGGTTAAATTTACGCATCATATCCAAAGCCAGTTCATCAATGGTATTCTGGATCCAGGTTTCTTCTGCATCGATCATAATCGGCACTCCTTTATCGAAAGCAGTTTTACAGATCATTTCGCAACGCAGCTTTACTTTTTCGTATTCTGCCTTTTCTGCATCATTTAAGGTTTCTTTAGCATCCAGCTTCTGCAATAAGGCAAAACGACCAATTCCGGTAATTTTGAAAACTGTGATCGGAATTTTGACATCACCATCCGCGCGAACAATCGTACGGATAATCTCTGCACAGGTTTCATCAAAAACCTGCTCTTCCTCTTCCCCTTCAACCGAATAATCTAAAATGGTACCCACTCCGCCTTTATCCAATTGTGCAATGGCTTTATCGCACTCTGCAATGGTTTCGCCACCACAAAACTGCTGAAATATAGTGGCTTTTATTGCCCCTTGGATTGGTAAACCGATATTTAAAAAGAAATTGGTAATGGCAGGACCAACTTTGGTAAGGAAATTACTGCCAATCATTTTAAAAAGCCAATATGCTTTTTTTAGTTCGTTGTTAGATTTTTGACGGAAAGCAATTTCCGTATTGTCGAAATTTGGTTGTTTGTTGGGGGATAAATCCATTTTTATCTATTAATAAGTCAGATTGGTGCAAAATTATAAAAAGCATTGACTGTTAAAACTAAAAACCTCTAAATAATCGTATTTTTGCAGAAAATGATACAATTCAAATTAGAGGGCGAATTTATTCCATTAATTCAGCTGTTAAAAGCAAGCGGATTAGTTGGGAGTGGCGGTGATGCCCAAACCGTTGTTGAGGATGGTTTAGTAAAAACTAACGGTGAGGTCGAATTTCGTAAACGTTATAAGGTTAGGGTTGGCGATATTATTACTTTTGGAGAAAACAAAATAGAAGTTATTTAATGGAACCACTAACCAGTGCAGGTCACACCCTATATTTCGAAAGTAATTTAGCAGCGCTAAAAACACTTTTGGAAAGTAACAAATACAGTAAAATTTTTGTACTTGCAGATGAACATACCAGCGAAATCTGCTTGCCCCTATTTCAATCACTTTTAGATGATTATGCTGAATTTGACCTAATCGAAACTTCGGCAGGTGAAGAAAACAAAAACATCGACTTTTGTATCGGAATCTGGAAGACGCTTTTGGATTTTGAAGCAGACCGCAAAAGTTTAATGATCAATTTAGGTGGTGGTGTAATTACCGATATGGGCGGATTTATTGCCTCTACCTATAAAAGGGGAATCGATTTCATCAATGTACCTACTACCCTTCTATCGCAGGTTGATGCTTCGGTAGGTGGCAAAACAGGGATCGATATCGACAATGTAAAAAACATGGTAGGCACTTTTACCTTACCACAAATGGTTTTTATCGAAACTGCATTCTTAAAAACATTACCACAGCGCGAGCTTTTATCGGGCTTTGCAGAAATGATTAAACATGGCCTGATTTATGATAAGCCATATTACGAAAAATTAAAAGGAAGCAATTACTTAAGCCCTTCGGCACAAGATATTTACCGATCAGTAGAAATTAAAAACGAGGTGGTTACCATCGATCCGCATGAAAAAAATCTGCGTAAGATTTTAAACTTCGGGCACACCATTGGACATGCTGTAGAGGGTTATTCTTTGGCAAATGACGAAAATCCGTTAACACATGGTGAAGCTATTGCCATCGGTTTTGTTTGTGAGGCTGCATTATCAATCAAAAACAGTACGTTAACTCCGGAGGAATTGAAGGATATCAGTGGATATATTTTATCCTTATACCCTAAATACCACATTAAAAAAGAAAGTTTCGATACACTTTTAGAGCTGATGCAAAGTGATAAAAAGAATGAAGATGGAAACATTCTCTTTTCACTTTTAGAAACAACAGGCAAATGCACATTTAACTGCCGTGTAAGTACCGCCGATATTTTGAACAGTTTAAATTATTACAATAGTTTATAAAATGAATTTTACCGGAAGTGATATTTCTGTAGTAGGCCTATTTGGTTTCGTAATCGTTTTAACCTTGGTTGAAATGTATTTCAGCTATGCCCACGACAGAAAATTATATACCAAACGCGATACGTGGACCAATATCTACTTGATGACGGCTGCTATTGTGATTAATTTAGCAACAAAAACAGGCACTTTTTTTCTACTGCAGTACTGTTATCAATTCCGTTTGTTCCAAATCCCCAATATTTGGCTTTATTGGTTTGTTTTGATTTTAGCGCAAGATTTTCTGTATTGGTTTTTGCATACAGTTGGTCATTACGTACGCTTTTTCTGGGCGATGCACGTTACACATCACTCGTCTGAACATTTTAACTTAACTACTGGTTTCCGTTCAACCGTTTTCGAGCCACTGTATCGTGTTTTCTTTTATCTGCCCTTAGCATTTATGGGTTTCACCGCTGTTGATATTATTTTTGCTTACCTGGTAACCCAAATTTACGGCAACCTGGTGCACACTCAATACGACATTAAGCTTCCAAAATGGTATGGGTATATTTTCGTAACGCCATCACACCATCGCGTGCACCATGCCAGCAATGTACGTTACCTAGACAAAAATATGGGTATGGTTTTAATTCTTTGGGATAGATGGTTCGGCACTTTTCAAGAGGAATTACCAGAAGATGTGATTAAATACGGTTTAACTACTCAACCTGAAGATACTGGTGCGGTTAACATTATTTTTCATGAGTTTATTGCATTGAGTGCTGATGTTAAAAAAGCACCAACTTTTATAGATAAAGTGAAATACATTTTTAACCCGCCGGGATGGAGCCATGATGGAAGCACTAAAATTGCTAAAATTATGCAACAGGAATTGCGCGAAGAGGAAGAGAAAAGATATGAAGCATTACAACAAGATAAAGTAAAAGGACTTAATGACCGGGGAGAATTAAGTTCTACGGGATAAAAAACAATATAAGCTAATGGTCTGTGTCTCCACAGACCATTTTTGTTAACGTTTCATTTACTTTTTTAACCACAGATGCACACTGATGAAATTTACTATTCGAAAAATGCTGTCATTCTGAGCGCAGCGAAGAATCCCTGACAGCAGTAAACAGGTATTTCTTCGCCTGCAGATGCTTCGTACCTCAGCATGACAATTTATCTGTGTTTATCCTTTTCATCTGTGGTTGATAATACCCCAACCATATAAAAATCTGTTTTTAAGTTGTTTCAGAAAACTAAAAGACCAATTCAGAAAACAGACCGTTTTTAACAAAATTAAATTTTATTAAAAATATTTTCAATTTCCTATTGACAAATTAAATTTTGTTGCTACATTTGGCTCAACAAAAAAAAGGATGAAAAATTTTAACACATATTACTTTGGTTACTTTTACTATTTTAGTGAGAGCCGGGGCTAATATGCAAAAAGATATATAACAATATTAAAATGTATAAAAAAGTCCCGGCAAACAGCCGGGACTTTTTTGTTTTAACGCAAAAATGGAAACGACAAAACGAGTAGCAATTCAGGGTATTAAAGCATCTTTCCACGAGGAGGCCGCCTACAAATTCTTTGGTAAAGACATTGAAACTGTTGAGTGTAATTCTTTTAAAGAAACCTGCGACAAGCTAGAAAAAAACGATGCCGATTTCGTAGTAATGGCTATCGAAAACTCTATCGCTGGCAGTTTATTACCAAACTATACACTGATCCGTGATTTTGGTTTTTCGGTTGTAGGCGAGGTTTACTTACCTATCCAATTGCATTTGATGGCGCTGCCGGGCGTAAAGTTTGAAGATATTAAAGTGGTTACTTCACATCCTATCGCCATCCGCCAGTGTATCGATTTCTTTTACGATTATCCACACATTAAAATTGTAGAAAGCAACGATACTGCTGCCTGCGCAAAACGGATCCAGGAAGAGCAATTAACCGATACCATGGCCATTGCAAACAGTTTAGCTGCAGAACTTTACAGCTTAAACATTTTAGAACGTCGTGTAGAATCGAACAAGAAAAACTACACCCGTTTTCTGATCCTTAAAAAGGATAAAACAGACGAAGGAAAGAAAATAAACAAAGCATCAATCTGTTTTCAGGTTGGACACAAAGCAGGCTCACTGGCAACTGTGTTAAATATTTTTGCCGAACAGGATGTAAGCTTAACAAAAATACAATCTATGCCGGTTTTAGGTAAAAGAAACGAGTATTACTTTTACGTCGACTTAGAATGGCCAAGTACCGAAAAATATGATAAGGCCATTAGAAAGGCATTAAAATATACATCGAATTTTAATATCCTGGGAGAGTACCAGAAGAACGATAAAGTATAAATTGGTTAACTGTTTAAACTGCAGAACTGGTTAATCGCCAAAACAAACGATTAACCGATTAACCCAATCAAATAATAGAATTTTAAAAAAAAATATTACAAACCCATCATCATGAAACTTAATTTAAACATCCAACCATTAAACACCTGGTTAAACGTAAACAACGAACCATTAATCATTTCTGGTCCTTGTAGCGCCGAAACTGAAGAACAATTATTAACTACAGCACATTTATTGGCTGCTACCGGTAAAGTATCGGTATTGAGAGCTGGTATCTGGAAGCCACGTACCCGTCCGGGAGAATTTGAAGGTATCGGAAGTATCGGTTTAGAGTGGTTAAAACGTGCTAAAGCAGAAACTGGTTTGCCAACGGCTGTAGAGGTTGCAAATGCAAAACACGTTGAAGAGGCTTTAGCAGCTGGTGTAGACATCCTTTGGATTGGTGCACGTTCTACTGTAAACCCTTTCACTGTTCAGGAAATTGCTGATGCTTTAAAAGGCCATGATGTTCCGGTATTGATCAAAAATCCAGTTAACCCGGATTTACAGTTATGGATCGGTGCAATTGAGCGAATCAATGGCGCAGGAATTACTAAAATCGGTGCTATTCACCGCGGTTTCTCATCATTCGAGAAAAGTTCTTTCCGTAACGAACCAATGTGGGAACTTGCTATTCAATTAAAAACACTCTGCCCTGAGTTACCGATCATCAACGATCCAAGCCATATTTGCGGTAACCGTGAGTTACTCCCTTACATCTCTCAAAAAGCATTAGATTTAGATATGCAAGGTTTAATGATCGAATCGCACGTAGATCCTTCAGTTGCCTGGACAGATGCTAAACAACAAGTTACTCCTGCTGCTTTAGCTGAATTGGTTGACCGTTTAACTGTTCGTGAACCAGAGGTTGCTAACGAAGCTTCTGCTGATAAATTAGCTGAATTACGTAAATCAATCGATAAAATTGACGATATCCTATTGCAGAAATTAGGCGAACGTATGTCTATCGTAGCAAAAATCGGTGAGTTCAAACGCGATAACCAGGTAACTATTTTACAGGTTAACCGTTGGGATGCCATCATCCAAAAAGGTCATGCTTTTGCAAAAGCTTTAAAATTAGACTTAAACTTTACTGAGAAATTCTTAGAATTGGTGCATGGTGAATCAATCCGTAAACAAACTGAAATCATGAACGCCGGCAAAGCTGAACAAGGTATTGCTGCTGAGCAACATACTGAGGTTAAAGCGTAATTGAGGTAGAGGGTTTAAAGGTTTAAGGTGGAGGGTAAAACCGAAACGCTTAATCAAACTTAGCGCTGAAAAGACTAAAGCTTAAAGCTAAGTTTAACAGTGATGTCATCCTGAGCCTGTCGAAGGACTTACGATAGTTTTCGACTAACTCAATATGATATTAAAAAACAAATATAATGTGGTGTCAGATGTTTCCATCTGACACTTACATTTAAGAATAAAAACAGAATAAAATGTCGAAAAACGCCTTAGTTTCTTTTAAAGGAACCAAGAATATTAATACGGAAATCCAATTAACGGGCTCGAAAAGCGAATGCAACAGGGCTTTAATTATTAGCGCTTTAAGCAAGAAACTGGTTATAGTTGAAAACCTTTCCAATGCTGCCGATACGGTAACCTTAAATGGTATCCTAAACAAGTTGGGAGTTGAGAATGGTGAGTTGGGAGCAGACTCCAAACTAAAAACTACAAACTCCGAACTGGTTGACGTTGGTCCTGCAGGGACCGCCATGCGTTTTTTATCGGCTTATCTTTCGGCTAAAAACGGCAATTTCTTACTTACCGGAACCGAACGGATGAAACAGCGCCCCATTGGTATCTTGGCAGAAGCTTTAAAAACCATCGGTGCTGATATTTCTTATGCAGAAGCTAAAGGTTTCCCGCCATTAAATATTATTGGTCCTTTAAATCAAAAAACTGCTGAAGTTAAAATTAAAGGCGATATCAGCAGTCAATATATTTCGGCCTTGCTAATGATTGCCCCTATCCTACCTCAGGGTTTAACTTTAGAAATTGAGGGCGAGCTTACTTCTAAACCATATGTAGATATGACTTTAGATATGTTGGCTGAAGTTGGCATTTCACATTCTTGGAACGGAAATTCAATTTCCATCAAACCACAGGTATTTAAACCTGGTACTTTGGTTGTTGAGCCCGACTGGAGCGCAGCATCGTATTGGTATAGTATTGCAGCTTTAGCTGATGAAGCAGAAATTAGCTTACCTGCTTTAAAAGAAAAAAGTTTGCAGGGCGATAGTCAGATCAAAAATATCATGAAGATTTTTGGTATTGCTACCAGCAAAACCAATGATGGAATTGCTATTAGCAACTTAGGCCTTTCTTTAGAGACAAAAGAAGTTTTAGATTTAAAAACCTGTCCGGATTTAGCACAAACCATTGTAGTTATTGCAGCTGCATTAGGTAAAAATATGTCTTTTACTGGCTTAGAAACCTTAAAAATTAAAGAAACAGACCGTATTGCAGCACTTCAGACCGAATTGGCTAAAATAGGCGTTACTTTTACAGAAGATAATCTGGTTTATACTTTAAATACAGACAACCTTCATTTTCCGGATAAAGTTACCTTCGCAACCTACGAGGACCACCGTATGGCGATGGCTTTTGCTCCTCTTGCACTGTTGATCAACGAAGTTGAAATTGAAGAAATGCAGGTAGTAGAAAAATCTTATCCATATTATTGGGAGGATTTGAAAAAAGCGGGATTTGATGTTAGTATCAAGTAACGAGAAGGAAGTATCAAGAACCAAGTATAAAGATTGGATGTTAAAATCCATTCAATAATTTAATCAATCTATAATTCAATCAAAAATAATGGCAGGCAACTCATTCGGACAACTATTTCGCATCACAACCTTTGGCGAATCTCATGGCGTAGCTATTGGGGTAATTATTGATGGCTGTCCGGCGCAATTGGATATCGATATGGATTTTATCCAATCAGAACTTGACAAACGTAAACCTGGTCAATCCAAAATTACTACGCAAAGAAAAGAAAGCGATACCGTTCAGATTTTATCGGGTGTATTTGAAGGAAAAAGTACAGGTACGCCAATTGCACTTTTAATTCCGAACGAGGATCAACGATCAAAAGATTACGGCCACAATGTGGACGTTTACCGTCCCAGCCATGCCGATTATGTTTATGATGCGAAATATGGCATCCGCGATCACCGTGGCGGAGGGCGCTCTTCTGCCCGCGAAACTGCTGCCCGTGTAGCGGCCGGTGCTATTGCAAAGCTATTTTTAAAGCAACAGGGCATTGAAATTTTCGCACATGTAACTTCAGTAGGTACAATAGAAGCCCCTAATTTGGAAAGCAATGATTTATCCGCTTTATTGCAAATTAGAGAAGAAAATATTGTGCGTTGTGCTGATCCAGCAACTGCACACGAAATGATTGAGTTTATCGATGCGGTTCGTAAAGATGGCGATACCGTTGGCGGAAAAATAGGCTGTGTAGTTAAAGGCTGTCCTGCGGGTTTAGGTGAGCCTGTTTTTGACAAATTACATGCCGATTTAGGTAAAGCTATGCTCAGTATTAATGCTGTTCATGGTTTCGAATATGGTTCTGGTTTTGCCGGAAGCGAATTAAGAGGATCGCAACATAATGATATTCCACAGCCTAAAGCTGCCGATTCGAAAGTTTTTAAAACCACAACCAATTATGCCGGTGGTATTTTGGGTGGCATTTCTAACGGGATGGATATTACCTTCAAAGTAGCTTTTAAGCCTGTTGCAACCATTATGCATAACCAACAAACCATCAATGCTGCTGGTGAAGCTTCGGAGATTAAAGGCAAGGGCCGACATGATCCTTGTGTGGTACCCAGAGCAGTAGTAATTGTTGAGGCCATGGCTGCATTGGTTTTAGCTGATCAGTTTCTAAGAAACAAAGCAAGTATTATATAATTTTTGTTAATGAGAATCATCACCTTCTTATTTCTATTGATCAACATGAATAGCTTTGCACAAAGTTATGCTGATGAGATCGCAAAACACCGTGAAACCTATAAACAGGATTTCATTAAAGATGAACGCTCACCACTCAAGAAAAACGACCTGCAAAACCTTCATTTTTATGAGGCAGACAGTGCTTATAAAATCTCGGCCGATGTAGAAATACTGAAGAATGAAAAAGTTTTCAAAATGCCTACTTTTAATGGCTCTAGCAGTAATTACTATAAATATGCACACGTAAACTTCGTTCTTAACGGCAAAAAAATCCAAATGACTTTATATAAAAGTGTTTCTTTATCAACCAACCCGGTTTATAAAAATCACCTCTTTCTGCCCTTTACTGATGAAACCAACAATAAGGAAACTTATGGCGGTGGCAGGTACATTGATCTGGATGCAAAAGAAATTGTAGATAATCACATCGAAATCGATTTCAATAAAGCCTACAATCCCTACTGTGCCTACAGTGACGGGTACCGTTGCCCAGTTCCTCCAGAAGAAAACGACCTTCAATTGGCTGTAAAAGCTGGCGAGAAACTATACACTGGTGAAAAGAAACACCAGAGATAAAAGTTAATGTTACGTTTACCCACAAAATGATACCTGATTGTATTATAATCCACATTTTAACGTAAATTACAAACATTAAGTAAAAATACGTGTTCTCTAACTAAATTACATAACCCATTCCTAAATGACGTACAGCTGTTTAATTGTTGATGATAATGAAATTGAGAGAGATGCCATAGAAATGCATCTAAAGAAAATCCCATCATTAAATATTATCGCTGTCTGTAATAACGGTATAGAAGCTTCGCAAATTTTATCAACTACTTCTGTAGATATTGTTTATTCTGATATTGATATGCCAGAGCTTTCTGGTATGGATTTATTAAAAAGCCTAAAAAAACAACCGCTATTTATCTTTATCACTTCATTTAGTGAGTACGCGGCAGAGAGTTTTAATCTGGATGCATTGGATTTTATTGTTAAGCCCGCAACATTCGAACGCATATTAAAAGCCACAAATAAAGCAATCGAGTATATTGAATTAAGGAAACAGGTAAATAAACTTCCTGTCGAAAACCTAAACAACGACGATAAAAAAGACGATGATTATTTCTTTTTTAGAGAGACCAAAGGCATAACCAAGCTGAAATATAATGATGTAATTTATATTGAAAGCATGGGCGATTTTTCAAAGCTGTTTACCAGTATAGATAAACATGTTATTTTAGTTAGCCTAAAAAATCTAGAAAAACAACTGCCTTCAAAAATTTTCTCAAGGGTACACAAACAGTACATCATTAATATAAACCACATTGTAACCTTAACCAATCATGAGGTTCATTTAGATCATAACTTTCTGGTTCCGATAAGTGCTTCTAACAGGCAGGAATTATTGGAAAAATCAATTGACAAGAAAATTCTGTCGAGATTTTTAAAATAATTTATTTCTTCAAGATTATTTTAAAATAACTTCCGCCTGTAGGATTAATATCAGCACTAATTTTACCATCCATTAAGCTAATAAAGGTTCTGCAGAGCAATAAACCTAAACCTGTACCTTTTTCTTTATTGGTACCCAATGTGCTTACACCCGCACCTAAATAACCTGGCTTATTAAAATGCTCGACCTGTACAGCTGTTAAACCTATGCCTGTATCTGAAATTTTAATCTCCAGCACATTTCCGTTATGAATGGCACTAGTAGTGATTGTACCACCATTCGGCGTAAATTTAATGGCGTTACTGATGATATTTCGAATAACCAGCATAAACATATTAGAATCTGCTTTACAAAATGTTTTGGCTGGCACTAGATTCTGAATAGCTAAGTTTTTTTCGTTAGCATTATCCTGCAAAGAAAGAATAACTTCATTAATCAGCTCATGAATATCCAACGATTCTAAATACGGGTTAAACCCCTGCATCTGGCTAGCCGCCCAATTAAGGAGATTCTCCATCATTGTAGAGGTATAGGTGAGGTTATTTTTTAGTGCCGCAGCGTATCTGTTTAATTTCTCTTGCTCAATATTCGTCCCTTCTAACAGCTGCATAAAGGAAATTAATGAATTTACAGGTGTACGCATATCGTGACTCACGACACTAAAAATACGGTCTTTAACCTTACTTAACTGCTCCAACTCCCGTTTCTGACTATTGATAATCTTATTTAACCTGGTTGTTTTCCGCTGATTAAAAAATATAACCACGGCAATAATCAGAATCAGTGTGGTGGCTATGGTGAGGAATAATTTCACACGTTCATCAAATTTAATCTGTTGTACCTGTTTACTAATCTGCTTATCCTTTATCCCGGCGGCTAACTTTGCCTCAAATTTAGCATTAGCAAATTTACTATCCTGGGCCAAACGCTGAATATCAAGATCTGCTTTTGCCTTTTGAAAAGTTAGGAGATCCAATGCTTTTTCTTTATCACTCAGCACTAACTGTTGCCTTTTTAGCTCAAGTTCTTGTTGTTGTCTTTTTAACTCACCTTCTGTAAATTTTTGCTTCAATAAATAATCGCGTTCTTTAATACCAAAATCGAGCTGCATCTGCGTTCTGGTAATTTCCTTTTCCTTTTCCTGATCGAAAATCTTATCTCTAACGGCAATATATTGCCTGTAATAGGCTAACGATTTGTTATAGTCTTTTAGTTTTTCATATACCGTACTCAACCCTAAACTAGATTGTTTTTCTATATCTAATAATCTGTTTTCTTCTGCAATTTTTAAACTATTATTGAGTAATAGGATGGCGTTTTCAAAATCGTTTTCTTTTTGGTAAAAGTTCCCCAAGGCATATAAACTTGAGGCATAGGCTTCTTTATCTTCTCCCGACTTATTTAACTCAACTGATTTTTGATAGGATTTTAACGCCGCATCCTTTTGTCCTATTGAACTGTATAAATCAGCAAGATATCGTTTAACAGTGGCTATTAAACCTATGTCTCCAATGGTTTCCGATACCCGCAACGATTTGTTATAATACGCTAAGGCCAGTTTAATTTTCTGGTTAGGCAATACATTCATCTCCTTTAATTCACGATCTGAAGCCTCAAAATAATTGGTACCAATCAGGCCGTAAACAACGGCTACGCCTCTTGTATTTTCGCCTCCTTTAGCAAATACTTTCAGCGCCATGTTCATATAAACCAAGGCCTGACTCTGATTACCCAAACTTTGGTAAATAGTAGAAATATTGGTATAACAACTTGCCATATCGGTTTCGTTGCCCATTTTTTCGTAGATAGCGATGGCCTTTTGGTTAACTTCTAACGATTTTACATAATCAGGAATGCTGCCATATAAAGCACCTAAATTGAGGTAAGTTCCGGCAACCATATCTAAATTACCCACTGAAGAAAACTCAGCAGCTGCATGATTATAATTTTCTTCTGCCTTTTGGTAATTAGACCTACCGTGATACATTAAACCCCTACGGTAATAAGCCATTGCAGAGAATTTTTTTAGATTTTTCTCATACGAAAGCTGAATGGTTTTATCCACATACTCTTCCGCTTTATCTACATTTTTCATCCTCATGTATTGGCGGTAAACTTCCGTCAATATTTTGATTTTGGTGGAATCTGTTTTTAAATTCTTTTGATTTAAACTTAAAAGGCTATCCAGTTTTTTCTGCGGCGCACTCACCTGGCTAAAACCAGTTATGCACAAAAATGACAAAAAGAGAAACAGCATGCCTTTTTTAGAAAAACACGCTTTACTAACGAACTGAGCATTTACAAGATAGCGCTTCATTTTCAGATCAAACCAATGATTTGTTTCTTCTATATAATGAGCATAAAAAATCTTGAAAATTACAGCGTTTCATGTCTGGGTTGAGATAAAACATACTGAAATAACAAAATAGAGTTTGGCTTATAAAAGTAGTTAAAAAACTGATCAATAAATAACCAGTTTTTTAACTTTTCGTCAAGAATCCTTAATCATTTAAGCATAAACAAAATTAAGAAACCGATTGTATACCCTTTAAATTATCCAGATGGTTAAATCTTATGCCTCGCGATTGCTTTATTAAAAAAATGCGGGGTATTTAGTTGGATTTGCATCGTGCATCATCTGGTAAATGGTTTCAATGACATCATCAACCGATGGTTTACTGAAATAATCACCATCAGATCCAAATGGCGGACGGTGTGCTTTTGCCGATAATGTTTTCGGCTGACCATCTAAATGGAAATAACCTTTTTGTTCTTCGAGTACCTTTTGCAGGATATATGCAGATGCACCTCCAGGAACATCTTCATCTACAACCAGTAATTTATTGGTTTTGGCAAGGGAGTTTACACAAACCTGAGTGGTATCGAAAGGTAATAATGTTTGTGGATCAATAATTTCTACAGAAATGCCCAATAAGCTCAATTCTTCTGCGGCTTCCTGAACAATTCTTAACGAAGACCCGTAAGATACTACGGTTATATCCGTTCCTTCTTCTAAAACCTCTGCTTTACCTAATGGAACCGTAAAATCGCCAACGTTACTTGGTAGTTTTTCTTTAAGTCGGTAACCATTTAAACACTCAATTACTACGGCAGGCTCATCAGCCCTAAAAAGGGTATTGTACATGCCGGCAGCTTGAGTCATATTTCTTGGTACGCATAAATGCATCCCCCTTAAAGCACCTAAAATCATGCTGATTGGTGAACCTGAATGCCAGATTCCTTCTAATCGATGGCCACGGGTACGCACAATAACAGGTGCTTT
Organism: Pedobacter borealis DSM 19626; assembly: GCF_000708285.2. Taxonomy (GTDB): domain Bacteria; phylum Bacteroidota; class Bacteroidia; order Sphingobacteriales; family Sphingobacteriaceae; genus Pedobacter; species Pedobacter borealis. The sequence goes on from NZ_JAUG01000026.1 coordinate 13,746, forward strand.
TTGAATCCCTTTGGTTCGGTATGATAGCGATGCTAAATCGTCGCTGAGTACATTTAGTGCAAAAATTAAATAATCTAGATACTGTATTTCGGCAATCGGTTTTAAGCCCCTCATGGCCAAACCAATACCCTGTCCCATAATGGTCATTTCTCTAATTCCAGTATCGGTAATCCTCAACTCACCATATTTGGCCTGTAAACCCGCAAAGCCTTGATTTACGTCACCAATATTCCCTAAATCCTCTCCGAAAGCCACTAAACGCGGATCGCGGGCAAAGTTTTCGTTAAAGCAGGCATTAAGCACTTCCCTACCGTCGACCATTTTTGATTGTTCATCGTATGCCGCGTTCACTACTGCAATCATATCCGGACTTTCTTTACCGTCAGTATGCAGTTTAGAGTTATAACGGTCGTGATTAACCTTAGCCTGCTGTTTATACCAGGCTAACAGTTCATCGCGTTCGGGGGAATTAAAATTAGCCGATAAACGGATGGCTTTTCGCACAGCAGTAAAAACCTCCCTGCGTTGTGCATCGGCAGTTGAGGCTAGATTTGCAGCGATTCTAGCCAGTTCCGGTTGATGTTTAGCTACACCACCAATTAAATCAACCACTTGTTTTTGTTCGGGTTTAATGCTATCCAAAAACTCATTCCAAGCTTCTTTTTGTGCATTACGTACAAAAACCTTTGCTTCTTTTTCAACCGCTACAATTTCCTCTTCGGTTGCTACTGCCGAATCGAGCATCCAGGCACGCATTTTCAAGATGCAATCGTGTTCGGTTTCCCAAGCTAAACGGTCTTTTGATTTATACCTTTCGTGCGAGCCAGAGGTAGAATGCCCCTGAGGCTGAGTAAGTTCGGTAACATGAATTAAAACAGGTACATGTTCATCTCTGCACACATTTATTGCTTTTTCATACACCTCGCATAAAGCTGGATAGTCCCAGCCTTTTACTTTATAAATTTCATATCCTGGTTGATCAGGCTCACGCTGAAAGCCTTTTAAAACTTCAGAAATATCTTCTTTTGTGGTTTGATATTTTGCCGGAACTGAAATGCCATAAGCATCATCCCAAATTGAGATGGCCATGGGTATCTGCAATACACCTGCGGCATTAATGGCTTCAAAAAACACGCCTTCAGAAGTCGAGGCATTACCAATGGTGCCAAAAGCAACTTCATTTCCGTTAACCGAAAAGTGTTTTAAGTAATCCAGTTCCTTATTTTGCCTAAATAATTTAGAAGCATAGGCTAAACCAACCAAACGGGCCATTTGGCCACCGGTAGGAGAAATATCTGACGAACAGTTTTTAATCTGCGTTAAATCGTTCCAGCTTCCATCTTCATTAACTGATTTTGTTGCAAAATGGCAGTTCATTTGCCTTCCACCTGAAAACGGATCAGCTCCGTCGGTTGGATTGGCGTAAAGTTGTGCAAAAAATTCTTTAATGGTAGAAATCCCCGTTGCAAAAGCAAAAGTCTGATCGCGGTAATAGCCTGAGCGCCAATCGCCGTTTTTAAAAGCTTTCGCCATAGCCACCTGCGGTACTTCTTTACCATCGCCAAAAATACCAAATTTAGCCTTCCCTGTTAATACTTCTCTACGGCCTAAAATACTGGCCTGCCTACTTTCAAAGGCTATTTTATAGTCGTTTATAACGATAGATTTAAAATCGTTAAAACTGAGTTCGGAAGCATCAATAGTGTTGGTCATCAATTTTTCATTCGGCATAGTAATCAAAGATTGGTTGCGGCAAATATATACAAAATTAAAAGTTTGCCTTTATCCTAGATTGTAAAATTATATATGGATTTGTAAAATATATTTGGAATAGTTTTTGTTTTAAAATGAAAACATTAAATTTGTTTTAGAAAAAAAAAATAAATTACAACCACATAACATGAAAAAGATCTTAGTATTATTCGCTTTTGTTTTAGGTTTAGGTATTGCTGTAAATGCACAAACTAAACCTGCAGAGTTTAAATTTGAATCGGAAACTCACGATTTCGGTAAAATCGTTTTAAACAAACCAGTAACTTACGATTTCAAATACACCAATATTGGCGAAGAGCCATTAATTATTACCAAAGCTGAGGCAAGTTGTGGATGTACAGTACCTAAATACACTTCTGCCCCATTGAAAAAAGGTGAAACGGGTGTAATTTCGGTAACGTTTAACGCTGCTGCTGGTCCATCAACTTTTTCAAAAGCCGTAACCATTACTTCAAATGCTAAAACACCAATTAAAGTGCTTTACATTAAAGGTGAAACGGTTGCCGCAGCCTCGAAATAATTATTTAAACGATAATATTTAAAAAGTCCCGATTTTCATCGGGACTTTTTTATTTTTGTGCCATGCCAAAAATTTCACAAAAAGGTGTGCAGATGCCTGCATCGCCAATCAGAAAGTTAACTCCATTTGCAGATCAAGCTAAAAAAGATGGTAAAAAAGTTTTCCATTTAAATATTGGTCAACCAGATATCGAAACACCTGAAGGAATGTTAAATGCCATCAAAAACATTGATTTTAATGTTTGGGCCTATACTCCATCAGAAGGTACACTTACATACCGCTTAAAACTTACCGAATACTACAATAAACTGGGTTACAATATTACACCTGAAAATATATTGGTAACAGTTGGTGGTTCTGAGGCCATCACCATTGCCATGCAAACCTGCGTAAACGAGGGCGATGAAATTATCATTCCAGAGCCTTTTTATGCCAATTACAATGGCTTTGCCTGCATGAGCAACGTAGTGGTAAAACCCATCCTTTCTTACATTGAAAATGGTTTTGCTTTGCCTCCGATTGCCGAATTCGAAAAACTGATTACGGAAAAAACGAAGGCGATCATCATTTGTAACCCTAATAACCCAACTGGTTATTTATATTCAAGAGCAGAATTAGAGGCGTTAAAAACACTTTGTGTTAAATATGATCTATTTTTATTCTCTGACGAAGCTTATCGCGAATTCTGTTATGATGGAAGAGAATTTATTTCTCCAATGCATTTAGATGGTTTAGATGAAAATGTGGTGATTATGGATACGGTTTCTAAACGTTACAGCGCTTGTGGTGCGCGCTTAGGCTGTTTAATCACCAAAAACAAAGAAGTTATTGCATCAGGATTAAAATTTGCACAAGCAAGATTAAGTCCGGGTATGGTTGAACAAATTGCTGGCGCAGCGGCTGTAGATACGCCGGATAGCTATTTTGAAAAAGTAAATACCGAATATACTTTGCGCCGTGATACTTTGGTTAATCGGTTAAATAATATAGAAGGCGTTTTTTGCCCTAATCCGGGCGGTGCATTTTATGTGGTAGCAAAATTTCCGATTGATGATGCTGATAAATTCTGTCAGTGGATTTTAGAAGATTTTGCCCATAATAACCAAACGGTAATGATGGCACCTGCAACGGGCTTCTATTCTACCCCAGGTTCTGGTAAAAACGAAGTGCGTATGGCATATGTATTAAATATTTCCGATTTAAATGCAGCTATGGACTGTTTAGAAGTAGCCTTGCAACAATATCCGGGCAGAGTGGGTTAATTGTTGGAAATGGTTAATCGGTTAACTGCATAAATTTGCTTAATTGTTAAAACTGGTTAATTGTTTAATTGCTGAGGTTATCGCATCAGTTAGCCGGTTTAAACAATTAACCAGTTAACCAATAATTTTTTCTTATATTTGTAATCCAGTTTTGCAATTGATAATTGATAATTGTAAACTGAAAAGGGGCCGTTCTTGGATTTGACAGGGTGGCGAAGGTTATGTTAGCATGCAGTGCGTTGTACGGAGAGCACTTAAAGTGAACGTTCACATTTTAGTTGGCGAAAATACTTACGCCTTAGCTGCTTAGTTTAGAACTAACTAGCTTTTGTCCCTCTAACTGCTGCATTGTTGGGTTAGAATCTGGGGCATCGAAACAACAAAGCTGGCTTTAAGGAGATACGACTTAAAGTGAGATAAAGTATCTAAGGATTTAAATAAGGTCGGTTTTCAGCCCGTTTATTTCCCGAAAATCAATTGAAAAATAAGCATGTAGAAGGTATAATTTATCTCACAACTGGACAAGGGTTCGACTCCCTTCGGCTCCACCCAAAGGGGAATCACTTAAGATTCCCCTTTTTTTTTCATAAATCAACAAGCCTTTCTCCTTCATTTTCAACGCATTATGATCAAACATCTGTAACATCGTAGGTGTTCGATAGATACCCTCAAAATAGTATAAATTGCTGTCGAACACCAATTTTACGAATTCTCTCTTTCCGAGCAAATCAGATGCAGTATAAACATGTTTCATATCAGTTAGAAGGTCAATATGTCTCGCCAAAATTTTAAATGCCTTATTAATATCTGTTCCCATACGCTGAATGGCGGCAATAATAGCCAGACCATAGATCATTGCCTGGCCAATCCCCTTTTGCTTGCTTCCGGCCCGCTTGGTAAAATAACTTACTGTAAGGGGCACCATAGGAAAGATACAGGGCATCAGGAAGGCAATAAACCCTCCCAAAAGTCCGGCAATAAAAGTTTGCGAAAGTGTTTTCTCCTGCTCGGTCTGTCCGCTTTTAGGCCCTGTTTTAACTGCATCAATTTCAGTCTTACCCACGCTTACATTAGCAGCATTCAGCTGAGCCTTGTCGTTCGTACCGACGGCAACGCTATCCGTGCCAATCTCTGTAAAATCGAGTTGATCTAATGTCCTATCTGCTTTCTGGGCAAATGCGGGGCTAAGTATGCTAAAAACAAGCAACAACCCCATAGCAAGCATTTTTATGCTTGTATTATAATTCCTTAACTTCATCAGCTTAATATTTTACAGGAATGGAAAATTCCACAGTTTCAGGTGGAAGGCATTGCGTATCGTTACAAACCATAAACTCGACTGTCCCTTTCACAATTGCATTTGCACCGGTTAATTTTACCTTTTGCTGGAAGATCACTGACTTTTCGTAATAACTCACATTCATGTCAAATGACTTTTCAAACTTTATAATAGGTTTTGGTTCGATGGTCTTACCATTTGCTTTATAAGCCTTGGAAGGGCTAAAGGCAAATGTGGTTTTTACAGCCCCCCATCAGGTATAAACTGGGAGTATAAATGCCAGCCATCATCTACGGTAGCTTTGAGATACAAAGTTGCTTCCGTTTTGGAAGTCTTTTTTGCGGCATAGCTCCATTTTACCGGCTTTAAGATTTGACTGCTGACCGAGCGGCTTAAAAAAAGCCCAAGGGTCAATAAAAATAGATTTTTCATTTGATAAATAATAATCTTAGCTTCTGGCTTTTTTTAATATTTTTTTTTTTACAGCTCTTTTTTTCAGTTCGCCTTTCAAGGAAAAAGCAAGTTCTACTGCCCCGAGGGCATTAACGATGCCTCCTGTTCTGCACAAATTACTTAAAGGAACTTTCTCATTCCTTCCGGGAATGTTCACCAGTTCTTCCGGCTTTAAAACGGATTGTTCAATCACATATTTTACCTGCGTTGCTGAAAGAGCGGGAAAATATTCCCTTATTAATGCGGCCAAACCAGCCACTACCGGCGCTGCCATACTGGTGCCGTCCAAAAACCCATATTTGTTAGCTTTCGGAAGAGTTGAGTAGATTCTTACACCCGGTGCAAAAACATCGACACTTTGCTTTCCATAATTTGAAAAAGGGGCAGCTATCCCGCTGCCTGACATGCCGCTGGCTCCTACAGTTATCCAGTTAGAGGCAGTAAACAAACTGTCTTTCGATACCGGCGAAGGATAATTAAATTCCTTATCAATATTTTTTGAATCGTTACCGGCTGCATGCACCAAAAGGACATCCTTTTTTTGTGCATATTTCACCGCGTCATCTACCCATTTTTTTCCTGGTGAATAAAATTTGCCGAAACTCATGTTAATAACTCTGGTCCCGTTATCAACAGCATAGCGGATAGCTAAGGCAATATCTTTATCGTATTCATCGCCATCGGGAACGGCTCTCAATACCATAATTTGCACATTATCTGCTACGCCATTTACCCCAAGATTATTATTTTGTTGCGCACCAATGATCCCAGATACATGAGTGCCATGCATAGGATCAGTGGCCGTTACATCGCCATTACCATAATTGCTGTCATTAATATCGTTGTAATTATCCCGTACCACTTCGTCCCGGTGATTTTTAGGTTTAGAATTGTACATCTCGGAATCCTTTGTGGTAGCCTGACTTTTGCTGGCAAAACGCCTGGCCATTTTAGCAGCTCTTTGCCACATATTATAATCATAGAGTTCATCCCTGGATAACCTTGAAATCCCGGCGCTGTCTATATTTTCCCATTTCGATTTATATGCCTGGTACACCCTTTACTCCTCAAGGGATTCTTTGCCTACATTCTTTCCGTCTTTATTGCCTAAAAAATTCCAGCCATGAACATCATCCACATACCCGTTCCCGTCATCATCTTTTCCATTGCCCGCAATTTCACTACGATTTGTCCATAAAACATTTTTCAGGTCTTCATGTGTAGTGTCTACACCGGAATCAATCACCCCCAAAATTGTGGAATTTGGTTTTAAATGACGAGCCTTGAGAAAATCATAAGCCTGTTGCAAACTGATGCCATACACATGATCCTGTTTCCAGTCAAGCAAATGCCACCCTTTCAGCGATACACTGGAGCCATTATTGTTTTGAGCCAACGTACAGAATGTTACAAAAACACTCAGTACTGCCGTTAAAAAGTAGCGTATTGTCCTTCTCATATCCAAATAAATTCTTATGTTATTAATATATCCGACTAGTGGTATTATTGCAAAAAACAGTTTTTTAATACCCAAACAACTCCTCAAGTGTTAGCTTTTTCACGTCCCCATACTTCTTCAAATTCGCTCCTTCAACTACCTCTTTTGACCCCATTATGCAATAGGCATATTTTTTATGGGCAATGTATTTATCTGTAAAGGCTTTAAGATCATTGTAGTTTAACGTTCCCAATCTTTCATAAATCTGCTGACGGAAATCGGTTGTTATCCCTTTGTTCTCCAGCACTAAATAAAAATCAACCACCTTTTCATCCGTAAACCGCTGTGTTTCGAGTGATTTCCGGAGGCTCATTTTGGCATTTTTTATGCCATCGTCAGACCGGGGCATATCATTCAGTAGAGAATCCATTCCATTAATGGCATCATCCATTTTATCGGCCTGGCAACCAATAAAAGCGTTCATTTGGTAAGGGTCGTTTTTATAGGCAGGCGTTTGAAATGTTGCAGAGGTTGAATAAGCAAGTGCTTTTGATTCCCGCAACTGCTGAAAAACAACAGATCCCATTCCACCGCCAAAATAACTATTAAACAGGTTTATACTAGGTTGCAACGAAGGCTGGTAGCCCGGTATATTCCTGATCCATTGTATTTGTGTTTGCAACATATCAAAATCGGCGGTATACACTTCATTTTTTTCCTGGATGCAGGGCTGGAACTTTATGGCCGGAGCCGGAACAGGCAAAAAAGCAGACGGCATAGGATGACTATTTTTTATTTTTTGCGAAATGGCCTGAAGCGATTCCGGGCCGTAATAGGTAATTAAATGCTTGTACCCGGTAAGCCCATGCAACAGATTAGCTAATGTTGAAGCATCGAGTTGATCGGGCTGCAAACGGCCCCTCTGATTAAATGGATTGTTGGCACCATAAGTGGCATAGCTAACTAGGGCCTGCATCAGTGCTTCTTTCGACGTTTTCGTATCGGTGCGTTCCTTCTTCAGTTTTTCTTTCAGCTTATCAAGACTTTCTGCAGAGGGTTTGCAATTAGCCAGCAAGTGCTCCAATAAAGCAACCGCTTTATCAAAATTTTTCTGAATACCGGAAACAACAATGGATGTGCCTTTATCACTAACACGTATTGAATATTCACAGGCCATCTGGTAAAATTCTCTACTGATCTCTTCGGCAGAATACTTATCTGTACCCAATAAACTCAGGTAATCCACTGCAACAGGTAATAAATTCGAATTCCAGCTTCCCATATTGAAACGGTATTGCAGTTCAAAAAAACCATTCTCCTTGTTGGTTACATACAGGAACCTTGCATTATTTATGTTGCTCTTCGAAATCACTTTCTCAAAATTTATCCATACTGGTTTTGTGGCAGGAACAGGAACAGCATCCAGATTTTTCGCAAATGCAGATCGCTTGGTTTTATTAATCGTAATGGGCGTAATTTTAGGCTTCTTCATTTTTGTAGCGGAAGTCTGTTTTCCTTTACGTTTATAGATGCAAGCATAATTACCTGAAAATACCCGGTTGGCATAATCTACGATGTCTTGCTTAGAAACTGTATTCATAATCTCTAAAAAAGCTGGTTCGTTGTCCCAGGTTTGACATCTGTCGGCAATAAAATCTCTTTCTAAGGTCATAACAGTGGCCATGTTATTTCTTTTGGCCATCGTTACTCCCAGTTCCATATTATTTTTAATAGCCGTTAAAAGCTTCTCGTCAAAATCGCCATGCTGCACCTTTTTAATTTCCTGCCATAGTAATTCCAATGCCTGGTCTGCAGTTTGTCCAGCTTTAGGCATCGCTACGCCCAACACTGTATTATATTTTTGATAGGTTGCCAAAAGCTCAATCGATGCCATTTGCATTTTTTGCGGCATTGTGAGATTGATATCAAACAGCCCTGCTTTTCCATTAGAACATAGCTGAGAAAGCAGGTTGGCCAACAGCTCATCTTTACTGTTAGTGCCTTTAAAGGGCACCCGAAAAGCGAGTACGGCCATCTCCGGTGTAGGGCTAACAATTTCCTTTACAACCGGAGCAGCGAAATCGGGTTCCGCGGCTTGTTGAAACTCAATGATCTTACCCCGCCGCATGTAGGAAAAATTCTGATCTATCTTTTGAATAACTTCATCAGGATTAAAATCGCCCGATAAAATAAGCCCCATATTGTTCGGCACATAATAGGTGTCGTAATACTTTTTAATAGCCCTTAAAGAAGGATTTTTCAAATGTTCAATGGTACCAATCGTGGTTTGTTGTCCATAATTACTGTGGGGATACAGGATTGAATTTACAGTTTCGAACATTCTGAACTCATCGCCATCCAAACCTTTGTTCTTTTCTTCATACACCGCTTCCAGCTCAGTATGAAAGAGGCGAAAGATGGGATTACGGAAACGTTCGGCCTGTACTTTTAGCAATTTATCCAATGCAGCAGCAGGTATATTTTCATCATATACCGTAGCATCAAACTCCGTATGCGCATTGGTACCCTGCGAGCCCATTTCCTTCATGATATTGGTATACTCATTGGCAATGGCATATTTAGATGCAATGCCCGAAATTGAATCTATTTTCCGGTAAATGGTTTTTCGTTCGCCTTCATTAGAAGTATGATTATAGGCTTCGTACAATTCTTCTATCTGACCCAGATATGGTTTTTCCTTTTCCCAGTTGAGCGTTCCGAATTTATCGGTTCCCTTAAACAATAAATGTTCCAGGTAATGTGCAAGACCGGTATGGTCGGCTGGGTCATTATTGCTTCCGGTCCTCACTATCATTTTGTACGTTACACGGGGTTCTTTTTTATTTAGATGCAGTATTACCTGCAAACCATTTTCCAAAGTATAGAACCTGACTTTCTCTGGATCATTTGTTACATATCGGTATTTATATTTACCGGTGCCTGCTTCTTTCCAATTGTATTTATTTTGGGCAGCAGCATCGCCCGGTAAAACACATAACAAGAAATAACAAAATGCAATAAACAGCTGAACAAGTTTATGTTTCATAAAATATATAATCTTCTTTAATAACAGTTATTTCTTAACCAGGCATTTCTTACCAGGCGCTGGGAAGGGCTAAGCTCACTTTCCTCCATCAACAGCATTTTATATCGTTCCTCTTCTTTTTCCCTCAACGATGAAACAGGTGCTGACAGTTTCAGTTCCTTCATTTCGCCTGCGTCATTTTTACGCCTTACAACTACAGTCAGCATATCGCCTTGCTTTATTTTTCGTTTTACCGTCCCGATCACTTCAGCATAATTATCGGAGTTAACAGTCACGTCGTTAATCTGCACGATCTCATCCATGAGTTTGTATTGCATAGCCTTTCCAAAAGCATCCACATTGCTTGCATTCACAATACTAACCTTGCCCCCACCAAGAGATGTTATACTGATGTTACCTATAGAAGCCACCTCTCTTTTGAAGTAATCGTGATACGATACACCGGCCAATGCAAAAAATTCGGTGTAAGGTATCGGTGTTTTGCCCGCTACGTATTTATTGAGGAAGTCTTTTATTTCCGGAAAGCTGAGTGCGGCTATTTCATCAAATAACTGATCATCTTCAAAATATTTACCTCCCCCAAATTTTATTCCCAAATCGTGTTTCAGCTCCATTAATCCATAACGCCCTTTAGAAAGATGCAGTAAGTATATATCAAGACAGGCGTTAATCAATGCTCCTTTTAGGTACACATTCGGGTATTGATCGGCATAAGTAGTCGCTACTTCTTTACTCATTACAGTAAACGCAAGGGTATCTTTAAATTTCTTTTTAGATGCAATGATTTTTGATGTGAGCGCACTGAAAAATTGGGGCGCTGTTGTTATGCCAGCCTTAACCTGCACATGATGTGCATCGTATTCTGTTGATCCTTCGTACAACCACAAATGTTTTGATAAAATAGGTTGCTGATAATTAAACTCACGGATTTCTTTTGAGCCGATGGCCAATGGCGTAATAATATGAAAAAACTCATGCGCCGACATATCAACTACTATTGATTTTACTTTAGCCTCGTTAATTTGTGGAAATGCATAAAATGAAGAACAGCTATGTTCCAATGCGCCCATTACCGCTTTGGGGTTTACCTCATCATTAAAACTATATAGAAAAGCGTATTTTTTTACAGGCAACTTTCCGCCAAGATAAGTCTGTGTAGCTGTAAGCAAATTCGCCATTTTTTTGGCCAAAACTGCAGCTTTTACTTGATTATCTGGAGAAAAAACAGAAACAAGCACCTGCGTGCTACCCAGATTTACACTAACAGTATCGGGCTTGCAATACATAATGGGCGAATCGTATAACTCGTGCACATTTTTTAATTGAAACAGATCGGTCGTTTTTGTACTGATGGATGGAGTAAGCGCTGTTGATCCATAAAAGTCAACAGGTTTCTGAAACTCTACATCAAAGGGTAATTTTTCCAGTTTATCGAAATAACCAAAGAACCCGGGTGTATTGATAACGTACTGTTTGTTTAGCTCTATATTGGTGCCCCCCATGGGATAAATGGCATTTTCACTAATTTTAGTATGCCAAGTATCTTCCACTGCATAAGTGATTTTATACAGCTCTTGCGCATGGTCAATCTTCCAGCTATTTACATTTTTATGCTCAACTGTTAATTCTTTTCCTGTTTTATCAAACGCTTTCAAATTGTGTACAAAACGGCCATAATCACTGATGGAATAGGTACCGGGAACAATAGCGGGAAAGAAATATTCAATACTCGGACGATTGATTTTTGGGGTCAGTAATTCCACCTGTAAAGTATAATCAGTTGCCTTTGTAAGGTCAATTTTATATTGGTATTTAGCTTGGGCAAAAAGGCTTAGAGGGTTTGCGGCCACAAAGCCTGCAAACAAAATAGAAAACAAAAAATGTTTCATTTAATCTGGATATGTTTTTTAATTTAATTGCTTTATTTACTGGTTTTATCGAACACAAAAAAGGAATAGAATATTTATTGCAGCTTTTTAATTGTAAACAAATTCAACTTAGTTATAATCCATTTGTCTTCGCCCTTATCTGACTTCATAACCTCATTACCATTTTCCTCGCTTTTACTGTTTATTAAAAGCCCCGTTGTTTGATCTACCGATGCCGTTCCTTTTGCGGTAAAATTGCCCGAAAAATTGAAGTCAGCACCGTTCGGTGTCCCATCGGCCGATCGCTTCGATGCCATATCGATAAAAATTATGCGCCCCTCAATGCGGTTAATCGTATAAATAGTATTCACTATCTGATTAACACCATCTGTATTCACAGATAAGTTGGCGTCCCACTTTAAACCTGTTACCAATTGAGCATCGGGAATACCCCCTCCAAATATTTTTTTAACGAACCTATACAATTCGTCATCCGTTTGGGGAAATAAACTTACATCCGGTTCCAAATCCTTAGGCCGCGACAGATTCTCTAGATCTGGCTTTTCTTTGATGCCTGTAACTTTTCGAGTGTCGGTTGTAATGGTAAACACATAGCTTTTACCAAGAATATTTTTCACGTTTTCACCCATCTCTCCAGTCATATCTTCTTCCTTTTTCGAATCAAATAAAACATCGTTTTCTGTCATTGGGGAATTTTTACGAGACTTTATATCGCTAAATGTGAGTTTAATATCATAAAGTCCTTTGTCTTCACGTAATACTTCGAATGTACTGCCTAAAGTATTTTCGCTAACGATAACTATGCTATCGCCCCCCTTTTTCATTTTCCGGATACTGTTACTGTTTAGTTCACAATACCACTTACTACCAACCTGTAGTTTCAATTGTAAACCCTTTTGCGCCTTGCTCGAAAAAGCAATGAATACAAAAAGCATGATTATGATTACTTTGCTATTTTTCATTTTTTTATAAATAATTAATAAAGAATAAATGGATTGTCAAAAAAAAAATAGGCTTTATGTATTTTTCTCAACACTTGGTAAAACGAAGTTTCTATATAGGCAACCTATTTAATGTTATTTGTCTAATATTTCTTTCAGTTTTTCATCCAGCTCTCTGCCAAACAGATCTTTACCGATAATAATCCCATTGTCGTCAATTAAAAAGTTACGAGGGATGACGTCTACATTATACATTTTACATACAGTTCCTGCTTTATCCCACACATTTATCCAAGTCATTTTATCGTCCTCAATAGCTTTTAACCATGCTTCCCTACTTGCTTCTCTTGGCGATGTAATACTTAAAACAGTAAATTTTTTATTACCGTATTGCGCTAATGCGGCTTGTATATATGGATTTTGAGCACGACAAGGTGTACACCAACTCGCCCAAAAATCTACCAGCACATATTTGCCTTTAAATGAAGAGAGTGCAACTAATTTTCCAGCTACATCTTGTAAACTAAACTGCGGCGCCGGTTTTCCAATTTCCGTAGTCGCAGTAAACTTTATATAGCGCTCCAAATCTTTTGCGGCAGGCAATGATTTTATGTTGGGCGTTAGCGCATTAAACGCCTGCATAATTGCTTTGTTACCAATGGAATTGCCTTCGTTACAGCACACCCGTAATGCAAAAACAGACAGAGGAGATTCGGGATGCGCTTTAGCATAGGGATAATATAATTTTTTAATGCTTGCTGCCGCGTTTTGTTTTCCTATTTCTATTACTTTGCCCATGGCTACCGTATCGCCTTTTTCTTTATATGCATACCATTCTTTCTGTCCTTCCCCGGCAGTTGCCCTAAGCTTTTCTTCGGCTTTTTTCAGATACTCAAAATCTTTTTGCCAGATAGCCCCGGTTACTGCAATGTTTGAAAAAGAATCGGTAGAATTGACAGAAATAGTGCCTGCATTAATAAAAATTTTGGCAATATTTTCAGGAGAATACAAAGGGTTTACAGTGGGCTTTTCCCCTTTGGGATATTGACGCATTACTTTTAATGTAGCATCGTGAGGTTGCAATATTTGCACAACAAAAGTATATTCGTTATTTTCAACATTTGCTGAATCGACAACAGATTTCCCTTGTGCGTTTACATAGTAGAAAATAATTTTTTTTGCCGAGGGGATATTTGTCAGTCTGCCATTTAATTGTAGTAAAGCTGGGTATTGAGCTTTTACTTCCAATAAAGAAGAAAATAAAATAACAATTAAAATAACTATTTTTTTCATGTGCTTGGATTTTACGCTGCAATTTGGCAGCATCATTATTTAAATTTGTAATAAGGGGTTACTTTCCGAATATATCTTTTAATTTTTCTTCTAATTTTTTACCCATTAAATCGTTGGCAATAATTTCGCCTTCGGGATTGATTAAAAAACTTCTGGGGATGCTGGTTACGTTATAAAGCTTAGATACGTTCTCCATATCCTGAATAAGTTGTGTCCAAAACAACTTATTGGTACGAATGGCTTTCATCCATTTTTTCGAATTATTGGGCGTATCAGAAGATATGCCTACCACCGTAAAATTTTTATTTTTATACTTATTATATACTTTTAGTACATTGGGCATTTCGGCCATACAAGGCCCGCACCAACTTGCCCAAAAATCAAGAAATACGTACTTACCTTTAAAAGAAGATAATTTCACTTTTTTACCTGCGGTATCTAATAATGTAAAATCTGGAGCCCTAGCGCCTGTTGTAGCTTGTGCAATTTTTTTTAAATAGGCCGCATATTTTTGGCCAGAGGGCATTTGTTTTATTTCCGGCGAAAGCGATTGAAATAATTGTTCTATTTCCTGATAATCTTTAATATAAGGGCCTGCATATGTTTTTAAAGCATATAATGCCAATGGCGATTGGGGCTTTGCTTTGATATAAGGCAGCATTACCTGCTTATTCATTTGTTCAAAAGCACCTATGTAATCACCATCTGTTCGGCGCATATTTACAGAATCTCTTCTTGATTGATAGTCATAAAAAGTCTTGAGTGCCCGCTTTGCGGAATCCTCCCATTTTTTTTGCCCCCTCATTAATTCTACATAATCTTTTTGCCACTTGCAACCTTCTAGCGTAATATTTCTAAATTCATTTTCCGAGCTTACCATAATTACACCAGGATTGATGTATACATAAGCAAAATCTTTCGATGTTCTTTCCGGACGCCGCTTCGATTCTTTATCTGCAAAATATTCTACTTTTAAAATAGCCGCCTGAGGCTCATAAATCCGGCCTGTAAAAGCATAATGCCCATCGCTTACCAGCAACGTATCTTTTACTTGGCCTGCGGGCCCACTATATTCAAGAATTACTTTTTCTACATTGGAAATATTACTAAATGTGCCATTTATTTGAAACAAACCCGATTGCTGGGCATAAATTGGCACTGCAAAAAAAACAGTGATTATGGCCACCACTATTATTAAACCTCTATTTTTCATAATTACTTAATTTTTTATGCCCTCAACGGTGTATCCGTTTTTTATAAATAAATTAATTAACCCTTCTGGACCAAATAAATGTGCAAACCCAACAGCAATAAATAGGGTTTGGGTTTGCAACTTTTGCTTAAAACGAGGCATCCATCGTTTATTACGCTCTTCGCCTATAATTTTAGCAAACCTATCCGTAGATCCGCCCTTAATTACGCTATCTAATTTTACTGCATCTTGCGCTATATATAATTTTAAGGTTTTTAAGTAACTATTATTTTCTTCGGTCAGATTGTTCAGTAACCTGATTTTTGCCATCAAGTCTTTTGCCTGCTGCTGATAAGGTATGCTATCTATAAACCCCAATTGCTCTTTGTAAGTAGAAATGCCGCTTATTTTTTTATCATTTTCTTTACCCAATGTTGAAATAACATCTTCCATATTGCTTATCTCTTTGTGGCAGGGTAATAAAGCCACGCTAATCATTGAACTAAAAAGCGAAGGCTTCAGCGTGTTTATCGCTTCTTTCGGAATCCCAATCTCTGGGTGGTTTTGATAATAATTGTTTACCGTATCCATTTCCTTTGAAGTTAGTAATTGATTAAGCTTTACATCATTAACCATATCGTTATATTTTTGCGCAATAATCATTTGTGCCGAATTGCTCATGTAAACCTCAAAACAAACTTCATCTACACTTTTAATCGCCTGCTTTACTAAATCGCTTATTAAGCCTTCCGCATCTTTTTTACAAATGAGATGGTTACTGCCAAACAAATATGATGGTTGGGTTAATCCATTGCCAGAGATTTTCCAAAGTAAAGTATTTACAACAGGGGCATTGCTTTGCGCCGGTAGCCTTGTTGAAACAACAAGCCCTATAATTATAATAAGGAAGGTTATTGTTCGAATTAATGCTTTTCCAGAGTTTGTTGAATCTCTTTTATCCTTTATTAAACCTAACATAATCTGTATCATACAATTCATTTAATAAATTATTTTTGCATTAATTTTATCGCCTTAACCGCTAGATTTAACTGTACATCTCCAGATAAATATTCTTGCCATTTTTTGTTGAGTTTTGCTTTGTCTTCCTCATCTTCCACTTGGCCGTTTATAATAAATTCCTGTTGCTTTAAAGTAGGTAGCTCCACTATTAGTTTCTCTTTTAAAAGAGAAACACGTACGGCTTCGCCCAATCCATTGGCGGTTGCTTTTTCATGAGCCGCAAAATTTTCCCAATTTAAAGGTATGGGTTTCGTTTGCTGCTTTTGCAGCCACGTTTTTGCTTTCTGTATGGCGGCAAATTGTGGATCTTTTTTTACCTGCTCATTAAGTATGCGTTTTGCCTTGGGGATGTCATATCCAAAATTATAATAGGTATAATTGGCAAGAGGTACAGTATCTGTTTGGAGAGCACATGGGCGTTTCCGCTCTCTTATCTGAGGCATCTCCATATAGTCGGGTACAATTACATCGGGTATTACACCCGTTAACTGTACCGAAGGTCCTTTAATTCTATAATACTTGCCCGTTGTAATATTTAACTGCCCATATTTATTATTACGTATATCCTCAGCCGATTCGCCCTCGATAGCTAGCGGGAAATTCATAAACATTGATCCTTTGCCCAACGTAGGGAGGCCAATAATAATAGCCCGGTTATAATCCTGCAGGCAGGAAGAAAACAATTCAGAGGCTGAGGCGCTACGGTCGCTTACCAAAATGGCCAAGGGGCCTTTGTAAAGCATTTTGGGGTCTCGATCCTCTGTTACATGGACTTTTCCCTCTTTACTGGAACGTTCTTGTACAATTGGTCCCTTAGGAATAAAATAGCCGGCACAGGTTACTACCATATCATGCGAACCACCAGGATTTGACCGTAGATCGATGACAATACCATCTACCCTTTCCTTCACTAGCGCTATTAATTGCCCTTCCAAATCAAGGGCTACATTATTATTAAATACAGGTATAACAATATAGCCGATTTTCTGATTCTCTTTTTTAATAATAAAACCCCGTACTTTGGCACCAGCATTTGCCATTTGTTCTCTTTTTAGTGTTACAGAAAATTTTTCAGCATTCGCATTAAGGAAAAACAAAGTCACCTCACTGTCTTCTTCACCTATTATACATTCGATAACTTCCGAAAGATTCCAGCCTGCAATATTTTGAACCGCTGCACCCTGCTCCTGAATGGCTAACAATAAATCACCGGTCTTTATTTTGCCTGATAGTAATGCTGGCCCGCCCTTAATTAGCGATAATACACTGAAATAGCCATTTTTCTCATCCAATTGCATGCCTACACCACATATACTTCCAGTTTTTAAAGAATTATTCATTACACTCGCTTCTTTAGGGGTATTATAAGTGGTATGGGGGTCAACGGTGAGACACACTTGTTTTAAATAACCACCTAAGAAATCACTAGTTGAAGAGCCCATTTTAATTTTAGCACACTTATTTATAAACTTCATGTTTACTAAGGCGATCGCTTGTTTTTGTATATTAGCTATATCTGCATTAACATTGCTTTTTCGCAATACCCCCATCGCTTTAAGCACCTCGTACATCAAATATTTTTTTAGTTTACTTTTTTGTGCCGAACTGCTAGCGGGATAGGTTTTGGATATCGTTTGCAAATCAATCGCTTCATTATTCAGATTAAAAGGTTGCTTTAAAATATCCTGGCAATTTTTTTCAAATTCATCAACCCTTATTTTATAGCGTTTCAGTACCTCTGCATAAAACACGGGCGAACCTCCGTTTAATTCGTCATCCAGAGTAAGGGCGTATTTCTTTAAATAATCAATATCGGTTTGCAATAGAATAAGATGTTCTTCATCTAGCGAGGTAAGGTACAAATGAAACAATTTACTCGAAAAGTCATCATTAAACAGAGATTTGCCAATAAATGAGTTCTTTTTGAGCGTTTGGCTTACACTACGAAAAATTTGATTGCCATTATCATTGCCTATCTGTTGTGCATAAAGGTAATTGGACGTAACAACCAGCAAAAAGAGGTTTACGAACAAAAAAAAACGTTGTATCATATTTTTATTTTTACAGATTGTTTGGAAATAAAATGCCTGACAGATTCTTCCTATCAGGCATTTTTATCCCTTTATTTTTTTAAGGCTTCTTCAATTTTCGCTTTTATTTTAGCATCTATATCCTGAACATAACCAGATTCTAAAAAGGTTATCTTTCCTTTTTTATCAATTACGATATTGGTCGGAAAACCGGCCACACCCAAGATGTTGGCTATCGGAAGTCCACTCGGAATAACGCGATATTTAAATTCTTTTGTTTTTAAAAATTTAATTAAAGACTCCTTACTGTTCGTAGCGACACTTATAAATTCTACGTCCTGCTGTCCTTTGTACGTATCAACCAACTTATTCAATAAAGGCATTTCTTCTCTACAAGGCATACATTCTATATACCAAAAATTTAACACGACTACCTTCCCTTTGGCTTCGGCCATATTAAATTTGTTGCCGTTTATATCTACCGCATTGATAACGGGAGCTTTTGTACCCACTAACTTATTTCTCAAATCATCATTTTCATATTCAGTACTTAATTTAGAAGAACTGCTTTCCATAGTTGAGCCGGCATCCTCCGCATTAACCGATGTTGTAGCCATACTTGGCGCATTTTTTCTTTCCTCCATTGTGGCTTTTCTAAACTTAATTGCTTTTACGGTATTTTTATCATCAACAAATGTTTCTCCATTTACATAATCTTTAACATTGAATAAATATTTACATAATTCTTTACTCAACCCTCTGTTTTTATCCATATCACTATCGTTTGTAGTAGTTGTAGGAATAAATTTCCCTTCAGGATCAAAATAAGCTACTCGAGTAGGATTTACGAACGTAGCTCCCATTTTTTGTGGTTCACTCGGCTTTTTTACGATTTTAGTTAAGCCTTTTGTAAATTCTTCGTACTTGGTATTCGGATCAAATTCAATGGGTTTCATCAGTTCTGGATTGTTAATATCCTCCCCATCGCCCAAGTTTTGTACTTCCATGCCTGATTTTTTCATAATGGCTTCTCTCGCTTCTTTTTCTTCGGCAGACGCCCTACGTACCAACATGGCCAATACGGTATTGGGAGCCTCCTTTTTTACATAGGGTATTGGTAGATAATTTGGATCTATCACTTTTTTCATAAACTGATCGCTTGTTAGGGATGTCCCATCTTCAAAATAAACGTCTTTACCTAAGGTGGGGTTAAAACTATTGCCTTGCTCTTGCGTTATTTTAAACGGATCAAGCGGCACCAACCCTTTTAACGCAGGTATATTGTCTTCTGGTTTTTTAGATCCTTGAGCATGAACAGTAACCATACTGCTAACCCACAATAAAATAACTATTGCTATTACTAATTTTGCTTGTTTCATTGCTTTTTTTTATAGTGATTAAAAAATTTTAATTTAAAAATTATCTATATTCTAAATTTTGCAGAATATTAGAATTTTGTTGGAGTTCCATTGCAGGAATGGGAAATATATTATACTTAGGTGTATATGAACGTGGCGCAACTACTGCATTAGAGCCAACTTGTAGAGTAAGATCTCCGTTTGTTCTGTCTACGGTACCTTCGGGGCAAGCCATTACAGGGGCGATTACTGTAGATCCTATATTCCAGCGAACAATATCGAACCAGCGCAAACCCTCGCCAGCAAGCTCCACTCTACGTTCTCGGCGCACCAAGTCTCGCATGGCTGTTTGGTTAGACTGTGCAACGTTTGGCAAACCGGCTCTACTTCGTAATTGATTAATGGCATCATATACACTTGCATCTATCTGTCCTGCTTCTATTTTCGCCTCGGCATAGGTAAGTAATACTTCGGCGTAGCGTATTACCATTACATTGCCTCCGGTATTACTCAGCCCGGCGGTTCCATAAGCGGTACCATAATAATCTTTTATAATACTTAGGTATTTTTTGAGGTTATATCCTGTAGGTGAATTAGAGAAACCCGCTTTATCGTTACTTAAAAAAAGATAAGAATTAGGCACCGGCATTGCAGAGGGATCGGAAGGAGTAATAGGATCAAAATAAATGCCATTATACCATAATCCAGGCCTAATAATACTAGCATCCAATCGTTTGTCGCGGTTCTTATAAGGTTGTGAAGGATCATAGCTAATGTCGTTGGCAATAGTTAAACCATTAATTGTTTCGTATTCATCCACCAAACTTTGTGTTATACCTAATGCGCTAGTTCCAACAGGAAAAATACCAATCTCAGCTAAAACAGTTTTTTCATTTTGGTTTATTTTATATTGTATATCTAAAATATCCTCCTTATTCAACATTGCATTTACATTCGCTGGTCTGAATAGTTCTTCGTACGCGTTAGCGTTAGGATTGGATGAAGTATATATACTGTAATTGAATGGGGCGGTCATTAATTGTGTGCAGGTGGCAATACAATCGGTATATTTTTTGTTAAATAATTCTATCCTTGCTTTTAATGCCAGCGCTGCTCCTCTTGTTATACGGCCGACATCGGTCAAATCAGTATATTCTACAGGCAAGTTAGGGGCAATAGCCGCCAGTTCATTTAACATAAAATCGGTAATTGCCACTTTAGATGTTTGTTTATTGACCCTTGCCTCTGCCACCGTTTGTGTGGCCGTTATTAAAGGTACATCCCGGTAATACTGGGTTAAAATAAAGTAACGGTAGGCTCGTATAAAACGGGCTTCGGCTTTTACTCTTTCCCTTAAACTGCCATCCACAATAGAGCTATTTACCTTATCTACATTTTCCAAAAACCAATTGCAGGTATAAATAGTACCATATTCATAAAAAACAGGGCTAAAACTTATCGCAGCCGTAACTCTGCCCGAAGCAAACAATTCATACAACCCACTGTATCCATTGTAATACTCATTATCTGTAAAACAGTCGTTCCGTAATAGATTATTTGCACTTTCCCAATTGGCATAACAACCGTTTATGGCGGCTATTACATCTTTTTTGGTAGTCCAAAAGGTTTTATCGGAATAAGCATCTTGCGGAGCCACATCCAATATGTTTTTCTTGCAGCCAATTGTTAATAACATTATGGCTATACTTATGTTTATACTATAACGTAGTTTTTTCATGTGTTTAACTTTTTGCCTTTAATTCTATTTAAAATTGTACGTTTATCCCAAGTGAATGTACTACCGGTGCAGAGAAACTAAGTCTGGATACATATGGTGTCGAAGTTTCTGGATCAAGGCCTTTATAAAAATTACTGATAGTAGCCAAATTTTCGCCGCTATAAAAAACCTTCAAGTGTTTTGCGCTTATTTTTTCACATATGTTTAAGGGTAAATCGTAGGTAACCGTTAATGTTCTTAAACGCACATAAGAAACGTCTCTTAGCCAAAAAGAAGAAAACACTTGGTTGGGGTTGTTTTGCCAATACGTGTTATATGCCCTAGGCATGGTGTTTGTTTTATTTTCGGGTGTCCACCTATCCCAAAAATAAACCGATGCTTTCAGTTTATCGTTTCCAATGGCACCCAAAGCATCACCAATATAGGCTTTATTGCCTGTTGAGCCTTGAAATACTAGCGAAACGCTAAGCCTCTTCCAAGAGCCCTGCATCGTCAACCCATATCTAGCAGGAGCGACGTTAACACCCAATTTCACTCGGTCTTTATAATCAATAACACCATCCCCGTTTTGATCTATATACTTAATATCGCCCGGGCCATAATTCGCCGGGTTTATGCCCGCTATTTTAGGTGCCGCGTCTACTTCTTCTTGGGTTTGCATAATCCCATCCGCCACTAACCCGTAAATAGCGTTAGACTCATTGCCCACTACCATTTCCGACCCTGAGCTTAATGACGTGGTTCGATTTATAATCTTATATTTTGTAATCTTATTTTGGTTGTATGTAAAAAAGCCGGTTAGTGCCCAAGAAAAATTACCTTTACGCCCCCTTGTACCCAATTGCATTTCAAGCCCTTTATTTACCATTGATCCCACGTTTTCAAAGGGCACTGAGCCAAGGCCATAACTAAGGGGGGCGCCCAGGCCCATTAAAATATCAACCGTGTTTTTATGATACCATTCGAAAGAAAAATTCATTTTATCTTTCAGAAAGCCTATATCAAGCCCAATATTGGTTATTTTCGTTTTTTCCCATGTAATATTCGGGTCATAGCCATTAGTGGGGTAAACCGCAGGAACATTTTGCTGGTTAAATGAATAATTATATTGCTGAAACGTTCTTAAATATGAAAAATAACCAACAGATGCATTACCCAAAGAACCCCATGTACCTCGTAATTTCAAGTAATTTATGGCATCTTTTAATTTCTGGTTTTCGGCCCACCAAGAAAGATTGGAAACTACCAAAGCAGCACCAACAGATGGAAACAAGCCCCAATAATGCTCTGGCGAAAAGGCCGATGTGGCATCGCTGCGCAATGTATAGTCTGTAAAAAAAATATCGTTGTAATTATAAGATAATTTACCGAATATCGATTTTTGCCCCGTTTCTAATCTACTGCCAAATAATTGCTGGCCCTCGTTAGGAGCGAGACTAAAATTCAATATCTTATCGTTAAGCAAGCCTTGCTTAAAGCCCCCCATGCTATTTTGGCTTGTACTATTGGCTTGGTATCCAGCCAAAAGCGTAATTTGATGGTTGCCAAAATATTTATTGTAAGTGGCTGTTACCGAGTTTTGCAAACTCGTCCCCTGACTTTCTAATTTATCTAATTTATTTATATACGAAGAAAGATACGGTATAACATTAAGTGGCGTACCCTCTGGCCCGCCGGTATAAGCATATAATTCGCTTCTGAATGTTTCCCTACTCGTGTTGCTGTAGCCAATCGCAACTGTCCCATTAAGCGTTAACCCTTTTATGGGCGTCCAATTTAGATTTAAATTTCCCTTGCCGTTACGTATAGTCGTTTGCATAAATGAAGGAGAATTTAACCAAGCAAGAGGATTAATGGCACCCTGGTTATGGCCTGGTGCCCCGTTTTCAAATACAAACGGTATCATAGGAGATAAGAAGGATATGTCACCCAATAATTGGCCCACGCCTGACATGCTACTGCCACTTGGTTCCATTACAGGGTTATATGCGAAGTCTACCCCTCCGGATACATAAAACTTATTGCTAAACCGGCTTTTAAAATTTAACATTGCCGTATATTCTTTACTGGATACTTTTTTTACATTACCATTGTCTTGCGCATACCCTAACGATACTCTAAAGGTCGTCTTGGCATCGCCACCAGAAATGCCCAGTGCATGTTTTTGTCGGTATGCTACAGGTAAATAAAGCAGGTCTTCCCAATTGGTATTATAAAAACCTTTAGCGCCTGCTTTGTATTTATCAATAGAATCTTGAGAAATAGGCGCAAGTTGGTCGCCAAAGCCAATTCCAACGCCGCCATTACCAATAGCGCCACCGCCTACTCCACCGCTTCCACTACTGCCGGGTTCATTCTTCAATGCTTCATTAATAAGCACGGCTTGCTGCCAAGAGGGTAAAAATTTAATCTGCCTTTTCATTTCTTTTACTCCAAAAAAATTACTGTAACTTATATTTAATCCATTGGTTGTTCCCTTTTTAGTGGTAACCAATATGACGCCATTGGCAGCCTTAATGCCGTAGATGGCAGCCGATGCATCTTTTAATACGGTAATAGATTCCACGTCATTTGTGTTGATCAAATCCATATTACCTTCTATACCATCGATTATTACTAAAGGGCTGCTATTACCAAGGCTAAAATTATTCATAGAAGGTTGCGAGGTTAATCCCATGGGGCTTGAGCCCATCTCTAGTCCTGTAGTTTTGCCCCGTATTTCCACATTGAAATTGTTCTTGCCCGGTTGATAATTAGAATTTTGAATAGCAAGCCCAGGTATCATTCCTTGAAGTGCTTCATATATGCTAGTAACCGGCACATTTTTCAGGTCTTCTTCTGTAATCGTTGACACCGAACCTGTAATTGATTTTCTTTTCTGTGCGGTATAACCCGTTACCACCAGCTCATCCATTGCTTTTATATCCTGATACAGTTGAACGTTCAACAAGACTTGTCCGTTTATTGCAATTTCCTTAGAAACGTAACCAACTAAAGAAAAGATAAGGATACCTTTTTCTGGCACTTTAAAAGAATAGCTCCCCTGTTTATCACTAATTACACCTTTAGTCGTACCCTTTAAGGCAATTGTTACTCCTTCAAGCGGATTACCTTTTTCATCTTTTACACTACCGCTAACCAGTATATCAGCACCAATTATACCTGAAAAAAGTTTTTCCTTTGCTTTAATGGTTACGATCTTATTTTTAATCGAATAGGTTAATGGTTGGTTAATAAAACAGGCTTTGAGTGCCTCCTCGATGGTAACATTTTTAAGGTTAAGATTTACCTTATGAGCCTGCTCAATTAACTGATCGCTATAAAAGAAATCATATCCTGTTTGCTTCCTAATTTCCTTAAATACCTGTACAAGGGTAGCATCATTTTGTTTGATAGAAATCTGCTGCCCGTAAACACTAGCATTCACCTGGAGAATAGTTGTTGTTAACAACACAATTATCAGTTTCATAACATTTATAATTTTAATCATGCATAACGGTGGCCTGCATACATTTTTAATGTAAAATTTCATACTTTTGGTTGAGTTTAAGTTCGTCAAGTGAGCCTGATTTAATGGTTCGGCAACACTTTACAAGGGTTCATTAATAATGTGTAAAAGCAACCCGATTAACCTCGGGATTAATGAATAGACCAAAACTTACGGCCGGGAATGTTGCAACATTTCCGGCTATTTTTTAGCCTAACCACCCGTATTCAGGGATCTTGTGAGTATTTTTCTTGCATTTGGTTAGTTTATTCGGTTAGTTAATGATATTTAGTTATTGTAATTTATATATATCAGATTTTACTCCAATACGGTGATTTTTTTACCGGTAATCTTAAATTTAATCTGACCGGTTGACTCAAGCCTCTCTAAAACGGCCGATAAATTCATTGATCGTGATATTGAACCGCTATAAGTTTGGTCGGTTTTAACATTGCTCTGATATTCAACTTCAATATCATACCACCTGTTTAATGCTTTCATAATTTCGGTTAACGACTCTTTCTTGAAAATAAAATCACCGTTTTTCCAGCCCATGGCTTGTTCTACGTCAGCTTGCTGAACGCTAAGCGAATAGGTTGATGATTGAAGAAGTGATTGCTGTCCGGGTTGTAAAAGTTTTGAATTATGCGTTCTAAGCTGCGAAACTTTAACAGCACCTTCTAACAGCGTTGTTTTAGTAACTGCGTCATCAGTATAGGCTTTAATGTTGAAATGTGTACCCAATACCTCTACCACTTGGTTATGGCTGATTACGCGGAAAGGCAGGGCCTTATTTTTTGCAACTTCAAAGTATGCCTCTCCAATCAACGTTACTTTACGTTCATTACCTGTGAATACAGCCGGATAGATTAATGTGGACGCGGCATTTAACCACACCTTAGTACCATCAGGCAAGGTTAACTCATATTGCCCTGCTCTTGGCACTTCGAGTTTATTCATCATCACCTTTGCACCATTTTTACCATTGTCACCTTGATAGGTTAATTGTCCATCAGCAGTTTTATTAACCATAATACTACCTTGTTCTGCCAAGAGGCCATTTTTAGCATGATCAAGTATTACCTTTTTGCCATCAGCCAAAGTTAACATTGCCTTGTTACCGCCAGGAGCAACATCTGCAGCCACTTGATTATTGTTGGCTATTGATTCTGTATGATGTTGATAAAGATAAATACTACTCCCGATGCCAACCAGGATGGCTGCAGCGACAGCTATGCGGCCAATTGATTGCCAAAGTGTTCTTATTTTTGGTTGATTAGCAACATCCGGAACCGAGTTGTGCGCTTCATCGCATTTGTTTTTAATTGCAGCCCAAACTTCTTCACGAATGGCAGATGGAATTTCTATCCTTTTTGCTGACAATAAAAATCTT
Source organism: Pedobacter borealis DSM 19626 (assembly GCF_000708285.2). GTDB lineage: Bacteria > Bacteroidota > Bacteroidia > Sphingobacteriales > Sphingobacteriaceae > Pedobacter > Pedobacter borealis. The sequence goes on from NZ_JAUG01000026.1 coordinate 39,858, forward strand.
ACCTCCATCTTAGCTGCCTGCATCTCTGCCAAATTCTCAGGAGCTGATGCCACCCAGCTTTCCCAATACGCCACTGACTCAGGACTTGCGTACTTAACGTATTCCAAAAAGAATTTGTCGGACATGAAATCCTCCTTTGTGTATTGGTTATGCTTTGAACTCATTTGAATTATTTTTTAATTGTCAATTGAACTTGCGTAATCTCCGGGCTTACTGTATAAGCTATCAAAGATTAAAAAATATTAAAACCCATTAATTACATTTAACTCCATCTAATTTACAAACTATGTAAGCCTATTAAATGGCTCAAGTCCTTAACTTTATTTTAACACAGGACACAACAAAAAATAAAAACACCCCAAAAAGGATAAATATTTTTATATTATTTTAAAACATAGGGAAAATCAGATATAAAATCTAATGAGCTCGGGATAAACACCATACTATTTAGGCCATCTCAAGCCAGGGTAATACCTCCCCGTTCTGCTTAAGTCGGCCTGACTGATGCGGGATGCAATAATTAGCCACAACACAAACGTCAGGTGCATCAGGCACGGACGCAGGTTTTTATTCAAAAGTGTTATGTTTTTAATTATTTTCATGAACTCGCCAAAGCCTCGGTTCAGGTTATGAGGTTTCTTATCCCGAACTCACGCTATTTACCATGTCCAATTGTACTGTTAAGAATGTTTAATACAGTATAAGCTTCCCAAAAACACTAAACTAAATGGCTAAATTGTTAGATTGCCGTAATGAATTTAGGACATTAACTTCAGGTAGTAAATCAAAGTTGGCAGTGAAACATGAAGGATATCTCTGAGTGCATCCAAAGCCCGGGCAGTAAGCTTATATCCCCCTTTTATGGAGATATTCATTATTTGTGAGATTTCCTTATAATCCAGTTCCTCAAAATAACGAAGAAAGATGATCTCTTTTTGACGGGTGCTTAACTTATTAAGCGCATTTAAAATCTTGGCAGCCTGTTCTTTGTCGATCTCTTTTTTTATATAGGCGGATTCGGCAGAAAACTCCAGCTGGAAAGTATATTCGCCTGTTAACGAAATTATTCGGTCTCTTTTTTGATCGCGGATACTGTTGTAAATTGCACTCCGTAATGATACCAGCAGATAAGGTTTAAAATTACTGATTGAATGAATGGTATGCCTGTTTACCCAAAGCTTTATAAACAGATTTTGAATACATTCTTTGACCAATTCTTCATCATAGTTGATACGCATTCCATATTCATACAGCATATCAAAAAATTTATTGTAAATCTTTTGATAAGACTTTTGATCGCCGCCAATAATATTATCCCAAATTATACTATCTTCAGTATCTTTCTTCATTACGTTATTTTTTCACCCTGCCAAACGCTTTAAATTATAGGAAAGATAGTTAATACCCCGAATAACTTACCCATAAAACAAAAAAAAGGATGAGATTAGTTGTGATAATGCAAGTCTAGCGAAATTATATTTTAATACATAGCGCACAATTAAAAAAAACACATACATTCTTTGAACTTCGTCAAAATCGAAGAGGCCGACGATACGTCTATAATCCCTTTAAGTGTCATATGATGATGTAATAAAGTATCATCCATTCTTAAAAGAAAGGAGTGCGGTGACAAAGAGTATCTTATTAAAATATCAAATATCTACTTTACGGTACAGATACGAATCATAACAATGAAATATGTTCCTCAGATGGTAGACACCGTGCTAAATTATCCTATTTTCTTAAACTTAATACTATTGCAATCCATCTTTCCTACGTATTGGAAATTAAGAAATTTCTAAAAGTTAATGTTATTTAAAATTTATCTCACTCTCTAACATTTGAGTGTTCGACAAGTGACCTTCAAAACATTAGGAATTTAGCCTTATTTCGCTTAACAATGAAATTCTGACACAGAATTCGTTAAAGTGAAAAGACAGAATTAAGTAACCCATATTTATACAGAAGTAAGACAAAAAAACATAAACGACTCAACACAAATGATTTAAATATTAACTTTCAAGCTTTCAAAGTAGGTTAAAATTGGCAATAGTTGTGCGACTGTAACCCCCTTCGGCTCCACTTAACAATTAAAGCGCTGATAATAAACGCTTTAATTTTAAATAAAGGATTTGAACCTTCTTTCAATCCTTAATCGCAACAAACACATTATCAATCGTTTAAATTATTTAAAATACTTTTTGGGACAGTTTTCTGTGTAAAAATTCTATTTTCTATGGCGTTTTGTTTACACCATTTTTACACCAGAGTTATTTACTATTTACACCATGCAAATCAGCTTAAAGCTAATCTATTATACCCATAAGAAATATTCTGATGGGTCACATCTAATTATCCTTCCATATATCCACGAGCGTAAGGTCAAAAAGAAGTCTTGACAAGTTGCCTACCTGAAAATTGGGACGCTAGAAGAAACAGGGTAAAAGACAGTGTGGGCATTTCGGTAAAAAAGTGTAAGTAAAACTGTAAGCATCCAAACACAAAACCCTTGCAAGCAACAAGCTAACAAGGGTTTATGTTTTTACTTAGTGATCCCGACGATAAAAAATTCAGCCCTAGAACATATTTAAAGTGAATCAATTGTGTTCAGACGAACGCATTATTAATCAAACTGCTTTCCCTTTTATGGATCCTTTAAAGTTTCAGCAAAAGTGGTTCTCCCTCTCCAGAATGCCGTGGCCTCCTTGTTTGACCTTGACAAAACAGATCGCAAAAAGCTAAAAGCAACGATCAATGAGCTTGCCGAGAAATGGAAACCTTATCGCACCTATGTATGTGTCATTTGTGGCACTGGAACGATAGTAGGCTCTCTTTTATCGTTGTGCTTATCAAATAGGCCTGATATTGAATTATAGAGAAAGGTCTTGGGTTCAATCCTAAGACCTTTTGTGTGACTTAATCAGCCTTGCCCATTATTAATAAAGGTCACATCTATTTCCACTAATCTGGCTAGCACAGGCTGACCAGTATAAATTTAATTTCTCATTTTTGGATAGTTGCTCTATTGCCTTTTTGATTCTTACATTAGTTTCAATTAATTCGGAAAGTGAAGTTTCTTTATTAACGGTAACAACATTCATTCTTTGTCCAATAGTTTGATTACCCCAATCTGATAAACTTCCAAGGTCATATAATTTTAAGTTGGGGGCATTTTCTCCTCCTTTAAATACTATTGTTGGAGGATAAATAGTGGAATTCCCACTATTGTTGTCATGATGTAGTGTTAGTTTATCAATTTTCACCTGCTTTATTAATGAAGAGGCTACATTGGTCGTCAAAGTATATCCAATTGGCTGTAAAATATACAGGTCAATATTTTCAGGAAGTTTTATGTTGACAGCGCCTCCTGAGTAGCTTCCATGTCCGAGAAGGACTAAGTCTCTATCCGTAGTTTGTATGCTCATAATTTCATTTTTGAGTTAAATAATCTATTGTTTTTACGTAGGGGTAATTTGAGCTCAAACTACCCCCTGATGTAATTGTTTATTTGATTTTGTTGGTATACCCATCATGGGTATTGTTTTCAAATGGATGATTGTCCTATGAGATGCCGTGTTTAGGCGATAGGGTGGTGCCCCAGATCTTATAGGTTTTGTTAGTAGGTCCATTTTCGGCAACACTAATGGCTTCTCTCCACGGATCCCATACTAGTCCTGTTTTGGCCCAAGCTTTTATCCTAACGTTGTTGGCATCACCTGGTAAATCTACTGTTCTTTGGTATGGTGAGGTTACGTTGCCAGAGTCAAATCGATGCCCAACATTATTTCCATTACCATCTTTTTCGTTCCAGGTTACTTCCCATTTGCCAACATAACCGCCTTCTTGAACTATTCTTACATAACCAGAAGGGTATTCAACACATTCTGTTTCTACATAGTCGGTAGACATAGGCATTACAGCAAATTGATGGTCTTTTAAAAAGTTAACCGTATAAGAAATAGGGTAGGCGGGGTTTTCTTTGTTTAATTGAATTCCGCCCTTAATGATGTTCTGAATTTTACTAAAGCTTTCGCCTCCAAAAAGATCGCTGCTGATTTTGGCGCCCCCACCTAAAACAAGTACTGTAAATGTGGAGTTCCTTGCAATAGCCTCATACTTGTTTTTGGCGCTTGCTTCGATACTTGTTCCTCCAGCGGTTAACATTTTCATAGTGTTTTCCATATCTGATTTTGTTTCGCTTGAATTGGTGTCCATGCGCACCATGATAATACGGCCGTAATCTACTGATTTTACATAGGCTGGTGGATTTTCGCTTGACATGATCGCTTTAACGTCTTCTAAGCTTACATTATCACCAAATACAGTTGCTGGAGTTTCAGGAAGATCAATAGTCGCTGTATAATAGATCTGTTTAAACATGGCAACAGTAGTAGAACTGTTGGTCTTTTTTTCAAAATGGAATTTGTTTTTGATTTCGTTATCGGCCCATTTAGTACTAAAGCCAAGATCTATGGAAAGTTGGCTGTCTGAATAAGCCTTAGTCACAGAATAAGTCATACGGGCTACGTGGTCTTGTCCTTTGGAGAGCACGTTTTCTTGCCAATAGCTCGCGATATTATTGATTTCGGTTTCTACAGTTACATTTTTTGGCTGTTCAATAGTTTTAATCCCATTCTTGTCGAGCCCGGGTAGGTCTACTCTTAAGGTTAATGGCGATTTTTGTAAGGTAATTGCCTGTGGCTTGCCTTCGGCGAGATTTCTGTTGGCAAGAATAAGGGCGCCTGGATAAATAACTCCATTAGAAGGAGAAAGGATAGAAATATCGCTAATTTCCTTGGTCAACTTTTTTGGTGTGTTGGTACAAATAATTACGCTGTTCGAAGTACTTTGGCTTCTGCCCGGGAGTGTTTCTGGGTGCGCACTGTCTACTGTGCTTAATAATTCGCGATGATCATATTTTAAACCGCGGATATATTCATTGATTTGTTGCTTTTCCATTGTTTTAGTGTTTATTATTGGTAAGCGCCTACTCTTTTTACGGTTTTCGGCTTCCCCATTTAATCAAATTACCGTGTACGCGTTCTGGAATTGGGATCTTAGAACTGTGGTCATCTGATCAGCGGCTACCTGCTGATTATTAATGGTAAATCTGGCAGCATATCCGTCGTTGATATAAGCATAGGTTGCGGTGCCGCCTGCTAATTGAAGACGTTCGTCCAGTTCACCGCATGCCGCTTTGCAGGCAATTGGTGATGGATCATGTTTTTTAGGCGAATTTTGACTGCTAACTGTAACTATTGGCATGATTTCTATTGTTAGAATGAGGCCTACTCTGTACGGTTTTCGGCTTTCCCGTTGTCAGTTTCTTTGAAGCTTCTGTGTTTGACATAAGCAAAGTAACCGCAGGATTTGGTCGCTTTTTAGAGGGGAAAAGCCTAGTTTGGCAAATAGGGGAAAAGACCTATTGGCAAGGATGTTTAATGAAAAACAAAGAAGGGTTTTTAAGAGATGACTTCAAAAAGATGATGCTTAACAGCAAACAGCACAAGGCCAGCGGTGTTGCGGCAACCTGTTTTGGCCAAGAGGTTATTGCGGTGCGCGTCTACCGTACGCGGACTAATAAATAGTTTTTCGGCAATTTCATTATTGGTGTGCTCCTTGCAAATAAGTGTTAATACTTCTTTTTCGCGTGATGAGATTTCAATGGGAATGCCAATTTCATTTCTAATTTCCTGAGGTTGCCCTGAAGCATTTTGTATCGCCTTTAATACTTGTGCATTAATATAAAAGCCACTTTTGTAGGTTGTTTTTATCGCATTGATGAGTTCTGCCTTATCGCAATTCTTTATTAAATAGCCACTTGCCCCATTTTGGATCATGCGGGCAATCAGTCTTTCTTTAGCATGAATAGATAAAATAATGACTTTTATTTGCGGATAGTGTTGTTGCAGCTGTGCATTAAGTTCCATGCCGTCCATCAAAGGCATTTCCATATCTATCAAAGCGATATGGGGTAATGTTGCTGTTTGTTCAAGCTCAAGGATGAAGGTGTGGCCATTGTCGGCTTCTAAACATAATTCAAGCTCAGAATCTTGGTGCACAATAGAGGCTATTCCCTGACGGAAAAGTTGTTGGTCGTCTACAAGTGCAATGCGAATATAATCCATGGCAGTTTTAAACATTAAACAATTAAGGTAATAGAAGTTTGAAAGCCTTTGTCGTTACCATAATTGATTTCATAAGTTGCACCAATCATTCCTAATCTACTCTCTATATTCTGCAGGCCCATTCCTTTGTTTTTGGCCTCGGTTGTAATCCCTATACCATCATCCTTATAGTTGATCATAAATAGATTGTCGATTACAGCGAAAACAATTAAAATGTTTTTGGCCGAAGCATGTTTAAGGGTATTGTTAATGAGCTCGGTAATTACCCTATAAATAGCTAAGGTTACATTGTTGCTAAAACCTGCGAAGACATTGTTGTCCTGAAAGATTACGTCAATTTGTATTTTGCCCGAACTGTTCAAATTATCGCAATAATCATGCACCATATCGTAGAAACCATGGGCTCCTTTTAGCATAGGCGATAAATTATGGGAAATGTCTCGGGTATTGGTAATGACCTTGTCAATTATGGCCCTGCATTGCACATTAAATTGAGTTATAGTTGTAACGTGGGCATGGTTCTCTGTGAAATTTTCGATGGTCAGCCTTAAAGATGCCAAAGTAGAGCCGACCTCGTCATGTAAATCCATGCCAATGCGCCTACGTTCTTTCTCTTGCGAGGAAATAATCGTATGTAACAAGGCTGTTTGATGTTGTACCTCGGCCTCCTTCAACAGGTACTGTTGTTGCAGAAGATTTTTTTTATACCTCAAATAAAAAAAGAGCATGCTTACAGCTAAAATAAATGAGGCAGCCATACCTGCAATAACATAGGTATACATGTTCATTTCGATTTTTTTATGGTTAGATAAGCTTTTGTAAAAATAAGGTACATCAATAAAACGAGTGTTGCATGTATGATCCATAACAGCCTATTAAGCTCTTTATTCTTCTGAACATATTCTATTAAGGCAAAGAAAATAGATGAACTAGAGAAATAAAGTAACAATGCAATAACTATGGTAAGATTAAATATAGAAGAGCTGGATTCCGTTGTGCTCAGATTAAAAATCAAAAAATACACACAAAACAAGAGCAATATAAGACTGCTTAAGAAACGAGGCAATACATTGAAAAAAAAGAGAGAATTGGTATATCCGATATAGTTTATAGCCATTAAGGGAAAGAGAATCATTAGTGCGGCCAACAATTTACGTACGGGTTGACCAGAAAAAAAACTTCTAAAAACGGCACAAAGTATGCAAAATTCAATTACCGTATAGAGGTGCAGAAAAGGGAGATTGTTAATTCCATTAGCACCTGTTACGATAGCTATAGCATTGAATAGGGCGGCAATTAATAAATAGTAAAAAAATATTTTTTCGGTAAGGTTCCAAAGCTTGCGTTTATAAATGGCCACCGACATAGGCAATAAAATAACGGCAGGTACAATCACTCCCATGTATAATGTTGACGCACGCATTATTTATGTTCTTCTTCTGGTTCTATCTTCTTATATAATGGACTGTCTGTATCGCAAATATTAGGGCATGGAGTTGTAAAATCATAGATTACAGAGTCGCCTTCTTCATTTGTAAAAAGATCGCTTCCTTTTGGGCTGTGAGTACCAGGAGGAACAGTTTTATCCTTGTTGCCTGCCACAGGTAACAGCAGTACGTGTACAATTCCATTGTTTTCGCCACCTTCTGGTTCTCCCATGGCTAAATAAGCTCTTACTGCATTTATTTTTTCTGCTTTTTTCTTTTGCTTATTGTATTTTTTTGCCACCTTAAGAATGTTTTTCAAGTCTTTTAGCGGGATTTTAAAACCACGAAAAATATCTGAACCGTTCGAATCTACATTCACAACAATTGTTTTTTGTTTGTTTTCATTTAAATGTGCGTTCAACAGCTTAGCGTAATATTCTCTCCAGTTTTTTGCGAGTTGCTCAGCTTCTTTGAGTTGAATGGGAGGGTATTTTTCTTTGTTCATATGGTTGTTGTTTTTTTGCATTATAAGGGTATTGCTAATATAGCTAAAATCTAAATTTAATAGCACTATATGTATTGATGGACAATATCGGCTTGATTTAATTTCAATAATAAGAGTTTGATGTGTCCTGACATTTGAGGATTCAAATCGTCTCAAAATCAGGCCAATACTTTTCCGAATCTGTAACCACCTTCAATCTAAATTTAGTTGCTATAGAATAGAATCCTACAAATCAGTTGTTAATAAACTGAAATATTATTTTAGATACCCGAAAAATAAGGTTCAAAGCAAAATTATTGTCCAAGCGCAACGATAATTTTAAACTTGAAGCTTACCCTGGCCCGAGCCATTAGCGACAAACTAAGGCAAGAAAAAGTCAGTTAAACGACAATCTAATTTTCGAAACGAGGAAGCCCCATCAAACAAAAAAGCCAGCAGTTATACGTAACTACTGGCAAAAGGGGTGGTCCCGACGAGAATCGAACTCATATCTAAAGTTTAGGAAACTTCTATTCTATCCGTTGAACTACGGGACCAATATTATTTAGATTGCCATAAGGCAATCTGGCAATTAATTATCAAAATAATCAGCATTAAATGTGCCTAACATTATTTTAATGGCGCAAATATAATAAAACTTCTTACCTAAAGCGGGCAAATTTAAAAATGTTTTAAAACCAAATTTCTTACTGATTTTTTAGTATCTCACCTTCATTGATTGATCTCAATTCATCAAATTTTAAATAACACGGTTAAGCAATTGCTATTAACATAGTTGACATGTAGCTACAATGCAACCTGATAAAATATAAAAGGATAGGCTTTTTATTTTAAAACGAGGACATTTGTAGTCTAATAACTTTTATTAGATTGAAAAGGTCCAAAGATTAGCCAACCAAAGACAAAACATTATCTTTCAATGCAAGGGACAGCCAAAAAGGAACACAAAAAACTGTCAGTCTATCCCATCATCCCTAAACCACTGCATTCCCTACCTCCAAAAAAACCTACAGGACATATTGCTACATCCTGCAGTGTCTTAGCTGAGCGCGCCGTCAATACCTTGATGAGACGGAATAATTTCAATATCATTTAAAAAGCCCACAAAATCCTGCAGCACATTAGTAATGTGTGCAAGCTCATGTTCCAGGAAGCCCATGGCCACCGGATCCTGATGCAGACTGAATATATCCTTAATGTTGTTTTCGTGCCCAATGAGCAAATCATTGAGCTTTTCGATCTGATCGCCTGTGGTAAGCGGCAACAAAGGCCCTTCAACGCCCTGGCTTGCCGCATAGGCACCCATCCCTCCCGTATTCCAGACCTGCCTGGAACTGAGCAGAAAAAGCAGAGAATCAAAACACTGGTTGCAACTTTTTGTTCAAGTTCATTATTCTTAGAGCCTGTTTAAATTTTATTATAAATTATTGGTATGTCAGTCTGTCCAAAGGATTCCTGTGGAGAGCGTAGTCGAAGACCCGTTTTTCGATATATTAAAAGCAATCGACTCCGCTCAGTGTGACAAAAATGTTAGATAAGTAAAATAATTGTATCAAATTTAAACAGGCTCT
>NZ_JAUG01000027.1 GCF_000708285.2 Pedobacter borealis DSM 19626
TCATTTTGTGGCGTTTTAATCAAGTTTTCTGTTAAGACGGTCGTCACCCTGAATTTATTTCAGGGTCTTTCACGCTAAAAAGATGCTGAAATAAATTCAGCAGGACGATAAAGCGGGATTAGGCGTAAATAAGATATAATTTTCAGCAAATAATTATCGAACTCAGGTTTATAGGAAGGCAATTGCAGAAGTCATTGCTCTCTGTAGTCCCGCTCCCGCTTCTGCCGATTGAAATAATCGGCATCTCGCTTCGATCGGGCTTAGGTGGCTACAACAGTACTGCTATCCGTGGTAAAATAAACCCGACCGACAGCGTTATCCCGATTTAAGACGATTTTTTTTATCGTTATAATTTTATCGGGATTAAGCAAAGGGCGGGACTGGTATAACCGAAGCACCACAGGCCTTGCTTTTCAAAAAAGAATAAGAGAATTTATAGCATGAGATTGCTTCGTCGTTCCTCCTCGCAATGACGATTCGTGATGAAAAATTAATTCAAAAACATCAAACGAGGTTTTTTAACCCATCGAATATGCTTTCGAAAAAGGTAGAAAGGTTTAAGCCATTGCTGTGGTTAAAATACACAAATACCAGAAAAACAATGACCACAAATATGATCAGTTTGCGGAAGGCAAAGGCAATAATTACCAGTATAATCGGAATAATGAAAAGCCATAAACTATTTATGGCATACGGACTTAAATCGGTATCTTTTTTATACACATACACCAGTTTGCTGTGGGTGCCAGAGTCGTTTTGATGTTTAATGTAAACGAAGGTAGATTTATCAATTGGTAAAGGTAACACGGCTATGCCATCGTTAAATTTCAATACCTGTGTAAAACCACTTACACTAAAGGTGTAGGTTCCGTTTATATTTTCGTTGGGGTTGTTTAATGAATCGGCGGCTATTATGGCCAGTTTATTGTTTTTAAGCAAATTTTCTTTTACCAGAAAATTATTGATTGCTGCGTTTTGCGCATGGCTGAAAAACCAGGTTAAACACAGCGAAAGCAAGAGTAAGATTCGTTTCATTCGATAGAACGTTTATTGTAAATTAAATAACCGATATGCAATAATACACCATTTCTTTTAACTGCATCATTATATAAATTATAACTTAGGCTTATAGGGCCGAGCGGTGAATGGTAAACTAAACCTGCAGTACCTGCATAGCGTATTTTTGTGATGGCTTTGGCATAATCTACATCCTGAAAATTATTCAGCTCAAACTCCTTATGGGGTAAAAATAAATAACCTTCCAATCTAAAATCGAGATTTTTTTTAACATTATAAATGTTTTTTATTCCGCCAGCAGCATAGGTTGTGGCCCTGAATTTATCCAGGAATAACGATCTGCTATCTTGCAAAGGATAAAAGGCTGGAGCAGTTAAAAGCGTAGCGTAATAATTGCTAAATAAAGGTTGGTTAGAGAAAACGCCTTCCACAATATAACCCAATGTATATTTTTTGATGTGTAAAAAGTAGTTTTCCTGGGTAAGTTTTATGCTTCCCCATTGGCGCAAATGACTGCTGCCCGGAATTTTAACAAAACCTGGAGTGGCTCGGAAAATATTGCCTGGATTATAGTTTTCGCGGCCTGTGGTGTAATTGAAACTTAGCGAAAAGCTTTGACCTCTGCTGGCATACTGTTTCCGGTTTAATGAATTTTTTTCGAGATTTAAGGATCCCCTAAATCCATTAAAAATAGTTTGATCGAGCAGATCGCCTACCGCAAAGGTATTGTTTGGGCTATAGCGATCATTATTATTTATAAATGTAGAATGAAGAACAATTTTGGTATTGTAATTTAAAGGCATTCCCATCATAAGGTCAATCTTACGGTCAGATTGTTCGATGTAAATGGGGCGTGGGTTTTCGATAAATATCTGGCTGGTATTATAAAAATTCCAGTGATTATGGGTTAACTCTGCGGCCAGAAACAAGGGTAATCTGGTTGGATAATCTATCCGGCCATTAACCTGTACCGATTCGTAAAAGCGGCCTGAGTAAAAGCTGGTTCCAAAAGTATACGATTTTCGGTTGAGGTAATTGTACTGGGCACCCAAAAAAACATTGCTGATGGGCCTTGTAGATATATTGCCGCCTAATTCGAGTTTAAAGCTTTTTTTTGGCTGTGCCACCACCTCAAAAGTATAACTGTCTGTTGCAGCCTGATATGAAATTTTAGGAAATACGGTTTCGAAAGTTTGGTCGGCAACCAGTTTATAATACCCACGTTTAATATCCTGCAGGTTAAAAGTAACTTTATCGCTTTTGAAAAGCCTTTCTACATATTTTTTCTGCTGACTGTTTACACCGGTTACGATGATGTTGCTGAACTTTAGATCTGGCTTTCTCGCATTAAATTTTTCCCTTCTTTGTGCCAGTTCTTCATCGCTCACTCTTTTGCTGATTAAAGCTTTAATTCTAGGCATATCGGCCATTGTTGCATCATAGCCTTTTTTGATCAGCTCTTCTACAGGAGCAAAATTAGTTACACTATAAGTAGCTAAATTGGGCTGGATATATACGCCATTTTTTCCGATCATGGTAGAATCTGATTTGGATAGAAACATGTATACCAAAAAGCGGTTCATTAAACGATCGTCGATGTTTTTAGGGTATTCGTTATAGGTTTTTGAAGAAACATTGGCGCCGATCACATAATCTGGCTTAAAGTCTCTTTCCATTACATCAGCAGGGAAGTTATTGTACAAGCCGCCATCAAAAACATATTTTCCATCTAGTTTAATGGGCCGGTAGATAATCGGAACCGTCATGGTTGCCCTTACTGCTTCCGCTAAACTCCCCTTACTTACCGTGATACTTTTTTGCGAAAGCACATCAGCAACCATACAGCGATAGGGAACAAAAAGATTGTCGAAATTATCTTTAGAAACGGCAGAGGCCTGCGAAAAAAGCTCAAGAAAAGCAAAATTTAATGGAATATCGTTAATGAGGTTAGAACGGAAGCTAAAATGAAAACCTGTATCTATAGCCACTTTCGCCGTGAGCATCGAAGCATTAGGTGCATTTTTCTGGAAATAGTAGGTATAATCACTGGTATAGCGGCCATTTAGCCAATTTTGAAAATCATTGCTTAGGGCTATTTTTTCTATCTCCGCCGGGCTATAACCTGCAGCATACATGGCGCCAACAATGCCACCCATCGATGTGCCTGTAATGTAATCGATAGGGATGTGGTTTTCTTCTAAAGCCTTTAATGTACCAATGTGCGCCAATCCTTTTGCACCACCACCGCTAAACACAAGACCTACCTTTTGCGCCTGCAATTGGTTACAGCACAGAACGAAGAGGATCAGCAAAAATCTTTTAAAAGCTACCACTCCCTAAAAATAGGGTTTTCTTTTAAATTAGTTCAATATGAAAATGTTGTATGTTAAAAATGATGCAAAACTTACCCAAAGGATGTAGGGGATGAATATTAAACCCGCCCATTTGTTTATTTTATAGAACATGGATGCATTGATCACAATGATGATCAACAGTAAAATAATTTCGGCCAGGGCAAAACCCAGCTCGTGCAGGTAAAAGAAAATAAACGACCAGCCCAAATTTAAAATTAACTGGATTAAATAAATGGCAACTGTTCGCGGGAAATGAACAATTTTATCGCGTCTAATCCATACCAGATAAGCTGCAATACCAATAAGTATATAAAGTGTAGTCCAAACAGGAGCAAAAAGCCAGTTTGGAGGATTAAAGGATGGTTTGTTTAACGTTGGGTACCAGGTTTTAACCGATTGAGCGGTTGCCCAGCCTCCTAAAGCACCAATACTCAGTGTGATGGCTATATTAACAATAAAAGCTAAAGGTTTAAATTTCAAGCGCTAAATTTGAGTTTAAACAACGGTAAATCCTAAATGTTTTTATTACCTGCCAATACCAGGCACTATTGGTAGGCTTTCAGTGTCGTCATTTCCGATGCTTTGTACCGCGAATAAATAATTGTCTTTACTATAAGGTAATCGTAATTCGGTGGCAGAAGTGAAAAATTTCTTTTCCCAAATGGCGCTGCTGGTTTCGCGCATTAAAACATAATAGCCCTTTACTGCGCCATTAACAGGTGCTTTCCAGTATAAAAAGGTAGAGTTGCTCAGGTTTTTTACATCAACTTTTACTTCGCTAGGACTTGAGGGAGCTTTGGCCAGATTGGCCAAAACCGCAATATTTATACCTGTATTTTTACGTAAATATTCGAAATCCATAAATTCCTGAAGGTCGCCATACTTAATGCCTTTCTCAGTTCTAAGGTCTTGGTGCTGGTGATCGAAGTTTTCGTTCATTTCGGTTATGCGAACCGCTGTAAATCCATTTTCTACGAATGGGGTATGATCTCCACCCCGGAGAAATCTGTCGTTCCTGTAAATTAATTTAATTTCTAACTGATCTACATAACGTTCGCCTATTTCTTTAACATACCGTGCCAACTGACGGCTTTTACCATCATTCTCTAAACCAAACTGACGGATGCTCTTCGCATTTTTATCCAGATCAAAGCTGGGTAAGCCCTCACTAAATACACGGAGCCTGGTATTGTCGATGATTTGCGTTTCGCTACTGTTGTTGCTGCCAATCATATCATTGTTTAACATGGCATCTACATTCCAGTTTTCTTTTTTTGCATTTGCCGCCATAAAACCAGCGCCTAATAACGATTGTTCTTCCCAGGGCGTTCATTCGAAGTGATATCTACACCTGCTGCTTTGCCTTGCATGGCCTGTAAGGCATTGGTTACCGGCCTCGATCTGATTTCTTTAGCACCCACGCTTACAACCGCTCCGGTTAAATCACTTTTCTTTACAGTGTTATAACCAACAACTACAACCTCATCTAAATCATTTGTAGCGCTTTTTAATTGAATATTTATAGTCGTTTTTCCATCTACAGGTACTTCTTGTGTGGTATATCCAATGTACGAAACCACCAAAACCGGGCTGCTTACGGTTGATGGAATAGTAATGGAGAAAGCACCATTGGCGTCGGTAGAAGCAACAATGGTAGTGCCCTTCACTCTAATGCTAACGCCAACCAAAGTTTCACCTTTTTCATCAACAATCTTTCCTTTAAGGTTAACAGCTCGTTTGCTCGTTGAAATGTTTGTATCCACAGTTCCTGGTGTCGTTTTACGGTTGGCCGCATTTGCAGTATTCGCCACGCAAAGTAAGCACAATGCCGACATACCCGTAAGCAGGATTTTTTTGTACGAAGAGCCTTTTCGTCGTTTTAGATTTTCTGGATAAAAATTAAGATCTATAGTTTTATTGGTTATGTAAATATTTGGTTATTTAGCCAAATAGCATGTTAGATGGAGTATGCTATCTGTTTTGAGGGCATATAATTAAGCAATTAATCCATTCTTTCCTGGATGTATTACCTGTTTTAGGATGAAAAATGAGTTAGTTTTTAATGTTGACTACAATAGTCGTTTCTTTGCCTTAAGGCTTTAAAATGGTGGTATAGGGGCGATTAGGTGCAAACGATTGCATTGTTTGACGTGTAATTTTTCTTGCTCATATAGGTATCGATTAAAAGAATTGATGATATTTGGTTATACGAGATTAGAACTTTTATTTCGTTAGTCCATCCTGTAAGGTATAGCCAGATGTAAAGAATTTTCTTCTTTGGCTAATAGGTTTTAGTACATTGTTCAATAGGTTATTTGGCTGCAACGTGGAATTAACTCATACTGCTTTTGACTTCGGCTAATTTCTATTCGACAGGCCGTCACCTATTCGATATTTATAACTTCTTAACGGTTTATGATAAAAAAAATGGTCCATGTAAACACAGACCATTTTTATATTGTTTCAACCACAGTAAACCTAAAATTGTTCCTGCCTTTTAAAGTTAAAAGCTGTTGTTCCAATTAGGATTACGGTTAGGATCGATATAGATAGCAAATTAACCCAAACTGAAGGCGTTTGCTGCGGACTATATTTTTCCAGTTTATAGTCCTTAATATCTGTACTGTCTACTGCTTTATTAAGAAAGATGCCTGGATAAAAATGCAAGCGGATCTGCTCATGATATTTTCTAACCGCCTGCTGGAAATCGAGGTGGGTATTAAGATCCGATCCAGCCATATTGTTTATCCCCAACTGGGCTTGTATCGTAGGGAAGAAAAATGCAAGCGTATTTGTAAATCGCTGTCTGGCGGCCAGTTTATTCTCAATTGCGCGCCTACTTGGCATTGCCTGGTCATCGCCCATTTGTTGCATGGCATAATACCAGAACCAGCTAAAAGTTTTCTCTTGTGGGAAGGGATATTGCTTCAGTTCCGGATAATGTTCAAAAAATGGTTTCATGGTAACTTCTTTGGCCATATCCCATTTTTCGTGATAACCCTCGCGTTGGTTAATTACATTTTGCAATGCTTCTGGCATGGGATATTTTCGGGTAAGAAAAAGGTTAAGTGATGCTGGAATTACAATGCAGATCAGTACCCAAATGGCAACCAATGCCGATGCATTAAAATTCGATGATTTTGCTAAAGAAATGATAAAAAATGAAACTGCAAACCAGAAAGCCAGATAAAAGATAATGAGTGTAGTTATTGAAAAGAAAATGAAATCTACAGGCAAATGCAGATAAAGAATAGCTACAAATAATAGTAATAAAGCAACAGAAAAAATTACGGCTACCCTAACTAAAAATTTTCGCCAGATTACCTGAAAAGACCGGTTGGTTTGCGCCCTTAAAAGCGACCAAACTCCACTTTCTTTTTGCTCCGAAAGTAAGTTATAGTTAAAGGCAATAATCACCAGGGGAAATAAAAAGATAAACACAAAACTCAGATCCATATTGCCCAAAAGCAGGCTTACCGGGTTATTAATATCTGTATCGTAAATCTGACCTTCTAAACCCAGCATGGTTACCGAGATTAAATAAGGGTTAATATCCCGCTGCCCATTAGCAAAGGCGGCCCAGGCATTGGGCGCATTAGCCAATGAAAATTTATTGTGGTAAAACAATAAGCCAATATCTTTACCAAAATGATCGATATTGCTGAGGGTGTTTTTCTTTTGTAACATTGCTGCTTTTTCAATTACGGCCTGTTGGTTGGCAATAAATGTTTTGCCGAAATACAAACCGGAAAAGCCTGTAATCAGCAGCACAATGATGCCTATCCATGAGGAGCTGTTTCTAAAAAACAGTTTAAATTCGAGGTTATATATACTTTTTTTCATCCTTAATAGCTATATCGTTTTAATCCACCTGGCAATGTATTGTAGCAGTAGGATCGTTGCCAATAACCAACAGGTTAAAGCACTCAGTGCCAATAACTCATTTGTTATTACTGAACTTAATTTGCCAAAGTGGTAATTGAAATCAGGTTGTTCGGCCCAGTTTGCCTTACTAATGGCCAAAGGTTTTTCTTCTTCTCCTGGAGCAATGTTACTGATCTTATCAATTTGTAGTTTATTCATCTTTTGAGCCAGCTGATAGCGGTAGGCTTCTGCCTGGTTCTGAAAATCAACAAAGGTGTCAAAATCAGAGGCTGTTATGGCCATCGAAATATGCTTGAGGGATAAGTAAGGGTTCATGAAACCTGCTACCTTTGTAATGCTGTTCTGCTTTTCAAAAATTTTATTCAGTTCCTTTTGGTGGTTGCTGTAAATTTTTGAGGTTATTTTTTCGCCCTCTGCCATAATATAACCACCATAGTTAAAAGGCAGTTTTTTTACATCGGTAACACCGTAAGTTTTGAGTAGTGAGTCTTTAATCGCAGCATAATGTGGGTCATCTGGATTATGGCTATCGCCCTGTTTATGGATGTCGGTAGCAATGGCATCGGCAAACTCTATTTTAGATGGGGAGGGGTAAATTTTTACGCCGATTGCCTGGGTGATCCTCGGCATAATGACCATAAAAAATATCCAGCAGGCGAATAAAGTAGTTAGGGCTGATTTAGAACTGCGTGCAAAAGCCGAGACCAAAACCGTAACAGCAGATACAATGAAGAAATAGATCGCATAGCTAAATATCAATACCATTAAGCGCAAACTGGCATCACCACTAATCTGCCAATGACTTAGCGAGGCCCATAACAAAATGGTAAGCAGCATAAGGGGGGTAAATATCGACAAACAAACACCAATTATGCCCAATGTTTTGCCCCAGAGGAGCTGTTTCCAGCTTACATTTTGGCATAGCAGGATCTTTAATGTCCCCGATTCGCGCTCAGCCGAAATACTGTTGTAACCTAAGAAGAAAATGAGAAGTGGTACCAGGAGTTGCAGTACCATGGCCACACTAATTTCGCCGAAGCGCAACATTCCGTTAGAAAAACCTGCTTCACTAAAATTCACTGTGTTTTGTTTGTGCGCTTCTAAAAAGATCGATACACCCGCAAAACTTTCTATCCCAAAATCGAAGAAACTCAATTCATGTTTCTCGCGAAAGGCGAGGTAACCATAGTGCGCCATCCGGTGTGGGTGTTTATCTGGCTTTGCCAGCCATTGTGCCCTAACCAATTCTTTATAATGCAGGCGCTGATTGTTTTGTGTTTTAAAATTCTGCCAGCCTACATAGGTAGCCAAACAAAGTGACAAACCTAATAAAAGGGTTAAGGCTAAGGTGGCCCTGTTGTTAAGGACGGTTTTAAAAGTTTGTTTGGCTATAGTGCTTATTCTATTTGGCATTATATTCTATAGGTTACGTTAAACATTACATTTCTTGGTGTACCGGGGAAAAGGCGTAGATAGTTTTGTGCGCCAACCCAATAGGTTTTATTTAAAATGTTATTCATATTTACAGCCAGTTGCACTTTAGAACCAGCAGGCGAATAATAGAGCGCGGCATCTAACAAGGTATAAGCAGGCAGTACAAAATCTCTGATGTACAAGGGAAGTTTCGTACCACTGTACTGTAAACCTGCTCCAAAACCTATTCCCTTTAGCTTACGGCTTTCAAAGTTGTAGCGTGTCCATAAACTGGCACTGTGTTTTGGCGTGTTCTGCACCCTTTGACCAATTAAATCAGGATTAAAATCATCCTTAATAATGGCATCTACATAACTATAACCCGCATTAAACTGCCAGTTAGACCTGATAAAGCCAGAGGCTTCGAATTCGACACCACGGCTGCATTGGGCACCGCGTTCTATCAGGCGGTTTACATCCAATGGATCATTTGCATTCATCAATAGGTTTTTCTGGTTGATTTCGAATACCGAAATGTTAACCATTAAACGTTTATTCAACCATTCGGATTTTGCACCAATCTCTTTTAAATCACTTTCTAAAGGTTTAAAATTGGTGCCTAAAGGTGGCGGAACAATAACCAGGGTTGAGGTATTGCCTTGCGGCTGGTACCCTTGTAAATAGGTTGCGTAAAGGTTAATGTTTGCGTTTATGGCATAGGTAATTCCGGCCCTTGGCAAAAGCTTATGCTGATAAATTTTCTTTTCGGTAGCCAATTTGTAATTGCTGTAATCCTCGTACCACTCTTGTCGTAAACCCAATGTTAAGGTAAGCTGATGATATTTTATCTGATCCTGTAGATACACTGCATTAACCAAATTATATGCAGCCGGAATTTCTGTTTTGGTAAAAACGTAATCGCTTAAATTTTTAATGGTATAGCTTGGGTTTGCTAGATTAAAGTGCTCTACATTGGGCACTGGTGCATTTATACCATTTACGACCTTAAATAAATAGAGGTCTTTCTTTGTGGGATCGTACCTAGCTGCAATGGTTCCATCTTTTAAACGGTAGCCCTGAGCTGAGTTTTCGCCACCGCCCCGCAGTTTCTGGGTGTTTATTCTATCGTACCCGATTACCAGCTTGTGGCTAAAGCTAAAAGTATTGGCGTTTATACTGAAATAGGCGCTTAGATTGTCGGTTCGCCACTTTTGCTGACGCTGAACGGCACGCATGGCTGCTAACGTAGGGATAGGTTGATTGTTTTCATCAACGCCAAAAGCATTGGTAGTTCTATTTTCTAAAAGATCTTCGCTCCAGTTTTGCTTCATATAGGCCACATTAAATACAATATTCTCTGTAAGGTTATGTGAAAAATTGGTCATCAACATTAAATCCTGGCTGTTAAAGCGGTCGTTACTGGCGCCCATATTGAAACTGATCGGTGTACTTTTTAGATCTGTTTTACCAGCAATTGCACCAAAAATAGCCTGCCCACGGTCTAACCTCGAATTGCTGTTGTTCATCACCACTTCTACATTTAAGCTGGTTCGATCGTTCGGGATGTACGAAAAAGAAGGAGCAATCAGGTAACCCTTTCTGTATTGCAGGTCTCTGAAGCTTTTACTGTCTTCATAACCTACATTAAGCCGGTAAAGCAGCGTTTTATCTGTGTTTAAAGGGCCTGTAAAATCTAAAGCGCCTCTAATGGTGCTGAAACTTCCGGCCGAGAGACTAATCTCTTTGCGATCTTCAGTCAGCGGTTTTTT
Source organism: Pedobacter borealis DSM 19626 (assembly GCF_000708285.2). Taxonomy (GTDB): domain Bacteria; phylum Bacteroidota; class Bacteroidia; order Sphingobacteriales; family Sphingobacteriaceae; genus Pedobacter; species Pedobacter borealis. Next base: position 10,439 of record NZ_JAUG01000027.1, read on the forward strand.
TGTTACCAGATTAATGCTTCCCCCTGGGTCTACACTCGAAAATGTAGCGCTCGCCGGACCTTTTATTACCTCTATCCGTTCCAGGTTATTGGTTAAAGGCTGGTTAAAATAATATTGGCGGGTACGCATGCCATTAATTATAGCACCCTCTTCGTTCTGGTTAATTCCCCTGATCGAAAATTGGTTGTAATAGCTGCTTTGTGATACGCTGGTTACATTTTTAACCGCATCGGCCAGTACAGCCGCCTGCCTGTCGGCAATTAATTCTTTCGAAACCGAAGAAATAGACTGTGGAATGTCCTTGTTCAAAGTAGCTGTTTTAGTGGCCGAAAAAGAATAGTTGCCATAGTACTTTTTGCCATTGGTACCTACCACTTCAACGGTCTGCAATTCTTCGTTGGCGCTTTGTAGCACAATTGCATCCAGTTTTAAATCACCAATGTCATTAACGGGGTAAATGCGATTAAAAGTGCTGTAGCCTATGGCACTAATGGTGATGGTATAATTGGCCATTTGAGGTAGAATAACTGAGAAATTACCGAGCGAATCGCTACTTGTATTCAGTTGATCTTTCCCATTCTTAAATTTAATAGTGGCTTTTTGGATAGCTTGATTTTGGATATCGATCACTTTTCCACTCACCTTAATCTGAGCAAAAGTGATCAGGCTAAATGTGCTGAAGAGCAATAGCAAACAGATTGAACGGAAAATAGGAAGACCTTTATATATTGGGTACATGAAATGGATTTGTTTTTAAATAGTTTGTAAGTATAATTCCTGAAGATCGGCTGCAGTGATGTCGCTGGCTTTAAGTGTATGGATTAATTCGCCTTGTTTCATAATGCCAATGTGCGATCCTACATTTACCGCATTAAAAATATCGTGCGTAGCCATCAGAATTGATTTACCCTCGGCAGCTAATTGTTTAACCAGTTGGGTAAATTCTGCGGTGGCTTTTGGGTCTAATCCACTGGTAGGCTCATCCATTAAAATGATTTTTGCATTTTTGGCTAACGCAATTGCAATCCCTACTTTTTGGCGCATGCCTTTACTGAAGCCCGATAAATGCTGGTGGTGGGCAGCTTCCTGTAAACCACATTGCTTTAAAAAACCGGTCAAGCTTGAAGTGCCATAGTTAAAGCCTGCCAGTTTAGAAAAATAATCGAGGTTTTCGATGGCTGAAAGATTGCTGTAAAGCATAACCACTTCAGGAATGTAGGCGAGATGTTTCCGCCGTTCGTCATCGTGCGCAGAGATTTCCTCGTTATCGATTAAGATTTTTCCACTACTTGGCTCAATAAAACCTAAAAATAAATTAATGGTAGTGGTTTTTCCGGCACCGTTTTGGCCCAGAAGGCAAAATACTTCACCAGGATTAACGGTTAAATTAAGCTGATTTAAGGCGCGGTAAGATTGATAATTTTTGGATAATGAAATGGCTTGAAGCATAATAAAATATTGGCGCATACCAAACAGGCATGTGCATTAAACAGAGTAAATTTGAAGGTTATGAAAAGAAACTTCTTATACGAAGGTTAAGCCGTTAGGGTAGGCGGGCCTTTATTGGCACAGGATAAGGTATAAACAACAGAATGCCTCATGTGGTAAACGCAGGGTTTAATCGTTGGTTTAACTAAGGATAAAGCAGAGGCAATAGGAGCAGGAAAATCGAAAAAGTGCGATCGGTGTTTCAATACCTCGCACAATTTACATTTTAGCTTTGCCGAACTCAATTGTTTAAGCAGGTGCGCTTCACTGTAGCTTTGCTTGCTGTAACCGGTTTTTTCGGCACCATGATGATGCAGGCTTTCTATCAGTGTTGCATTAAGAAATACCGCCAATAGCAATACCGCCCATATACGGGCAAAAATTTCTTTACGATATGTGTACACTGAATATTTCAATGCAACAAAGTTACATTTAAAAAATTAAAATCAAATCTTTTATTAGGATTGGTTCATTGACCTGATTATTAAACATTGACCATTAGTTCACTGGCCATAGGTCACTTTCAATAACAGCTGCCAACCACCAACTATTTCTTCAATAGTTCACTTCTCCTGTCTCTTCAATAATGCAACATTTGTGCTACTTTGCGAAAAATAAGTAAATTGAGCCGTTATTTTTTTGCTTAGTATTGCAAAGATATTCCTTATACTAAGGAAACCTGATAATTTACAACTATGGCCTGATAGTTTGCTTGTTAGCGATATGCAAAGCAATGATCGGTCTGCGTTTGAAAAAATTTACAACAGGTATTGGAGCAAGTTATATTTATCAGCCTATCATATTTTACGCAATAGGGAGGCCGCTGAAGATATTATCCAAGAAATATTTGTAAGCCTTTGGTTAAAACGGGAATATACCTCAGTCGATAATCTCAATAATTATCTGTTTACTTCTGTTCGTTTTCAGGTATTTAAAGCCATTAGAGATGGGAAGTTACTCACCGATTTACTTCATGATACCGACCTTTTGGTGAGCCCTCACAATGCCGAAAATGCTTTTGCTGAAAAAGAGATTGCACAACGTTTAGATGAGAGTATTGAGCTGCTACCTCAAAAATGTAAAGAAATTTTTATCCTGAGCAGAAAAGAGCATCTTAGTGTAAAAGAAATTGCCGAGCGATTAAACCTTTCACCAAAAACGGTAGAGAACCAGATTACCATTGCATTACGCCGCCTGCGTACCGATATGGGCGAATTCTTATTTTGGGCCATTTTATTACTGGCCGGCATCTGGGATAAATAAATCAGTCCCTATCCTCTCCTGCAAATTTCAATCTGATTGTTTACAACAACTTAACTTTGTTTAATTTTAATTGGCTGTTTTATAGTGTGTTATGTGAAATTTAAAATTTCTTTTGGGGGATGTACTTCGGTTTGGGTACATACACCAAACCACAAGCAATTGAAAAAAGCAGAATTAACAAGTTTAACAGAAAAATACATAGCTGGTACTGCCAGTGGAGAAGAACGCCTTAAGTTAGAATCCTGGTACAACGATCAATTGAACCAAAATACTTTGGCGGATGAAAAACAGATTGATGAAGAAGATCAAATTGAAGTAGGCGAAAAGATTTTTAATAAGATTAATCAACAAATAGATCAGCAAGAGAAAAAACGACCGAGCAGGTATTTTTATCGTATAGCTGTTGCCGCCTCATTAATTGCCGTTTTAGGATTTGGTTGGTTTATTTTAAGTAAACGTACCGATCTTAAAAAAATAAATAAATCAGCTAGCTTAATCAAACCCGGTGGCAATAAAGCCTTTTTAACACTTGCCGATGGAACTAAAATTAATTTAGATCAGGCGCTAAATGGCACAATAGCCAGGCAGGAGGGAATTCAGATTACCAAAACAGCTGATGGACAATTGGTTTATACCATTTTAGAAAATAAATCAAGCTCGGCTAAACCAGGATTAAACACCATCAGTACACCAGCTGGCGGCCAGTATCAGGTTACGCTGCCCGATGGGACCAAAGTTTGGCTAAATGCGCTGTCATCATTAAAATACCCTACCACTTTTACAGGCAAATACAGAATGGTCGAGCTTACTGGTGAAGGTTATTTCGAAGTAGCTAAGAATAAAAACAAGCCTTTTAAACTTAAAACAACAAATCAAGAAGTAAGCGTTTTGGGTACCCATTTTAATGTGAGTGCCTATGCAGATGATGCCGAAATTAAAACAACCCTTGTAGAAGGTGGGGTAGCCGTTAAAAACTTTAATCCGCAGGCCACAGGTTTGCTAAAACCCGGGCAGCTGGCTGTTTTTCACGGTACAGGTTTCAAAGTGAGCAATGTTGATGTAGAAGAATATATCGCCTGGAAAAATGGGTTCTTTATGTTCAATAATGAAGGGATTAAAGAAGCCATGCAAAAATTGGCCAGGTGGTACGACGTTGATATCGAATATGTTGGTGATTTTGATGGGATTTATTTCGGAGGATCTTTTTCTAAACACAATAACCTGCAGGAAACCTTAAAAATATTAGAATCTACCGATAAGTTTAAATTTAAAATAGAAGGAAGGAGGATTAAAATTTTAAAATAACCCGTTAAGTTTTAATCTGAAAAACGGAAACAGTACTGCATTTTTAGATGTATTAACCGGGTTTTTCTACCTCATGTGGGTACCTGTTCCGCTGGCATTTGCTACTTATCTTTTCTTTAAGAATAAGGAACAGTTTGTTCGGTTTTCGCTCACCTTTGTTTGGGTAAATCTGTTAGGATTTGTGTTGTACTACGCTTTTCCGGCTGCACCACCATGGTATGTACAGGAACATGGCTTCGAATTTATCGCGAAAACAGCTGGCAATACCGCTGGATTGGCCTGCTTTGACCATTATTTTAACATTACACTTTTTCATGGCATATACAGCAAAGGTTCTAATGTATTTGCGACCATGCCATCGCTACATTCATCCTATCCTGTTATTGTTGTTTATTATGGTTTAAAAAACCGCTTGGGGAAAATCAATATTTTCTTTGTTACTATAATGCTCGGGATCTGGTTTTCGGCCGTTTATACCAGTCATCATTATACCCTTGATGTATTAGCCGGTTTAAGCTGCGCCATATTGGGTATTATCTCTTTCAATTATTTAATGCTATTTAATGCGCAATACTAAGCTGAAACAGCTTGTAGCGAATATGATAAGCGCCATTCGTAATTAAAAAAGCCCAATATCCGATCTTAAACAATCAGCTATTGGGCTTAGGGGCACAAGTTATTGGAATTAGGAATGAAACTAATTATTTAACACTTATTCATTAGTTTGAGCATGTGATCTGGTGCTCAATATTATTAGAAAGTGTGTGGGAAATATTCATTTTCAACTGTTCCATCATCGTACATTTTAAGTATTGCATACCCGGGAGGTGTTTCCAGGTAATAACCAGGGCCTGCCGATTCTGCATCGCCCTTGCCCCACCAAAAACCACTCATGGCTCCATTGCAACAGTATCGAACACCATTGTAAACGGTTTGATCGGAAAGATGGTTATGGCCGCTCAGGCAGATTTTTACCTTATCCCGGTGTTTGTAGAAGAGATCTTTCAGTTTTTTACAATCCGAATGTCCGCCACCAACCAATACCTGGGTGGTGCCCAGGATTGGATAATGTGACATAAGCAGGGTAGGTGTACCAGCAGGCAGGTTTTTTAATTCCTGCTCAAGCCAGTTATACTGCTCATCATCAAGCGAAATTTTGCTGTTATTTCCATCAAGGATAATAAAATGCCAGTTCTTTTTGGAGAAACTATAATAACGGTTAGGAATCTTTAGCCGTTTCACCACATAGTTCTTGCCATACATTTCATCCTCTTTTGTAGGTGCTTTCCACCAGGTATCATGGTTGCCTATACAACTGTGTATTTCGTATTGATCAATTGCTTTAATGCAATCATCCCAAATACCCCATTGTTCGGTTACCTGATTGCGCACTACATTATCGTAAGAAGCATCGTTAATCGAATCTCCTCCGTTTAAGAAGAAATCAACTTTATGTTTGCTGATAATCTGTTTTAAACATGCTTTAAATCGCTCAGGAGCATTTTCTCCTGCACGTATGTGCACATCGGTAATATGTGGAACAGTAAGCATCAGTTTTTTGCCTTTTGGTTTATCCAAAAGTGCTTCTGAAGCCAGCGCTGGTAATGTACCTGAAAATGCAGCACCTGCTGAGATCCCTATGGCCTTTAGTAAAGACCTTCTTTTTATTTCTGTCATCATTACCAACCAAAAATTTGTTTCAGTTTAGGGTTTAGGATTACTTGTTGTTGCGGAATAGGGCGATAATAAAATTTTGGTTCCTCAAAAATTCTAACCACATTTTCTGTTACGATATTACCTCCAGTGTTGCCGTTCTTTAAATAAACCGTTGCATCAGTTCCGATTAATCCTGCACGGTAATAAATAAGTTTTATCCCAAGTGAGTTTTTTTCTTTCTGGTCTTCGCCAGGTATGGTTGCCGTTCTGTCAATCAGAATAATATCATCAACTCCGTCACCAGTAAGGTCGTATTTGCCCAATCCAGCGAAGTACATGCCTTCAGGACTTTTGGTAAGCAGTTTACCCACCTTCCAGCGCATTAAATCATCAAAGCGCATGTTTTCGAAAGCATATTCTACCCTGCGTTCCCTTCTAATTTCAAGTATAACACCTGCGTTAGCGGTAACATTTGGATATTGCAACTGCAATGCTGGATCAGGATTTGCATTTGCCGTTGCCAGATTAAGATCAGGCAAGCCTGCTCTTCTACGAAGCAGATTTACCGATTGGTCTAGCTGGGTTTGTGTTAGTGTACCTAATTCGGCAAGTGCTTCAGCATAGGTTAATAGCACTTCTGCATAACGGTATACCGGAAAATCTACACTATTTAAGATCGAGTTATCGGTACTGTTTACATAACCTTTCAACTGATGGTAACCTGTAAAGTTTTTATTTAAGCGCTGAATATATGGTGTAGGATCCGGTACTCTTATCCACCCCGGGTAAACCATGGTCTGCGACATCCGTGGATCGCGGTTTTTAAATTCTGCTACAAAACCCAATTGTGCGTAGTTTGCTACATCAGTAAACCTACTTCCATCTCTCATTAAGTAGGTTTGTAACAGATCTTTCGCTGGTGCCTGCTCATAATCGCCAAATACCGTCGAATTCACATTCTGGCTTTTACTCTTACTTAGGTCGAAGATGTTAACTAATATCACTTCGCTATTGGCAGTTAAATCCTGACTGGAGAAAAGCGTTGCATAATCTTGTTCCGGCTTTCCTGTATTGTAAATGTTAAACTTTTTGCCAGCGATGATCTCACCAGAAATTCTTGCTGCAGTTTCTAAAAAAGTATTTGCCGAACTGCTTAAATTCAGTTCGTTATGGTATTTACGATAAGTACCCTCGTAAAGTGCTGCCCGCGCATATAAGGTAGCTACTGCCCATTTTCCTGGGGTACCTACCGGAACACTTTCCCTTACGTTTTTATAGGCAAAATCAAGGTCTGCCATTATACTGTCGGCAATCAATGTCCTTGGATCGCGGGCTTTGTAAAGTTCATCATCACCTGGTTCCAATGTACCCGAATACCAGGGTACATCAGAAAAACGCTTTACTTTGTCTAAATAGAATTCCGCACGATAATACCTGGCCAAACCTGCATAGTGGTTTTTAACGGAAGCAGAAACCTGTGCTTTTCCATAGTTTTCCAGAAAGTAGTTAATGTTTCTTAATCTGCCCCAGCTCCAGCCAGATGTAATATTCTGGGCATTCGTGTTACCCGTCATGACATTTTTTATCTCAACTGCCGCGGTGGTGGCTACGTTATCTGTACTCTGATCGTTAAGATAAGTATTGCGGTCTGGCTGAGAGAGTAGGCCATTTACGTAAAGTGAAAGATCACTTTCGGTATTAAAGAACAGGTTAGGTGAGATGGATGTTTGTGGAAAACGGTCCAGCCCAGCTTTTTTACAGGCTGCGAGCATACCCGCAGCTGCAATAAATACGATATATATAAACTTTTTCATTTTTAAAATGATTTAAATGTGAGGGCTTAGGTTAAAAATCGAGGTTTAAACCAAAAGCATATCTGCGTTGGTAAGGGTATGCCCAGGCACTTGGTCCTTGATTAACCGCTTCCGGGTCGATAAACTTCTTGATTGAAGAAAACTCATATAAGTTTTCTCCTGTAACAAATACACGAAGACGGTTTACATGGAATTTTTTGGTCCATTGAACCGGTAGCGTATAACCAAGCGATACATTTTTGATTCTCAGGTAAGCACCATTTAGCAAATATTTAGTTTGGGGAATATCTAAACCCGATCCATAATTGGCATCAGCAAGCCACGATTGCAATACTGGATATTGCGAATCGGTATTGGCATCAGCAAGTCCGGCAGCAATATATGAAGCAGAGTGTTTAGCTCTTTGTTCTGGCGAATCAGCTGCTCCACGGTAAAAATCAAGGTTCCAGGGGTAAACGTTAGCATATGGCTGTTGATAAGGACCCCAGAAAAGGTAGTGGTGAGGATAGAAATCTCTTTTTAATACGCCTTGCAAAAACACAGAAAGATCGAATCCACCCCAATCCATATTCAGGTTGGCACCAATGGTATAACGGTCAGAACTGTTTCCAATGATTTTTAAATCTTTTGGATCGTTAGCGCTCAGTCCTTTTTCTATTTTTTTGTTCCCGTCAAGATCTACATATTTTGGCCATCCCTCAATAATAGAAAGGGCACCCCATGGAATAATTGCAGATTCATCTAAAGCGGCAATTTCTGCCTTATTACGGAAAACCCCATCATTCTGTAAGCCCCAAATCTCCCCAAGAACTTGTCCTTCACGGTAATTTGAAAATAGGTTCTGATCATTTTTGAACTTGGTAATTTTGGCTTTAGAATCGGCCAGGAATACTTTTGCATCAAAGCTGAAAGGTTTTGAACCGAGATCAAACCTGTCTCTATAGGTTACCGAAAGTTCCCATCCTTTGGTGCGTAGATCGGCTGAATTCTGACGTGGTACACCGGTACCCAACACACCTGGCAGTTCTTGTCCTGCAGTAAGCATGCCTTTGGTATCGCGGATATAATAATCGAAAGTGAAAGACAGTTTATCATTCAACAGGCCAATATCGGTACCCATATTCAAGGTAGAAACCCTTTCCCATGTATAAGTTTGAGGATCAACGCTTAGTCCCGGAGCACCATTAATTACCTGGTTCTGCCCATTGCCACCAATTAAATAACCTGAAGTGCCTGGTACAAGAGATTGGATATAACCAAAATCGCCCACATTCTGGTTTCCAAGATCGCCATATGAGGTACGTAATTTGAAGGTAGATATTGCGGGTGAAAGTGATTTGAAGAAATCTTCACCACTCACTATCCAGGCAAGCGATGCCGAAGGGAAAAATCCCCAACGTCTGTCTATCGGGAAACGTGATGAACCATCATACCTTCCGGTAGCTTCCAGGATGTACCTGTTTTTGTAGGTGTAATTTAATCTCGAAAACGCACTATTGGTTGCATAAGCCGAATAGCCCGCACTGGCTGTAGCCGTACCGCTGGTAAGCGATAAATATGGCAGAGAAGAAGAAATAAGGATATCTTTACTTGCGTTTATAATAGAATAGTTATAATCTTCGCTATTAAAACCTACCATTGCACTGAAGAAATGATCGCCTAGCGTTTTTTTATACGTGCTATATATATTAAAGGCATTGTTATACAGGTAACCATTGTTCTCGGTTACTGAACCTGTTCCACCTTCTTCGCGGATATCGTTTGGGCCATAACCGATTTTATATTTTTTGCTATCGTTATGTGTTTTCCAAAGCTCGCGTTTAAAAGATGCATCAGCATTTACCTGAAGATCACCTTTTAAAAATAAGGCTGTAGCACTGGTAATATTCTGGAAACCGAACATGTTTTGGAGGTTGTTTCCGCCATCAACAAGTTTTGCAGCCAGTTTACCAGCAGCGGTATTTGCCCAGGTACCATCAGGGTTTTTAGCCACATCGGTAGGCATGAGGTAATACAGATCGGTAATGTTTCCATTTGGAAGTGCCCGTTTGGTTTGATAAATATTCAGGTTATTATCAACTTTAAGCCATGAAAGGGGAGAAAAGCCCACTTTTGACCTTAATCCATAACGGTCCCAGTAATCGGTAGTAAGTTTATTTAGTCCGTTATCTCTGCTGTAATCTGCTGAAAGGTAATAGGTTAATGGTTTTTCGTTTACGGCAGCTCCACCAGAAAAGGTAAGGGTATGGCTTTTAGATAAACTCGAATTATTGAAAAAGTAATTGTACCAATCGTTGCTGCCCATATAGGCCCATTTGGTAGGATCTGTTGGGTTTAACCGCGTATCGGCTATGGAAGGATTATCTGACCGTTCCTTTGCCCAGCGGTAATACTCATCGTTATAATTCACATAATCCCATGGGGTATTATCCGTAGAGGTTTCCAAAACCCTCGAAAAAATATAAGGATCGGTTACTGGTTTAGGTAATAAGGTCGGTTTTCCCCAAGATTGTGTGGTATTGTAGCTAATTACATTATTGCCTGCAGCACCTTGTTTAGTGGTAATCAAAATTACGCCAAATGCGGCACGTGCTCCATAAATAGCTGCCGATGCTGCATCGCGCAATATTGTAAATGAAGTGATATCAGATGGGGTTAAGCGCAACATATCGTCATTGCTGGTAGCAGGAATCCCATCAATAACAATTAATGGTGAGCCACCATTAATGGAAGTATATCCCCTGATGTTGATGTTGGGTACACTGCCCGGCGCACCACCTGCATAAGTGATATTCAACCCGGGACTGATACCTTGTAAACCCTGCAATACGTTGGTTACCGGTCTCGATTCGAGCTGCTTGCCAGAGATCTGATCAATTGCGCCGGCAACATTGATTTTTTTCTTGGTTCCAAACCCAACTACCACTATCTCATCGAGGTTGGCAAAGTCAGGGGATAGAGCAACATCGATTTTTGTTCTGCCAGCAACGGAAATTTCCTGCTGCTTGTAGCCGATGTAGGAAAAAATAAGAGTGGCATTAGGTTTTACACTGCTTAAGGTGTAAACACCACTACTGTTGGTAGCGATGTGCAGGTTTGTCCCTTTTACCGTAATGTTTACGGCAGGGAGCGTTTCGCCCGTCTTTGCATCAGTGACCACACCTTTAATGGCGATCCCCTGAGCAAAGCCACTAGCGGATAGGATCAACAGCGTGAACATCCAGAATAGCTTTTTTTTCATTTTTCTTATTATTTAGTTGTTTGATTTTGGAATGATAGGCACTTTTCAGCGGCGCTAAATTGAGCATATCATATTAAAGTTAAGTTAAGACTAAATTAATATATTAATTGAATGTTCATTCAATCTATTGAAAAAAATAAATTTGCAGAATACAACTACTTTTGATTAGTTTGCCTAATTAAATTAACTGCACGATGGGACGTAAAAGCCTAAAAGAGACAAGACGACTGGAAATTATTAAGGTATTTTACCAGGTGGCCAAGAAAGAGGGTTACGAAAATACCTCTATTGCGAAGATTGCAAAGGTGATGGATATTAACCCAAGCCTTATTATTCATTATTTTGAAACCAAAGAAGGACTTACTTATGAACTGATCGATCATATACTCGACCGGTATTTATTGATTTATACGATAAAGCACAAAGGGAAAGCAAAATTAGACGATTTGCAAGGCACTATTGAAATGCTGTTTTCTAAAAAATGGAACCTGCTTTTTGATGATGGATTGTTTTATACCTTTTATGCTTTGGCATTTAGAGAGAAAAAGATCAAATTGAAGTATAAACTTATTTTGGATGCCCTCCGCAATGGTCTAGCTTTAATGATTGAACAGTGCAACGAACAGGATATTACACATGTGGAGACCCCTCAGGTTACCGCTGATTTTATTTTTGTACTGGTTGATGGTGCATATTTTTACCTTTCAATGGAAAGCGATAAAAAAGCATATTTAGATCGTTTAGCGTATTATAAACAAAAGGCATATGATGCCCTTTCTATACCACCCCCTAAGGCTGTTTCTGCTCCCGTTTGCTAAATTGCCTGCTTAAAGCATACAAACCAATAGACATCCAGAGCACATTTGCCGCGGCATTTGGTAGATCGTGGGTGTCTAACGCAGTTATGGCTAAACATAAACCACCCAGTATGTTAAGTGCCTGAAAAGAGAGTGAATCGGCACGGATTAATTTCATGCTTAAAAAAAGATAGCCAAGCGTACAAAATAGCACTCCCGACCATCCGATAATTGACATCACTAAATTCATCATATTTATTGTTTGCTAGTAAAGCTATGAAATAATGTGATTACCTCTAAATCAATTAGCGGGCAAAAAATCACTTCCGTTTCTATTTTGATAACCTAAATAATTGCTAAACTAGAATTTGTTTGTGGAGTTACATATTTTATCCAGTACTGTGTATTTTAAACACAAACTGTTATATTTAGCTGAAACAAAAGTAAATATGGATTCAAACATGGTTACCCTCAGCGTGATCAATTACATTAATGATTATTATAACTCGCTTACAGATTTAAATAGCGACACAAATTCAAAAACTTTTACTAAGCTGAGTGAAATCAGGGAAAGAAATAAACGTCATATTACAGCGTTTTCCCAAATGTGAAATTTCGCGATAGCAAAACCAGCTACTTGCAGTAGGTAGTTTTAAGCATGAAGTTAAAGCGAAGATCGAAACATTATCGAAGAAAGAAATAGAAGATTATCTCGAAACTTTTAAAAAAGGCGCTAAAAAAATAGCCAGGTTTTATAGAAAGATCAGGGAATAACTGCGAAAATTCCCTGATACTGAGGTGATAAACTTGTTTTTGGTTATCTATATGGTTAGTATAAGTTTTCAATTTTTTGTGTCATGACAGCAGCAATCGATTCAATCGGCAACGACCATGTTCAAGGTGCATGCCCATGTGGTAAGGGTGATAAATCGGATATGGAAAGAATTCCACGGACATTTATGATGAAAACCCTGTTATTCTGGTTACCTATGAAACGTTATAGGTGTTACCGTTGCATGCGAAACCGCTGGGTACTAGGAAGAAAATCACATCAAATCGGCCAATAAAAATCTATTCGTGTAAAACCAGATTGCTTTTACTTATCAATGTGACGATAGGCAATACCCAATAGTATCACCTATCAACATCTTCTTATTTTATTGCACCAAATGCTGCAAAATAAGAGTTTTTATGCAGGATCTCGGTAACGCTAAACCCAACTTTTTGCAATAATGCCAATTGATAGTTTAAAGAACGTGGGGTATCTTCATATTCAATATAATCAAACACTTTCTGTTTATATGCTGCACCACCAAGTGCTTCCAGGTATGCCCCGTATTGATCTTGAAAAAGATTATCGATCAAAACGGAATCGTGTGCAATGAGGTCTGAAATCCAGATACTGCCTCCAGGTTTTAAAGCCTTGTAAACTTTGGTAAAAACAAGTTCCCAATCGGTATCGGTGCGCAAATGATGAAATGTTGCAGCAGCAAGTATAATATCGAAATGATTATCGGGTAAATTAAGGTTCCGCATATCGTTCTGTATAACAGTTACTGTTCCGGTAGTTTGTACCGATACCCTATCTCTTGCACGCGCCAACATCGGTAAACTCAAATCGTTAAGTGTGCAGTTAAGGTTTGGAATTTTACTGAGCATTTTTAACGTGTAATTGCCCGCACCACATCCAATATCCAACAGTTCTTTTGCATTTGGATTAATATATTTGGCTGCTCCGGTGCAAAGCTCCATGGTAAGTGGCGCATCGATGGTGGTTTGTTGTCCACTCTCTAAGTTCGAGAAACGTTCTACATCGTTATCAAACCTTGTTTTAATTTCTTCATTTGTTGCCTTGTGCGAATAATCTTCATTCATTGCTTTAATTTTTTTGTAAAGTTAGTGCTGTTGATCATATTTGTAAAATATCAATTTTTGCATATAACGATACCTATTAAGTATTATAAATATGGAACTCAGACATTTGTTGTATTTTAAAACTGTTGCAGAAGAACTTCATTTTACTAAAGCAGCAACCAAACTTTTTATCTCGCAGCCTCCTTTGAGCAGGCAGATTAAAGAACTTGAAGAAGAACTCCAAGTACAATTGTTTACCAGGAGTAATAAGCGGGTTGCATTAACAAATGCCGGAAAGTACTTTAAGGCTGAAGTGGATGCCATGTTTGCCAAACTGGAAGAGAGTAAAGAAGTGGTTCGTAAAATTCATGAAGGCGTTAGCGGCGAATTAAAGATTGGTTATATCAGTTCGGTTTACCAATCGCACCTGGCAGAAATTTTAAAATTAATGCACCAGGAATTCCCTTATCTGAAGACAAGTTTGTTCGAAGTGCCTACACTTGCTCAAATTAAAGAGCTCGAACATGGTGGTTTAGATGTGGGGATTTTAAGAGCACCGGTTTTATCGGAAAAATTGAAAGTAGAATCTTTGTTTTTTGATCCATTTGTGGTGGTTATTCCTTTAACAGACCAAAAAATTGATGCCAAGAACGGACTTGCCGATTTTTTGAAGAAAAGCCCGTTTATATTCTTTAATAAAGATTTTGCAACGCAGTATAACCAGAAACTTATGGAGATTTGCCAGCGGATGGGCTTTAGTCCCGATATTACCCACGAGGCCAACAATGTACATTCCATATTACAATTAGTAGAAGCAGGACTGGGGGTATCTATTTTGCCATTATCGTTAAAAAAGCAATATGCACAGTTGAAAGTATCTTTTATTGAATTTGATGCTATTCCGGTTAATACCGAAGTCGTATTGGCCTATAAGGAATCGAATAAAAATCCGGCATTAACCTGGTTTATTAAACACTATGCTGAGTTAAAAATCAATTGATTTTCAATAAGAGAAGCATAATGAAATCCAGTACCGTTAATCAATATACATTGATTAAAGACCGATGAGATTGAAAGAAAGGCTGTTCTCTGACGGGAGGCAGTCGTTTTTACAAATCTCAAAATCCTATAGTCACTCATTGGGCATTATTTTTCAAAAGAAACGGTCAACTGTCTTACTAGCGCAAGTCTTAGTAGCTAGGGCAATGTTGTTGGCTGACTTGTGCTTTAAAATTTTCTTAAGAGATTAATATATTGATTTGACTAAAGCACAAGTCAGGCCTTTGCTTGTGCTTGTGGCGCTAAGACTTGCGCTAGAATATGACCTTCAAAGTTCGGTTCTTTTTGGTCAGAATTTTTTTACTACGAGAGTGACATTTTTTTTTGATAACCAGTGGGTGCCGTTCCTGTCCATCGTTTAAATGCACTTACTTCATTGTAGCCAAGCGTGGTAGATATTTCTTTTATCTGAAGAGAATCATCTTTCAAATACATTAAGGCAAGGTTTTTACGGGCTTCATCAGTTAGCTGCTGAAAATTGATCTCCTCACTTTTTAGCTTACGCTGAAGTGTATGTGGACTGGGATTAAAGTTACATGCAATATCTTCCAGGGTAACCATTTTTAAATAGGAGTTAGACCATATGTAATTATAGATACGCTTTTTTAATGCCTGGTCGATACATACGTATTTTGCCAGAGGCCCTCTCCCAAAAGCAGAACTTGCTGGTGCTTTATTAATGCGTTGAAATGGTCTTCGATTACGCTCAGATTGACATACGAAATAATTTTGTTTAATTTTTAAACAGGCTCTAAGTAAACTTAAATAAATGCCGGACAGACTATTTCGTGCTGTCCGGCCTGTGATCTTTAATATTAAAAATAGATGAAAGCAACTGAATCTTCCTCTGGAAGAGGTATGGCGGAGCCAAAGTTGGTGTTCATCTTCAGCCTTCAGAAAATGGGTAGTAGCGGTAATGATAATCAATAGCAGGATAATGTTTTTCATCTAGTTGATTATTAGTTTTCGGTTACAATATTTCCGCTTGTTTTCAGCTTCTCATTGGGCTGGCTTCCACCAATCGATAATGTGATCTCGCCTTTTAGTGGAGCCCTTCAAAAGGAAAATATAAAAGCTATTTCTATTATCACTGTATTTCACCGTGCCGATTTAGAATTAATGCAATAAAAGCAAATAAGGTTTTTGAACAAGGATTGTCTAACCTCAAACCTATTGATGGTATGCTAGATCTGTATGAGGATGCTATCAGGTATAATTTCGAAGCAATGGTGAAAGGCAGTTCTGAGAAGAAACGGATAACCAAAATGGATGTGGAGGCACTAAACAATAAGATAGATAAAATAAGAGGGCTATTGATTAATGACCAAATCTCCCCTGAAGATTATGGTGTTATCAAAAAGCAGTTGGAAGAAAAGATCTACAATTTAAAGAAAAATCTAAATTCTTTTGATAAAAAACAGGATGATTTAAATAACCTTATCAAAAATTTATCGAACACCCTTTTAAACATTGAGAAAGCATATTTTGAGGCTGAAATAGCCCTGAAAAGTGAAATTATAGCAACAATTTTCCCCGAAAAATTAGTACATCATGAGGATGGTTGTCGAACACCTAGATTGAATGAAGATGTTGGGTTATTTGTCTGATTAACAGCGAGTCGCGTAAAATAAAAACGAGACAAACCGCTTAAAAACTGATTTGTCTCGTGAGGTGCTCCCGACGAGATTCGAACTCATATCGATGGTACCGGAAACCATAATTCTATCCATTGAACTACGGGAGCATAAGGCTGCAAATATAGAAAAATCAAAATCATTTCATTACAAAAACAAGTCTATTTTTAATCTGTAAGTTCATATCAAAATTAACTTCCTGCTGTTGAGATATTTTTTATGTTAAAAAATGATTAAATCATAAAGCAACGGGCTGCTTTATTGAGTTTATTCCCCTTTATTTTTAATTTAAGAAACCTTTCTGGCTAATTTTAAACCTACACCGTTGGCTTTTTAAGAAATAAAAATGCACCTTTGCGAACCGTTAATAGAGGTTTAGGCATGTAATAAATTAGATTGTATTTTATGGAAGAATTGGTTGTGGAAGAGATTCAGGAACTGCTTGAAAAAGAAAATGATAAGGCTTTAAAGCAATATCTCGATCAACTGAATATTTCGGATGTTGAAGAACTGATTGATGAACTTCCACAATATGCAGCCAAATTTATCGAAACCCTATCCCTTAACAGGGCGGTAAACGTTTTTCGGATTCTGGATTTTCCTACGCAAGAGCGTATCATTAAAAAACTTTCGGGCAATAAACTCAATCAGATTATCAAAGATCTGCCACCCGATGACCGTACAGCACTTTTTAGCGAGTTAAAAGGCGATGTGGTAAAAAAAATGATTACGCTTTTACCACCCGAAGAACGTAAAGAATCGCTTGCACTTTTAGGCTACAAAGAAGATAGTATTGGACGTTTAATGACACCCGATTACATCGCCGTAAAACCCGAATGGTCTATCACCAGGGTTTTGGCGCACATCAGGCGCTATGGAAAAAACTCCGAAACCATTGATGTAGTATATGTGATCGATAAAGAAGGAGTACTGTTGGATGATATTAGGATCCGTGAGGTTTTACTGGCCGATCCTGAAGCAATTATTGGCGAACTTACCGATAAACGTTTTATTGCCCTAAAAGCAAACGACCCTCAGGAAGATGCAATCAATATCTTCAGGATGAACAACCGTGTGGCTTTACCCGTAGTGGATGAAAATAACATTCTTTTAGGTATTGTTACCGTTGATGATATTTTGTGGATTGCAAATGAGGAATATACAGAAGATATGCACAAAATTGGGGGTACTGAGGCTTTGGATGAACCTTATCTCGATATCCCAATCCTAAAACTGGTTAAAAAACGTGCAGGATGGTTAATCGTACTCTTTTTAGGCGAAATGTTAACCGCAACAGCCATGCAACACTTCGAAATTGAACTTGAAAAAGCAGTAGTATTATCGCTTTTTATTCCATTGATTATGAGTAGCGGGGGTAACAGTGGTTCTCAGGCCTCAACATTAATTATTCAGGCTATGGCCTTAGGCGAAGTAACCATCGCTGAATGGTGGCGCGTGATGCGCCGGGAGCTCGTTTCGGGAGCCTTGCTGGGTATTATTTTAGGCACAATTGGTTTTATCCGCATTGTAACCTGGCAAGAGTTGCACCTTTACAACTATGGCCCGCATTGGTTTTTAATTGCGGCTACCATATTTTTTACCCTTGTTGGCATTGTATTATGGGGCAGTTTAATCGGTTCGATGATGCCAATTATTTTGAAAAAACTGAAACTCGATCCAGCAACCTCATCAGCACCATTTGTAGCTACTATGGTAGATGTTACCGGAATTGTAATCTATTTCAGTGTTGCCGTATTAATTTTAAAAGGCGTTTTACTCTAAATCTAAATCATGCAAAAGTAAAATTACCACACTTTTTACCGATATCGGTGGCGTTTTATTAACCAATGGCTGGGACAGGCATGCAAGAGACGAAGCTTCTGTGCTTTTTAACCTCGACTCTGTTGATCTCGAAGAACGCCATCACCTTACCTTCGATACCTATGAAGTGGGTAAATTAACGCTTGATGAATATTTGGAGCGTATCGTTTTCTTCGAAGAACGGAATTTTAGCTACGATGATTTTAAGGAGTTTATGTTCAAAAAATCACTTCCTTACCCCAAAATGATTCAGTTGATCTGCGATTTAAAAAAGAAATACAACCTTAAAGTAGCCGTAATCAGCAACGAAGGCAGAGAATTGAACCAATATCGCATCAATACTTTTAAACTGAACGAATTTGTCGATTTTTTCGTGTCATCTAGTTTTGTGCATTTCCGTAAACCCGATGCCGATATTTTTAAGGTAGCAATAGATATCTCGCAGAGCGATGTAGAAACGAGTTTATATATCGACGATCGGATGCTCTTCGTACAGGTTGCTGAAGGTTTAGGCTTAAAAGGCATTCATCATACCGATTACGAAGATACCAAGGTACAATTGGCCGCTTACGGGTTAGAGGTTTAATTTTGAAGTTATTTCCCGCAGATTTCGCTAATTCCCGCAGAATAATTTTTCGTGATGTCAGATGTTACCATCTGACATCCTGAAACTACTTTCAATGCAACTTTATTATTAAGTTGTCAAGTTGTCAACTTTCGATTAAATTAATGCTGTATGCCAATAGCTAAAATATTTTTTTTGAAAAGCAATGGCAGTAGATATTTTAAAGCTTGCTCCCGCTTTTCATTACAAGTCCTCGCTATTGCTGTGGGCTTTCCATTTTAATCGGGTTTAAATGGCAACTTAGCTGCTAATATTTTAGGCTGGGCGCAGTAATATAATTCCGTTTTTTTGTGCCTCAGTGGCTAAGATTTGAAGAAAGAGTTTGTAAAAATAATTATTTGTGGTTAATTAAGTGCTTCGATACGCTTCGACTCCGCTCAGCATGACAATGGTGTAGGTATCCGCACTTTCTGTGTCTCCTCCAGCGTTCGTCATCCTGAATTTATTTCAGGATCTTTCACGGTTGATGTTTAGCGTTGTTACCATTTGAGAAATATAAGTTCATTTAAGCTTACTGCTTCAAATGGCAGACTGGCTGCCACAAAGAAAAGGAAACAACGACCTTAATTATCTGTGTATACCTGTGGTTAATTAGGTGTTCCAACTCCGCTCAGCGTGACAATTGCATAAATTCCATTTAACTATGTTTTCATGATAGAGATCACTTATAATACTTGAAGAGTTGACAACTTTCTGTGCAACTGTGCCATTAAAGTTGTCAACTCTAATTTAAATAGATTCCGTGTCTCCCTGCCTGAATGACTATGCAGGTTTGGCAAAGACTTGAGAAAAGTGTAAATTAATCTGTATTATCTGTGGTTAATTAAGCACTTCAATACGCGCTTCGACTCCGCTCAGCGTGACAATCGAGTGGGTATCCGTGCTTTCTATGTCTCCGTGGCAAAAAAGTCTTCAAACAAAAAAAGCCACTCTTTCAAGTGGCTCTCTATCGTTATGCTTTTTTAAAGTCCCCTTTAGGGGATTTAGGGGTTATACATTAAATCTAAAGTGCATAATGTCGCCATCTTCCACTACATAGGTTTTTCCTTCAACACCCAATTTACCAGCATCTTTGCAGGCGTTTTCAGAACCTAAGGTTACGAAATCGTTGTATTTGATTACCTCAGCACGGATAAATCCTTTTTCGAAATCAGTGTGGATAACACCGGCAGCTTGTGGCGCTGTAAAACCTTTTGTAATAGTCCAGGCCCTAACTTCTTGTACACCAGCGGTAAAGTAAGTGTAAAGGTTTAATAATTTATAAGCCGCACGGATCAGTTTATTTACACCAGATTCAGTTAAGCCTAAATCGGCTAAAAACTCCTGACGCTCCTCGTAGCTGTCCAGTTCAGCAATTTCCGATTCAATTTTAGCAGAGATCACTAAAACTTCAGCATTTTCGTCAGCAACATTTGCTTTAACTAAATCAACATATTTATTGCCGTTAATTACCGATGCTTCATCAACATTACAAACATACATTACCGGTTTTTGCGTAAGCAAGCCTAAATCTTCAATAAAATCGAAATCATCTTGAGCCAACGCTGCAGTACGGATAGATTTGCCAGCTTCTAAATGTGCTTTAACCACCGTTAAAATTTCATAGGTACGTTTAGCATCTTTATCGCCACCTGTTTTAGCCATTTTTTCAACTTTTTGAATTCGTTTATCAACGGTATCCAAATCTTTAAGCTGTAGCTCAGTATCAATAATTTCACGATCACGGATCGGATCAACAGAACCATCCACGTGAATTACATTTCCGTCATCAAAACAACGTAGCACGTGAATAATTGCATTGGTAGCACGGATATTTCCTAAAAACTGGTTTCCCAGGCCTTCACCTTTCGATGCACCTTTTACCAAACCCGCAATATCTACAATCTCGATTGTATTCGGTTGTACTTTGTTTGGTTTAACCAACTCGGCCAGTTTGGTTAATCTATCGTCAGGTACGGTAATTACGCCAACATTGGGCTCAATAGTACAAAAGGGAAAGTTTGCAGCTTGCGCTTTTGCATTTGATAAACAGTTAAAAAGAGTCGATTTTCCAACATTTGGTAAACCAACTATACCACATTGTAATGCCATTATTTATTAGTCTTTATATCTTTAGTTTTTTGGCCATTGGTCCATAGTCTTATAGTCAATAGCCATTGTGTTTCGTTCTCAAGCTTTAGTTTTTTGGTCATCTTCCATCAACCATTTACCTTTTCCGCCTTCCGCCTTCCGCCTTCCGCCTTCCGCCTTCCGCCTTCCGCCTTCCGCCTAAAATTCCGCGCAAAGATAAGCTTTTAAAACCTTTATTTAAACCCTTGCTATTGTATCAAATCTATATTTTATCTAAGTTTAGCCCAAAATAGATAGAGATAAATGGAAGATTTTGAAAATGAAGTGCCCCAGGAAGTAAAATTGGTTGTTACCGAAGAAATGCGGAGCTATTTTTACGATATGAGTAAATGGGCAAGATTTTTATCAGTTGTGGGTTTTGTTATCTCGGCATTTTTAACCTTAGGTTCATTTGGAATAGGGGCTGCGGTAACGGCTAATCCAGGGATGCTTAATCAATTGGGGCCATTGGGCGGTATTGGCGCCACAGGTATCACCATATTTTACCTGCTGTTGGCTTTGTTCTTTTTTTACCCAAGTTTATTGCTGCTGCGCTTTTCTGCCAAAGTTAAACAAGGGGTTTTGTTCGGCGATCAGGAAAATTTAAATGATGCCATTGCTCATGTAAAATCGCTCTTTAAATTTTGGGGTGTAATTACCATCGTATTAATAGCCAGTTATTTTCTTTTGCTGTTGGCAGTACTCGCAGGCGGAGGCATAAAATAAAATATTACGCACACGAAAAAGCCTCTCAATTTTTAAAATCAGGAGGCTTTTTTATTGAAATTATAATTACTTAAAAAGTAAAATCGTCGCTTGCTTTAGTGCTATGTTCTCCATTTTCAGAATATTCATAACGTTTTTCAACCACATCTTGGTGAGTTTTGATGTAATCAACAGTTTCATTTAGTCCTTCAGCAAATTTTTCGAAATCTTCTTTGTATAAAAAGATTTTATGTTTTACAAACACACCGTCTTCTAATCTTTTCTTACTCTCGGTAACTGTTAAATAATAATCACCCGATCTAGTAGCCTTCACGTCGAAGAAATAAGTTCTCTTACCTGCTCTTACTTTCTTTGAAAAAACTTCTTCTCTTTCCTTGTTGTCGAATTCTCCCATGGTTGGTATTGATGTTGGTTTTTGGTTTCGGTAAATATAAAGCAAATATTTAAAGTTCAAAATACAATTTTAATACAATTTAAATAGTTCGGGTTTCCTCCTCCAAAAGTTGGTGGTTATAAAGCTCGGTATAGCTGCCATTTAAACTAAGTAATTCATTGTGTGTGCCTTGTTCAATGATTTTGCCATTATCCAGCACCAAAATCTTATCCGCATTTTTAATGGTAGAAATTCTATGGGCAATTAAAATACTTGTTTTTCCATCCATAATTTTACCAAGATTTTGTAGTATTTCCTCCTCGGTTTTAGTGTCAACCGCCGAAAGACAATCATCGAATATTAAAATCTTAGGTGATTTAATCAATGCTCTGGCGATAGAGACGCGTTGTTTTTGACCTCCAGAGAGGGTTATTCCACGTTCGCCCAGCATGGTTTCGAATTTTTCTTCAAAATCGATAATATTGGTATAAACCGAAGCATTTTTAGCAGCATTATGCACTTCTTCATCGGTAACCGTATCTAATCCAAAGGCAATATTGTTTTTAATGGTATCCGAAAAGAGGAAAACCTCCTGTGGTACAAAGCCAATCTGGCTACGATAATCTTTAAGGTTTAAAGCCTTAATGTTTTTTCCATCAATGTCTATAGCGCCATTTTCCACATCATACATCCGCATAATCAGGTTGGCCAATGTCGATTTTCCCGACCCTGTTTTCCCGATAATGGCTACAAATTCACCACTATTGATCTCGAAATTCACATCCTTTAAGGCTTCAATGCCAGTATCTGGATAGGTAAAACTCACATGATCGAACTTGATTTTACCGCTTAGCTCAATTTCTGCTGTTTCTTTTGATTGGATATCAGATGGGATATCTAAAAATTCGTTTATCCTTTTTTGCGATGCAGCAGCCCGCTGGATTAAAGAAGTAACCCAGCCCAGCATGGTTACCGGAAAGGTTAACTGGTTAATGTAAATGATAAATTCGGCAATATTCCCCGCGGTGATACTGCCATTCATCACCTGGATACCGCCAATGTATATGGTTAAAATGGTACTCAGGCCAATTAATAAAAGCATAGTAGGGTAAAACAAGGCCGATACCTTAACCAGGCTCATCGAATCTTTTTTATAATCGTTGCTCTGGATGGAGAACATGTTTCTGGTATAATCTTCGCGAACGTATGATTTAATGATCCGGATACCCGAAAAACGCTCCTGCACAAAACTCGAAAGATCCGACAAACGTTCCTGTATCTTCCCGCTTTTTTTAAAGATCAAAGTGTTTACGTAGTAAATGATCACCACCAGGAAAGGAAGTGGTAGTAAGCAATAAATGGCCAGTTTAGCATTTACATCAAACATCGACCAGATAATAAGCACCGATAAAACAAAAGTGTTAATGGTGTACATAATCGCCGGACCAACATACATTCTTACCCGGTTAACATCTTCTGTAGCACGGTTCATTAAGTCGCCAGTGTTATTCCGGCGGTAAAAACCCAGGCTAAGCTCCTGATAATGCTGGTAGATATCGTTTTTCATATCGAACTCTATATGCCGCGACATTAAAATAATGGTTTGGCGCATAAAGAACAGAAAAAGCCCCCGCAATAAATAAAGTGCAATAACCAGCAAACCAAAAAATAGAAGATTGCTGCTAAATATATCGTAAATTATAGCCTGGCGATCGAAACCGTAAAAGAGATTAAATACCTGAATGTTTTCGGTAATCAGGTCAACCGCATAACCAATTACCTGGGCTGGCACTACACCAAAAATATTAGAAATTACCACGAAAATACTTCCAGGTATGATCCACCATTTGTATTTAAGAAAGTATTTGTTTAATCGGCTTAAATGTTTCATTCCATACAAACTTAGCTAATTTTGTTATTTCATGATGCATATTTATCTATTCTGGTCTAAGCTTTAAAAATTAATGACACTTGAGGACGTAAAACAAAAGGTGAAAATGTTTTTGCCATAAAAACTTAGAATAAATTAATTCTATTATAGCAGCAACTTCGTCCATATTGTCATCCTGAGGGACGAAGGATCTTTTCGTCGGTTGCAGATCCTTCGTGCCTCAGGATGACAAATAGAATTAATTTCTTACGCCTTGGTTCGTGTCCTCACGAACCAAACATTAGTGAATTTAACCGCGTTTTTTTAATCAATTTATTATAATTCTATAACGTTTTAAAAATCTCAAAGGTTTATTAATTTAGCTACAACCGAATTAATTTTGTTATAGTTTCGTTAAATACGTGTAATAATGGTTTTTTATTTTAATTTTGCAGCAGGTTAGCCGAACGTTCAATATGCCAGCAAATTCTCCGTCAGATTTTTCAATTTTAGATCAATTAAGTGTCTATGGCCATAAAAAATTGGTTTTTTGCAACGATCCAGATACAGGTTTAAAAGCAATTATTGCTATACACGATACCACATTGGGCCCTGCTTTAGGCGGAACACGTATGTGGAGTTATAGCACAGAAGGCGAAGCTTTAGAAGACGCACTGCGTTTATCACGTGGAATGACTTACAAGGCAGCGATAACTGGATTGAATCTGGGTGGTGGAAAAGGCGTAATTATCGGCGATTCCAGGAAAGATAAAACAGAAACTTTAATGCGTAGCTATGGTAGGTTTATTAAAAACCTAAATGGCGAATTCATTACGGCAGAAGAAATGGGTACCAATACACGCGATATGGAATATATCCGTATGGAAACCAATTATGTTACTGGCGTTCCCGAATCAATTGGTGGTGCTGGTAATCCAGCTCCTTTTACCGCGCAAGGTGTTTATTTAGGCATTAAAGCAAGTGTTAAAGAGGTTTTCGGTACAGATATGCTAGCCGGAAGAACGATTGTAGTACAAGGTATCGGAAATGTTGGTGAGCATTTGGTTGCATTGCTAAGAAAAGAAAATGCTGAGGTTTTGATCAGCGATATTAACCAGGAGCAATTAACTTACGTTGCCCGGAAATATAAAGCAAAACCGATCGAAGCCGATAAAATTTTTACAACAGATGCCGATGTTTATGCGCCATGTGCAATGGGTGCTACCGTTAACAACAAAACTATCGAAAAAATGAAGTTTGCAATTATTGCAGGTTCAGCAAACAATCAGTTAAAAGATGAGGTTTTAGACAGCGAATTACTTTTGAAGAAAGGGATTTTATTTGCACCTGATTATTTAATTAATGCTGGTGGATTAATTTCTTGTTATTCTGAGTTAACGGGTTTTGGTAAAAAACGCACCGTACAGCTTACAGAGAATATTTACGATGCTACCCGAAGTGTAATTAAGTTAAGCAAAACCGAAAATATATCAACAAATATTGCAGCCAATCGCATAGCCGAGAAACGGATTGCAGATGTTAAAAAAATTAAATCGTCATATTAAATCATAATTATTAAAACAGGTTTTAAAAAACCGCACTCGTTCTTACATTCATGTTAAACAGAAGGCACTTAAGAATCAAAGCTTTGCAAAATATTTTTGCTTGGCACATGGCAGACAAAAAAGACATTAAAGGTGATTTGAAAACCTTAATGCAGAGCATCGATAGCGTGTACGAAATGTACATCTGGATGTTATCTTTAATGGTAGAAGTTACCGAATTTACTGCTAACGACGCCGCAGAGCGCGCAAATAAGTTTATTAAAACCGCAGAGGATATTAATCCCAACATGAAATTGCTGCACAATAAGTTTAGCGTTTTAATGCAGCAGAATCCCGAGTACGTTTCTGCAGTTAAAAAATACAAGGTAGATTGGGGTTTCGATCCGGAAATCCGTAAAACAGTTTACAATTCCTTAAAAGCATCAAAAGAATATGCCGAGTATCTTGCCGATCCAAACGAAAGTTTAGAGTCGTCAAAAGATATCATCAAATACATTTTCAGGAAAATCATCTTAAAAAACCAGGCCATTTTGCAGGTTTTTGAAGAGAAATTTATCAACTGGCAGGTAGATCACGAAGTAATGAAAGGGATGGTGGCCAAAACGTTGAAAAACTTTACATTTGAAGATCCTTTTAAAAATAAACTGACCGAAATTAGTGCAGATTGGGTTGAAGACAGCAAATTTGTTCAGGATCTTTTTGTGCATACTTTGCAGAACGATGCAAAATATCAGGAAATGATTGCCGATAGAACCAAAAACTGGGAATCGGAGCGTATTGCATTAATGGATACAATTTTAATGAAAATGGCCATTTGCGAATTGTTAAACTTTCCATCTATTCCGGTTAAAGTAACCATCAACGAATATTTAGAGTTATCAAAAGATTACAGTACACCGAAGAGTAATTCATTTATTAACGGTATTTTAGACAAAATTTTGGGCGATCTTAAGAAAAACAACACCATTAAAAAGATTGGCCGCGGATTAATCGAAGATTAAAAATGAAAAGAACATTTATCCTGGCTATTGCTGCGCTTTCATTTGCAGCATGTCGTAATGCAAATAATCAAACCAGCGAAACTGCGAAGGCTGTTTCAGTTGGCAACGATACTTCAAAAACAGCTAAAGTTGCTCCGGCAGATGCGCCTGTTATTGTTTTCGAACGCGATATTTTCGATTTCGGTAAAATAACACAAGGTGAGAAGGTTAAGCACGATTTTAAACTTAAAAATACAGGTAAAAGTCCGCTGATTGTTTCAAATGCAACCGCAACATGTGGTTGTACTGTTCCGCAGGTACCAGGCGAACCTATTTTACCTGGTAAAGAAGGGGTAATTAGCGTCGTTTTTAATAGCGAAGGTAAAATGGGCATGCAAGATAAGGTAGTAACCGTTACGTCAAATGCAAATCCAACGGTAAGCACTGTTCATTTGGTAGGAGAGGTGCTGGCTAGAAAATAAATTGGTTCGATTGTTTATGGCATAATCCATAATGATCAAAATTCACAAAAACACAAATAAATAAGAAATGACATCAACAGTAATATTACAGACAGCAGCAGGTGGTAGTAACATGCTAACTACAATTGTACCAATGGTACTAATCATGGTAGTTTTCTACTTTTTCATGATCCGCCCGCAAGTTAAAAAAGCTAAAGACCATAAAAAATTGGTTGCAGAATTGAAAAAAGGGGATAAAATCGTAACTACGGCAGGTATTCACGGTCGCATTGCCGATATGAACGAAACGACTTTTTTAATTGAGGTTGAAGGTGGTGTAAAAATCCGTTTCGATAAATCAGCAGTTTCTTTAGATGCAACAAAAGCAGTTGTAGCGCCTAAAGCCTAATAAATTAATTAAAATTTAAGCGCAGTCCCGAAAATTTTCGGGACTGTTTTTGTTTTACTACATTTGATTAAATGCATTTTGGATAATATTTTTCCAGCTTACAGCTAATATTTAATTTATTATTATGCCCTTTATTAGATTAACTAAGATTGAAAAAAGACGTGTATTTAGCTTATTGGCCTGTTTGTTACTGGCCATAGCGGCATGGCTTTTTATGGCATTAAACAACAAGTATATTTATGTAGCAAAAACCGTTTTGGTTTTTAAAAATACACCTACCAAAAGAGCATTTTATCCCTTGCAGTCTGATACGATAGATTTACAGGTTGAAGGCACCGGCTGGCAATTGCTTTTTGCCCGTTTACGCATCAGTCCACCATCTGTTTCTGTTAATTTAAGTCAGCTCAATACCAAAGATTTTATTGTTTTTTCCGATCAGCTTTTCAATATCAACAGGCAATTAGAAAGTACACAAAAGGTAATTTCTGTTAAACCCGACACCCTTTATTTCGATTTCACCAAACGGGTAGTGAAAAAAGTTCCTGTAAAACTGATCGATAAACTGAGCTTTGAAAAGCAATATGGCATCTCTAGTGAGGTTATCCTCAACCCGAAATATGTTAAAGTGGCGGGCCCTGTAGAGGAGCTAGCCAAAATAAAGTTCTGGCCTACAGATACCCTTAAGCAGGATAAAATACAAAGCAGTAGTACGACCAGGATTGCCTTACAGCACAGTATCCATAAAAATGTAAGTATTTACCCTTCATCTGTAGAGGTTAGATTACCTGTTGATGAGTTTACAGAGAAGACTATCGAAGTGCCGTTAAAAATTACAAACAATAGGAATTATAACAATCTTAAACTATATCCTAAAAAAGTTAAAGTTACCTTCTTAGTCGCGTTAAGCAATTACGATCAGGTTGACGAAAGTTTTATTACCGCTACCATTGATGTAGACGAATGGCAAATTTTAAAGCACCGTCAGTTTACGGTGAAGATAACCGAGTTTCCTGATTATTGTAAACTGGTAAGCGTAATGCCTTCCAAAATAGATTTTATTGTAGAAAAATAATGTATAAAGTAGGTATAACAGGTGGGATAGGCAGTGGTAAAACAACGGTTTGTAAGGTTTTCGAAGTATTGGGGATCCCTGTGTTTTACGCCGATACTGTTGCGAAAGAAATCATGTGCAAAGATGTTTTGTTGGTGGAGGGGATAAAATCTGCTTTCGGGAAAGAAAGTTATTTTGAAGATGGAAGCCTAAATAACAAGCATATCGCTGGCATTGTTTTTAATAACGAGGAAGAGCTTGCAAAATTAAATGCATTGGTTCATCCAGCAGTTTTTAGGGCATTTGATGCCTGGGAAGAAACCATTCCGGCCAATACGTCATATACCTTAAAAGAGGCTGCTTTGTTGTTCGAAAGTGGCTCTTATAAGATGTGCGATACTACAATACTGGTTACTGCTCCTTACGAAATCAAAATGAAGCGGGTAATGCTGCGTGATGGGGTAACAGCAGAGCAGGTTAAAGCACGTATGGATAAACAGTTTAGCGACGAGGAAAAAGCGAAAATGGCCAACCATTTTATCATAAATGATGAGCAGGAATCTATAATTGAACAGGTTTTAGCTTTACACCAAGAATTTCTTAAGACGGCCGAAGAATATAAAAATTTTAATGCCTAATCTACTCAAATCATTCAATCCTTA
The DNA here is from genome assembly GCF_000708285.2 of Pedobacter borealis DSM 19626. Classification (GTDB taxonomy): domain Bacteria; phylum Bacteroidota; class Bacteroidia; order Sphingobacteriales; family Sphingobacteriaceae; genus Pedobacter; species Pedobacter borealis. The sequence continues at coordinate 39,202 of NZ_JAUG01000027.1, forward strand.
AATCCAATTCATTCCAATAATGATTTTAGAAGATTTTATCACCATTACCCCAACGGGTTTATACTGTGTTTACGGCGATTTTTACCTCGATCCACAACAACCAGTTAAAGAAGCGGTAGTTTCACATGCACATGGCGATCATGCTATTGGAGGAAGTCAAAATGTGTACTGTACTGCTGCTACCGCAACTTTTATGAAACACCGTTACCGCAAATTTGCCGCGGTCGATTTTTTTACCAAAAATTATCACGAACCCTTCAAAATAAAAGACGTTACCATTACTTTCTATTCTGCGGGTCATATTTTGGGCTCTGCACAGGTTTTAATGGAGTATAAGGGTGTAAAATACCTCTATACTGGCGATTATAAGATTGAGCCCGATAATACCTGTGAGCCTTTCGAATTTGTTGAAGCAGATGTGTTGATTACGGAAAGTACCTTTGCTAATCCAGAAACCAAACACCCTTCACCAATAGATGAAATTAAAAAGCTGAACGAAACCAATGCGAATATCATGCTTGGTTCTTATGCATTGGGTAAAAGCCAGCGGATTATCCAATTGCTCAACGCGCATTGCCCTACGAAGAACATTATGGTTCACCACAGTATTATGCCTTTTGTGAAAATTTATGAAGATTATGGCATAAAAGTAGGGAATTACAACATGTACGATAGAAAGGTGATGAAAAATAATCAAGAACATCAGGTTTACATTGTACCACCAATGGTTTTTCACAGTTACCATAAGGCGATTAATGTAGTACGCGCCTTTGCCTCCGGATGGAAGAACCTGCAACAACAAAACGGGATTTCACTTTATATTTCTGACCATGCTGATTGGGATGCAATTTTAGAAACCATAGAAAAAGTTAAACCAAAACAAGTATGGACTTTACATGGTGATGGTAAACAGCTTAAAGATTTTTTTAGAGACAAACTAGAGGTTAAAATACTCAATTAGTAATTATAATTGGAGAGTGGCATCAAATATCGGCTGTTTGTCATCCTGATCCGATAGCTATCGGATTTGTTTCAGGACAATTAATGGATCACATATGAAAGAAGGCGAAGATTTTTACTTTAACGAAGATGGACTAATGGTTTTTACTGAAGCCTACCATTTAAAACGTGGTTATTGCTGCAAGAATAAATGTAAGCATTGCCCATGGGGTTATGGGAAGAAGAAAGAAAAGAAGTAATGTAGTTGGTAGTTGGCAATTTCAGTTTACATTTCTTAATTTTTATCTACAAACTCATTCCTCCTTATTAAAGCGAACATGATCATAAATATCGCTTAGCGCTATATCAAAACCCATCGAAACAAGAGTTAGTCTATCAGATATCTCCTTGTGTTGATTGAGTACCCAGTTTTTTTCTTCATTAATGTAATAAGCTTCAACCGAAATAGATTCCAAATCGATCATAATGTATTCTTTTAATGATGGAATATCTTTATACAGGTTAAATTTTTTCCCTTTGTCGTAATTTTTGGTTGATGGAGATAGGATTTCGATAATCACAGTTGGTAAAATTGAGGTATCCTCATCAGCATCACTATGTATTAATCCATTACAATAAATCGATATGTCAGGATAGGTAAATAAAGTATTCTCGGGAATATTCATCCGTTTATCACTTCCATAAGGCCTGCAGGGCTTGCCTTTAAGTTTTTGAACTATTTCTCCAAAAACATTGCTAAAAATCTCGTTATGATTATCACCGGCACCAGACATTGCAAATATCTCCCCTTGGAAATACTCGTGCTTTACTGTTGATGCTTTTTCCATCTCAAGATATTCTTTAACAGTATAACTTCTTTTTTGATAAGCTACAGCTGGTTCATTTACAATTTCATCCATATATAAATTTATTGAATTTTGTCCGAAAGGTTAATTGTTTAAAATTGCCCAATTGAAATTGCAAAGGGAATCACATTGCAGCGTTAAGGAAACATGGTTATAAATATCGGTTAAGGCTACGCCGAATCCCATCGAAACAAGATTTAGCATATCAGAAATGTCTTCGTGTTTATTGAGTACCCAACTTTGCTCATCATCAATGTAATAGGCCTCTACCGACACTGATTCTGAATCAATCATAATGTATTCTTTTAATGAAGGAATATTTTTATATAAGTTGAATTTTTTTCCTTTGTCGTAATTTTTGGTTGAAGGAGACAGGATTTCAATAATCACAGTTGGTAAAATTGAGGTGTCTTCATCAACATCGCTATGTATTAATCCATTACAATAAATCGATATATCAGGATAGGTAAATAAAGTATTCTCGGGAATATTCATTCGTTTATCACTTCCATAAGGCCTGCATGGCTTGCCTTTAAGCTTGTTTCCAATTTCAATAAAAACATTGCTAAAAATATCATTATGGTTATCACCGGCACCAGACATTGCAAATATCTCCCCTTGAAAATACTCGTGCTTTACCGTTGATGCTTTTTCCATCTCAAGATATTCTTTAACAGTATAACTTCTTTTTTGATAAGCTACAGCTGGTTCATTTACAATTTCGTCCATATATAAATTTATTGAATTTTGTCCGAAAGGTTAATTATTTAAAATTGCCCAATTGAAATTGCAAACGGAATCACACTGCAGCGTTAAAGGAAACATGGTTATAAATATCGGTTAAGGCTACGCCGAATCCCATCGAAACAAGATTTAGTATATCATATATCTCTTCATGTTTGTTGAGTACCCAATTCTGTTCATCATTAATATAATAGGCCTCTACGAACACTGATTCTGAATCAATCATAATGTATTCTTTTAATGAAGGAATATCTTTATATAAGTTAAATTTTTTCCCTTTGTCGTAATTTTTAGTGGATGGAGATAGGATTTCGATGATTACTGTTGGTAAAATTGCTGTGTCTTCATCAAATTCACTATGCAAATAATTATTACAATAGATAGAGATATCAGGATAAGTGAACAACGTATTCTCAGGAATATTCATTCTCATATCACTTCCGAAAATGTAACACGACTTTCCTTTTAGTTTACTGCCAACTGCTAGGAAAATATTGGTAAATATCCAGTTATGATTTGCACTTGCACCAGACATAGCAAATACCTCGCCTTGGAAATACTCGTGCTTTACTGTTGATGCTTTTTCCATCTCCAGGTATTCCTCAATAGTATAATGCCTTTTTTGGTAAGCTACAGCAGGTTCGTTTACAATTTCGTCCATATATAAATTTATTGAATTTTGTCTGAAAGGTTAATTGTTTAAAATTGCCCAATTGAAATTGCAAAGGGAATCACATTGCAGCGTTAAAGGAAACATGGTTATAGATATCGGTTAAGGCTACGCCGAATCCCATCGAAATAAGATTTAATGTATCAGAAATCTCTTCATGTTTGTTGAGTACCCAATTCTGTTCACCATTAATATAATAGGCCTCTACCAATACAGAATTTGAATCAATCATAATGTATTCTTTTAATGAAGGAATATCTTTATATAAGTTAAATTTTTTCCCTTTGTCGTAATTTTTGGTTGATGGAGACAGAATTTCGATGATTACTGTTGGTTGTAGAATAGTGCCATCATCCTCACTTAAATGTTTAATTTCGTTACAGTATATAGAAATATCCGGATAAGTAAATAATGTATTTTCTGGGATATTCATTCGCATATCACTTCCAAAAGGAATGCATTTCGAACCTTTTAATTTAAAGAAAAGTGGGCCGAAAACATTTGAAAATATAAGATTATGATTAAAGGTCGCACCAGACATAGCAAATACCTCGCCTTGGAAATACTCATGCTTCACTGTTGATGCTTTTTCCATCTCCAGGTATTCCTCAATAGTATAATGCCTTTTTTGGTAAGCTACAGCAGGTTCATTTACAATCTCATCCATATACTAATTTACAGATGTTTATTCACAAAAGTTAAATGTATAAACGATTAAACGTTTAAAACGGCTACTAAGCTAATGACGTGAATGGTTAATCGACTGCCGACTAAGGACTCTAGACTAAGAACTAACCCTAATGTCCTGCAAAGAAACCAATTAATGCTACACCAATCCCCAACAAAACGGCAATCATTTTGCGGGTATTGATTTTATGATCGGCACTCGATTCGAATAAGATGGTGGTAGAAATATGTAAGAAAATACCGATCACAATACCCATAATTTTATTGAAATAAGCATCAATGCCTCCAATAGTGCCATTGCTTAAGCCAACACTTACATAAAAGCCCAGAGGTGCCATGATAGCAAATACAATCAGATAAAATATAATACTGCTTTTCTTATAATGGTTTTGCATTAATATGCTGGCCAGCGCAAAAGCAGCTGGGATGTGGTGTAGTGAAATTCCGAAAATCAGCTCATTGTGCTGTTCTTTGGCTAAAGGCATCCCCTCTAAAAAAGCATGCAAACACAAACTGATCATAATCCCAAAGGGAAAAACATGTCCGTCGTGATGTTTATGAATGTGCCCATGTTCTACACCTTCTGAAAACTGCTCCAAGAAGATCTGTAATAAAAAACCAATCAGGATGAAAACACCAATCTGCCATTTGTCGGATCCGCTGTAAGCGTCAGGAATTAAATGTAAAACTGTAATGGCAAATAAATAGGCCCCACTGAAAGACAAAATCAGTTTTAGTAGTTTAGATTTATCGCTCTTTACTAAAAATATAGCTGTCCCACCTAAAAAGGCACAGAAAAAGAGTACGCAGAGTTTCCAGATTTCCATAAGTTAAAAATCAGGTTGTAATTTTTTAAATATTCTAGAACAGATAATCCCTATGGTAATGCCCAGTAAAGCACCGGTAGTTACATCAACAGGATAATGAACACCAACATATACCTGAGCAAAACTGATGATAAACGCCCAGAAAAGGCCAATAGGCAAAATAGGTTTCCATCGGCTATAAAAAATGCAGATTAAAAAAACGGCAATCGCAAAGTGATTGGTGGCATGTGCAGACGGAAAGCTCAGGCCACTTCCACAGGGAACACGGTGGATAATGTCGTTCGCCAAACTTAAATCATTACAGGGCCTAACCCGGGCTACCCAAGGTTTCACTACTTTTGAGGCAATTAAATCGCCCATGGCGAAGGTAAAGAGAACCATGCCGATAATGTAATAACCTTGTTTTTTATATTGTTTAATACAAAAAACAATAATAAAAAGGTAAAGGGGCGACCAAAAAAAACGGTTACGCATTAAAGGCATCAACCAATCAAAAAAGCTGTTTGAAAGCCCACGGTGGATTTTCAAGAACAATTCTACATCAAATTGCTGTATGCTTTCTATCATGCTTTTTTACAGATTAAAATTAACCGGTCAGAACTGTTTTCGTCAAAATCGTCTAAACCATAACTGCCAAAAGTTTTTTCGATAACCATCCCTGCCTTGGTAAGCATGCGCTGGAAATCCTCAAAACTAAATGCCTGCACCCGTTCTTCGAAATTGTATACCTTTTGTTTGTCTTCGAAATTTATCTTTTTGATAATTTTTCCGTCGATCACATTTTTGGTGATATTAAAAGTTATGCCATCAAGCGATTTTGTTTCGCAATGATTTAAGTTGCGGATAATTTTTTCGGTATTAAAATAATCGAGCACCAAAATCCCCTCAGCTGTTAAGCATTTTCGAAAGGTTTTAAGTGCATTTATATGGTCTTTTTCGGTATCGAAATAACCAAAACTGGTAAACAGATTTAAGGCCACATCAAAGTAATTGATGTAAAATAACCTGCGCATATCGTGTACAAGAAAATGTAATTTATTGTTTTCGAATTGCTTGGCGTATTTTATACTTTGTTCCGAAAGGTCTATTCCGGTAACATCGAAGCCTTTTTTGTTTAAATAGATTGAATGTCGGCCTTTGCCACAGGCAATATCCAACATTTTAGCATCGGCCCTCGGGTGTAAAAACTCCGTAAGTTTATCGATGAAAAATTCGGCTTCAGCATCATTCCGTTGTTGATAAAGAATATGATAATATGGCGAATTAAACCAATATTGAAACCACTTGCGTTGCATATAAAAGCCGTTTGTATCTTAAAAAGATGCAAATATAAGGTTTTACAGTCGCTAGTAAAGTTAGAATATGCTTTTATGCAATAAAGTTGCAAGAATATTATGAATACGGTATCCAATTAAACACACGTTTGTTTTTGGCCATAGTCTCAATTCTAGAAAACTGATCGTGCAAATAGATATAAAAGCAATGTAAATTAAGTGTACAAACACTCCTAAATAGCTGCTATCTTGTTTTTTTTCTTATTTTTGAGCCTCAATTAAATTATATACAGTGACTTTAATAAAATCAATTTCAGGAATACGAGGAACCATTGGCGGAAGGGCTGGAGACGGCTTAACCCCATTTGATATTGTGAAATTTACAGCTGCCTTTGGTAGCTGGGTGGTACAAAAAACAGGCAATAAAAGAATAGTTTTAGGTCGCGATGCCCGTATTTCGGGTGAGATGGTGAATAACCTGGTTATCGGAACTTTACAGGGCTTAGGCATTGAGGTAATCGATTTAGGTTTATCAACCACGCCAACTGTAGAAGTAGCTGTACCTGATGAAAAAGCAGGTGGCGGTATCATTTTAACCGCAAGCCATAACCCAAAACAGTGGAATGCCTTAAAATTACTAAATGCGAGCGGCGAATTTATTAGCGACGCTGACGGAAAAGAGGTTTTAGATTTGGCAGAAAGCGCTGATTTTGATTTTGCTGAGGTAGATAAATTAGGTAAAGTAATTAAAAACGATACTTACCTTCAAAAACACATCGATAAAGTTTTAGCATTACCACTGGTTGATGTTGAGGCAATTAAAAAGGCCGATTTTAAAGTCGTAATCGACTGCGTAAATTCAACCGGCGGTATTTTTATCCCTGCTTTGTTAAAAGCTTTGGGTGTGAGCAAGGTGGTAGAATTATATTGTACACCAGATGGACATTTTCCACACAACCCTGAGCCGCTTCCTGAAAACTTAACCGAAATATCGAAAGAAGTTCAGAAGCAAAATGCCGACTTAGGTATTGTTGTTGATCCGGATGTTGACCGTTTATGTTTTGTGAACGAAGATGGTAGCATGTTCGGTGAAGAATATACTTTGGTGGCTGTTGCCGATTATGTATTGAAAAATACACCAGGAAATACGGTTTCAAACCTTTCATCAACACGTGCATTACGCGATGTGACCGAAAAAGTAGGAGCAGAATACAATGCATCAGCAGTAGGAGAGGTGAATGTAGTGAACAAAATGAAGGCAACAAATGCCATTATTGGTGGCGAAGGAAACGGTGGGATTATTTATCCCGAATCGCACTATGGAAGAGACGCCTTGGTTGGCATTGCCTTATTTTTAACACATTTAGCTAAATTTGGCAAATCGATCTCGGTATTAAGGGCTAGCTATCCACAATACCATATTTCTAAAAACAAAATTACCCTTACGCCAGAAATGGATATCGATAATCTGTTGAAACAGGTAGAAGAAAAGTATAAAAATCAGCCATACAGTACAATTGATGGATTGAAGATAGAATTTGATAAAACTTGGGTACATTTGCGCCGTTCGAACACTGAACCGATTATCAGGATTTATAGTGAAGCAGAAAATGAAACCATTGCCGAGAATTTGGCTAACAAAATTATTTCTGACATTAAAGAAATATTACACCTTTAATCGCTAAAGGATTTCAGGATTAAGCATACCTGTTCAGGGTTTTAATAAAACGATTAAACCCTGAACATTTAAAACAAAGACTGCCACTAGCAAGGTATCTTTGCAACACACTAACTTTTAAATATTCGTAGAAATGAAAAGGGTCTATTTAGATAATGCGGCCACAACGCCTTTAGATGCAGCAGTAATTGCAGAAATGACAAATGTAATGGAAAACTATTTTGGCAATCCATCTGCTATTCATGCGCTTGGCCGCGAGGTAAGAACGCTGGTAGAAAAAGCCCGTAAAACCGTTTCTGGTCTGTTAAATGCATCTCCATCCGAAGTTTTTTTTACTTCTGGAGGCACCGAGGCCGATAATACAGCCATCCGTTGTGGAATTTCAGCTTATGGAATTAAACATGCCATTACTTCGAAAATAGAGCACCACGCCGTTGAGCATACTTTAAATACGATGCTTAAAAATGGTGAAATCGATAAATTAAGTTTCGTTAATATTGACGAAAAAGGGAATATTGATTACAACCATTTAGAAGAATTGCTTCAAAATAACGAACGTACTTTTGTTTCGTTAATGCATGCCAATAACGAGTTGGGTACACTGACCGATATGGTTAAAGTTGGCGATATCTGCGAGAAATACAATGCCATTTACCATGCCGATACCGTTCAAACCATGGGGCATTACCCGCATAACGTACGCGAGCTTAAAGCACATTTTATTGTTTGCGCAGCGCACAAGCTCCATGGACCTAAAGGTGTTGGCTTTTTATATGTAAACAGTAACATTAAAATTCCACCGATGATTTATGGTGGGGCACAAGAGCGCAACATGCGTGGTGGTACCGAAAATGTATATGGTATTGTGGGCTTAGCTAAGGCTTTAGAAATTGCCTATGCCGAAATGGATCAGCATCAGGCCTATATTCAGGGCTTAAAAGATTACCTGAAAGCACAGTTAATTGCCGAAATCCCAGGTATTGCTTTTAATGGCGAAACCGATGCCGATAAAAGTTTATATACTGTACTGAATGTATCTTTTCCCGAGATGGATATGGCCGATATGTTGTTGTTTAATTTAGATATCAATGGTATCTGTGCTTCTGGTGGCAGTGCCTGCTCTTCGGGTTCGAATATTGGCTCGCATGTGTTAAATGGTATTAATGCCGATCCAAATCGTCCTTCGGTGCGCTTTTCATTTAGCAAATACACTACAAAGGAAGAGTTAGATTATGTAATAGAAAAAGTTAAAATGGTAGTAAAGCAAAATGCTTTGGCTTAAAATATCATTAACCAAATAGGAGCGTCCCGGTGAGAATCGGGACTTTTTTTGTGCGATAAAACATAGTTTGAAGTCCTTTTTTTGGAAAGCAAAGACAGCATTTCATTTTAAAGTTAGCCCTGCTTTCCGTTTCAAGTCCTCGCTGCGCTGTGGGCTTTACACTCCAATCAGGTTTACATACAGACGTCGGTGCTGCTATTTAAGGTTATAGCATAACGCAAAAAGAAGAATTAATTTTATAAAACAAATCTCTGCACCCTGCAGCCCAAAATAATATCACAGGCTGTGCCACCTAAACCTGATCGGAACGAACATCCCGTTTTTCACCTATCGTGTGGACACATCTTTTTGAGGTTATTTTTAGGCGTTCTGCTAGCTTCCTCGAATGACACATTGTTTTAACCGAAGAACGCCGTCAATCCCAAGGGCC
>NZ_JAUG01000028.1 GCF_000708285.2 Pedobacter borealis DSM 19626
CATTTTGTGGCGTTTTAATCAAGTTTTCTGTTAAGACGGTCGTCACCCTGAATTTATTTCAGGGTCTTTCACGCTAAAAAGATGCTGAAATAAATTCAGCAGGACGATAAAGCGGGATTAGGCGTAAATAAGATATAATTTTCAGCAAATAATTATCGAACTCAGGTTAAAAGGTATATTCATGAATTTTATTGTTATTGCCGAGCAATTTTTATCATAAAAATGCGCCAGTTGTTTTGGTTTAAAAAAACAAAACTTACATTTAGCGATTAAATCTATATACCTAGTCGATGAGCAGATCGGGCAGGTATGACCACCAGTTATGGAAGACCATTTTTTTGAACAAATTATTAAGAATCCTCTTGAGCAACCAAATATTCCACCCAATGAAGTGATATCCCATTGGGCAGAAAAGCTAATTCAAGTGCTTTTTCCTGAAAATTCTTCTAAAGTATTTTCAACAATTATAGAAGTAAAGGAATATGTTGCTGTTTTAGAACTTGAACTTTATGATATCATATCAGCCAGTTGTAAGCTTAAAAATAGCGAATGTAAAAATGCAGCAGGTCAGTTTTTTGAAGAACTTCCAGCGCTTTACCGTGTATTGAACACCGATATAGTCGCCATTTATGAAGGCGATCCGGCTGCACAGAGCAGGTTTGAGGTAATTAGAACCTATCCCGGTTTTTATGCCATCTGTTTCTACAGAATTGCCCATATGCTTTATAATTTCGGTATACCGCTGGTTCCAAGAATTCTTACCGAATATGCCCATTCTAAAACAGGTATCGATATCCATCCGGCAGCCAGTATTGGCGAATACTTCCATATTGATCATGGAACTGGGATTGTTATTGGCGAAACCAGTACAATAGGCCGTTACGTGAAACTTTATCAAGGGGTAACACTTGGCGCTTTGAGTGTTAAAAAAACATTAGCAGGTAGCAAACGCCATCCAACAGTAGAAGATAGGGTAGTAATCTATTCTGGGGCAACCATACTGGGCGGCGAAACCACCATTGGGCACGATAGCATCATCGGGGGGAATGTGTGGCTTACTGAAAGTATCCCAGCTTTTTCTACGGCTTATCATTCTCCAATAATTACCATTAGAAACCATAAAGAAACCAATTAATATATAAAAATATGGCAGGAATAATCGATCTGATCGGAAATACGCCAATGGCTGAACTTCAGAAGCTGAATATTAACCCAGCGGTAAGGGTATTTGCCAAATTAGAGGGAAACAATCCAGGCGGTAGTGTTAAAGACAGAGCGTCGCTCAATATGATCAGAAGTGCGATAGAACGTGGCGATATAGCTCCTGGAACTAAACTGGTAGAGGCCACAAGTGGTAATACCGGAATTGCATTGGCTATGATTGCAAGTTTATATAATTTAGAAATTGAATTGGTTATGCCAGCCAATTCTACGCGCGAACGTAAGGTAACTATGGAGGCCTTTGGTGCAAAAGTAACCCTACTAGAAAGTATAGAAGAATGCAGGGATTATGCAGAAGAAAAAGGCGTTTCAAATGGATATTTTTTATTAAATCAATTTGCAAACCCTGATAATTACCTGGCTCATTATAAAACAACCGGACCAGAAATATGGAGAGATACGGAGGGGCAGATTACGCATTTTGTAAGTTCTATGGGAACAACGGGGACCATTATGGGCTGCTCCCGATTTTTTAAGGAAAAAGATAATAATATTCAGATTGTAGGCTGTCAACCTACTGAAGGTTCTTCTATTCCGGGTATCAGGCGTTGGCCTGAGGAGTATTTACCTAAGATTTTCGATCCACTACGGGTAGATAGGGTAATGGATATCGCACAGGACGAGGCAACCTTAATGTCGAGAAGAATGGCAAAAGAAGAAGGTTTATTCGCTGGCATGAGCTCTGGTGGTGCCTGTGCAGCTGCTTTGAAGCTTGCTAATGAACTAGATAAAGGAACCATTGTTTTTATCGCCTGCGATCGGGGAGACCGCTACCTGAGCAGCGATCTTTTTGGTTGAGCGTAAATCACTAATCTTGTTGAGCTTTTTTTGATAAAAGCATGCGAACCCTATAGCCATTTAAAAATACCTTCTTTACTTTTTTTACGCATAATTAGCTACGATTATTCACAAAACTTGTGATTTTGATATTATATAGTCATTTTTATAGCAGCAGTTTAGTTGTTAGGCCCGTTTTATAAAGAACACTTATTATTAAATCTTACTGTTTTTGTATGACTGAGCAGGTAGGGTATTTTGAAACAGATACCCCCTTAAAAATTTATGGGCTGAGCGAAAAATCGGTTACTATAGGATTCGGAACGGCAATCGATCACCATTTGCTGGCCCTGATCACCGATTTTAATCAATTGTTGTTGCAAAACCCTTTTTCTGGTTTAATAACCACAGTTCCGGCTTATACTACATTAACTGTTTTTTTTGATCCCTTAAGTGTGATGTTATCAGGTCTTCCGGGGCAGGTTTGTTTCGAAAAGGTATCAGCACATTTAAATAAAATTGCTCAAACAAAAAGAGAAAAATCAAGCAAAATACCTGATAAACTGATTATTCCTGTATGTTATGGTGGCGATTTCGGACAGGATCTTTCAACGGTAGCTCGCACAAACAAGCTTAGCGAAACTGAGGTAATTGATATACATACTGCCGGGCAATATACTGTTTTCATGATCGGCTTTGTGCCGGGTTTCGCCTATATGGGCGGAATGGATACCCGATTATCAACCCCTAGAAAAGAGGTTCCCAATGCTAAAATACCCACCGGATCTGTAGGTATTGCAGGCACTCAAACGGGCATTTATCCTATGGAAACACCTGGCGGATGGCAGATTATTGGAAAAACGCCATTAAAGATATTTGATGTAAACCGCTTACAACCATCACTTTTAAAGGGAGGCGATATAGTTACTTTTAAAGCCATTGGTATAAAGGAGTTTAATGCTTATGCTGAAATATGAGTATGAAAATCAGCATCATTAAGCCAGGTTTATTAAGTACCATTCAGGATATGGGACGATACCGATTTCTTTCGCAAGCTGTACCTGTTTCGGGCGCCATGGATGAGCTGGCCCACCGATTAGCGAATAAAGCTGTTGGTAACGATGATAATAATGCTACCATTGAGTTTACCTATGCCGATGCTTCATTTAAAGCTGAAACACCTGTTCTAATTTCTTATTCTGGCGATGGTGCAAGCTTAGTTTACAATAATGAATTAATGCCTGCAGAAAAGCCATTGTTTTTTCCGGCAGGGTCCGTTATAAAGCTGATCCATAATGCAATTGGGGTGCGTACCTATTTGGCTATTGCGGGTGGATGGGATGTGCCTGATGTAATGGAAAGTAAAAGTACCTATCTTACTGCTGCTTTTGGGGGCTTTAAGGGGAGGGCATTGCAAAAGGCAGATGTTTTGGTTAGCGGTACTTTACTTAGCGAAGTATCAGATGGAATATTGAATCATTTGATTGAAAGATCGTTAACCTATCCAAATTGGCGCATTTCGCGCGAAAGTTTACTGCCAGAGAATAGACAAAGCATTAGAGTTGTACTTGCCAATGAAATCAGCTGGTTTGACGCAACATCCATTATTTCATTTTTAACCAATTCTTATTCCATTGATAGAAGGAGTAATCGTATGGGCTATCATTTATCTGGAAAACCATTGGTAAAGAAGGTTAAAAAAGAATTGCTCAGCACCGCAGTAACAGCTGGGGTTATCCAGGTAACTGGGAGTGGCGATTTGATTATACTCATGGCCGACTGCCAAACAACAGGGGGGTATCCGCGTATCGCGCACGTTGCAGCGGTCGATTTACCTTTATGTGCCCAGTTAAAACCTGGCGATACCATTCATTTTTCCGAAATTTCGAGAGATGAGGCAGAAGCGCTTTACCTTGAACGTGAACACGATTTATCGTTGATTACCATGGCAATAGGCCTTAAATATATTAAAACATGAAAATAATCGATCTTAATTGCGACATGGGAGAAGCATTTGGGAATTATACCATGCCCAATGATGAAAAACTGATGGATTATATTTCATCGGCAAATATTGCCTGTGGTTTCCATGCCGGCGATCCGGCTGTAATGCAGCAAACTGTAGCTTTAGCCTTAAAAAAAGGAGTGGCCATTGGTGCGCACCCTGGTTTGCCCGATCTGCAGGGCTTTGGTCGTAGAGAAATGAAGATTACCCCAAATGAGGCTTATCAGCTTACTTTATATCAAATGGGTGCATTAAGCGGTTTTGTCAAAGCTGCAGGTAGTAAATTGCATCATGTTAAAGCACATGGCGCATTGTATAATATGGCTGCAAAGGATACCGCTTTGGCAAAAGCCATTGTACAGGCCGTTTACGATTTCGACCCTGGTCTGATCTTATATGCTTTAGCAGGAAGTAAGATGATCGATGAAGCTGAAAAAAAGGGGATTGTAACCGCATCAGAAGTTTTTGCCGATCGTAGTTATCAGGATGATGGTTTACTTACCCCTCGGTCAGCAGACAATGCTTTAATTACGAATGAAGAAGATGCCATCAATCAGGTATTGGGATTTGCTTTAAACCAGGAAGTAAATAGTATAAATGGAAACCGCATCGCGGTTAAAGCCGAAACGGTTTGTTTGCATGGCGATGGTGAACACGCTGTTGCTTTTGCTAAATTAATAGCTGAACGGTTACAAAAAGAAGGTATCGTAATTAAAGCTCCAGCAATATGAAGCCAAAATACAATTGGAGTGTACTTTTAGGGGCAGCTTTTTTAATGGCTTCATCAGCCATTGGCCCTGGGTTTTTAACACAAACCGCAGTTTTTACCCAGCAATTAGGCGCAAGTTTTGTGTTTGTGATATTGCTATCCATCATATTAGATGCCATTGCACAGTTAAACATCTGGCGGATTATTGCTGTTGCCGATAAACCTGCTCAAGATATAGCCAATAAGGTATTTCCAGGTTTGGGATACTTTATTTCATTCCTGGTTTTTTTAGGTGGTTTGGCTTTTAATATTGGTAATATTGCTGGCGCTGGCTTAGGACTCAATGTATTATTCGGCATTAGTGTAGGACAGGGTGCTGTAATAAGTGCAATTATGGCAATAGGTATCTTTATTTACAAGGAAGCTGGCAAGGCAATGGATGTTTTTGCCAAAACCATGGGGCTGATTAAAATTGTACTTGCCTTAATTATCGCTTACACCAGTTCGCCACCATTGGCAGAAGCTGCATTAAGGGCAGTAAATCCTACGCAGTTTAGTTTTACGGCAGTATTAACCATAGTTGGTGGAACAGTGGGTGGTTATATCACCTTTTCAGGTGCTCACCGTTTATTGGATGCCAGGCAAACTGGGATCCATAATTTAGGTGCCGTAAATAAAGGGGCATTAAGTGCCATTGGATTGGCATCTATTATGCGCTTATTGTTGTTTATTGCAGCATTAGGGGTGGTAAGTAAAGGTTTTACCTTAGACCCATCCAATCCAGCTGCTTCGGTTTTTAAATTGGCCAGCGGCGAAATCGGTTATAAGATTTTTGGTGTGGTAATATGGGCTGCGGGGATTTCTTCTGTTGTGGGCTCTGCGTATACCTCCATTTCATTTATTAAGAGTTTTCACCCACTGATATTAAAGTTTAACAGAGAGATAATCATCGCCTTTATAACCATATCCTGCATTATATTTATCCTTATCGGTAAACCCGTTAAAATACTGCTTACCGTAGGCGCCATTAATGGTTTTATTTTACCAATTGCATTAGGTATTATGCTCATTGCCGCTTATAAAACCAAAATTATTGCAAATTACAAACAACCGTTTTGGTTAACCTTAACAGGTTTAGCTGTGGTATTAACTATGGTTTGGATGAGTTATGGTACCATAATACAAATGATAAAAGGAGAATAAATCTTTATACGATGAATACGATTACCAAATACTTTTGCTTTTTCTTTCTATTAAGTGTTACCTGTTTTGCGCAACAGGTTACTAGTCCCGTAGCCATTGAACCCGGAGTTTCTCTTGCACTGGCAAGTTCAAGAAGTGCAGCCATAAGTAACATTCAATATAAGCTTCACTTTACCATTCCAACAGAACAAACAGCGCCAATTCAATCAACTGAAAATATTGATTTTAAGCTAAATAGGTTGATTTATCTGCAGATCGACTTTAAGCAGGATGTGGACCATATAAAGCGAGTATCGGTTAATGGCAAAACGATACCGATTGATTTTCAAACAGAACATATCCTAGTAAAGCAGGAGTATTTAAAAGTAGGTGCCAACCATGTCGAGATTGGATTTATTGCGGGTAACGAATCATTAAACCGAAACAAAGACTTTTTGTATGCGCTTTTTGTTCCTGATCATGCCAGAACGGTATTCCCGTGCTTTGATCAACCCGATTTAAAAGCTAAATTTTTACTTTCATTAACCGTTCCAACTGATTGGCAAGTAATGGCTAATGCGAATAAAAAAGACTCATTTGTGCAAGGGAGTTCTACTACCTATCATTTCAATAATTCAGATAAATTACCCACTTATTTATTTTCCTTCACTGCGGGTAAATACACCTTGATAAATAGGGAAATGAAAAATAATAAAATGGAATTTTTGCACCGCGAAACTGATTCAGCCAAAATCAAGCTCAGCGTAGATTCTGTTTTTTTAGCACATCGTGATGCTCTCGATTTTTTGGAAGACTGGACAGCGATAAAATATCCTTTTCAAAAAGTGGGTTTTGTTAGTATTCCAGATTTCCAGTTTGGCGGTATGGAACATCCTGGGGAGGTACAATATAAAGCATCAGCATTGTTTTTAGATCAAGGTGCAACCAAAGATCAGTTCATTTCGCGTTCTAACCTGATTTCGCATGAAACCGCACACATGTGGTTTGGCGATCTGGTAACCATGAAATGGTTTAACGATGTTTGGATGAAAGAGGTTTTTGCCAATTTTATGGCCGATAAGGTAACTGAAAAGTTAATGGGTAAAAGTACTTTCGACCTTAAGTTTTTACAAGACCATTATCCGGCAGCTTACGGGGTAGATAGAACACTGGGCGCCAATCCCATTCGCCAGCAATTGGATAATTTACAAGAGGCTGGATCGATGTATGGAAATATAATTTACCATAAAGCACCAATTATGATGCGTCAATTGGAATTATTGATGGGAAAACAGAATTTTCAACAGGGTATAAGGGAGTATCTGAAAAAGTACAGTTATAGCAACGCTACATGGAATGATTTGATTGCCATTTTAAGTAAATACAGCAAAAGTGATCTCCATAGTTGGAACAAAGTTTGGGTAAATGAACCTGGCAGACCAGTTTTTAGTTACGATATTAAATACAACGGAGATAAAATAAGCGATTTAAGCTTAAACCAAAGCAGTGAGATGGGGCAGCCACGGGTATGGCCGCAATCTTTTACGGTTAAGCTGGTTTACCCAGCAGCGAGTAAGATTTTGGTTGTAAATGCTCAGCTTGCTAAAGCAGATTTAATTGAAGCAAAAGGTCTTCCAAAACCACAGTATATTTTATTTAATGCAAACGGTGCGGGATATGGCCTTTTTCCGATTGATAAAGAGATGATGGCAAATCTTTATGATCTTGTTGATCCGTTAGAACGGGCATCAGCCTATATCAATGCCTACGAAAATATGCTTTCGGGCAAAAGCACTAAGCCTAAAGAACTTTTGGCTGTGTTTTTACAAGGATTATCGGTTGAGAAAAACGAGATGAACCTCAGGCTGATTACGGGATACCTAACCAATATTTACTGGACTTTTCTTACTGCTGAAGCACGGAATGCGATGTATGAAAGTATGGAGAAAACAATATGGAATGCAATGGAGCAACAGCAAACGCAAAATAACAGGAAGATTTTGTTCAATGCTTATCAAAATGTATACCTGAGTGCGGATGCCGGAAAACGCATGTATAATATCTGGCTCAAACAAACCGCACCAAGTGGAATTAAATTGTTAGAAGATGATTATAGCGCGTTAGCTTTAACGCTAGCCCTTAAAACAGATACTGCAAATACGATCTTAAAAGATCAGTTGGCACGTACCAAAAACGAAGATCGTAAAAACCGGCTTATTTATTTAACGCCTGCCTTATCTTTAGATGTTATGGAAAGAGATAATTTTTTTAACGGCTTAAAAGACCGGAAAAACCGACAGAAAGAGGCCTGGGTAACTACAGCTTTATCTTACCTGCATCATCCCATCAGGCAAACAAGTTCTATCCATTATCTCAAAGAAAGCTTAGAATTATTGGAAGAAATACAGAAAACAGGAGATATATTTTTTCCGCAATCGTGGCTAGCTGCTATATTCTCGAGTTATAATAACAAAGAAGCCAATGCAGTTGTACAGGATTTCTTAAAATCACATCCTAATTACAACCCAAAATTAAGGGATAAAATTTTGCAGACTACAGATAACCTTCGCCGTGCACAGATCATTTTACATTAACTTTAATGTAAATAAATTTGTTACATACAGGTCTAAGAAGAATTTATACTTTTGTCGCGAGAGCGTTAATTTAGATTGAAAGGGGTAAACATGAATTTGTTTGCCCTTTTCGTTTTTAGTCATATTAGTATTTAATGCCAGGTACTTTCTCCATCATTAAGAGATTAAGGGCATTAAGAAATACAAGGTTCATGTCTCACAGCACACTTTAAATCCAAAATAATCTTAACTTTCTTTATTTCTTAATGGTCAGGCTTTAGTTTAGAAAATAGTGGATAATGGTTATTAATTAAAAGATTCGGTCTCGTTATTTAGGTCATCCAATAAACCATTCAATAAAATGTCTCTTTTATCTTCAATTGAAGAATCATCCTAGATAAAAACGGTAAGGTTCGTGTTTTCTGTTGTTTGAGTTTGCATATAAGGCTGCGGTTTATGTTTGTCAATTAAATGTCTACAATTATCTAACGTCGATTTTGGAATATAGTTTGTAACTTTTTTATTCGAACTTGTAATGTCTCAATTGGGCATAGTATAAATTAATATTGACCAAACATTGGACTAGTATTTAGGTTATATCCTTCAGGATAAAACAAATTCTCTTAATCTGGAGATCGATGAAACACTACGACGCAATAATCATAGGTGCAGGGCAGGCAGGAACTCCTTTGGCCAAAAGGCTTGCCGAAGCAGGCAAAAAAACAGCGATTGTTGAAAAAAGATATGTTGGCGGCACATGTATTAATGATGGTTGTACACCAACAAAAGCAATGATCGCTTCCGCAAGGGCAATATATCAAGCCAGAAGAGCAACTGAATTGGGCGTAGAAGTTGGAGCGATCAAAATTGATTTTAGAAAGATAAAGCAACGGAAAGACGATATCGTAAACCAGTTCAGGTCATCATCTGAAAAAGGCCTTAAAAATACCAAAGGACTTGAGCTTATATTTGGAACGGCCAGATTTAGTAGTGAAAAAGAACTGTCTATTGCACTCAACGATGGCGGTGAAGAAAAAGTAACCGCCGAATGGATTTTTATCAACACTGGTGCAAAAACTACCATACCGGATATTGAAGGATTAGATGAAATTAATTATCTTACATCGACAACAATTTTAGATCTTAAAACTGTTCCAGAACACCTGGTGGTTATTGGCGGAAATTACATCGGGCTTGAGTTTGGGCAAATGTTTAATCGATTTGGTAGTAAAGTAACCGTTTTGGAAAAATCATCAGGCATATTAGCGAGAGAAGATCAGGATATCTCATCAGCACTCACTGAAATTTTAACCGACGAAAACATCGAACTGATCACTGATGTTAAAATCAAGAAAATAGCGCAGGATAAAAAACAGATTAGCATTATGCTGGAGTCTGGGAAAATCAAAAAAGAAATAACTGCGAGCCATGTGTTGGTAGCCGCAGGCCGTACGCCTCAGACTGCAGATTTAGCCCTTGAAAACTGTGTCGTAAAATTGGATAACAAAGGGCATATCCTTGTTAATGAAAAACTCGAAACCAATATTAAAGGGATTTATGCATTGGGTGATGTAAAAGGTGGTCCTTCATTTACACATATTGCTTATAACGATTATACCATTGTTTACAGGAACCTAATGGAGGATACAAATTATGCTATTCACGATCGGCCGGTGCCATATTGCATGTTTACCGACCCTCAACTGGGGCGGATAGGTATTTCTGAAAAAGAAGCAAAAGAAAAGAAATTGAATTATAAAGTTGCCGTTCTACCGATGTCGAATGTTGCGCGTGGTATTGAAACAAACGAAACTTTAGGGCTGATGAAAGCAATTGTAGATGCTGATAGTAAAAAGATACTGGGAGCTGCTATCCTATCCTCAGAAGGTGGAGAAATCATGTCTGTTCTTCAAATGGCGATGGAAGGCGGGATTACTTACGATAGGATCAGATATTGTGTATTTGCACACCCTACTTATTCCGAATCGTTAAATAATCTATTTATGAAAATCGATAACTAAGTATGATCCAATTAAAAGAGATAAGTAAGAAATTTGGAGATACCTTAGCGGTAAATAAAGCCTCTTTTAAGGTAGAAGAAAAGGAAACGCTGGTATTGTTGGGCACAAGTGGCTGTGGTAAAACCACCACGCTAAAAATGATCAACCGGTTAATTGAGCCAGATGCAGGCCAGGTTTTTATCAATGGCGAAAATATAACCAATCAAGATCCTGATGTTTTACGAACGGGAATTGGTTATGTGATGCAGAACATTGGGCTTTTTCCACACTATACCGTCGCTGAGAATATTGCTGTTGTGCCGAAGCTTTTAAAATGGGATAAGGAAAAAATTAAAGTCCGAACGCGGGAGCTGATCAAAAAACTCCACCTTTCTGAAAATAGTCTGTCGATGTTTCCACATGAGTTAAGTGGCGGGCAACAGCAGCGGGTAGGCCTTGCCCGTGCTTTGGTTACAGACCCTTCTGTATTGTTAATGGACGAACCTTTTGGCGCTTTAGACAACGTTACCCGAACCAGTATCCAAAAAGAATTTAAGGGATTAGAAGAACTAAAAAGGAAAACCATTGTAATGGTTACGCATGATGTTCAGGAAGCTTTTGAATTGGCAGATCGCATCTGCTTAATGGATAAGGGGAAAATCATCCAGATTGGAACACCAAAAGAATTACTTTACCAACCGGTAAATGATTTTGCAAGGAAATTTTTAGCCGGACAAAGGTTAGCCCTCGAATTTAAAGTAGTTAAAATACAAGATATTTGGCCTTATTTACCTAAAGGGGCACTACAAGATGGAAAAAGCCTGTCTGCTGATTTGAATGTATGGGATGCGATGGAATTGTTGCGGAGTTCTGATCGGAGCGAACTTCTTGTTTCTGGTACCGATAAAGAAAGCAAAGCCATTAATTTCGAACAGTTAATCAAAGGATTTAACCAATTTCAAAACGCGCAGGTACATGAATGAGCATCAGCAAACTTTATGGCAGTTTATGCATGAGCAATCTGATAAATTGTTTGCTCAAACCCTTCAACATGTTGGTTTAACCTTTATTTCCCTACTTTTTGCCATCGCCATTGGCTTACCACTTGGTATATTGATTGCCAGAAAAAGAAAACTTTCCGGAACAGTTTTAGGGATTGCCGGCGTATTGCAAACGGTTCCGAGTATTGCCTTATTGGGATTTATGATCCCCATTTTAGGGATTGGTGCAAAACCTGCAATTGTGGCACTGCTCATTTATGCTTTGTTACCGATTATCCGCAATACCTATACGGGCATTATTGGCATCAATCAGCATGTTAAAGAAGCTGCCAGGGCAATGGGCATGAGCAAAAGTCAGATTTTGCTAAAGGTTGAGTTGCCATTGGCTATGCCCGTTATTTTGGCGGGTATCCGTACTGCAACAGTCATCAATGTAGGCGTAGCCACATTGGCCTCTTTTATTGCTGCGGGTGGATTAGGGGAGTTTATTTTTGGGGGTATTTCACTCAACAATACCAACATGATCTTAGCTGGGGCTATTCCTGCAGCTTTGTTGGCCATTATTCTCGATGCTTTACTTTCCCTGGTACAGAAAATGGATTTTAAAAAGCTGAGAAAAGCATTGTACGTTTTGCCCGTTGCGATTTTAATTTTAGGTGGCTTTTATGCACTTCCATCGGCTTATGGTTCTAGCTTAACCGCCGGATTTACGCCTGAATTTATGGGCAGACAAGACGGGGATCTTGGATTGAAATCTATCTATGGCTTAAAAATACATACCATTGTAATCAGTGATGCGGTAATGTACAAGGCCGCTTTTTCAAAAGAATTGGATGTGATTAGCGGTTATTCTACCGATGGTCGTTTGAAAGCCTTTGATCTAAAGATTTTAAGAGACGATAAAAGTATTTTTCCGCCGTATTATGCTGCACCCATTGTTCGGGATGAAGCATTGAAGCAATTTCCCCAGTTAGCAGAAACTTTGAATTTACTTGCTGGTAAAATTACTGATTCAGTAATGACCGATCTTAATTACAGAACCGATTATTTGCACCAGACACCGGAACGTGTAGCAAAGGATTTCCTCATCAGTACTGGTTTGTATAAAGCGCCAAAAAACGGACATAACGGTGTCGTGAGGATAGGCTCAAAGATTTTTGGTGAGCAATATATTCTGGCTGAAATGTACAGCATGTTGATTAAAGGAAATACAGATTATGAAGTGTCTACCAAAACAGGACTTGGTGGAACAAAAATCTGTTTTGATGCACTGATGAATGATCAGATCGATTTTTATCCAGAATATACAGGGACAGGTTTATTGGTTTTGTTGCAACCGGATCCAAAAATTGCGAAGGAAATGGCGCACGATAAAGATAAAACTTATGATTATGTCTGCACCGAATTTGAGAAAAAGTTTAAGATCAAATGGCTTAAACCTATAGGTTTTAATAATTCTTATGCTTTAATGATGCTGCAAAAACAATCAAAAGATCTGAATGTTAATACCATCACAGATCTTAAAAACTATCTAGATAAAAATTAATGACACTGGTAGAAGAATACTTGCAGATCAGGAAATACTCTGAACAAATTTGCGAACCCTTGCAAACAGAAGATTATGTCGTACAACCAATTGTGGATGTAAGTCCACCGAAGTGGCATTTGGGACATACCACCTGGTTCTATGAAACCTTTATATTAAAGCCGTTTTCTGTTAATTATCAGGTATATAACGATGAGTATAATTTCGTTTTTAATAGTTATTATGAAACGGTTGGTAACCGCGTAATCCGGACAGATCGTGGTAATTTAAGTCGACCCAGTGTAAATGAGATTTACCAGTACAGGGCTTATGTAGATGAAGCCATGGTGAAATTCTTGGCCACGACGCTAAAAGATGAAGTAGAAGAACTGCTGATTTTGGGTTTTAACCACGAGCAGCAGCACCAGGAACTTTTACTTACCGATATTAAATACATTTTAGGAAACAACCCACTTTTTCCAACCTATTCGAAAAACCAAAAGGAAATTTTAACCGTAAGTGAAAAGGAATCAGGCTTTATCCAAATTTCAGAAGGAATTTATGAGATCGGTTATGATGGAAAGGATTTCAGCTTTGATAATGAATTAAACAGGCATAAGATTTACCTGCACGATTTTTCAATCAGTAAAATATTGGTGAGTAATGCAGAATTTATCGAATTCATTAGTGCAGGCGGTTATGAAAATTTTAATTTCTGGCATGCTGAAGGATGGGATTGGGTGAAAAACAATAACATTAGTGCACCCATGTACTGGCACTTAATAGACGGAAAATGGTTTAATTATACTTTAGCTGGCCTTTTACCTATTGATTTAACCGCACCGGTAAGCCACATCAGCTATTATGAGGCTTATGCTTTTGCAAGCTGGAAAGGCATGCGTTTACCCACTGAATTTGAATGGGAAATAGCAGCCAAACACTTTAACTGGGGCGAACGATGGGAGTGGACCGAAAGTGCCTATTTGCCATATCCTGGTTTTAGTAAAGCAC
Source organism: Pedobacter borealis DSM 19626 (assembly GCF_000708285.2). Taxonomy (GTDB): domain Bacteria; phylum Bacteroidota; class Bacteroidia; order Sphingobacteriales; family Sphingobacteriaceae; genus Pedobacter; species Pedobacter borealis. The sequence continues at coordinate 14,005 of NZ_JAUG01000028.1, forward strand.
TGGGTGCCATTGGTGAGTACAATGGAAAGTTTATGGTTAACCAGAAAGTGCTTCGCGGTGCATCAATTGCCACGCCAGAAAATCATTCACGCATCAGTTATAGAAATTTCTTCCACCCACATTTAAGATGGCAATATACAGGGATCCGATTAGTAAAATAGTATAGATATGACCACCACCACTATCGAAACAGCAACAGACAACAAAACACAGTTCCTTCAAGAAACCTTGGCAGGCTTACACTCCGAGCCAAAATTTATGCGCTCTAAGTATTTTTACGATGCTACCGGAGACCGCATTTTTCAGCAGATTATGGAAATGGAGGAATATTATTTAACCAATGCAGAAATGGAAATCCTGCAATACCAGGCCAATCAGATTTCTCAGGCGATATCAGCCGATGGAAGCACTTTTGATTTAATCGAACTGGGTGCTGGCGATGCAACAAAATCCATTCACCTGCTAAAATCATTGTTGGATAGTCAGTTGGAATTTAGTTATTTTCCGATTGACATTTCCGCACATGTAATTTCAGACCTGGAAGAAAATTTGCCTAAAAAACTTCCTGGATTGGATATGAAGGGTTTAAATGGTGATTATTTTAATATGCTTAAAAAGGCCACAGAATTATCCAGCCGCAGAAAGGTTGTGCTTTTTATGGGCGCAAATATCGGAAACATGAGTATAGCCGATGCCGGAAAATTCTGCTCTTCATTAAAAAAGTTACTTTCTCCTAAGGATTTATTGATCATTGGATTCGACCTGAAAAAAAATCCTCAGCAGATTCTTTCTGCTTATAATGATAAAGGCGGAATTACCAGATCATTTAACCTCAATTTGCTTCATCGCATCAATAAAGAATTGGATGGCAATTTTGATCTGAACAATTTTGAGCATTATGCAAGTTACGATCCAGAATCTGGAGCCTGTAAAAGTTACCTCATCAGTTTAAAAAAACAGATTGTTAATATTGGTCAAAATGCCATTCACTTTGCAGAAAATGAGCATATTTTTATGGAAATATCACAAAAGTATTCGCTTAATGATATCGATCAGCTTGCAGAAAAAACCGGATTTAAACCGCTTAAGCGTTTCTTCGATCAACATCAGTATTTTGTAGATGCCATCTGGAAAGTAGACTAACTGCGGTTATCCAAAACCTGGAGCAGTTGATTTAAATCCTCTTCTGTATTATAAAAGTGAAATGAAATCCTTGTGCCTTTGCCACGTGGTGAGCAAAGTATTTTGGCTGCAGCAATTTTGTCAACTGTTTTTTGATCCAATGGCATGCTCATAATAGTAGATTGGTATTTTCGCTCCAATGTCCAATCTGGAATTAAGCCCCTTAAATTTAATGCTAACCTGGCTTTGTTGGAAATTTCCTGTACAGTTTTTTCAATCCAATCGAAACCGATTGAGCCAAGTTCATTTAAGCTTTCGTTTAATGTGCCAAAATTTAAGGTGTCTAAGTGCCCAGGTTCGAAACACATAGATAAATGATCTTTGCCTTTTAAAAAAGGTGCTGTAGGCAATTCGGCCAGTTTGTTTTTGCTATAAATCGCATCTTTCATCTGATCGGAAAGAAAGGCATAACCGTTTCCATACCCCGCTAAAAGCCATTTATAGCCACTTCCGATTAAAGCATCCAAGCCTGATTTTTCAAAGTTAAAATTTGTTGTGCCTAAAAACTGAGTGCCATCACCTATCAACAAAAGATCAGGATATGTAGCTTTTAATTTCTGGATAAATCCATCATCCATTCTTAATCCACTAATGTATTGTACCATACTAAATGCCAGCACGGTAGGTTTAAATTTTTCAATGGCAATAATGATGTTTTCTTCTAGCTTTTCATCAATAGCTATGCTATTGTACTCAAAACCCATACTGATTACAGGATAACTCACAGATGGATATTCCTCCTCCAATAATAGAAAACGATGGTTTTTGTCCAATCCACTCAGTAAAATATTAAAACCTACTGAAAAATTCTGAACCAGATAGGTGTTCTCGGATTTTGAACTGAAAAGTTTAGCTATGTTATTTCTGAGGTCGGTAATGATGGGCAGATTTTCCATTCTGAAAATACTTCCTCCGGAAATAAAGTCTTGATCGTGTTTAGTTCTCCATTCTGCCAGATTGGTAGATAAAATGCCAGAATTAGCGGTGTTGAGATAGGTATATGCTGTGAGGATCGGAAAAGATAGGTTCATGCCCAAATTTAAAAGAATTGTGCGTTAAAAAAATAGATGCTGCCACCGAAATTGATTTTTATACAAACCTATGAGAATCACATTTGTTAGATTTATACAATCTGCTAATGTTATATGGAAAATCAAACATCAATACTGGTTACGGAACTTAAAAAATTATTAAATGGGGGTGGAGCGCATGTAGGGTTTAAAGATGCTGTTGCCAATTTGCCTTTTAATCTATTGGGCGAAAAGCCTTACAACTTACCTTACAGCATTTGGCAATTGGTAGAACATATCAAAATTGCCCAGTGGGATATGCTCGAATTTAGCAAGGATGGATCGCATCGATCGCCTAAATGGCCAGAGGAATATTGGCCTAAAGAACTGGTGCCTAAAGATGAACATGCCTGGAACAATACACTAAAACAGATTGATGCTGATCTGAAAGAATTTATTGCTTTGTTAGATGCTTCAGATTTATATGTGCCAATTCCGCATGGCGATGGACAAAGTATATTACGCGAAGCCTTGCAGATTGCCGATCATAATGCCTACCACATTGCCGAAATTGTAGTCATCAGACGTTTATTGGGTGCCTGGAAAAGCTAAAGGAAGTTGTCTTGTTTGGGGCTGTACTTTGCCACTTATACGGCCTGTTATTGTTGGTTTATTCCACTAAATTTAAATATTCGTTCTCATGATAGTTGATTAAAATAAAGAAATTATGTTAAAAAACTCAAAAGCATTCAGTTCATTTTCTGTAGACGATATACAGAAAGCAAAAGATTTTTATCAAGGCGTATTGGGGATCGAAGTGAAAGATAACCCGATGGGCGTAATTGAACTGGTTATTTCCGGATCAGCAAATGTATTGCTTTATCCAAAGCCAAATCATGTTCCAGCAACTTTTACGGTACTTAATTTTCCTGTCGAAAATATAGATCAAGCGGCCGACGAACTTATTGCTAAGGGAATAAAGTTCGAGATTTACAATGAAGAATACTTCAAAACGGATAGTAAAGGCATCTCACGGGGAAACGGAGGACCAAACATCGCCTGGTTTAGAGATCCTGCCGGCAATATTTTGTCTATTTTGGAAACGGCCTAAGCCTAGCTAGACTTTCGAAATTGGCAAAGCGCAAAGGCCATAGCGCAAACTTCGGAAGTCTTTTCTCGGCCAAACTTCGGAAGTTTAGTCTATAAGCTCAAAACATTGGTGGGCAATTTCATATTCTTCGTTGGTTGGGATAACCAATATCTTAACCTTTGAATCAGCCTTGTTAATTTCTTTCAATTCTCCATTATAGGCTGTATTTTGATCTGAATCTAATTCAATACCCAGATAATCGAGTGCTGAACAAACGGATTCACGCATGTTACTGTCATTTTCGCCTACACCGGCGGTAAATACTATCGCATCTATGCCGTTTAAAATAGCTGCATAAGCTCCAATAAATTTCTTGATCCTATAGGCATAAAGTTTTAGCGCCAAAATTGCAGCTGTATTGCCTTCGCTTACCATTTTTCTAATGTCGCGCATATCGCTTGAACCCCCCACACCCAAAAGCCCCGACTGTTTGTTAACCAGGGTACTCAACTGCTCTAAAGTATATCCGGAATGTTCCATTAAATGAAAAATAACCGATGGATCGATGTCTCCAGAGCGAGTGCCCATCATTAATCCACTTAATGGGCCAAATCCCATACTCGTATCTATCGATTTACCATTTCTAATGGCGGTAATACTGCAGCCGTTGCCCAAGTGGATGCTGATAATTTTTGTATCAACTTTATTTAACCATTTAATGGCCTGTTCACTTACATATTTATGGCTGGTACCATGAAATCCATATACCCTGATGCCATGTTCTTTGTAATACCATTCCGGAATGGCATAACGATAGGCCTGTTCTGGTATGGTTTGATGAAATGCTGTATCGAATACTGCAATTTGTTTCGCGTTTACAAAAGTCTGTTCGGCTACTTCAATACATTTATAATTAACCGGATTATGCAGCGGCGCAAGAGAAAACAGCTTTTTGATCTGATGTTTTACCCCATCTGTAATAAGGGTTGCGCCTGTAAAATGTTCACCTCCATGTACTACTCTATGGCCAACAGCTGCAATATCATCAGGGCTGGCTATTACCGCGTATTCTCCTTCAGTTAGCAATGCTAAAACTTGTTTTAAGCCTTCGCCGTGGTTAGCAATAAAACCTGATTGTTCTATGCTATGCTTTTCGTTGTTGCGATAAACTGTATGTTTAATAAACGAGCCTTCAATGCCAATACGTTCTACCAGACCGCTGCAAACCGGAGTCTTTTCTGGCATGTTAAAAAGCTGGTATTTTAAGGAACTACTTCCGGAGTTGATTACTAAAATGTTCATATTAAATGTCTTGGCATTGGATCGCTGTAATTACAACGGTATTAAAAATATCATCTACAGTACAGCCTCGGCTTAAATCGTTTATTGGTTTGTTTAAGCCCTGCAGCATTGGCCCAATAGCAAGTGCACCGGTTTCGCGCTGTACGGCTTTATAGGTGTTGTTTCCGGTATTTAAATCGGGGAAGATCAATACACTTGCTCTACCTGCAACCTCAGATCCTGGTAATTTTTGTTTGCCTACAAGGGGATCTACAGCAGCATCATATTGTATCGGACCTTCAATTTTTAATTCCGGATGCCTTGCTTTAACGATGGCAGTGGCTTCTCTTACTCGTTCTACATCTTCACCTTCGCCTGATGTACCTGACGAATAAGATAACATCGCTATCCGGGGTTCAATGCCAAATTTGGCGCTGCTTTCTGCTGAAGAAATTGCTATTTCTGCCAGCTGTTGGGCAGTAGGATTGGGGTTAACCGCACAATCTCCAAATATGGCTACCCTTTCTGGCAGGCACATAAAGAAAATGGATGAAACCACCGATACGCCTGGCTTGGTTTTAACAAACTGTAAAGCAGGCCTGATGGTGTGCTGAGTGGTATGAACCGCACCCGAAACCATCCCATCAGCATCACCCTTGTAAACCATCATGGTTCCGAAATAAGAAACATCGGTCATCATATCCCTGGCCATTTCGAGGTTTACATTCTTGGCTTTACGTAGTTCGTGCAAGGTATCTACATAATCGTTATAATGAGCCGATTGGCCAGGATTATGTATTTTTAAGGTATTGGGATCCAGATTTAATCCAAGTCTTTTAATCGTATTGGTAATTTCGGTTGGATCGCCCAAGAGCGTGATGTCTACAATATCTTGTGTAATGAGTTTCTCTACAGCCTTTAAAATGCGTTCGTCATTTCCTTCTGGTAAAACGATATGTTTTTTATCGCGTTTGGCCCATTTAACCAATTGATATTGAAACATATGTGGCGTAATTCCCTGATAGCTAAAAGTGATAATTTTATCATCAAGCGCTTTAATGTCGACATATTTTTCGAAAAGCTCTATTGCGATTGCAATTTTCTTCTTGTTTTCGATTGTAATTTTTGAGTGGATACCGCCAATGGTTGTAGTGGTTTCGAAAGTTCCCTTTTTAACCGCTATTATTGGAATAATGGTTTGTAAACCTTCAATCAGTTTAATAATCGGCTCATCCGGTAAACTGCCTGCGGTTAAAACAATGCCTGCAATTTTTGGGTAGTTCGCTGATAAGTTGGCCTGAAGTGCGCCAATAATGATATCGCCACGATCGCCGGGGGTAACAATAAGCAGGTTATCTTTTATGTGCCTTAAAAAGTTAGGAAGCATCATGGCGCCTGTCACAAAATTATCAACCTGGTTATCCAATAGTTCAGCTCCAAAAAGTACCTCACCACCTAGTGCCAATGTAATTTCTTTCATTATTGGACTTTGCAGGCCTGTTTCAGTAGGTATAACGGCGATAAGTAATTCGGCAGGTAATTGATTGGTTAAAGCTTGTTTAATACGGTCTGCCTCCTCTGGATTCACCATATTGGCCACAACACCTAATACCTGTACATCGCGCAGCAGGAAGTTACGGTAAATATTGATGGCCGATTTAAAAAGCTGACTTGCTGTTTTGTTCTTTCCCGATACCACTATTAAAACTGGTGCACCTAAGTTTTTGGCCATTAAGGCATTCGATTCGAACTCAAATGCCATACCTTCGCCTAAAAAATCGCTGCCTTCAATTACGGTGAAATCATAGTTGTCTTCCAGTTTTTTATATTTACTGATAATGGTATTGATAATTGCTCCACTATCTTCTGCTTGATGCAGCATTTCTTGGCGGGTAAAGGCAAAAGCATCCTCATATTTAACAGGGAGTGAGAAATAATCCAACATGGCTTCTACATGTTCATCTTTTTTATTCTGATCGTCTTGCGCAATAATGGGTTTAAAATAACCTACTTTTTGCGTTTTAGCCAATAACATATTAATCATTCCGAAAGCAATTACTGATTTTCCGGTATAGGGTTCGGCCGAAGCAATGAATATATTTTTAGTCATAAATAAAGGTCAATGGATAGGAATAACCAATCACGGCCAATATAGTTGGAAATATCTATTTTAAAAACTAAAAGGGGTTAAGTTTTTAATTGCCTGATTAGAAAACGGGAGTCAGCTATTCCAACGGTCATAAATATAAATAGCAAAGGCATGAAGTGGATGTATGACAAATGTAGATTGTCATCCCGAGAGGTAATTTATTGCATAAAATCAATATAGATGACAGAGAATTTTTTGTGCAATAATAAGCTGCGAGGCATCGTCATTGCGAGGAACGAAGCAATCTTACAACGATCGTTACTTACCTGCGCTTTAAGATTGCTTCGTTCCTCGCAATGACGAGCTTTCTATTGGATTCTGTCAATGATAGCCTGTCGAAAGACCAGTTTAACAAATAGTAAGTGTTTCGATTACTTGTGTTGCGATTCAAATTGGCCCCTTCTTACCAATGGTGGAGCTGTAACAGCTAATTGAATCGTTTTTATGCATTTGATTCAATCAATAACTTTAACATTTTCAGCCTATGTATAAGTGGTAGGTTCACTTTTGCATCAGGATTAAGCTTTAAAGGCATAAAATGACTTTCCAGAAAATGGGCATAATCGGTAATTACGGTAGCTTGATTAAGATAAATTGGAACCTCTTGCTTTCCTGCCTGGGTAAAAAAATCTTCTAGCTGCTGTATTTCTTGGATGGTCATACTGCAAAGTTATCATTCTATTTTGAGCAGATCGAAATATTTTTTTTTGACAGGTGGTATCTGCCTAATGCTCAGTCATAATGATTTTTAAATATTGTCCGGTTATATCTCAAGTCTATTTCTTTGCTAAAAATTTTAGTTTAAATTTGTTTTCCCTAATTAATTGTTTTAGTGTTCTAATCACATTGAAAAAGAATGGACAATAGTGAAATGAAAAAGGATATCATCCATTCAGATATGATTCAGGATATTTCATCACTTAAAAAAGAATATTGCCGAAAGGAGACCGCATGGCACCGAGATTGGAAATTGGCTTTCCCGCCATCATTTAGAGAAGTTGCTTTTTATGATGCAGCCAATGCCGATATCCACCGTGCTGATGTATTTACCCCATCCGGTTATACCATTGAGTTTCAAAATTCTCCGATCACATTGGCCGAGCTTAATAGCAGAGAGGCGTTTTATCCAAATTTAATATGGGTATTGAATGGCAAAAAATTTAAGGGATTTAAAATATTGAAACATTTGCCTGATGTAGATGGCCCAAAGCTAAAGGATTACGAGTTTTGCCATTCCGATCACCTTTCGATGGTTAGGAAATCGGAGGTAATGCAGGGGCTGCCCAATCCAAAAATACTTAATTTTTACCATCCCGAACTTCAGGGCATTAAACTCACCTCAAACCTTTATTCTTTTTGTTGGAAACAGCCACATAGTGTATGGTATTTAGCTACCGCAAAAATAATTGTAGACTTAGGTGGGCATTTTTTATATGAGCTAAAACAGCGTAACCAATTAAATGGAAATTATCCATACCTGAAAATGTTAAGTAGGAAAGCCTTTATCGATTGGTATACCCCGCCAGAAATTTAAGTTAAAATGATTCAGTATTGTTCCGGCTGCACTTTGATCCCGACAAAAAAATAGAACAGGTAGTGATAAAAAAGAAGAGGTTGTATCATAAAGGTGATTTCACCTCAAATGCTGTCATGTTGAGCTTGTCGAAACACCTCAAAGAGTATTTAACAGGCCCTTCGACAGGCTCAGGATGACAAATCTATATTTATGATACAACCTCTTTTTGTTTAATGCCTTACAATTTTACCTTTTTAGTTTTTGGTTCTGGTTTTTCAGGTAATTGTATCGATAAAATCAAATCAATGCTTTCAGAATTGGTTTCATAATCGGCTGCAATTTTTTCCCATCTTTTTAGCTCTGCCTGTAAGCTTTCGATTTCCTTACCTAATGATTCGATCTTATTCTGGATTGATTTTCTAACGTTTGTATTTGCCATAACACAAAATTATGATTTGATGGGCATATCTTTAAACTTCTTTGCGATAGGGATACCAGTAAAAAATGCTAAGTGTTCTCTTTCAATGAGTTTTATTCTTATAAAATTTTCAACAATAGTGAAGAATCACCGAATTTGCTTACGATACCCAATAATTGTGCAATGATTTGCTATTTTTACCCAACATCCCTAATAAAATATGAAGAAAAATAATAACTGCGATCTTAAAACCTGTTTTATGTGCCAGCTCACTTTAAAAGAGTGGCATTCGGCTATCGAGAGCCATAAACGAAATTTTATCGCTAAAAAGGGGGAAGTAATTATCAAAGAGGACGATCCGGTGAGTGGTGTTTATTTTGTTACTTCGGGTAATGTAAAAGTGCATAAACAATGGGGCGACAAAGAATTGATTTTACGTTTTGCAAACGATGGAGCCATAATTGGACATAGGGGAATAAGCAGCAGTATTTCTACCTATCCAATATCGGCAACAGCTTTAGAAACCACCAAACTTTGTTTTGTAGATATCGATTTTTTTAAAACTACCATAAAAGTAAACCAGGAATTTGCTTACGGTTTGTTGATGTTTTATGCAGATGAATTACATGCTTCAGAAAAGAAAATGCGTAATTTAGCTTTAATGTCGGTTAAGGGAAGGCTTGCCGTGGCTATTTTAGGATTGAGAGATCAATTTGGATTAGATGCCGAAGGATTTTTAAATTTAGCACTAAGCCGTCAGGATCTGGCTGCTTTTACCGGTGCCACTTACGAAACCGTTTTTAGGACCATGAACGAGCTGTTAGCAGAAAAGTTAATAATAGTGAAAGGAAAGCAAATTGGCATTTTAAACGAAGCTGGACTAACAGATTTGAGTAATAAATAATTAAGGTTTATAATTTTAATTTTTTAAAATTTATTGTTGTTATACTGAGCGTAGTCGAAGTATCTTTTCAAAATATTTATTTCGCTTAGCTTAATTAATGACCAGTTTTTAAATTATTAATATAATATGTTGGGAATCGTTTTATGTGGCGGGCAGAGTTTAAGGATGGGCACTGACAAAGGTTTGCTCCATCATCAAGATAGATTATGGGCACAGGCAGCCTGTGATAAGTTAAGCTCGCTTAATCTCCCGGTAAAATTTTCAGTTAATCCGTCGCAGCAAGAAAGCTATGCAGGGTATTTTGGGAATGAACAGCTGATAGTTGACCATTCTTTACTTGATATCAAAGGGCCGTTATTGGGGGTACTTTCTGCTCATTTATCAAACCCTGAGGAAGATCTGTTCTTATTGGCCTGCGATATGTTGTTGATGGAAATCAGGTTGCTGGAAAAACTAATCCATTCACTTAAAGCTGATGATTCTTTCGAGGCTTATATTTTCACCAAAGATGGTCAGCAAGAACCTTTATGCGGGATTTATAAAGTTGAGGGTTTGAAAAAAATTGTACACCTGCTTCAAACAAATGGTTTGGCCAAACACAGCATGAAATACGTTTTAAGTAATTTGCGGGTTTGCGAAATTGCCATTGAGGACCAAGATTATCGTTATTTCAGTAATTTTAACTCCCATGCCGAAATAAATGGCTTATAACAATTGCAAGGCCGATTGATCAATTTTAGTGAAATTGTCTTTTTCTCCTTCACAAAGCACACAACAATAACCTTCTGGTAAATCTTCAAATGCCGTACCTGGGTTAATATTGTTTTCAATTTCGCCAATGCGCTCGTTGTACACCGTTAAACAATTATTACACTGGTATAAAAACTCGCCATCTTTTTTTATCGTTTCTTCAGTTTGAAAGCTCTGTTTTTGATTACCGGTTTTTATCGCATTTAAACGGTATTTGTAAAACTTAAATATCGAACGCCTTACTTGTTCCGGTAACAAAAAACTAGGATTACTCCTGCTAAAAATTTCGCCGGTACGCTCGTTGGGGTTAAAATCTTTAGCACAAAGGATATCGTAAACGGGGAGTAGTTTTAAACCCAATATATTAATCAAGTGGCGTTTTTGGATCAGGATACTACTGAAAACCTCACTTTTTTTGCGTGTTTTAATGCCAAAGCAGATTCCAAACGTCCTGGTATCATCAATGCTCAAATGTTTAACAAGGAAATTTTTTAACGCTAGGCCTTCGTTACAATTGTCTTCCACCTGAAAGTTAAGTTCGTTGGCCGCATGCCGCATATTGATCTCAAATTCTTCAAGTAAACTGTTCCAAAGGCTTTTGTCTTTTTCATCAATTCCTTTTATAATAATGGTTTTCCAGGAGGTACAGCACAACTGACCGAGTTTGGTATCTAAACAAAGCTGGCAGAGTTTCTTTAAGAATGGAATGCTGAACAATTCATCGCGCCTGTAGATACCCAACCAATATTTATTGTTATACCGGTTTAAGCCCTCGTAATAAGGTAGGTTAAAAGAAGATAGGGATACGGTATTTTCGGCCTGTTTAAGAATGAAGTTGTCCTGATCTAAAAGTGCAAAGAGCGCTTCACCATTGGCTTGTGGATTATCTACAAACTGTGACGGATTTTTTTTGATAATACCCTCCAGCGCTTTGGTAACCTGTGCAATATGGTTGGTATAACAAAGCTGGTTCCATTCATAGGTTACATTGGTTTTTGGAAACCGGATAATCAAATGCCAATAATGTTCGGATTGTGAAGAGGCAATCCAGTTGATATTACCCGTTAACATGGGGGTAAAACTTTGGTCGCTATCGCAGATATTGACTTTAACGGAAGGTTTAAAGTCGATATCATCTAAAATATCTTTGTATACCCCTTCAGTAAGCCAGGTTTTGCGGATAAAAATCTCTTCAGCAGGATAAGAACTGATAATATTCGGAAAATTATTGGTGTCTACTTCATAATCGATCCCAAGTTTATCCATTTCACCTGTAAATATGGCAATATTATAGGTTGTAGTATCAATCAATAACTGCTGGCGGAGGCCAAAACGAACATATTGGATCCGCGCTTTTGTTGCTGCAACCAAGATGTTATACAAGTTGCCCGGTGAAATGATGCCGCCTGGAAAGTTAATGATGATGGTTTGATACATGGTTTAGCTATTTAAAAGTCCAAATTCTACTACTGCCTTTGGGAAGTTTTTGTTTTCGTGCCCTGGTCTGCATAATTTTAAAAGCGCAAACCTTTGGATATTAGTGAGTTTTCGCCATTGGTTTAAGGAGAGTTGCAAAGCTAATTCTGTCGCCTTTTCTCTTAACATCGTAGGGATTTGATGTAGGTTCCCCCAATCGGGCAGCGGGTCGATAGCCAGCGTGGTGGCTCGATTTCCAGTATATTTGGTAATCAGGCCAATCAGAAATTGATGGTACTTATCTGTTTGTTCTTGAGTTGAAACCGGTAGTAAGGCCAGTTGGATCCGTTCCGATGGATGAAATTTGCTCCATTCAGCTAATTTTAGTTTTATTCCTGCGGCATCCATTTTAAAACGGACGATCATAGGGATGCAACGTACATTTTCTTCAATAAAATCTTCTTCGAATTTAAAATATTCAATCCCTTTTAGGTTTTTAAATTCTGAAGGACCAAGTTTTACTTTCATCACGTTGTTTAATTTTAAATATTCTTTAGCAATCTATCGTCATTCCCGCGCAGGCGGGAATCTTAATGCTTATTGTATTACGATTCCCGGTCGTTTACTAATGACAATTTTCAAAAATCGATCGTCATTGCGAGGAGGAACGACGAAGCAATCTTTCCAACCTACGATAAAGATTGCTTCGTCGGCTGAAAAAGCCTTCTCGCAATGACGACCTCCCTAGAAAAACCTGTCATCAGAACCCCTTTATTTTTTTCTTAAAACTGACTGCAAGGGATCACGAACTGCCGAAATCTATCATTTCTCTACTAAAACCTGTTTAGGTTCCGTTTTTAATACATTTACAAAAGAATCTAATATAGCTTTTACCTCTGGTCTGCAACTGCCACAACCCATTCCAGCGCCAGTTAACTGGCAAAGCTGCAAATGATCTTTACAGCCATCTTTAATTTTGTTGATCAGGTTGCCTTCGCCAACATTGTTGCAGCTGCATACGGTTTTGCCTATAATAGGTTCGGTTGTTTTACCACTTCTTAATAATTGAAGCCGCTTTTCGCTCAACTCCATTTTATTTTCGATCAGGTTGCGGAACTCCAAAAACTCACTTTTATCGCCGATTAATATCGCCCCAACCAATTTATCGTTGTGTACAATACATTTTTTATAGTAACGTTTGGCTTTATCAATAAAAACAATTTCCTCATAAGTGGGGTCGTTGTTCGGTATTTCGGCCAAACCTAATGAACAGAGTTCTAAACTGTGCATTTTAAGGATATTCATGAGCAGGCTGCCCTGGTAAAATTTAGCAATATCTCCGCAAAGAAATCGTGCCACTATTTCGGCCTGTTGTTCTGCTGCTGCGGTAATGCCGTACATCTGGCCTTGAAATTCAGCAATTTCACCAATGGCATAAATGTCTTTTTCGGTGGTTCTCAGGTATTCATCAACCACAACACCTCTTTTACATTCTATGCCTGCTTCTTTAATCAGTTCAGTATTCGGAACAGTACCTATGGCAATTACTAAAGATTCACAATCGATCAATAAACCACTTTTTAAACGGATGCCCGAAATGTTTTTTTCTCCGATAATCCGGTCTACTTCATCATTATAAAAAATCTCAATGCCTTTGCTGGTCAGTTCTTCATGTAATAACTGACTGCCTAATGCATCCAACTGGCGACCCATTAATCTCGATATCCGTTGGATAATCGTCACTTTTGATCCTGTTTCGGCCAAAGATGTAGCCAATTCGATCCCCAATAAACCGCCACCAACAATCACTACTTTTCCATTTGTGGTATCCACGTGTTTTTTAAAACTATCGGCATCATTACGGCTGCGCATGGTAAATATGCCGTTTAATTTTGGGATATCTTTAAGCACAAAAGCCCTGCTTCCGGTCGCCAGGAGCAGAACGTCGTAATGGTGGGTTTCTCCGTTACTATCGATAACGGTTTTATTTTCCTTGTTGATTTTTTCGATACCTAGTCCCCGGTGCAGTTTAATTCTGTAATCGGTTTCCTCACTATCGCTCATTTTAATGAGGTTATGCCAGGGTAAAGTGCCAATAATATAATCGGGGAGAAGTACCCTGTTGTAAAAAGGGAAATTCTCTTTGCTAAAGATCTCAATATCATCTTCGGTATTTAAAGTCCTGTAACTTTTAACAAAACCACAGGCACCAGCGCCAGCACCAATAACAATGATCTTTTGTCGGGCTTTTTGATATAATTTTACTTCTACAGCACTAAATTTAAAATCGGGTTCTTTGCTTAGTGGGTCAACCAGGTTATTGGTGAGGTTATTCACCCGGTTTAGGTCACTTTTTAAGATTTTCCCCCAGTGCATGGGCATAAAAACCACTCCGGGTTTAATATCTTCCGAAAATTTTGCTTTTACACGAACATTTCCACGTAAACTGGAAATTTCGATAATATCATTGTCTTTAATCTGCCGAGCTTCAGCATCAATAGGGTTGATCTCTAAAAAAGATTCGCTAATATGCTGGTTCAATTTATTTACCTTGCCCGTTTTGCTTCGGGTATGCCATTGATCTCTGATTCTTCCGGTGGTTAAAATCAATGGATGTTCCGGTGTTAAAGCTTCCGATTGGTTTTGATCATCAAATGATAAAATATTGGCTTTTTTATCTGGTGTATAAAACTGGTGATCGGTAAATAACCTGGCTGTTCCGAATGCTTTTTCTTGCTTCGGGTAAGGCCATTGAACGGCTCTTTTTTTCCTTAAAATATCATAATTAAGTCCGCTGATATCAATGTTGGTTCCTTCGGTAAGGGCTGCATGCTCGTTGTATATTTCGGAAGCACTTCTGAAATCGAAACCGTGATAACCCATCTTTTTTGCAAACCGGCAGATAATTTCAGAATCTGGTAAGGCTTCTCCAGGTGCTTCGGTTACTTTACTGAGATAAGAAATATAGCGGCCCGCATTGGTCATGGTGCCCTCTTTTTCTACCCAGGCAGCTGCAGGTAAAACCACATCTGCGTATTTTAAGGTTTCTACTTTGTTGCTAATATCCTGAACAACTACAAATTTCGCTTTTTTTAATCCTTCTTCGGCTACACGAACATCTGGTAGGCTAATCAATGGATTGGTGCATAAAATCCATACCGCTTTGAGCTTTCCGGTATTCAGTTCATCAAACATTTCGGTTGCAGTTAAGCCCGGTTTAGATTGTATGGTGCCCAATGGGATCTGCCAAAATTTTTCGACCTCATTGCGGTGACTTTCGTTGGCTAAAATGCGATGTGCCGGCAATAAATTGCTTAAACCACCAACTTCTCGTCCACCCATGGCATTTGGTTGCCCGGTAAGTGAAAAAGGTCCGCTTCCAGGTTTGCCAATATGGCCAGTAATCAGGTTTAGATTGATTAATGAAAGGTTTTTATTGGTACCCACCACACTTTGGTTAAGCCCCATCGTCCACATGCTGATGAAACCTTTTGCATTGCCGATGTAAGATGCAGCCAAGCGGATATCACTTTCTTTTATGCCGCAAATAACTGCTGCTTCGGCCAGTGAAGTTCCGAAAACGGTAGTATGGTATTTTTCATAACCATTAGTACTGTTGATGATAAAATCAGCGTCGATTTTTCCGTCTTCAATTAAACATCTGCCAATGGCGTGGTGAAGGGTAATATCGGTACCTGGATTGAGTTGCAGATGGACATTGGCAAGCGAACAGGTCTGCGTTTTCCGAGGGTCACTTACAATGATCTTTAGGTCTGGATTTTTTTGCTTTGCGGCTTCAACACGGCGCCAAAGGATAGGATGGCACCATGCTGGATTTGCGCCCGCAACAAAAATACAATCGGCAATTTCAATATCATCGTAACTAATGGGCACAGTATCTTCACCTAAGCTCATTTTATAACCAACAACCGCACTGCTCATACATAAGCGGCTGTTGGTATCGATATTATTGCTACCGATAAAACCTTTAATCAATTTGTTTACTACATAATACTCTTCCGTTAAACATTGTCCGCTTGCATAAAAAGCCACACTATCGGGACCATGTTTTTTAATCAGTGCTTTAAAAACGGCTGCTGTTCTTTCTAGTGCGGTATCCCAACTAACCCTTTGGAGGGGCATATTCTTGTTGTAGCGCATTTCGGGGTAAAGCAACCTGTCGCTTTTGTCATTCGCCGTGTAATGAAGATTCATGCCTTTACTGCACAACATGCCTTTGTTTACAGGGTGGTTTTTGTCTCCTTCAACTGTTATCCGCTCATGGATATCTTTATTTACCACAATACCACAGCCCACTCCGCAATAGCAGCATGTTGTTGTATTATTTAGCGATATATTCTTTTCTTCTTTCAAATGATCAACGGTATTGTAGGTAGATTTTTACTTTTGGTATCACTATTTGCTTGGTGTAAGTACAAGATCTTCTATCTCTGCTCTTTTCTGTGCCATAATGGTTCTGAAAATAAATACAGCAATGCCAATTCCGAGAATGATAAAGCCTAGAAAGGTAAATGCACTGGTATAATCGATCAGATCTTTTTGAATAGAGTGCCCATTTTCGATTACATTTTTAGTAGCATGACCAGCTTTGGCTTTAAACATAAATGCAATAAGCATAGCGCCGATATTTCCGCCGGCACCTACAATACCTGCTACACTACCAACTGCAAGTGGATTAATGAAAGGAACAAGGCTGTAAGTTGCTCCGTTGGCCATTTTTAAACTTAGACCGAAAACGAACATCATAAAAATAGCCATTCCGATATTGCCTGATTTTGCGAACCAGATCAATCCGATTCCTTCTATCAGAAGCAATAACGCAAGTAAAAGTGTTTTGCCATCAAATCCCCAGGTTTTACCGATTTTATCAGCAACAATTCCACCCAATGGTCTGGCAAAAACATTGATCCAGCCAAAAATACCTGCAACCATTCCGGCTATGGCGATTGTTGCACCGAATGAATCTGTAAAAAAGATCGGTGCGAAGTTATCAACCGTTATTTCTACACCAAAACAGGCAGCGTAGGCAATGGTTAAAATCCAGGTGCGGTAATCTTTTGCGGCGATTAAAAATGTGTTTTTGGTGCTTTTTATGTTCTCATCTTTTAAATCCTTAAAATCTCCCTGTGGAGTATCTAAAGTATAACGGTGATATAAAAATGCACATACTAAAAGCATTACGCCAGGGAAAATCATAGCATAACGCCAGCTGTCTTCAGTGCTACAAAAGCCCAGAGCGGTAATGCCAGATGCGATTAAAGGCATAAATAAATTGGCAGCACCACCACCTGCATTACCGAAGCCACCTGCAGTTGCATTTGCGGTTCCTTTAATGTTCGATGCAAACATAATGGAGGTGTGGAATTGGGTAATTACAAATGAAGCGCCGATTACGCCAATGGCCAAGCGGAAAAGTAAAAATGAAGTATAAGAATGGCTGGTTCCGATTAACAGTACCGGAATGGCACACAGTACCAAAAGCCAGGTGTAAATAAGTTTGGGACCAAATTTATCAATTAGCCGTCCGATCAGTAAACGGGCAATAATGGTAGCTGATACTGAAGCAATCTGAATGTTGCCGACCTGATCTTTGGTAAGGTGTAATTGCTCTCTTGCAATTTTCATTAAGGGGGCCATGCCGAACCAGGCGAAAAAACAAAAGAAGAAAGTTAGCCAGGTGATGTGAAAGGTTTTCATCTGAACACCTTTGAGCGAAAATATATTTAATTTATCTAGCGGTTTAGTAATGGAGTTTAGTGTCATAACGATCTGTTTAAGCGTAAATAAATAAATGGGTTCTTTAAAATTTATAGCCTAAGCCTACGCCAGCGTTCCATTCGCCATTTTTAACTGCGGTTTTAGGGTTGTAGTATAGCGGTACTTGTAAGGCTACATGGCGAAATACCGTTGTTAAGCCAAAACCAAGGCTAGGAGTGAGGACTGAATTTTTTGGCGCTCCGGCGGCAACTTTATCTTCTTTGATTCTTAAGCTGGGCAACAATCCCAATAAAACGGTGTAAGGTTTTTTGCTGAATTTGATGCCCGGGCCCGTACAGTTTATAAAAGCACCGTGATCAACATATCCGGCGACGATAGTGCCATCGAATAAAACGGCTTTAGTTTGCGATTTAGCTGAAAAAAAGAACAAGGTAAGTGCAAGGCAGCCTGTTGCGGCTACATAATTAGAAATTTTCATGTCGGTTTGGTTTGGGGTTAAATTTTTTAATCGGAAAAAGTTTAAATCTTACTGGGTCAGGTTAAGATTTTGGTGTTGTACCAATGTAAACAGTTCCGTTTTCTATCTTTACTGGATAGGTTTTTATTGCACATTCGTCGCCGCTCAAACATTCGCCAGTGCTCAGCGAGAACGTTTTTTTGTGGAAAGGGCATGCTACTTTAGGCTCATCAGTAGTAGATCCAATCATTCCACGGCTTAATGCCATCTGTTTTTTATGCGGGCACTCATTTTGTGTGGCGTACCACTCATTTCTTCTGGTGAAATAGAAAAGTGCAATCTGATCTTCACCATGTTTTACGCAAACGCCACCGTTCTCAATGGCATCCTCGACTCGGCAGGCTGCTAGCCAATTTGATTGTTCATTCATAATTTTTGGGTTTTATAAGGTTTGTAAAGATTATTTATTGAACTGTTTTCCATTCGGCGGTTCTTTTTTGTCCGCGCATCTCAACAAATTCTATAGTTGGATCTTTGTCTTCTGGTGCATTTACAAAATGAGAGAAGCGTTTTCTGATCGCAGGATTTTCTACAGCTTCCTTCCATTCGCATTTGTAAGAGGCAATTAAGTTTTCAATTTCATTTTCCCATTGGGCGGCCATTCCTAAACTATCGTTAATGATTACATTCCGCAGGTAATCTATTCCACCTTCCATTTTGTTCAGCCAGGTTGCTGTTCTGGTAAGTGGATCGGCAGTGCGGATGTAAAACATCAAAAATCTATCAATGTATTTAATGCAGGTTTCACTATCTAAGTCTGTTGCCAGTAAAAGGGCATGTTGAGGTTTGCTACCTCCATTACCACATACATATAAGTTCCAGCCTTTTTCAGTAGCAATAATGCCGAAGTCTTTGCTCTGCGCTTCTGCACATTCTCTGATACAGCCACTTACAGCTGATTTAAACTTGTGCGGTGCACGGATACCCCTGTATCTTTCTTCGATCCGGATGGCGAAACTTACACTGTCATGCAAGCCAAATCTGCACCAGGTACTACCTACGCAGCTTTTAACCGTTCTTAGGCCTTTTCCGTAAGCATGTCCGCTTTCAAAACCTGCGGCAATTAATTCCTCCCAGATAATAGGAAGATCGTTGAGGTGCGCGCCAAACATATCTATACGCTGACCTCCGGTAATTTTGGTGTAGAGGTTATATTTTTTAGCTACTTCGCCAATTACTATCAATTTATCGGGTGTGATTTCGCCGCCCGGAACCCTTGGTACCACTGAGTATGAGCCGCCTTTTTGGATGTTGGCCAGAAAACGGTCGTTACTATCTTGGGCTACATCATTTCCTTTTTTAAGGATCATTTCGTTCCAAAGGCTGGCTAGGAGCGATGATACTAATGGTTTACATACCTCACAACCGTCATTTTTGCCTAAAGCATCCAATACTTCATCATAACTTTTTAGTTCGTGGATATGAATAAGGTCAAAAAGTTCTTGTCGGCTATAGTTAAAGTGTTCGCAGATTACATTTTTGATATACTTACCTTGTGATTTTAAGGTATAAGTCATCAAGTCTTTAACCATTGGCAAGCATCCACCACAGCCTGTGCCTGCTTTGGTGCATTTTTTTAAGTCATCAATGTTTTCGCAAGAGCCATCAGCAACTGCAGCGCAGATATCGCCTTTGCTCACGCCTTCACAGCTACAGATCAATGCACCGTCGGGTAAACCTGTAATTCCGGCTCCGCCAGCAGGTTCGCTTCCGCCACGTGCACCCAGAATCAGTTCTTCAGGGTTTTCTGGTAATACAATCCGATTATTAGAGGTCTGCAACAGCAGGTTGTAAGCTGTTGCATCTCCAATTAATATACCTCCTAAAAGGTATTGCCCGTCATTACTAACATTTATTCTTTTATAAACGCCTTTGTGTTTGTTTTCGAAGGTGATGGTGCGGCAATCGGGTTCGGTAATAAAATTATCGCCAAAACTGGCCACATCGATACCGATCAGTTTCAGTTTAGTACTCATATCAAACCCTGTAAAGGTTTTTTCACCTTCGCAAAGGTTTGCAGCCAACACTTCAGCCATTTCGTAACCAGGAGCGATTAATCCATAAATCATTCCATCGTACAAAGCGCATTCACCAATGGCAAAAATAGCCGGATCATTGGTCTGCATTTTTTGGTCTACAACAATTCCACCGCGCGGACCAACCTCGATACCGCATGCCTTTGCCAGTTCATCACGTGGTTTTATACCAGCAGAGATGACAAGCATATCTACATCTAAAGCAGTATCATCGCTAAACTTTAATGCGGTAATACGGCCATCGCCTTCAATACTTGTCGTGTTTTTATTTAAGTGGATATGTAAACCAAGATCTACGAGTTTAGATTTAAGCATATCGCTACCTGCAGCATCAATTTGTCTTGGCATTAAGCGCGGTGCAAATTCGATAATGCTCGTTTTTTCGATGCCCAGATCTATTAATGCTTTAGCAGCTTCCAATCCCAGTAAACCACCACCGATAACCGAAGCTGTTTTGGCCTTTTTGGCATAACCGCTAATCAGGTCAAGATCTTCAATGGTACGGTAAACAAAAACACCTTCTTTCTCGATACCAGGGATATTGGGAACAAAAGCCCCCGAGCCAGTTGCAAAAACAAGAATATCGTAATGATAATCAAGGCCACTGGCGGTGTAAACTTTTTGAAGTTCGCGGTCTATTTTAACGATTGGATTATTTAAGAAAAGGGTAATATTTTGCTCTTGATACCAGTTTTCAGTAGAAAGAGAAAGATCATCAGCAGTTTTTCCGTTAAAATATTCACTTAAATGAACACGGTCATAAGCTCTGCGGGGTTCTTCGCCAAAAACGATAAGATTAAAAGAAGAGGTTTTTGATCTTAGCTTTTCGCAGAATTTATATCCCACCATTCCATTTCCTATTACGATTATTTGTGGTTCTTTCATAAATCTTAAAGGTATTTTGTATTTGTTGGTTTCTGTTGGTTGTTTTTTGTTTCGAATTATTTGTTTTATTGTTTTTTCTTGATAATAATCGATTCAGAAATTCATATTTTAATATTCATATGATTTTTGATATTCAAATATAGGTTAAAATTAGATTAAAAGTTGTTATTGTGTGATTTTTATCACAAAAAATTTAATTTTTTAATAAATTTTCATCACTTTTATGTTTAAATGGTTAAATCATTAAAATTATGAATCAAAAAACTAACGATTTTGGACTTTTTATAATGGGTGGAGGTCCTGGAGATCCTGAATTGATCACTATGAAAGCTTTTAATGTGTTAAAAAGAGCAGAAGTTATTCTGTATGATAACTTAAGTAATGAGAGATTGTTGGAAATTGCGCCAAAAAATTGCAAAATGATCTATGTTGGCAAGCAACCTTATGGAAAATACACGCCACAAGAGAAAATAAATGAATTAATTGTCGAAAATGCCCAAAATTATCAAATAGTGGTGCGTTTAAAGGGTGGAGATCCTTTTATTTTTGGCAGAGGCTTCGAAGAATTGATTTATGCGGAGGCTAGAGGCGTCAAATGTCATTACATCCCAGGTATAAGTAGCATGCAGGGGGCAGGTTTTATTGATGTTCCTTTAACACACCGTGGCATTAGTGAAAGTGTTTGGATTCTTACCGGAACCAAGAAGGACGGAAGTTTAACCAATGATTTAAAGTGTGCCATGAAAAGTTCGGCTACAGTTGTTATATATATGGGTATGAAAAAAGTTGGCGAAATCTCTAAAGCTTATTGTGATGCGGGCTTGGGTGATATGCCTGCGGCAGTTATTCAGCATGCTACCTTGCCCAACCAAAAACAAGTGGTATGTTCAGTGCAAAATTTACAGGAATCTGCTGAACAGGCAGGCTTAACTTATCCTGCTATTATTATTATAGGTAATGTGGTGCAGGCTAAAGCTTATGCAAACTTAAATCAGGGAGAACTTTTATCAGCGTAGAAGGGTTCATTAGTTCATTCGTAATTGATCATTACTACTTTGGTTGATAGTTTATAGATTCACGGTTGATTGCATACGCGATAACTAAAATCTTAACTCTTAATGGTCATCCAAATAGATTAACTGTCTAAATGTTATCAATAAAAAAGCCCGCAAGGTTTAACTTGCAGGCCAATAATTAATATGGGTAGATTAATTTAAGGTCAATTCGATTACCGGGATTTCGAAGTCGGGTTTTTTCTTTGGTAGTTTTAATACCAAGGTATTCCCGGTCGATTTTTGAGCATCAATCTGTATTTCAGAGTTGTCATGTAAAAACTGCGCATATTTCGCCTTGTCTTTATATCCATCCAGCGTAATGTAGCCCGTATTAGGATATTCGAACAAATGCACATACAGTTTTTTGGTGTCGTTATTGTAAGTGAGTTTTACTCCTTCGGGCGCTTTAAATTCGGTTGGGGCGAAAGTACAATGGTAAATAGATTTCGAATTGGCGTGCATCCAAAGGCCTAGGCTATCTAAAGCAATGTTTGCTCTGCTATCAAACTCACCACGCGCAGTGGGCCCAACATTTAACAATAAATTTCCTCCATTGGCTACTGAAGTAATCAAAAGATCTAATAACTTCCTGTTGCTTTTCCAGGTGTTTTCATCACGGTGGTAGCCCCACGAGCCTGAAAAGGTTTGGCAGGTTTCCCAAACTTTGCCGCGGTATTTTTCTAATTCCTTCGGACTAACCTGTTCAGGTGTTTCGAAATCTGTACCATCTTCATAATCATTAAGATCCAGTCGGTTATCTACAATAATTTGTGGCTGCAGCTTTCTAATCTGCTTAAGTAGTGCTACCGAACCCCAATCATCACGACCTTTACCATGTTTGCCCGGATAAGAGAAATCTGCCCAAAGAATGTCGATTTTGCCGTACTTAGTAAGTAACTCAGTTACCTGATCGTATAGGTACTTGCGGTATTTGGCCATATCCCTGTTTTTATTCAATACCGCATATTGATCCTCATCGTCTTTATCAGGTCTTAAAGGATGGTACCTATCAACAGGAAAATCGGGGTGGTGCCAATCAATCAGCGAATAATAAAAGCCTACTTTTATGCCCTCGGCACGGAAAGCCTCAACAAATTCTTTAACCAAATCTCTTTTGGCTTGTGTATTGGTTGCCTTATAATCAGTGAATTTACTGTCAAATAAAGTAAAACCTTCATGGTGTTTGGTGGTTAACACGGCATATTTCATGCCTGCTTCTTTAGCTTCTCTGGCCCATTTTTTAGGGTTAAATAAATCGGGATTAAACTGATCGAAGTATTTTTGATAAGTTTCGTTGGTAATGTGCTCGTAATTTCTTACCCACTCATGACGGGCTGGCAATGCATACAGGCCCCAGTGGATAAACATGCCGAAGCGTGCATCGGTCCACCATTCCATTCTTTTGGTTTTTTGGGCAGCAGTTTCATTGCCTAATCGTTTTTGAGCAAAGCCCGGTAAGGTTAAGCTCAGTATGAACAAAACTGATAAAATTGTTTTTCTCATTGTGTGGTTTATTGGTTAGGGATTAAAAAGCTAATTTAAGGAGGTCGATGCTTCTAAAATGATCGGATATGAGCAAAATATTAAGTTAAATTGGTTTAAGTTTTAATGGAGAAGGTTGAGTTTCTTAAAACTTTGAAGATGCTATTCTTGTTTAATTGGCAGTGTTGTGAAACTTAATTTGACAAAAGAAACGATGAAAACTCAAAAAACAGCTGCCAAACAGAACAAACAACCAGGGATAGAGGCGAAGATGGATCCAAGACCTGAAGTAATTAAAGCAAACTATAAGGGAGCAGGAAAACTGAATGATAAGGTTGCCCTGATTACCGGTGGAGATAGTGGCATTGGTCGTTCGGTAGCAGTTCATTTTGCAAGGGAGGGTGCCAACGTAGCTATTGTTTATTTGGATGAGGATGTTGATGCAAAAGAAACCCAGAAAATGGTTGAAGCTGAAGGTAAAAATTGTTTATTGATTAAAGGAGATGTTAAAAAGTCTTCATTTTGTAGAAAAGCAGTAAAAAAAACGGTTAAAAAGTTTGGAAAGATCAATATTTTGGTAAATAATGCCGGCATGCAGGTTCCGCAGAAAGATCCAAAAAAGATCGACGATAAACAGTTGGAAGATACCTTCCGTACTAACATATTTGGCTATTTTTACTTTGCGCATGAGGTACTGGAATATTTTCAGGCAGGCGATACCATTATCAATACCACCTCGGTAACGGCTTATCGTTCTTCACCAAATCTGATCGATTACTCTTCAACAAAAGGCGCAATAACCTCTTTTACACGTTCGCTCGCTACAAATTTAGCCAAAACAGGTATCCGGGTAAACGCAGTGGCGCCAGGACCCGTGTGGACACCACTCATTGTATCCACTTTTGACGAAGAAAAGATTAAGTCATTTGGATCTGAAACAGCCATGGAAAGGGCTGGTCAACCCTCAGAACTTGGACCATCTTATGTATTTCTGGCTTCAGACGATGCTTCATTTATCACCGGACAGGTAATCCATGTAAATGGTGGAGAAGTGGTAAACGGTTAATTTCTTTACCTTTAATCATATTTAAACCATTTCCATGGCATCAGATCCACCTAAAGATTGGCGTTTTAAGCTTCATGAAGTTATTTACGAATCGAATACACCGGCAGGTAAGGTATTTGATGTTGGTTTATTGATTGCCATATTTGCCATTGTAATAGCACTTTAAGGAGTTTAATTTCGTCATTGCGAGGAGGAACGACAGCCTGTCCCGACTTTTCGCGAAAGCAATCTTTCATACTGCCTTGCTACAAGATTGCTTCATCCAATGAAAAATTGGTTTCGCAATGACGATTTCCTTTAATTAAGTAAATATTTATCTACTCTGTCTACAAAATCGTTCAGATCGAATGGTTTGTTGATGAAATCTTCCGCATCACATTTGGCCTTCACTGCGTTTAAGTGATTATTGGCCGACATCATCATGACTGGAATATCATGTGTTTTAATATTTCGCTTTAGCGTATTACAGATGTCCAGCCCGTTTCCATCTGGTAACGTAATGTCAAGAATTACCATATCTGGCAGGTGTTTGCTCATTTGAAACCAAAAATCGTTGGTGTTAAGACAGGTCTTTACCTCGTAAAGTTCTTCGATTAACAAAAATTCGATGATTTCTCTAATACTCGGATTGTCTTCTACTACATAGATGCACTTTTTCATAAGCTCAACTTTTGTTATATAGATAACTCACCTAACTATCAGATGTTTAAGATAGTTATGCACAATATTGGAGTTATTAACCTTTTCCTAGCGTGTGTCATGCGTTTCTATAATTTTTACACTGACTAAAAAAAATATAAAAATAAATTTTGATACTAATTTTTTTAGTATAGATTTGCTTTTGGAGAGACAGGATACAGGAAATATCATAAAGATAATTCGATGTATTAA
Source organism: Pedobacter borealis DSM 19626 (assembly GCF_000708285.2). Classification (GTDB taxonomy): domain Bacteria; phylum Bacteroidota; class Bacteroidia; order Sphingobacteriales; family Sphingobacteriaceae; genus Pedobacter; species Pedobacter borealis. Next base: position 39,392 of record NZ_JAUG01000028.1, read on the forward strand.
TTGATGATTTTAAACAAAAAGCTTTTTGCTTGGTTTGTTTGCTGATATATTTATTTTTTCTATGACCGTTACCGTTTTAGCCATATTCGAAACAGATTTTAGACCAGATCTTTCATTAGGTAAAATCATGAATGAAAGACTGAGGATTGCTGCTGCAGATTTGCAGGACATTCATTTGCAGCATTTACAGGCCATTGGGCAACGTAGTGATGATTTAGTGGTATATATAAGTTATAATCCCAAATATAAAATAAGATGGCGAGTTGTTAACGATGTGCCTGAAGATGTAGAAAACTTTGTAGCCCAAACCTGCGGTAATTTAGGTTACATCCACTGGAAAACAGCCTCTATTAATGTTTTTAAGGGAAATGAATAAAAAAAGACTTCTATCGTGATATTTTATGGCGGTCGTCATTCTCGCGTAAGCGGGAATCTTAATTCGATAAACTTACTTTTATGATGGATAGATTATAGAAGTCTAAAATAAATAGATGGCATGAAAGATGTTGAAATAAATCCGATAGCTATCGAATCAGCATGACGATTTCTCGACTATAGCCTAATAAAATTCAAACAAAAAGAGGTTGTGTCATAAATATAGATTTGTCATCCTGAGCCTGTCGAAGGACCTATTTAAATACTCTTTAAGGTGTTTCGACAGGCTCTCCGTAGGAGTCCTTTGGACAACGTGACATCACCTGAGCTGAAATTGCCTTTATGATAAACCTCTTTCGTTTTCTATGGTCGTGAATGGATCTCAGCGATTAAACTAAAAATCCTCCGCCCAATAAATCATTTCCTTCGTAAAATACCGCCGATTGTCCTGGTGCAATTGCTGAAACATTATGATCGAACACCACACGCATTTTATCTTTTTCCTGAACAATTGTACTTAACATACCCGCATCTTTGTAACGGATTTTGGTAATTACATCATTCATCGGTTCTTCAATGCTTGCATATTTGATCAGGTTAATGTTACGTACCATGGCTTCGCGGCGTTCAAGCTCATCGGCTTTACCTAAAACTACGGTATTGCTTTCTGGCAGGATCTGTGTTACAAACATAGGCTCGCCAAAGGCTACGCCTAAACCTTTACGTTGACCAATGGTATAAAAAGGATAACCTTTATGTTGCCCAACGATCATTCCATTACTTAAAATGAAATTTCCGCCAGCTACTCTGTCTTCTAAATCTTCTACTTTATGTTTTAAGAAAGCCCTGTAATCGTTATCGGGAACGAAACAGATTTCGTAACTCTCTGATTTTTTTGCCAGTTCTTCCTGTCCCATATCCAAAGCCATCTGTCTGATTTCAGATTTTGCAAAACTGCCCAACGGAAATTTAGTACGCGAAAGGTTTTCTTGCGAAACGCCCCACAGTACATAAGATTGATCTTTATTTTCGTCTTTTCCTTTTGAAATTACGTAACGACCGCTATCTTGTTGACGGATATTGGCATAATGCCCTGTTGCGATAAATTCGCAATCGAGTTTATTGGCACGTTTTAAAAGTGCTTCCCATTTAATATGCGTATTGCACAAAACACATGGATTTGGGGTTCTTCCGGCAAGGTATTCATCAACAAAATTATCGATTACGTAATCGCCAAATTCATCCCTGATATCAAGGATATAATGCGGAAAACCATAATTTACGGCAAGTGTACGGGCATCGTTGATACTATCTAATGAGCAACAGCCGGTTTCTTTACTGCTACCACCAGAAGTAGCATAATCCCAGGTCTTCATGGTTAATCCAATAACTTCATAACCCTGCTCATGCAACATTACAGCCGCTACCGAACTATCAACCCCGCCACTCATGGCAACCAGAATTCTACCGTGTTTACTCATCTTAAAAATATTGGATGCAAAAATAAGGTTTATTTAGCTGAAATTATTTAAAGCAAGTCAGTTACTTGTAAAAAGCGGTTGTTAAAGTGAATGGGCTTATCACTTAGATGCGCTAAAGTGACTCAGGTGGTCATTAATATTTTGAAAATGGGGGGTCCGGTGTTAGTGGCTGTCAGCAGTCCTGCTATCCCTTCAAGTCCTTCCCGATGAATCGGGATACCTCACCTCCGGGCTTTCCGTTCTATCAGGTTTACATCATAAAGCCTGTGGTCTTTGGCAATAAAAAAGAACACGCATAAACCTCGCAGGTTTTTAAAACCTGCGAGGTTTGAATCACAATAAATTGTATCTTCAAGCTTATTAAATGTATTTTTTGCTTTACTTAAACGTTTTAGTCTTTCGTTTTATGCATATTTGAAGATAAATTATAACCTTATAATTTTCAACAAAACGAGCTAAATTTTAAAAAGATATGATTAAAAAAATTATCCTGCCTTGTCTTTTGCTATCGGCCCTGGTTACATCGGCACAGCAGAATCTGGTGCAGTATGTTAAGCCCATTATTGGTACATCTAAAATGGGGCATACCTATCCTGGCGCCACAGTTCCATTTGGTTCGGTACAGCTAAGTCCCGAAACGGATACTTTATCTTACGAAGTAAACGGAAAATACAATGGCGATGTATATAAATACTGTGCGGGTTATAAATATGAGGATAAAACCATTACCGGCTTTAGTCATACCCATTTTAGTGGTACTGGTCACTCCGATCTGGGTGATTTTCTCATTATGCCTACACAAGGTAAATTACAATTGAATCCTGGTACTTCATCAGATCCGAAAAGTGGTTACCGTTCGGCATTTTCGCATACCAATGAAGTTGCAGAGGCCGGTTATTACAAAGTAAAATTAGATGATGATAACATTACCGCCGAATTAACTTCGACCACGAGGGTAGGGATGCATCAATATACTTTTCCTAAATCAGATCAATCGCACATTATTCTCGATCTGATGGCCGGTATTTATAATTACGAAGAAAAAACGGTGTGGACTTACGTTCGCGTAGTGAACGATACCCTGATTACCGGTTACCGCCAAACCAACGGATGGGCCAGAACCAGAACCGTATATTTTGCGATGAGCTTTTCTAAACCTTTTAAAAGCTACGGACGTAAAAGCTACGATGCCAAACAGGCTTATAGAGGCTTTTGGGGCAAGTTTAACCAGGAGCAGAACTTTCCTGAAATTGCAGGCAAAAAACTGAAAATGTACTTCGACTTCGATACCCAGGAAGGAGAGAAGATTAAAATTAAATTTGCTTTATCGCCGGTTAGCCAGGAAAATGCTTTGCAAAATATGCGTGCAGAAATTTCGGGCTGGGATTTCGAAAAAGTGAAGGCTAAGGCACAGGCTACCTGGAATAAAGAATTGAATAAAATACAGGTTACAACTTCTAACGATAATAAAATCAATTTTTACACCGCTTTATATCATGCTTTTATCAATCCAACAACCTATACCGATATTAATGGCGAGTATAAAGGTTTAGATCAGGGGATACATAAAGCTGAAGGCTTTACCAATTACACCACATTCTCCCTTTGGGATACTTATCGTGCTTTACATCCTTTCTTTAATATTATGCAGCCAGGCCGTAGCAACGACATGGTGAAATCGATGATGGCGCATTACGATCAAAGTAGTTTGCATATGTTGCCGATCTGGTCGCATTATGCCAACGATAACTGGTGCATGAGTGGTTACCACAGTGTTTCTGTAATTTCTGATGCGATTATAAAAGGCACCTACAATGGCGATGCGAACAAAGCATTGGATGCCTGTATTGCAACAGCAAAACACCGCGATTACGAGGGAATTGGCTATTATATGGATAAAGGTTATATCCCGGCAGAAAAATCGGGCATTTCGGTTTCCAATAACTTAGAATATTCTTACGATGACTGGTCGATTGCGCAACTGGCCAAGAAGTTAAACCGTATGGATGTTTACGATGAATTTATCAAGCGTTCTAACAACTGGAAAAACAACTACGATAGTGCTTCTGGTTTCATGCGCCCTAAATTGGCAGATGGCTCTTTCAAAAAGCAGTTCGATCCAAAAGATACCGAAGGACAAGGTTTTATTGAAGGAAATAGCTGGAACTACAGTTTTTTTGTTCCGCAGGATCCGGCTTCGCTGATTGAAATGATGGGCGGTAAAAAGAAATTTGCAACCCGTTTAGATACTTTATTTACGATGCATTTACCTGACGAGTTTTTTGCGCATACTGAAGATATTACCCGCGAAGGTATTATTGGCGGATATGTACATGGTAATGAGCCTGCACACCATATCGCTTACCTTTACAACTGGACCGATCAGCCATGGAAAACCCAGGCGCAGATCCGTCACATCTTAAACATGCAGTACAAACCTACAGCCGATGGTTTGGGTGGAAATGACGACTGCGGGCAGATGAGCGCCTGGTATATGTTCTCTTCGTTAGGTTTTTATCCGGTAGCACCAGGTTCTGATGTGTATTCGTTAGGTAGTCCGTTGGTTAATAATGCTTTAATTAACTTAGAAAACGGTAAAACATTTACCGTTGAGGCCATTAAACAGAGCGATAAAAATGTTTATGTAGAGAAAGTTTTACTGAACGGCAAAGAAATTACCGATCATAAAATCAAACATGCCGATATCACCAACGGCGGAAAGCTTACTTTTTACATGAGCGCAAAACCTAAGAAATAATTTTTCTCATCCCTGTACAAATTGAACCGTTGACTTTAATTAGTCGACGGTTTTTTTGTTTACCCTTCAAATGCCGTCATTTCTAGCGGAGTGCAACGTAGTCAGGAAATCTATCTCGAGATAGATCTCTCCTCCGAAGGAGTTCCCTTGGAACATTCCACTGTGTTCCAGTCGAGATGACGATACTTTTTATTAAATTCTCTGAATTGATAACGGAGTGAAGTGAAGGCAAGGGCCATTATCAACCAAATTTCCGTGTTTTTCCTTGCTTCCGTGGCTAAAAAACACACCAACTCTTTCTCTAGATAATCTGTTTTTGATGAAAATAGAAAATTAAAATAAATTTTGATATCTAAATTATCTATCGTAATATTGCGATATAAAATTATGGGACTTACCAAAACAGAAATCTTCACCGAAGAGCAGAATCAAATGGCAGCGTTATTAAAAGCGATGGCGCATCCTGCACGGATTGCTATTCTTCAGCGTATCCTTAAATCGAATACCTGTATCTGTGGCGATTTGGTTGAGGAACTTGGTTTGGCGCAGGCTACTATTTCTCAGCATTTAAAAGAACTTAAAAATGCAGGTATTATACAGGGCACTATCGAGGGTGTGAGTATTTGCTATTGTATAGAACCTAAAACCTGGAAGTTATTACAAACACAGCTGAGCGATTTCTTTGCTGCATATAAGGGCGGACAAAACTGCTGTTAAAATTTTTTATATAAATCAATCGTTAAATTGCAATATTATGATAAATACATCTTCGATCGAATGGAGCAGCTTTAAGGCTCAACTTCAACAACATCCAGAATTGGTATTACAGTTTCAATATGCTCCAGGCAAGTGGGTAAATGCCAATTATCACATCACCGAAGTTAAACAAGCGCCGATTGTTTCGGTAGATTGTGGAGGCGTAATGAACGCCTGGACTGAAATTATTATACAGTTATGGGAACCTACCGAACAAGAAACGGGTAGGGCCATGCAGGTGAAAAAAGCATTATCCATTATCAATATGGTAGAAAGCAAACTGCCCTTAAATCCTAATGGAATTGTGAAAATTGAATTTGGCAATTCTGCGTTCGATACAAGGCAGATGTTTCCAGGTGAATTTAAAATTGATGGGGAAAACCTGGTTTTGGATCTAACACCCGATGCTACCCAATGTAAAGCGATTAACCGTGGGGGAAGCTGTGGCACTACCGAAACTGGCGAAGAGTGTTGTGCGCCTGCTCAGCCGATAAAGCAAAAAGTCGAACTGGTTAATCTAGCAACCAGTCAAAATAGTTGTTCTCCAGGAAGTGGATGTTGTTAATTATTCAAAATTTATAGGAATGAAAAATGTATTGGTGCTTTGCACCGGAAATAGTTGCAGAAGTCAACTGGCAGAAGGTTATTTGAAACATTTCGCCCAAAACAAGGCCAAAATTTACAGTGCTGGTATCGAAGTTCATGGCGTTAATCCAAGGGCGATAAAAGTAATGGCCGAAGATGGAATCGATATTTCTAATCAAACCTCAAATAATATCGAGGAGTATTTTGATGTTCCTTTCGATTATGTGATTACCGTTTGCGATCATGCAAAAGAAAGTTGTCCATATTTTCCAACGCAGGCTATAAAAATGCACCATAATTTTCCCGACCCTGCAAAAGCCGTAGGTACAGATGAAGAAATTATGGCCGAATTTAGAAATACAAGAGATCTGGTAAAGGTTTACATGGAAGATTTTGTAAATAAAAACCTAAAAAGCTAATGTCTGCAGATATTTGTGCCCCGGCAGCTCAAAGAAAACATCTAAGTTTTTTAGATCGTTATTTAACGCTGTGGATTTTCTTAGCCATGTTATTGGGGGTGGGCTTAGGCTTTTTGTTCCCATCATCAGCTGTCTTGATCAATTCATTTTCGAGCGGGAGTACAAACATTCCTTTGGCCATCGGATTGATCCTGATGATGTATCCACCTTTAGCAAAAGTTAAATACCAGAATTTAGGCGAAGTATTTAAAAATGTAAAAATATTAAGCGCTTCGCTTGTTTTAAACTGGATAATCGGCCCGATTCTGATGTTTTTCCTGGCCATTGCATTTTTACATGACCACACCGAATACATGGTCGGCTTGATTATGATCGGTCTTGCCAGGTGTATTGCCATGGTGGTGGTATGGAATGAACTTGCCGACGGAAACCGAGAGTATGCCGCTGGTTTAATTGCCCTGAACAGTATTTTTCAGGTATTGCTTTACAGTGTATTTGCCTATTTTTTTATTACGGTTTTACCACCCGTTTTTGGTTTAAAAGGCCTTTCTGTATCAATTTCCATCGCAGAAATTGCAAAGAGTGTAGGGGTTTATCTTGGTATTCCGTTTGTGCTCGGTATTTTAAGTCAAAAAGTACTGATCAAGTGGAAAGGCGAAGAATGGTTTTACTCCACTTTTGTGCCGTTGATTTCTCCTATAACTTTAATTGCTTTGTTATTTACCATTGTAGTGATGTTTAGTTTGAAAGGAGAATTAATTGTACAGATTCCGTTCGATGTACTGCGAATTGTTTTGCCCTTAGTGATTTATTTCGTGATCATGTTTGTGATCAGTTTTTTTGCGGGCAGGTATTTTGGAGCCGATTATGGCAAAAGTACCGCTATTGCGTTTACGGCGACTGGTAATAACTTCGAATTGGCTATTGCTGTGGCAATAGGTGTATTCGGTATTCATTCAGGGCAGGCATTTGCCGGTGTAATCGGTCCGTTAGTTGAGGTGCCAGCATTAATTGCATTGGTTAACCTGGCGCAATGGTTTAGAAGGAGATATTTTAAAGAGTTGTAAGAGCCTGTTGAAATTTCATCCAATTATTTTCTTTCTAACATTTCTGTCACACTGAGCGGAGTCGAAGTGCCTTTAATATAATCAAAAAAAGGGTCTTCGACTACGCTCAGACTGACATACGGATAACTCCTAATAAAAATTAAACAAGCTCTAAGGAAATTTAATTATAAACCGACAGCGATCGGTCCATATTAAATCAATTTTAAGCACTCACCTCATCGAAATTAGTGGCGGTTGCTAAATATTTCCAATTGGCCATATCCCTTTGTACATCTGCAATTTTTGCATCAGCTACCTGATAAGCATCAGGCCTTAAGAATAAATGGAGCGGTGGGTTTTCACTTTTCGAAGCTTCAATAATTACCTCAACTGCTTTGGCCGGATCGCCTGGCTGTTGGTTATTGATGTCGTTCTGATGTGCCGCTTGCGAGTCGCGTACCTCTTTGTAGGCATCAATTGGTTTATTCGGTACGGCTAATGATCCTTCAGTTAGGAATGCTGTTCTGAAATAACCCGGCTCTACAATTGTTGCTTTGATTCCCATCGATTTTACTTCAGCCGCTAGCGATTCGGTAAAACCAACCACCGCAAATTTTGTTGCGCAATAAATTCCGAAACCGGGGAAGTTACCTGAAAAGCCACCGATTGAAGAAATATTGAAAATATGACCTGATTGTTGTTTCCGCAATTGAGGAAGTACTTTTCTGATGACGTTTAACGAACCAAAAACGTTTACGTCAAAATTTTGACGCGATTCTTTATCGCTCAATTCTTCTAAAGCACCAAGCATGCCATAGCCTGCATTGTTTACCACCACATCTAACTGACCAAATTTGCTGATCGTTTGGCTAATTGCTGCTTCTACACTGCTTTCGTCGATCAAATCAACAGCTAGTGGTAAAAAGTGTTCGTGTTCACCAACTGCATTTATTAAATCGTTCAGGTTTCTTGAAGTTGCAGCAACGCTTAGGCCATTGCTTAATAACCTGAGTTCGATTATTAAATCTCATTTTGTGGCGTTTTAATCAAGTTTTCTGTTAAGACGGTCGTCACCCTGAATTTATTTCAGGGTCTTTCACGCTAAAAAGATGCTGAAATAAATTCAGCAGGACGATAAAGCGGGATTAGGCGTAAATAAGATATAATT
>NZ_JAUG01000029.1 GCF_000708285.2 Pedobacter borealis DSM 19626
CAGGGAAATCGCTTTTAAAACATGTGCAAAAATTAATTAGCCACGGAAACACAGAAATCACGGAGAAGAAGTAAATTTTTCCGTGTTTTCGTGCTTCCGTGGCAAACATAATGCTTAGGTATGCGCAGAAAGAGGAAGAATTATCAGAGAAAAGTTAAAAACGACTTCCCTGTTATATGGTCCTTAAATGCATATTATTAAAACAACATTTATTATAGGGTATGACAAAACAATCCGCCTTGAAGATTGGTCTTTAAGAGTGTTATTATTAATCGAACTCAGATTAGGTTATAAAAACGCTCATCCTAATGTAAAACTGTAAAAGGAACGACAGTTTTTTTATCATCCATCAATTAGGTCGCGTAAACCACATCATTTGAATTCAGGTAATCAGTTAATTTATTTTCATTTTACAGCTATCCAACATAAAATAACTGCAAAGATTCTCTTAAATTGCAAGCAAAAGCAATTTTATATAAGTTTGCTTTTAAATTATTAAAATCAACATGATACAAAGAATACAATCGATCTGGCTTTTTTTAGCAGCATTAACCTTAGTTTTAATGTTGTTTTTACCTATCGCTATAAAAGATACTGCAGGAACAGAATCAGCGGTATACACCACTGGACTATACCAAACTTTAACCATAAAAGCGGGCATAAGTCTTAAAACCCAATCTTTTTTGCCTTTAATCATTACCAATATCGCTGTTGCATTTATTTGTTTAATGAATATTTTCAACTACAAAAGAAGAAGTTTTCAGAAGCGCATTGCCATTGTATCGATTATATTAATTGCTGGTTTTGCCTTTTGGTGCAGCGTTTACGCCAAAAAATTGCCAGGTGGTATTGAAGGTGCCAGTTTTGGAATTGGAGCTTATTTGCCAGCTTTAGCTATTTTATTTATTTTTCTCGCCATCTTCGGTATCAATAAAGACGAGAGATTGATCCGTTCGGCCGAAAGATTGCGATAACCACTTAATTCCAGCCGAAAAATCAATTGCCGAACATGCAAATTAAGTTAAATCATGCCCTTTATGCTTTTTCGGCGGCTTTGCTTTGCGGAATTTTATCATGCAATAGCCGTATCCGTACTTTTGGAAAAACCAAAATCGCTAAAAGCGCTGACTCGATCTATCTTAAACGCAGAATATCAGAAATAAAAAACTTCGATACCAATGTTTTTACAAGAGGCTCGTTTAAAGGTACTGCCAATACGCCGATTGTATACCGCTTGTTAAAACCATATAACACCAGAAGTAAAATCCCACTGGTAATTGTATTTCATGGATCAAACGCGGTTGGAAACGATAATACCAGCCAGCTGGGCATATTGGCAAAACTGTTCGCCATGGATGAAATACAGGCGAAATACCCCGCCTTTATTTTAGCACCACAATTCCCTTCCCGATCTTCGAATTATGTATTGGATCAGAGCAGGAATGTACTGACTTCGGTACCACAACCTTGCTTAACTACCGCCTTGCAACTGATTGATAGCTTGAAAAATACTCTAAATATTGATGAGAAAAGGATTTACCTCATCGGTTTTTCGATGGGAGCCTCTTCAGTGATCAATGTCTTATCGTTAAAACCTGATTTATTCGCTGCAGGTATAAGCATTTCCGGCATACCGCAATTCGACAAAGTAAAAACACTCACGAACATTCCAATTTGGTTGATCCACGGAAATATGGATACCGAAAACCCTTTTAGTAGTGACCAAAAGTTTTTTGAAGAGTTAAAACACAATAACAGAATCAGGTTCTGGGAGTTCGACGATCTGGCCCACAACGATATTTTCGCTCCCGCAATTTTAACTGACGAACTGCCCCATTGGCTGTTTAAAAATAAACGTAAATAGCTGCATTACCCCAGCCACCTAAACCCGGTTGCAGTGGAAATCCTTTTTAAAACCTGAAAGGTGTGAAAAAGATTGAAACGGAAAACGGGACTGTTGCAACCGAAAGCCTGCTGCATTTGCTTTCCAAATCAAAAAAATAAAATCGTAGCATAAAATCATGACCGTATTTTAAACCCACCCATCATAACATCTTCCCTATTCGATTATACCCCCGCCATTACTTCCTTATTTTCAAATATTTAGCTTAAAAAACTATTTACTTGATTATCTGTAAAATACGGAATATTAACCTTACCTTTGCGGCTCAATTAAAAATAAAAAGACGAATGACAAACCCATTTCAATTATTGGGGATAAGTGATGACGTCGTTAATGCCGTAAAGGATCTTGGATTTGAAACTCCAACACCTATTCAGGAGCAAAGTATTCCTGTACTGTTAGAAGGCACTAATGATTTTGTTGGTTTGGCCCAAACAGGAACAGGAAAAACAGCCGCATTTGGTTTGCCGCTGTTAGAACTAATCGATTTTAAAGTTAATAAACCACAGGCATTGATTTTATGCCCTACCCGTGAGTTATGCTTGCAAATCGCTAACGACCTTAAAAACTTTTCTAAAAACGTTGCTAATGCCCACGTTGTTGCCGTTTACGGTGGTGCGAACATTATGCAACAACTACGCGAAATACGCCAAGGCGTTCAGATCGTAGTGGCCACGCCCGGCCGTATGTTGGACATCATTGGCCGTAAAGCCATTGATTTTTCTTCAGTTAAATATGTTGTGCTTGATGAAGCTGACGAGATGTTGAACATGGGTTTCCAGGACGACATTAACGACATTTTATCAACCACTCCTGATGACAAAAAAACCTGGTTATTCTCGGCTACCATGCCTGCAGAAGTTCGCCGTATAGCTAAAAACTATATGGATAACCCTGTTGAATTAACCATGGGCACAAAAAATACAGGTAATGTAAACATCGAACACGAATATTACATTGTTCGTGCACGTGATAAATACGCTGCCTTAAAACGTATTGTAGATTTTAACCCTGAAATTTTTGCCGTAGTATTTTGTAAAACCAAATTGGATACACAAGATGTTGCCGAGCACTTAATTAAAGATGGTTACAATGCTGATGCCTTGCACGGCGATTTATCGCAACAACAACGTGATAAAGTAATGCAACGTTTCCGTGAGCGTAACATGCAGTTGTTAATTGCTACTGATGTTGCCGCACGTGGTATCGATGTAAACAATGTAACACACGTAATCAACTATTCTTTACCTGATGAAATTGAAAGTTATACCCACCGTTCTGGCCGTACAGGCCGTGCTGGTAAAACTGGTATCTCTATCTGTATCATCAACTCTAAAGAAGTTGGAAAAATCCGTCAGTTAGAGCGCATTATTGGTAAACAATTTACCAAAGCTGAGCTTCCTACAGGATTTGATGTTTGTGAAAAACAATTGTTCTCTTTGGTACATAAAGTACACAATGTAGAAGTTAACAACGAACAAATTGATCAGTACATTCCACGTATTATGGATGAATTTGCTGATTTATCAAAAGAAGATGTAATTAAACGTTTTGCTTCATTAGAATTTAACCGTTTCTTAGATTACTATTCTAAAGCACCTGACTTAAATGCTGCAGTTGGCGATGACCGTGGTGCAGACAGAGGCGAAAGAGGTGCCGGACGTGGACGTGGTAGCGAAGGTTACACCCGTTTGTTCATCAACTTAGGTTCTGTAGATGAGTTTACCCGTGGCGATATGTTGTCATTTATCTGTAACAACGGTAAAATTGGTGGCAAAAGCGTTGGTAAAATCGATTTAAAAGGTGTTTTCTCTTTCTTTGAAGTGGAAGACGACGTAGCTGACAAAGTTTTTGAAGGCTTTAAATCTGTTGAGTTTAATGGTCGTCAGGTACGTATCGAGAAAAGCGGAGACGGTGGTCGTGGCGAAGGCGCAGGAGAAAGACGCGGTGGCGGCGAAAGACGTAGCGGTGGCGGTGGTTTCGGCGGTGAACGCAGAAGCGGCGGTGGCGGTTATCGTGGCGGCGGCGACAGAAGAAGTTCTGGCGGTGGTAGCGGAAGACGTGAAGGTGGAAACAGTGGTGGCGGTTTCAGAGATTTCTCTGGACGTAGCCGTGACGACAAGGGTGGCAACACCGGAGGTCCACGCAGAGAAGGCGGAAACCGTGAAGGTGGCAGTGGCGAACGCAGAAAAAAATGGTAAATCACTAAACCAAATATTTTACAGCCGTTCTGATTATTCAGAGCGGCTTTTTTTATGGCAAAAGTTTGTTGTTTTGATATATATGTGATGTCAGATGTTACCATCTGACATCTAACAGGATTCTTAATTTTAAGGCTTCTATAGTTACCTTTCAATCAGGTGATAATACCTGTTTACAAATTTTCTTACTAAATCAATCTCCAGTCAGATGGTAACATCTGACTTCACAACCAATATATGTGATGTCAGATGTTACCATCTGACATCTAACAAGATTCTTAATTTAAGGCTTCTATAGTTACCTTTCAATCAGGTGATAATGCCTGTTTACAAATTTTCTTACTAAATCAATCTCCAGTCAGATGGTAACATCTGACTTCACACCTAATTTTTGTTTAAAAAACAGCTATAAAACATTATATTTAACGTTTAGATATACTAAACACGATCATGCGTTATTTAAAGTTTTTCATCGTTTTATTTTCACTATTCATCAGCAGTAAACTTTCTGCCCAACAAAAAATTTCTGATCAAAAAATGCAATGGTTTGCTGATGCGAAACTGGGTATTTTCATCCATTGGGGTATTTATTCGGTTAATGGTATTTCCGAATCGTGGTCTTTTTTTAACAACTACATCAATCACGATGCTTACATGAAACAGCTTAATGGTTTTACCGCTGCAAAGTACAAACCAGAAGAATGGGTAAACCTGATTAAAGAAAGTGGCGCCAAATATGCCGTAATTACCACAAAACACCATGATGGTATTGCCCTTTGGGATAGTAAAGCTCCTTTAGCCACTACCACATTAAAAAACAGTGCTGCCAAAAAAGATTTAATCACTCCATTTGTGGCTGAACTTAAAAAATCTGGTCTTAAAACAGGGTTATATTTTTCTTTACCTGATTGGAGCTACCCGGATTATGATGGTTTTACCCGCGACAGGAAACGTTATGATTATAAACAGGATATACCACGCTTTAAAAAATTCCAAAATTATTTCCAGGGCCAGTTAAACGAACTGTCAGCCAAATACAATCCAGATTTATTATGGTTTGATGGCGATTGGGAGCATAGTGGAGAAGAATGGCAGGCCAAAAATATACTATCGAACTTACGTAAGGTAAATCAAAACATCATTATCAACTCTCGCTTAAATGGGCATGGCGATTATGATACACCAGAACAAGGTGTGCCTGTGGTAAAACCAAGTTCACCTGAGTGGGAACTTTGTTATACCATGAACGATTCGTGGGGCTATCAGCCTTATGATAATCATTATAAATCATCAAACATGATCATCCGCACGCTGGTTGATTGTATTAGCATGGGCGGTAACTTATTGCTTGATATTGGACCAAAAGCAGATGGAACTATTGCGCCAGAACAGGTTAAAATTTTAAAAGATTTAGGCCGTTGGACCCAGAAACACGCAGGGGCCATTTATGGTACACAGGCCGGGATCCCAGATGGGCATATTGTCGGTAAAACTACCCTATCCAAAAACAAAGATGTATTGTACCTGTATCTCGATTATAAAACCAAAAACGGGATTTTACTATCAGGTATAAAATCAAAAATAAACAAGATTGAAGTAGTTGGCAGCAAAGCACGGCCATATACAATTAAGCTAAATGAAACAGATTATCTGCTTAATTTAAAAGATGCCGATTTTGACAGCGATGTAACCGTTCTAAAAGTATCATTAAACGGCCCTATTCAGCTCGATGAAGACAAGCAGGAAAGCCTTTCGCTCGCAGACTTATATGCTGCGCCCAAACAACGGGGTTTAACCAACTTAAATCTGAACAGGCTGGCCATTAACTTAAATGCAGGTATAAATGTATTTCAAAATACCGGTTTACCTGCTGATGGCTTAGACTTTAACCCTGGAATTAAAGGCGCAGATCAAAAGATTAGCAATTGGGTAATTAAAAACGCAGAAGCGCTATACAAAACAACGGGGGGAATTCCGGCTGGACATTATCAGGGCAATACAACACTTTCTGCAGATAAACAAACACTATACTTATTTGTAGAAGGCACACCAACGGGGCCAATTGCTATTAAAGGTTTAAAAAACAACATCAGCAGGATCAGGATTGTGGGTGAAGGTACCATGCTGCCACACGAAATTTATAACAAACTGTATTGGAGCAAAATACCGGGTATTGTTTACATTCCGGTACCTAAAGATAAACTAGATCCTGAGTTAACCGTAATTGCAGTACTTTTAGATAGCCCGATTGATTTGTACCGCGAAAAAGTTGGCGCGATAGAAAGCAATCTCTAAAACATTTCAATCCTAATGATAATCCACTCCCATACCAAATTACAGATTCCCATCAGTCGTCATTTCGACTGAAGCGAAGCGCAATGGAGAAATCTTTGAACTGTGTTTAAAAGATTTCTCCACTACGGTCGAAATGACGAACCTACACAAAAACCTCCTCAAAACTCCTTGCTTTTCTAAAACTTCACCAAGAGGATGATCATATAGAAATTCCGTGATTTCAATGCTTCCGTGGCAAAAAATTATTTAACAATTGTAAAATAGTGGCGCGACTTTACGATTATCCTTAAATTGCATTACTTTCGCACATCATGCAGGCAAAATATATCTCATATCAGGAAACCGGATCATTTTCAAAACTGGTTTTAGATTATATTAACGACGAAAATCAGCTTAAAGCTTTTTATAGCTATCGTCCTGATATGGAGGGCTTAGCTAAAGCAATTGAGCATAGAAATTTTTTAGGGAACAGAGAAACTTTAGTTCAGGTTTTACAAGATCAATACCAACATTTACAGCCCAATAAATCGGTTACCAAAAACATAGAACTTTTAGGCTCGGCGAATACCTTTACGGTTACAACGGGCCACCAGTTGAATCTTTTTACCGGGCCGCTTTATTTTATTTACAAAATTGTAACCACCATTAATTTAGCCATCGAGTTAAAAATGGCACATCCTGATAAAAACTTTGTTCCGGTTTATTGGATGGCAACAGAGGATCACGATTTTGATGAAATTAACCACGTAAGTGTTGATGAAAAGAACATTAGCTGGATACAGCAAACCAACGGTGCCACCGGAAGACTAAGTACTAAAACCGTTGCCGCAGCAGTAACCGCATATAAGGGATATCTTGGGATCTCTAAAAACGGAAAACGAATTGCCAAATTGGTAGAACAGGCCTATTTGCAACACGATAATTTAGCCGACGCCACCAGGTTTTTGGTGAATAATTTATTCGAGAAATATGGCCTGGTGATTGTAAATGCTGATGATGCACAACTAAAAAAACAATTCGCGAATATTATTACCGAAGATATTATTCGGCATAACAGTTCGAAAAACATTGAAAAGAGCTCGAAAAACCTAGAGGATTTAGGCTATAAAACCCAGGTGAACGGCCGTGATATTAACTTCTTTTACCTTATCCATAATCTGCGCGAGCGCTTGATTTTTGAAGATGGCAAATATGTTGTCAATCATACCGACATCGGTTTTACAGAGGCTGAATTAAAAGCCGAAATCGAATCACATCCTGAGCGGTTTAGTCCGAATGTGGTGATGCGGCCCATGTATCAGGAAGTGATTTTGCCAAACATTGCTTATATAGGTGGTGGTGCGGAAGTAGCTTACTGGATGCAGTTAAAGGCAAATTTCGACTTTTATAAAGTTGATTTCCCTGTTTTATTGCTTCGTAACTCAGCTTTATTGATTGATAAACGCAGTGCGCAGAATTTATACCATTTAGGCTTTTCTTTAGAAGATATATTTTTACCAGTTGAAGCGTTAAAAAACATTTGGGTAAAGCGAAATACAACTGCCCAATTGAGCTTGGCTGATGAAACCAGGGCCATTAACAGCATTTTCGATCAAATAAAGCTAAATGCCTATAAAATAGATAAAACGCTTTCCGTATCAACAGATACAGCAAAACAGCGGACCAATCATTTATTGGCTAACCTGGAGAAGAAACTATTCCGCGCAGAGAAAAGGAAACATGAAACGGCATTGCTACAGATTGACAATGTAAAGAAAAGACTTTTCCCGAATGGGGCACTTCAGGAAAGAACCTTAAATATTGCACCCATGTATGTAAATTATGGAGAAGATTTTCTTTCCTCATGCATAGAAAACTTCGATCCACTGGGAGGCGATTTTACTGTTTTATTGCCGTAATTGTAGTCCGGAGTCGGGAGTCCGAAGTCCGGGGATCAAATCTTGACACTTAATAATAACATGACCTTCATCACTTTTACCGAAACCAATCTCAGGGCTTTTACTTATAGCGTTTTTAAAAAAATGGGCTGTTCTGATGAGCATGCCGATTTAGCAACCGATGTTTTAATCCGTTCAGATTTACGTGGAATCGACTCGCATGGCGTTGCCCGTTTAAGCGGTTATGTACGCCTTTGGGAAAAGAAAAGAATAAATGCTACTCCTGATATTAAAATCGTACATGAAACACCTACTACTGCCACTGTAGATGGCGATGCAGGTTTAGGCTTAGTGGTTGCACCATTTGCCATGAAAGTTGCTATCGAAAAAGCAGAAAAATACGGTAGTGGGTGGGTATCGGTTAAAAATTCCAATCACTTCGGTATTGCAGGTTATCATGCCTTAATGGCGGTAGAAAAAGATATGATCGGCATCAGTATGACCAATGCAAGCCCTTTGGTAGCCCCTACATATGCTAACGAACGTTTATTGGGCACCAACCCCATGTGTTATGCTTTTCCCGCAGGGAAATACCCACCGGTAATTGTAGATATGGCCACAGCAGCGGCAGCGAACGGAAAACTGGAAATTGCCCAGAGAGCAAACAAAAGTGTTCCAGACGGCTGGGTTCAGGATAAAAGTGGAGAAAACTCTACCGATCCGAACGAATTAAAAAATGGCGGCTCGCTCCTTCCTTTGGGCAGCGATAAAGATCATGGCAGTCATAAAGGTTATGGGTTGAGTGCTACAGTAGATATTTTATCAGCGGTGTTATCTGGCGCGAATTATGGCCCTTGGGTGCCTCCTTTTGTGGCTTTCTTAGAACCATCGGCCAATCCGGTTGGCGAAGGACTTGGCCACTTTTTGGGCGCTATGCGTGTAGATGGTTTCAGACCAGCTGCAGACTTCAAAAATCATTTAGATAATTGGGTAGAACGCTTTAAAAGTGCAAAAACGATAGATCCTGATAAAAAGGTAATCATCCCTGGCGAACCTGAACATGAATTTGAGCAGGAAAGGAAAATCAGCGGTATTCCGATCATTGATGTTGTGGTAAAGGATCTGAATGAACTTGCTGTAAAGTTAGGGATAGCTGAGTTAGGTTAAAGATCCTTCGACTACGCTCAGGATGACATCCCATGGAAAATTAATGTTTCCGCGGCAAAAATCCCGCCCATAAAAAAGCCGCAGATTTAACCAGAATCTGCGGCAACTATTAATGATATGGTTTATACCCAACCATAGGAGGTATTTTTTTAAGGCTTAACAGTTAAGTTATCTTTTAAATAAAGTGATTTACTTGATGATCCGATCATAATCCTATACTGCCCCGGAGCTACTTCCCATACATTATTGATATTGAGTGTTTGCAGCACCTCTTTATCCAGTTTGAATGAAATTACCTTTGTTTCACCAACCTTCAAATGTACCCTCTGAAAAGCCCTCAATGCAAGAACTGGCTGTGCCAATTTGCTCAACAAAGGTCTCATGTACAATTGCACCACTTCTTCACCATCGTAATTGCCCGTATTTTTAAGCTCGAAGCTTAACTTAGCGGTTTCATTTTTAGCAATACTTTTACGGTCAAACTTCAAATTGGTATAAGAAAAGTTGGTATAACTTAATCCATATCCAAATGGGAAAAGTGGTTCGCCGCTTAAGTTGTTATAATCATCGCCTCTGCCCGTAGGTTTGTGATTGTAAACCAGAGGTAACTGCGATTCATCAATCGGGTAAGTAATTGGAAGTTTACCTGATGGATTTACCTTTCCAAGCAGTACATCTGCAATGGCGCTACCGCCTGCTTCTCCCGGGTACCAAACATTTAAAACTGCGCTTACTTTATTTAACCAGGGCTGCATATTGATCGCACTTCCACCGGTTAATACCACAATAATAGGTTTCCCGGTTTTTGCGAGTTCCTCCAGTAGCATTTCTTGATTACCAGGCAGGTTTAACATCGCCCGATCTAAAAACTCCCCTTCTTTTATACCTGCAACAAATACGATTGCATCGTTATTTTTTGCCGCAGCAACTGCATCGGCTATTTCGTTTGATTTCCTGATATTATAATCCCAGATCAGTTTGATTTTACCATTGCCTTTAGGTTCGAAAAATTCGATCTTAATTGCATACTCCTTATTTTTCTCAAAATGAAATGGAACGGTTTTCGTATTGAAAGATTTTTTGTCCCAATTATCGATAAGTAATTGGTTATCCAGGTATAATCGGTAACCATCATTTCCCTCCAATCCGATATTAACATCGGCATTTTGTGGCACCTTAATTTTACCGGTCCACCTTACCGAATAATCATCCAATTGGAGCTGCTCGTCTGGCGGATATAACGTCCAACTAAAATTAACAGCTTTATCATTTACTTCTTTAATTGGGTTTCCTGAAAATTGAAGCCCTCTGTAATAGCTTCCCATTAATCCTGCTTTTTGATTAGCAGAAAGAAACTGGCTATCTATCGGAATATAAGTTTGCAGTTCCCGGCTGCTACCTTTTACATAGTTAACCTTAACATTATTGGATACTGCGTTTTTTAAGCCATCCAAAATATTAATCTTATTGTTTCCAGTACCACTGTAGCCACCTAATCTGGCTTCAATAGCATCTTCCCCTACCAGTAAGATCTGCTTTTCATTTTTTAACGGAAGCGTGTTGTTATCATTTTTCAGGAGCACAAAAGATTTTAAAGCGGCCTCTTTGGCTAGATTGTGATTACTTTGATCGCTTAGCATCTTTTCGGCAATACTTTCATCCACGTAAGGAAGCTCAAACAGCCCCAGCTCGAATTTAGCTTTCAGCACCCTTGACAATGCATCATCTATTCTCGATTTGGGAATGCTACCATCTAAAAATGCGGGCAGAAAAAGTTTATAATGATTATAATCTACCTGGAAGATTACATCAAGGCCAGCATTAATCGATTGCGCAGTAGCATCTTTATAATCTTTAGCCGTAAAATGTAATACATTGGCACCTCCTACTGCACCTGCATCAGAAATTACGAAACCTTTAAAGCCCCATTCTGTTTTTAGTTTAGTGGTGAGCAGCCATTTATTTGAAGTTGCCGGAGTACCAAAAACGCTGTTATAGGAAGTCATTAATGAACGGATACCTACGTTTTTAACCCCATCTTTAAATGCTGGAAAGTGGATTTCTTCTAAAAAATGTTTATCCATCTCTATCGGGTAGCTATCCCGCCCGCCATCGCCAACATTGGCAATAAAATGTTTTGGGGTAACAATGATATTCTGCCTTTCTATGGCATTCATAAAAGCATGGCCCATTAAGGTTGTTAAATATGGATCTTCTCCATAAGTTTCTTCTACCCTGCCCCATCTTACATCTGTAGCCATATTGATTACAGGTGCCAAAAGATCTCTCAAACCGCGTGCCCTTGCCTCATTGGCAATAGCGGTACCAATTTTGGCCACTAAAGTAGTATCGAAACTTGCGGCTAAACCAATTGATTGTGGAAAAGCAGTAGCACCTTGCCTGACCAAACCGTGTAAAGCCTCATCAAATGGAATGATGGGAATGCCCAAACGGGTTTCCTCAACAAAATATTTTTGAATTTTATTTACTTTTTTAGCCAGAGAAAGTCCGTCTTCAGAGGTATTATAGGTTAACATTTGTTGCGCATTACCGCTTCCTTGTGCCGCTGCACTCACCTGCAAACCAAAAATACCATTTTTAAATTGTGTTTTATTTTCAGTTGTAACATCTCCAGGGATCATAAATAACTGCCAGAATTTCTCTTCCGGTGTCATTCTCGAAATGAGATCTTTTACCCTCAAATCGATACTTAATTTCGGGTTTTTATAGGGTAAAGATTGCCCTTTTTTAACTTGAGCAAAAAGGCCACTGCAGAAAAAAAAGGCAGGCAATAAGTATAAGTATCTTCTCGGTTTCGGCATTACTAATTAGTTTCGGGCGTAAAAGAAAAAGTCAGGGCTATTTTCTCCTCTGTTTTAGGAAAATCGAAGTGTACCTTGCCATCTTTCAATGTCCATTTTACCTTTTGGTTGGTACTTAAAATGGTAATGAGACTTCCTTTTTTAGGAATACTCCCTTGCCACGAAATTTCTTTGTTCGGCGTATTGCCGATTAAACTGATGCCGTAAATAGTTTTACCATCTTTACTTTGCGTAAACCAGTTTTGTCCATCATGATAGTTTTTGGTAATCCTTGTTCCGTATATGGCAACACCATTTTTACTGGTCCACTTACCAATTTCATCCAATCTTGTAACCACATGATCAGGCAGCGTTCCATCAGCTTTAGGCCCAATACCTAAAAGCAAACTTCCGCCTTTCGCTACTATTTCTACTAATTTATGAACCACTTCGCCTGCCGATTTATACTGATCGTTGGGTACAAAACCCCAGGCTCCGCCTAACGTCATGCAGCTTTCCCATGGATAATCTAACTGATTTTCAGGGATTTTCTGTTCAGGGGTTTGGTAGTTTTCAAACTGGCCATGTACCGTTCTATCCACCACAATCAAACCAGGTTGTGCTTTTCTGGCATCAGCTGCAATTTTCGGCATATCAATATCCTGACTCCAATCAGGAATAGGTGCTCCCCAAGAAAGTACTTCTTTATTTACGCTGGCCCGTGGACGGACCCATCCACCATCTAACCATAAAATATCAATGCTTCCGTAATTGTTCATTAACTCGCCAATCTGGTTCTGAGTATAGCTTTTGAACATATTCCACCGCCATTGATTCTTTCTGATATCATAATTGTTATTTCTATCTGCAGTGGCATATTTGTCCCACCAATAGTATTGAGAATGCCAATCTGGTTTAGAAAAATAAGCACCGATCATAAAATTTTCCTTACGGAAAGCATCGAACACATATTTAGCTACGTCTTTTTTGGCATTGGTTGAAAAAGGGCCTTTTGCAATGCTAAAATCAGATTGTTTGGTATCGAACATGGCAAAGCCATCGTGATGTTTGGTGGTAAACACCAAATATTTCATTCCTGCACTTTTACCTGCTTTGGCCCATTGCTCAGGATTGAATTTTGTTGGGTTAAATTTTTCGTTTAGGCCCCAATACCATTTTTTATAGTCTTCGTATTTAATAGTACTGTCTCTATCAATCCAATCTTCAGAACAGATAGACCAAGATTCGATAATCCCTGGAACAGCGTAAAGCCCCCAATGGATAATCATTCCAAACTTTTTATCCTGCCAGGTATCGAGTTTCTTTTTAACCGCATCATCTTTAGGCCATTCGTAAATTTCCGATTGGGGCATAATGTCGTTCTGCTGGGCAAAAGTGTTAAGTGCTATAAGAACAAAACAGAAAAAAAAGTAAATTTTTATTTTCATAATTAGGCTGTAAAAATCCCGACCAAAAATTGGCCGGGACATTGTGTTTAATCAAATCGTTGCGCAATTAAGGCATCCAATAAACTTTCTTTTGAATCTGAACTTCAGGCCCTACATTGCCACCAATAGTCGCAAGGTTTGCTGCATTATTTATTCTTTCATCATCAGGATATGGCAATCTGTTATAGGCAGTAGGTGTATAAGTTGCATCCTTCGGTGTTAATCCGGTACGGCGTACTGTACACCAGGTTTCTACAGCATTAAACATACTTGCCAACCATGATTGGGTAATTATTTTTTTATAATTCCCTGCCACATCACCAGTGGTAAACTTCACAGCCGGATTATTGGTAAATACATCAATTTGCGCTTGTGTAATTGGACCAGGTTTGGCAGCAGTTGGCCAAATGGCTGTTGTATTACTGTTCACAGTAGTATACCAAAAATTAACAGAGGCACGCATCCCTAAATTGTACTCTGTTTCTGCCAAAGCCTGATTTGCTGCAACGCCTATACCTTGATTGTAAATTTCGGCCTTTAAGAAATGTACATCAGCTTCTGAAATAATTACATATGGAAAACTCTGATAATCGCGAACCAGATAATAGTTAAAAGAAGCGAACTTATTGCCAGGGTCGCTACCTGGAGCCTTTGGCGAATTGTCCCCTAGATTTGGATACGGCGTACCACCATCAGCAACAGTTCCGTTTTGAGGCTGAGGCACCCATTTACCTGCGTTATTTGGCATAAACCACACCTTGTAACGTGGATCGAAGAAACCCGAACCATCATCTGCATTGGTTGACGACATTTTTGTAAATACGTTAGAACTCATCCTGATATTGGAAACTGAAAGCTCACGAAACCCATACCACAATCGATCGCCATAATCTGGACTACTTGGTACAACAACCAATGGAAAGCTACCAAAATTACTTTTGTATAAAGCGGTTAGGTCTTGGTCATTCGGTAGTGGATACACCGAAGGGTTACCTAGAATTTCAGCAATTATATCTTTAGCTTTGGTTTGCAAATTGGTTTTACTTAGACGAACTGCATAGCGCAACCTAAGTGCATTTCCGAATTTTTTCCAGGCAACAAAATCATTAGCCAAAAAAGATTCATAAGTGCCGATCGAACTCTGATTTGCACCTCCAACACCCGCAGCTGCAGCCTTCAAATCATCTAAAACACTGCTGTAAACGGCCTCCTCTTTATCGTATTTTGGTTGGTAATTTGCAGCTCCTTCTGTAGCGATACCCGCTTGACTGTATGGTATATCTCCGTAACGATCTAACATCGACAAGGTTTTTTGGGCTATCAAAATGGTAGCCATATATTTTACATTATTATATGCTTCCGGATTTGGAGAGGAACTAATTAGCTTTAACAGTTGTTTGTAATCCGCCAAATCTGAATAATAAGTACTCCAAAAAGAACCAATATAATTGATGTAGGGCAAATTCTTATTTTGAACGCCCTGCTGATTTGTAATCGGCATAAATAAACCTGTATATATGGTATAATCTTCTTGCGTTGCACGTTTAGCCAGATTATTAAAAAAACCTGCAGGAGTTGCTGTAGAAACAGTTGCATCTTTATATGGCTTATTTAATTCTTCGAAACCCTTTTTGCACGAGACCACACCCGTCATTAGCGATATGCCAAGCACCGTGTGGATTATTTTATGTTGAATTTTCATGTCTTAATGTTTTAAATTATTAAAATGAAGATCGTATAGTGAAACCAAATGACCTAGTTTTTGGCAACGAATCGTACTCAATTCCCTGCATATTACCTATACTATTTACCCCTTCTGGGTTTAGTCCTTTAGGTATAGTGGTAAAAATATAGAATAGGTCTCTTCCCACTAATGAAAGCGACAGGTTTTGAATAAATTTGGTTTTTTGAATAAATTTTGCTGGTACCTGATAGGTTAAGGCAACCTCTCTTAGTTTCATCCAGGAATTTTTAAATACAGCTGCAGAACGCGGTACGCCAAGGTGATTCCAGGCTGAGAAAGTTCCCTGATAATACCATTGGTAGTTCACTACATCTGTATTAGGCGTGCCATCGGCAAAAACACCTCCGAAGTTGACCCCTGTATTGGCTATTGTTCCATCAGGATATACCAAGGGCAAACCACCGCCGTTACGCTCTTTTAAAGTCTCTTCGAGGTTCCCGCTTCCCATACCTGCAGCATAAGAACCAAAATAGGTATCACCACCAATCTTGGCATCAGCCAATACATATAATGAAAATGCTTTGTATTTAAAGGTGTTGGTAATACCACCTGTTAAAGATGGCTGCGAATTGCCAATTGGCACCTCGCCATTACTTAATACCCATTGCGTACCAGCATAATAACTTTTTCCATCAACGGTATACTTTAAAGGCAGTAAATCTGTGCCCTGAGCCCTTGCCACTACTTTTTGTCCGTTTATGTAAGTAAAATCTCTGCCGTAAAGCGTGCCATAATAATCACCAACCTTAACTTTTTGCGAAATACCAGCGCCGCCAAAAAAGTTACCCAGCGTTAGGGTTTCAACTCCATCCTGCAGGGCCAAAACTTTTGTGCGTGCATGTGAACCACTAATAGATACATCCCAACTAAAATCTTTTGTTTTGATTGGGGAACCACTCACGATAAACTCGAACCCTGTATTGCCTAATGAACCAGTATTAATCAATATATTAGAAAAACCAGATGATTGTGCCAATGGGTTACCTAGAATCTGGTTAAAGGTTTTCATCGAATAAGCAGTTAAATCTACGTTCAATCTATTTTTTAAAAAACCCAACGACAAACCACCTTCGTACGATCTGCTTCGTTGAGGTTTTACACCATCAAATTTCAATGTTCCAGGTAAACTCTGCGCCTGCTGGCCATTATTTGTAGTTACATCCAAAACATTAAAAATAGAATAAGGCTCAGTGTCAGAGCCTGTTTCTGCATAAGAAAGTTTCAGCTTCCCAAAGCTTAACCAAGGCAAGCTGTTCTGCATTCCTTTAATACCATCAGTAAACACATAACTTAAGTTGGCTGCTGGGTAAAAATAAGAATTTGAACCATTAGCCAGCGTACTCGACCAGTCGTTACGTGCTGTAGCTTCTAAAAACAAGTAGTTTTTATAAGAAAGGTTTAAGAAACTGAATGCTGAGTTGATCTGTTTGGCGTATTTGGTTTCTTGTGGTTGAGGAACAGGATTTGCACCATTATTCAACGCAAACACATTCGGCTTCACAAAATTGCCCGCAGTCGAATTACTTGAAGTATAGTCATTTCTGTAATATCTTTCTACACCCGCGGTTAAGCTAGCATTAATCTCTTTGCCAAAAAGATTGTCTTTGTGTAAACGTGCAAAAGCTTGTAAATTGGTTGATAAATTTTTTGCCTGTGCCAGTTTGTAAGCGCCATTAGCCTGCCCTAATACATCAGTAGGTTGGTTTTTTACCGTAGTCACATCATTCGAATTATCTACACCACCTTGTGCAGTAACGTTTAAGAAATCAGTTAAATCAGCCATTAACTTCATTCCACCAGTTAATCCGTTTCTGTTAAATACGGTATTGTTATTATTGGCATTCCAGTATTGGTTGCCCAAATACCCTCCGCTGAAAGGATAAGCAGGTGAACCAGCAGGAAAATTACTTGACGTCAATACATCCTTACGCGAATTGTTAGGACCATAAGTATTATCAAAATCAACATACGGATTATAATCTCGTGGCATAGAGTAAATTACCCCTCCAAGATAGCCCGAACCAACAGCAGGAGCATTTAAGCGCGTGAAATTAATATAGCTCGCAGTAACCTCTGCACTTAATTTTTTAGAAACTTTTAAAGTAGAGCCCAGATTAAAAGTATTTGATTGCATATTACTGTTTAGTATGTTCGCTTTGGTATCATTTCTGGTATAAGAAAGTCGGCCTGTAGCACTTTCACTTCCTCCAGAAATCGCCACATTATGACTTACTACTGAACCATCAGGGAAAAATGCTTTCCAGTTATCAGGCTGGGCAGAATAAGGCCTTAAAATACCATCATAATTCAGTATTGGTAGATTATCAAACCTTGGACCCCAAGACTGACTTCCCGGATAACTGAAGTAGGCATCTGTTGCTTTACCCATTGGATATGGCACTGTACCAAAGGAGTTGCTTAAATATTCTCCTGGAGAAGTATAACTATTCCCGATCTGATAGCGTTGTCCCGCACCATTAGTAGGGAACATTTTATTATTATCTGCTGTTAGCATCGAGGCAACACCGCCTTGTCCGTATTCATTTTGAAAATTTTGTATTTCGTAAGGATTGGTGTGTCGATAAGAGTAATTGTAATCAACACCAAGTCCTGGCCTGTTACTACCTTTTTTACGGGTAATTAAAATAACACCATTACCACCTCTTGCACCATACAATGCAGCAGCGGCTGGGCCTTTTAATACAGTAATGCTTTCTATATCATCCTGGTTGATGAAATTCATACCTGTACCCCAATCATTATTGGATGAAACATCGCCTCCTGTACTCCCAGCAACAGATGCAGTATTGTTACCGTTCACATTGGCAGGATCATTATTAAGCGCAACACCGTCAACAATAATCAAAGCCCTGTTATCGCCAGTTAACGAGGTATTTCCACGAACTACAATTCTCGATGAGCCGCCTTCTACGCCCCCACCTGATTGTGAGATTTGTAAACCAGCTACTTTACCCATCAAACCCTGTGCGATGGTTGGCGCCTGGCCAATAATTAAGTCTTTACCTGCTACTTCCTGTGTAGAGTAACCTAAAGATCTTTTTTCTTTCTTTATCCCAAAGGCTGTAGTTACCTGAACTTCATCCAAACTGTTAGAAGATGATTCGAGCCTAACATTTACTGTTGAAGATGCTCCTACATTAATTTCTTTTGAAATATAGCCAACAGATCTAAAAACAAGGATATTTCCTTCTGTTGCGGAAATAGAGAATTTACCCCCAGCGTCTGTCTGGGTAGCTTTGGTTGTGCCTTTAATAGTGACACTTACACCTGGTATTGGCCCAGATGCTTCCATTACCGTACCGGTAATGGTTTTTTGCGCAAAAGCTGTTATTGTCAAAAAAGTTAACAAAAACACACTTAGGCACTTTAAGTACATTTTTTTCATAATTCGTTTAGGTTAGTATTAGTTAAAATTGGTTCAAAATTTGGTTTAGTGGTTCTTTTTTATTTCCTCATAATTTCGGTTGTTAGTTAAAAAATTATATTATTTATCTGCTTGGTTTTAATTATTCAAATAAGCTGTTCTCTACCATCAAACTGGCAGCAGCCAATAATTCAGCCTCATCACTTAAACTAGAGCATTTAATTTCTGTTTGTTCAGCTACCCGAGGTATACAAAACTCGTTAATAGCCTGTTGTATTGGCGGCAGAAGCATTTTTCCAGCTTTTGCACCACGGCCACTTAATACAATCCGTTCAGGATTCATAATATGGATTAAAGTTGCCAATCCTTTACCAATCTGAAATGCGGCATCAGCTAAAATAGAAATAGCGACAGGATCTTGTTTTACAACTGCATTCAAGAAATGATCTACATGGCTTTTACTTTTATCATTAAAAAGCGTTCTTAAACTTGTTTCTTCTCCTTTTTTTACCGCTGCTTCTGCTTTTTGAACCATCACCAAAAGAGATGTTTCCACTTCAAGGCATCCCCGCTTACCACAAGAGCATAAGGTATTTGAGTTAGATAAAGGGATATGGCTAAATTCGCCAGCGTAGCCGCTACTGCCCCGGTATAATTTGCCATTAATAATCATCCCCAAACCTGTACCCCAACCAATATTAACTACGAGTACATCCTTTAAATTTCGTGCTTCACCAAAGTTTAATTCAGCTAAGGCAATCAAACTCGAGTCGTTATCTATGTAAACCGGTAAACTTAATTTTTTAGCGAGATAGTCTTGCAGGCTTATATCGTTTTCAACCTGCATAAATGAATAGTTCATTCCCTTCTCTGCATTTACAAAACCCGGCATACCAATACCAATTCCCAATAAATTTTGTTTATCGATTGTTGATTTCTTTATGCAATGGTCAATAAATTCAATTAAAGTATCAGCACTTTTACTCTCGGTCATGTCTAAATCAATCACCTGCGTGGGTAAAACCTGATGATTTGACAAATCATATATGGTTAATTGACTGGTTAACTGATCCATGGCTACGGCTATTATATACCTCTTGTAATCGGGGTTCAATAAAAAATTTAAAGGGCGGCGGCCTCCGGTAGATGGTGCCAATCCCTGCTCTATAATTAAGCCGTCTTCTATCAAAGCATTTACAGTAGACGTAATTAAGGGCAAGCTCTTTTTAGTACGTTTACTTAAATCGGTGAGCGATGATTTTTTTTTATAATAAAGTAGCTTAATAATGTCGGCCCTTAGTCGTTGTGCTTTCTTAATAGTTGCTGACATTTTTTAATTTGGTTACATAAAAATACAAAAAAAACAAAAGAACCGAAATCTTTTTAAAAAAATTAAAAAGAAAGTCAATTTTTAGCAATATTCATAAAACCATGATACAGGTTTTGTTACTTCAATGCAGAGAGACTTAGTGGGACAAATTATTTGCACAAAAAGCAGAATTATTACCATCTTAAGCTGGTTAAGCATTTTTTTTCATAATCTGTGTGGTAATGGTTAGTTACTTTATCAGTATTATTCGATTGGTAATTCGCAATAATAATTTGAACTATCTAATCATGGGAAAAACTGAAAACCCATTAATTTTAACAGAAGAAATGAATAAGGATATACGTTTATATTTTTACATGTTTTTTACTAACTACTGACATAACAAACTTATGAAAAAAAAATATAAACAATGAAAACTTTTTAATTTTTTTAAAAAGATGATTTTGGATCGAGTAGGAAGATAGGGATTAGTTCCCTATCTGTCCTCTCACACCACTGTACGTACCGTTCGGTATACAGCGGTTTGTTGAAATAGTATCTCTTAACAACCGGTAGTATTCTCCTGTTGTCAGGCATTGTGCCCACTGGTTGCACGGCTCGGCTCAGCTCCTCTTATAATTTACTCTCGGATTCCGTCCTACCCTCATATAAGTAGTTCTCTAACGTGGTTCTGCTGTAAACGCTCTACCATAAACTTCCTGTTTCCTTTGCCATTTCAACATTTGGTCCTTCCTCCATCTGTGATACAGTACTACGACCGCTGCTGACTTCTAAATGAGCCATTGAACGTCCCCGCTAAATGTTTCCTCTCCTGTAATCGCGCTTACACTTGACAGAGCTCATTCAGATCTCCTGGGGTAAGGCAATCCGCTTTCTATGGATGTGGCCCCTGTATCTACGTAGTGATATTCTGTGCAGTATAGGGCTTTTGTTTGTCATGCAACATCACCCATATCACCTCGCCTTATATACAGTTCCTGTTCGTAGGCCCACATATTTGCCGCCAGCTTCCTTCGGATTCGCAGTCGCCCACGACACCCTTGCTATTGGCTAACACTTCCTACTGCAAAGTGTGTTCGGGACTTGCACCCTATAGCTGATTGCCATGCCCAGCGCACATGCAAAAAGCCTCACACTTCTGTGAGGCTTTTCGTGATCCCTATGGTACAAATATCGAACACTTTTATTGATGATTGTAAGAAAATAATAGCTTTAAAAGACAGATAAATGAGGAATCTAGCATTAGCTAGGTAAAAATATCATTAAATCAAAATTCCGTACTTTTTGCAATTCTTATTTTTGGAAATCTTAGGGTTAGACTTGCGTTTTTGGGGTACTCTTTTCTAAAAGGTGTACTCATAAAACGCATAAGAAAAGATACTCCACGGTATTTTGACTGGATTGTAAATATTTTTCCGTCTGAAAAACTTGCGTATATTTAGGAGTTGCCTGCAAGCGTATAGCGACACCCAAAACGAAAGTGGACAAAAATCTACATTTGTCCAACTTTCAAATAGAATAATGAATTAACAAGCACATTGAATTTTTTCGCCACTTGGACTTGACTTTGTTCCTTCGGTAGCATAACCGTCAAATTTCCACCATTCAATACCGCCCATTAACTCTTTGACTTTAAAGCCAAGTTTTGACATATTCAACGCACCTTTTGTAGAAGCATTACAGCCAATTCCATCGCAATAAGTTACATACAAAACATCTTTATCCAAATGTTTGGTGCTTTCCTCAGTCATTTCACGATGCGGAATATTTATTGCCATTGGAATATGTTCGGCTTCGAAGCCAAATTGTTTTCTTGCATCAAGTGGAACAACTTTTTCATTGTTATTTAAAGCATCAAATAAATCTGATGGGTCCATTTCAAAGGCTAACTTATTTTCGTAATGTTTAATTTGTAAATCCATTTTTCTAAATTTTAAGATTAATAATGATACAAAACTAAAACAACTTTGTACTCCATAAAAACGAAAAGAATTCATCATTTGTAACGATTATTTTCATACAAATCTGACTGCTTAATTTCGTTCCTTTGTATAAAATTTAAAACAGAAAATGGAAATTCGGCATTTACGCCTTATCAAAGCAATTGTAGAAGAAGGTAGCATTACAAAAGCTATCGACAAATTGCATTTGACACAATCGGCGTTAAGTCATCAATTGAAAGAAGCTGAATACCAATTGGGTACAAAAATATTTCTTCGCATCAATAAAAAATTGATTTTAACGAAAGCTGGAGAAAAATTATATACAACAGCCAACGAAATTTTAGACAAACTTTCCGATACCGAAAAACAAATAAAACAACTGATTTTTGGGGAGGTTGGCGAAATAAGAATTAGCACAGAATGCTATTCAAGTTACCATTGGTTGCCTTCTGTTTTAAAACAGTTTCATCTTTTGTATCCAAATATTGAGTTGAAAATTGTGATGGAAGCAACTCATTATCCTTTACAAAAATTACAAGAAAGTATTTTGGATATTGCCATTATTAGCGACCCAATTAAGAACGAAAACATTAAGTATATAGAACTTTTTCAAGATGAAATGATGATGGTAGTTTCTGAAAATCATTCTTGGGCAAATAAAAAGTATGTGGTTGCGGAAGATTTTATAAATGAACATTTATTGATACACTCTTTGCCATTGGAAAGCGTTACTATCCATCAATTTTTATTAGCACCAGGAAAAATTACCCCTAAAAAAATAACACCATTACCACTTACAGAAGCATCAATTGAAATGGTAAAAGCTGATATGGGAATTATGGCAATGGCAAAATGGGCTTTGCAACCGTATTTGAAAAATAACAATTTAAAAGCAATAAAAATTGGCAAAAATGGACTAAAAAGGAAACATTACATTGCCTATATGAGCAACAAAACCTATCCCGATTATTTCCAGCATTTTATTGATTTTTTGCAAACTGAAATTAACCAACAATGGACTATTTAATCAGAAAATTAGAAGAAAAAGATTTAGCAACTTTGGTAGAATTATGCCAAAAGCATGCTGAGTATGAACAAGTAAGATACAAATATATTGATAAAGAAAAACAACTCAAAAGTGCAATTTTTTCACAAAATCCGAAGTTATATTGCTATGTAATTGAAAGTGGAGCAGAATTAGGAGGTTATTTTTCATTCACTTTTGACTTTTCAACTTGGGACGCACAGACATTTCTATATTTGGACTGTCTATATTTAGAACCAAATTTTAGAGGACTAAAAATTGGTGAACAAGTTTTTGAAAAATTAAAAGAAATAGGACAAGAAAACAATTGCGTAAATATTCAATGGCAGACACCAACTTTTAATGAAAGAGCCATCAAGTTTTATAATAAAATTGGTGCGACAGGAAAAGACAAACGTAGATTTTTCATAAATTTATAACGTATATACAAAAACGCCAGCAGGCAACAAGGTATTGCCAAAAGCGGGGCTGAACAGCTTCGATTGGACATTTGTGCAAGGTTCAACTTTCGTTCTTCGATTGAACTTTTTGCGCAACAAATCCCCGCCTTCGGCAATACCCAAATCGTTAGCGGTAATTTTACAGACCGTATGTAACTAATAAAATGAACAGACAAATAATGGCTTTACACTTTGTTGAATGAATAGATTTTCACTTTTTTTGAGATATAACTCGATGAGAAAGGGCAATGTGAGAACCCAATCCAGTATGGTATTTCTCCATACGCTCGTAAACAGTAAGTTATTTGAAAAAAGAGCTAAATTTTTCTACTCATTCCCATCAAGCTGACACCACCGACATCGAACACAAAATCTACGTTTATAGCATTTCAAGCGACACTGCAAATTATTATAAAAACAGAAAACCATCTTTAAGATAAATAAAGATGGTTTTTGAATTTCTGTGATCCCGCTGGGATTCGAACCCAGGACCACTACATTAAAAGTGTAATGCTCTACCAGCTGAGCTACGGAATCATTTTGTCCCTTTCGAGGCTGCGAAGTTAGAAATTAAATTCATTCCTGCAAAGAACAAAGTCAATCTATTTAATAAAAACTTAACATTTACTAAATAAATAACAGTTAAATATTTAGGATTCACAGGGTTAAGCACCTTAAAAAAATATCTTTTTCCTTTCTTCTCATCTGCTTTGTTGTAAAAGTCGACAAATAAGTTAAAATAGCCTTCGTGTAGTTATCCAAATATTATTTAACGCTACTATAAACGCAGTGATGCAGCAAACGTTTGCGCAACAATTTAGAATTAAAGTCTACCAAAAAAATCTATTTTTATTGTAGATTCTAGCCAAACAAATACTTCCATGAAAAAATCTGCATTCATCATCATCTTGTTAAATATTAACTTTTTTGCATTCTCTCAACAAAAAACAGCACCGGCACGCCCAAATATTATCGTTTTCCTGGTGGATGATATGGGTATCATGGATACTTCGTTACCGTTTTGCGACAGTACTATGCCATTGAACAAACGTTACCATACACCAAATATGGAGCGCATGGCAAAAGACGGGATGAAGTTTGTTAATGCTTATGCCCAACCTGTATGTACACCTACAAGGACGAGCTTAATGACGGGTATGAATTCCACTCGTACACATGTTACCAATTGGACGTCGCCTCAAAAAAACAACAATACCGATGAAAAAGACGAACAATTCTTCCCATTAAATTGGAATATCAATGGTTTTAGTCCAGGTTCAGATATTGAAAATTCTGTTAAAGCCACTCCTTTCCCAATACTGCTGAGGGATGCCGGTTATTACACCATACATGTGGGTAAAGCACACTGGGGCTCTATGGGAACCCCCGGAGCCAATCCTTATAACCTTGGCTTTATGGTTAACATTGCCGGGCATGCGGCAGGCCATCCGCAAAGCTATCTTGCTGAACAACGTTATGGCAACATGCCTGGGAAAACGCAGGCACAGGCAGTACCCGATTTGGAGGAATATTACGATTCTGACACTTTTTTAAGCGAAGCACTAACGCTTGAAGCAAAAAAAGCCCTGGCGATTCCGATAGCCAGAAAAGAACCTTTTTATCTTAATCTGGCTCATTATGCTGTTCATGTTCCGATTATGGCCGATAAAAGATTTGTGCAAAAATATTACGATGCAGGTTTAGATAGTACTGAAGCCAAATATGCCAGTTTAGTAGAAGGAATGGATAAAAGTTTGGGTGATATCATGGATTTCCTAAAAGCAAAAGGTGTTGATAAAAACACGATGATCATTTTCATGAGCGATAACGGCGGTTTAGATGCACACCAAAGAGGAGGTCCTGTAAACACACACAATTATCCTTTCAAATCGGGTAAGGGTTCGGTTTACGAAGGTGGTGTACGCGAGCCAATGATTGTAAAATGGCCCCTTGCTGTTCCTGCTAACTCGGTGAATCGAAACCCGGTAATTATTGATGATTTTTTTCCGACCATATTGGAAATAGCTGGAATTAAAGCGCCAAAAATCACTCAAAAATTGGATGGATTAAGTCTGTTTGCTGCATTAAAAAGCCCAGAAGTTAAACTTCAGGATAGGCCCTTAGTTTTTCATTACCCCAACAAGTGGACAACTGTTAAAGATGAAGCAGTACTTGGAATAAATTATTACAGCGCCATTCGCTTTGGCAACTGGAAATTGATTTACCAGATGCGCACACAAAAATTTGAACTCTACGATTTAAGCAAAGATATCGGCGAGCAACATAATCTTTCATCAACTAACCCTACTCAAACGAAAAAACTGGCCATACTTTTAGGCAAAACCTTAAAAGAACGTGGGGCACAAATGCCTGTAGAAAAAGCGACTGGAAAAGCAGTACCATTTCCAGATGAGATTTTTGGCAATTAACTATGTTTATCGTGATAAAGCAAAAGAGATTGTATCATAAAGACGATTTCGCCTCAGATGCTGTCATGTTGTCCAAAGGACTCCTACGGAGAGCTTGTCGAAACAACTTAAAGGGTATTTAAGCAAATCCTTCGACAAGCTCTCCGTAGGAGTCCTTTGGACAGGATGACAAATCTATATTTATGACACAACTCTTTTCCCTAAATCTTATTATAAACCCCAGCCGCGTTAACCAGAAGAAAATCGAAATGTTATTTATTTTTTTAGTTCATTTAAAATAGGTTTAGCTAAGCTGCTTAATGTATGCTGTGTAGGTTTAAGCAGTTCGAAAACGACAATGTCATTCTTTCCTTTTTTCAACCATTCTGCTGGCAAATAAATGGTTTGTTGAGGTCCAATGCCCCAATATTTCCCCAAATTATGTCCGTTAACCCAAACCACGCCTTTGCCCCATTTCCGCATATCTAAATAAGTATCTGCTACTTTTGTTAAATTAAAGGAGGCCGATTTAAGTACCGCCGCAGATTGGCTATTTACTTTAGGCTGTATTTTTTTGGTATCGATTTTATCAAATGGCAAGGGATACATTTTCCATGATTTAATCTCTTCACCATTAAAAGTTACATTTTTAGTAATCCCTTTATTATTTTTAAGCAGGTAAGGACCAAAATTAATCCTACCCAAGTTTTCTACTAAAATATCAAGTTGTACATTGCCAGCAGGAAGATTAACTATTAAACTATCCTCGTAAAGCCTTCTATCTAAAACACCTGCAAGTTTTTTATTGATATATACCAGGCCATAATCGCGTAGCTCGTTGATTTTAATTACACCTTTTCGCCCACCTTTTATGGTGCTGCTGTACAATACAAAACCATAAGGCTGGTTAAGGGCTTCGAAGGTTAATGGTTTTTCACTTAATTGTGGTTTTCCAACCAGGTTAAAGATGTCTGTTGATTTGGTAAAGGTAATTACAGGCAATGCAGCTGCAGGCTTGGCGGCAGGTACAGGAGGAAGTGTTTGGTTTGCGGGCAAATTCTTTTTAATCGCTTCGCGAAAAAGCATAAATTTTGGTGTCGCATTGCCGGCCTCATCTAAAGGTGCATCATAATCATAACTACTAATCTGCGGTTCGTAAGCTGTAGAATCGTTATAATTTGCCCCATTCATAAAAGCTCTGGTTGTACCGCCATGAAACATATACATGTTAATAGAAATCCCTCCTTTAAGTACGGTATCCAGTTTGTCAGCATACATTTTTGGATCTACCTGATGGTGTTTTGTACCCCACCAATCGAACCAGGCCGGATACCATTCTGGCACAAAATAAGGTCCGGAGCCATTGTTATATTTATTGATCAGCGTTCTGATCTGAGCAGGATTATCGATGCCATTTACGCCTGGAAGCAAACCCGCTAAATGACCACCTTCTAATGCAGGAACAGGATCGCAGGTTGAAAGCACGCCATCAAAACCGGCATCTTTAAAGAGCTGGGTATTGATCTTCAAATATTCCTTATCGTTTCCGTAAGAACCATACTCGTTTTCTACCTGTACCATTAAGATGTTGCCACCATGATTAATCTGAAATGGCGCTAACCGTTTACCAATTTCTTTAAGGTATTCTTTATATTCTTTTAAATATTGCGCTTCTTTACTCCTTACCTGTAGACCTTTAATGTTCTGTAACCAAAATGGATAACCACCAAATTCCCATTCGGCACATACATATGGACTAGGGCGAAGCAATACCCATAATCCTTCTTCTTTTGCAATACGTACAAATTCAGCAATATCATTATTACCGGAAAAATCAAACTGATCTTTCTGCGGTTCGTGTACATTCCAAAATACATAGGTACCAATGGTATTTAAGCCCATTGCTTTAGCCATTTTCATTCTATCACGCCAGGCTTCTCTTGGTATGCGGGGGTAATGCATTTCGCCAGAAATGATCTGGAAAGGCTTATTATCAAGTAAAAAAACAGAATCGGCAAGTTTAAAAGTATGTTGAGACTGGGCATGGCCTTTAAAACTCGTTAAACAAGTGATCAGGATTACTATGGACATTAAATTTTTAAGAATAGGCTTCATTGTGTGTTATCGTTAAGGTGAAAATTAAGACATAGCATAGCCATATCGATCTAAATACTGCCTTTCGGCCCTAAAATCAAATGGAATGTAAACGGAGTGCGTTACAAATTAATCGCTGAGCACAGTGGTAATCGATTTAGCCGGAATGCGGATTTTTTTAGTGTTTGTATATTGTTTATAAGGCGCCAAACTATATTCGGCAGAAGTAACATAGGTTTGTACAAAACTTTGCTTCTTCCCTTTTACATCAATATCCAGATCGAGATCGTTTTCTGTCGGGTTAACGGCTACCGTTACAATTTTTTTATTTTGCAAGTAAGACGATATATACACCTGTGCTACTTTTTCTTCAATTGTTTTAACCTGAAGCCGCCTACTACCTGCACCAATAAAACGGCTATAATTGCCTAAAGCCCATAACATTTTGCTCTCGTACACCTGACCGTCGGTTTTGTTCCGATCGATATAAACCAGACCATCCTTGTAATCGCCTGTTGATACGGCCAACCACCACTGCCAGGATGTTGCATTTGACAAAACAAGATCGTGATGGATCAACTTTGCAATAAACAAAGCGGTTACCATACCCAGGTCGCGTTTTTCGCCTTTAAGCACATCATCCCCCAACACACAATATTCAGACATCCAATACCTTAAACCTTTTACACTGGCCACAGCATCGCCTGTTTTTTTACGTACATCAATAAATTTTTGCTCTGGACTGGTGGTAAAATAGCTATGACCAGAAATAGAATTATCAATATTGGAAAGATTGCCAACATAATTAGGCGATGCAGCATTAAAGAACTGATATACCTGATTTCCCTTGGCGGTGTTTCCATTATCGTATAAGTAATCGAGCTGACCTGCCTCTCCTATCTGTATTTTGGTTTTGATCTGATTTTTAGCGAAGGTATTATTTACACCTTTATAAAGCTGAGTCAGTTCGGTGTTGTTATATGGGCAGCCTTCCTGATTATGCTCATTCCATTTCCATTGTGGCTCATTTGCAGGGCTAAGGTAATCCAGTTCTATACCTGTTGTTTTTTTTATTCCTTTGATGTTAGCAACAAGATCGGCGGCAAATCCGGGAAGTTTATCAAAATTCAGATTGCAGTTACCATCTGTAGAATATGCTTTTCCGTTTTTGGTAAAAAGCACATGTGGACTGTTTACAAAGCCGATAAACTGTTTTACGCCACGGGTTTTAGCGGCCTTTAAAAACCAGGTTTGCCCTGGCATCGCGTTCCAATCATAACTGCCATCTGGTTGCAGAAAAGCGTATTGACGACGCCATTCGTCGCCAATATCGCTTGCCTTACCTTGGGCGGCACTGCCACCACCAATGCTGAAACGCCACATGTTAAGACCAATACCAACAGGCTGACCTGCTTTTGTAGTTTGGGTACTAAAAAGCAAATCGGCCATCTTATCCCTTTTCTCTGCAGGCCATAATCCGGCAAACTGACAAGTCCATGCATCAGAAGCACCAAAACCTTCTATGGTTTGGAATGTGATGGCCGGATCGATCTCTATTTTCAGAACGGCGACTTGCGCAAGAGCGGTTTCGCCATAGAAAAATAAGGCCAGGCAGATAAAAAAACGGTTCAGGTATTGATATGGCTTTATCATGTAAAATTTAATTTCTATTTATTAATAACCCGGGTTTTGCTGCAATTTACCACCTGAGGCTAAAATCTCGGCCCTTGGTATGGGCAACCAGTAATGTTTGGTTTCAAACTTACGCCCATCCAGCGCAACTTTAGGTGTATAAGTAAATCCTGTGCCTGTTTTGGTAATAATCATTCCAGCAGCAGGTTTGTTTTCGGTTACATCAGCAATTTTCCATCTTCTTACATCATAAAAACGATGTTCTTCGAAAGCAAGTTCTACCCTACGCTCATAACGAACCGCATCGCGCATCTGTGTTTGTGTAAGTCCAACGGCCAATGCAGGCATATTCACGTCTGGCCTTGCCCTTACCATATTTATCGCTTGCCTTGCCGTCATCGTTGCTCCGGAAGGAACAGCATCAGGGCCATAAGCTTCGTTAGCCGCTTCAGCATAGTTAAGCAAAATTTCTGCATATCTAAAATAGATCCAAGGTTGAAAACCTGCATTACCCCAAGGGTTTTGCAATGGATAGGCATCATTCATGAATTTTTTAAGGTAATAACCTGTTTTGGTTGTATTCCAGTTATCATTTCCATCTTTACTATCTTTTCCTCCCGGAATAAAGGTTTCTACATTACGCTCGCGATAAGCTGCACCATTGTATAAAATGGTTGCTGCAAAACGCGGATCACGGTCTTTGTACGGATTGTTTGCATCATAACCAGAGGTAGGATCAGTAATCGGTTTTCCGTTGGCCATTTCGTAATCATCTACCAGGTTCTGCATAGGAAGATTTCCTCCCCAGCCGCCATAACCATTTGGCCCGTTGGCAATCTCCAGGTGTGTATGGTTAGCATTTTTTGTAAATAATCTGGCAAAGATGATTTCGTTATTCTGATCATTCAGGAACAGATTTTCATAGCCTCCATTAAAAATACTGTATTTATTTAAGCCAATAACAGCTTGCGCCGCTGTTGCTGCTGCCTCCCATGTACCCGCATTGTACAATGGACTAGCGGCATATAAAAGCAAACGCGATTTAAGTGCCAGTGCAGCACCTTTAGTGGCTCTACCCGGCATCCAGCTACTGCTATTATCCAATGGCAGATCTGCAGCCGCTTCATTGAGTTGGGCCACAGTATAATCAATGCTCTCTTTTATTGTTGCGCGCTGAAACAAAGCCGGAGCTTGTAAATTATCAGTCAGGCTGGTTACTTTATCACCCATTAAAACTACGCCACCATAGTTTCGAATTAAATCCTGATAACGGAAAGCCCTTACAAATTTGAGCTCCGCGATCAATTGTTTTTTATGCGATGGGCTCATGGCAATTTTAGCAAGCACACCAAGCGCATAATTACATTCTCTTATGCTTTTGTAGCTTCTGCCCCAATATACACCTGCACTGCCTAAATTTTCCGGAGCCAGCTGGCCTCTCTGAATCAACCAGGTAAAATCATCGTTATTGTAAACAGATTCGTCTGTGTATGAACTCCACATACTGTATTCGAAGCCTCTGCCAAACCCTGGTGCAGAACCATCTCCTTCTTTATCTTGTAATCGGGTGGCAATATACCTGTTGGTTACATAAGCTTCCAGAACAGATGTATCGCTTTCTATAGTAGTGGTAGAAATCCGGTCTGTTGGTTCTACGTTTAAAAAATCTTTTTTACAGCCCACCACACTCAATGAGATTAATGATAAGCCCAATAATATTTTATGTATCGTTTTAGTATTCATGATGTTTAGAATTTAATATTAGCGCCCAGATTAATAATGCGTTGCTGTGGATAGAACTGGCCACTGCCACTGTTTCCTTCGGGGTCGTAATCTTTAATTTTTGAAAAGGTTAGCAGGTTAAATGCACTGGCATAAAACCTTAAGCCCGAAACATTTATCTTCTGTAAAAACCGCGCTTTTAAATTATAGGCAAGCTCAACGTTTTTCAGCCTTAAAAAAGAAGCATCATTTAACCAAAAAGTATTGGTAAACTGTCCGCCACTGATGGCGTTCGAGGCACGATCGGTAACTCTTGGATAAGTTCCATTAGGGTTTGATACGCTAAATCTGTTATCGGCCCAGCTACTGTAGAAATTACCTACACTTCCTGCTTCCGGCAAAACATATTGGCTAACCTGGCCCTGCCCAGACAACACGAATGATACATCGAAATTCTTGTATGAAGCTCCGAAATTTAAACCATAAGTAATTTGAGGGGTATTGCTATAGGCTGATCTGGTTTGGTCATCAGCAGTAATCTTTCCGTCATTGTTATAATCCAAATATTTAAGATCACCTATTTTGGCGCCACTTACATGGGGATAAGCATCCAACTCCTGTTGTGTTCTAAATATACCAACACTATTGTACAGCAGGTAAGAATTTAGCGTTCTACCTGTTTGGCGCTGATAATCTAACGTACCGCTGGCCTCATCAATAAACACGACCTTATTTTTAGCATAGGTAATGTTTCCTGATAAATTCCAGTTAAAGTTTTCGCCATTATGGTTATAACCTAAGGTAGCCTCAAAACCATTGCTGTTTACCTTACCGATATTTTCTGATGGCACCAACGGTGTATAATTGGGGCTTTTATCATCAAATGGATTAACTATACCTGAAGAACCTGGTAATGAAGCATTTCGCGTTGTTAAAATATCAGAGCGTTTTTGCTGGAAATAAATAGCTTCGATGCTAAAGTTTTTAAATACTGTAGCGTTAATTCCGATATCGAGTTTTTTCGCCACCTCCCATGTAATGTTCGGATTTGCTAATTTAACCAGGTTTACACCAGGTTGTATGGTTAGCGCATTGCTTGCGTCTCTGGCCACAAACCCGTTGCCTACCAGTACATAGTTATCGAAATACTGGAAACCATTTACATTATCGTTACCCAGCGCACCATATGATGCACGGATTTTTAAGTTATCAATAAATTTAACGTTTTCGTTAAACCATTTTTCTTTTGAGATTACCCAACCTGCAGAAGCGGATGGAAAAACACCATACTGCTTGCCTTGAGGAAAAATAGACGATCCATCAACACGAAACTGGCCTTCAAAAAGATATTTATCATCATAAGTATAAGCTAAACGGCTGATTATACTCCGGCGGTTGTAGTTAGAGCTATAGCCCGAGTTTAGAAAATCTGTAGCTGCTGTGCCGCCTTGCGAAAGCTCAGGCAGTGATGTAGATAAAAAGTTAAAACGCTGTGCATCGAAATATTCTAAATGATTTTCGCTTTGTTCGTAACCCACAAAGGCATTAATATCATGCAGGTTGAACTTACGGGCGTAATTCAGCTTAATATTTGAAGTAAGCAACGATTCATTTTTATGGCTTTCGGTTAATGTTGCTTTTTGATTGTTACCACCAACAATTACGCTGTTAAAGTTTTTTGTTCCTTGATCATACTGGTACAACAGATAAGGTTTGTTAAAACTTTTACTAAAAACATTCGATTTGTCTGCCGAGAAAAAGCCATCTACAGAAAGTCCCTGTACACCCGGTATAATAAACGTAGCCCTTAAAATTCCATTCAAAACCTGTGTAGGGTTTTTATTGGTTCCACCTATATCGGTTACCTGCATTGCAGGGTTTGCATTCTCTATTCCTGTAGTTGGCAAACCATTTGGGTAATATGCAGCGGCAATTGGTTTTGCTCTGTAGATAGATCTAAAAATATCACCCGCCCCAACCTGCGGAAATACGCGATTCTCTTGCCTGCCCGATACTGACAAACCAACTTTAATATATTTAGATATATTGGCATCAACATTACTGCGAAAATTATACTG
This sequence comes from Pedobacter borealis DSM 19626, assembly GCF_000708285.2. Lineage (GTDB taxonomy): Bacteria > Bacteroidota > Bacteroidia > Sphingobacteriales > Sphingobacteriaceae > Pedobacter > Pedobacter borealis. Next base: position 33,514 of record NZ_JAUG01000029.1, read on the forward strand.
ATTGTATTTTGTTGCAGCATTTTTGTATAAACCATCCTGAGCTATTGTGCCCAATGAAACATAGTATTTTACATCTTCACTACCACCATTAACCGAAAGGCTATGCTGACTTTGAAGTGCGGTCTTTTTTAGTGTTTCGTTAATCCAATCGGTATTTGGATACAAGAGCGGATCGGAACCATTGCGAAATTTCTCGATCTGATCTGCAGTATAAGATTGATTAAGGCCACCGGTAGGATTTGAATCGAAACTAATTTCGTTCATAATCTGTGCATAAGTAGCAGCATCGGCCATTTTCGGCAATCTGGTAGGCGACCCAAACCCTTGGTTAAAACTGTAACTTATAGATGGTTTACCCGTTTTTCCTTTTTTGGTGGTAACCAATATTACACCATTTGCGGCTCTGTTACCATAAATAGCTGCAGAAGCATCTTTTAATACCGACACACTTTCGATGTCGTTGGGATCTAAACGCTCAAGGCCACCAATCTGACCTGGTACGCCATCAACTACAATGAGTACATTATTACTCCCGGTAGTGGCAAGCCCCCTAACCGTAATGGTAGAACCATCAACACCAGGTTCGCCACTGCGGTTATTTACAATTACCCCCGAAAACCGGCCCGCCAAAGAGTTTGACAGGTTTGGTTGTGGGCTTTTCATTAATTCACTTCCTTTTACCTGCGATATAGAGCCTGTTAAGGTTGCTTTCTTCTGTGTGCCATAACCAACCACTACCAATTCGGTTAACGTTTTAGATTCTGAACCAAGCTGAACGTTAATGTTTGTTCTGTTTCCTACCGTTTGTTCCTGACTGGTGTAGCCCACATAAGAAAAAACGAGTATATCTGTTGTAGCTGCAACAGCAATGCTATAGTTACCCTTCGCATCGGTTTGTACTGCCTTCTCTGTACCCTTAATTTTAACCGCTACACCAGGAAATGTAGCACCTCTTTCGTTTGTTACCGTACCTGTTACCACAATTTCTTTAAGCTGGCTCTTTATCCCTGTTTTAATAGAAACTAAAGATGCCATTGCCGGTAAACTGATGGATACGATAAATAGAAATGCCAGTGTTTTAATTGTAAAGAATTTTGGCAAAAATCCTTTCAGAACTTTTCTTCTCATAATTGGTTTGCAAGTTTAATATTTGGTTAGCAGATCAATTTTATAACCTACCCAACTGAACCCTTTATCGGAATCGCGATTATAGCACTGCTTTATGAAAGGCTAAATTAGCGTCAACAAACAACTCCTATAGGGTACAAACAATCCAAATTAGAGGGGTAAACAAACCGAAAAAAACCCAAAACAATGCTTTGGGGCCGATTATTAAAAACAATAGCTGAATAGCTACCTGCTATTTACCTTTTTTAACTGTGGTATTAATGTTATTGGAAAACGGCTTACGGAATTTTTTAATGTACTGCGATGGGTTCATGTTAAAGAGCTTATAAAACTGCTCTCTAAAATATTTCGGATCGTTAATACCCACCATGTAAGAAGTTTCCTGAATGGTTTTATCCGTATTGATAAAAATTTCGGCAGCTTTCCTCAACCTGATGAAACGAATAAAGCCATTCGCTGACTGACCAGAAATGGATTTTATTTTGCGGTAAAGATTAGATCTCGACATACCGATAGCCGCAGTAAGTATATCGATATTAAAATCGGGATCGATCAGGTGTTCTTCTACAATACGGATACAGTTATCTAAAAACTCTTTGTATTCTGCAGAGATTTTGGTGTTGTTCGAATTGAGGGTAATCTCGTTATAAAAATATTTTTGCAGCGCATTTTTACTCTTTAGTATACTGGCTACCCTCGCTTTTAAAAAATCTTTATCAAAAGGTTTGCTAATGTAATCATCGGCCCCGCCTTCTATTCCTTTAAGTTTAACTTCTGGCGCAGAAATAGCGGTCAGCAGGATAATAGGAATATGAGAAACGGCTACATCTTCTTTTATTTTACTACAAAGTTCTATCCCGGTTATACCATCCATCATTACGTCACATATCACAATATCCGGCAATAGTTCTTTTACCATATCGTACCCGTCTTCTCCGTTGCTCGCTTCATAAAGGTGGTAATCCATTCTGAAAACCTGTTTCAGGTATTCTCTGATCTCGATGTTATCATCAATGATCAATAGTGTTTTCAAATCCACAGCGAGCTGACTATCAATCAATGGTTCTTCTGCTGCTTTTACAATATTATTTGCCGTAATTTCATCCTCTATTAACTCTTTAAACAACGATGAATCGGTATCTATCAGTTCCTCCTGCAAAATTACCGCATCTTTAAAATGGCTTATTCCTTTTAATAAAGCAATATTAAATGCCGTGCCTTTATTTTCAACGCTGGTATAACTTATCGCTCCACCATGCATTTCTATAAAATTCTTAGCCAGGTACAAACCAATACCAAAACCTCCTTTTGCTGATTTATTTCCCGGATCCTGATAAAATTTTTCATAGAGTTTTTCTCCTGCAAAGCTGGTAATACCACAGCCTGTATCTTCTATAAGCACATTTATATTTTCCTGGTTACTTTTTACAATCATTTTAACCGTACCGCCTTCTGGCGTAAATTTTATGGCATTTGCCAGGAGATTAAAAAACACAATCTCTATTTTTTCCCTATCAGCATAAAATGGGATCAATTCATCGGCGCATATAAACTCAAATACAATATTTTTAGACCTGGCCTGGTGCACAAAGCAAAGAAATACTTCTTTACACAAACTCACCAGATTTACGGGAGCTACTTTTAATTTTCCGCCATAGGTATCTGCTTTTCTGAACAATAACAATTGATCTACCAAACTTAAAAGCCGTTTTGCATTCCTGTAAACAATATTTAAATCAGTGGTATCAACATTTTTATCGTTCTTGTATAAAAGCTCTTTAACCGGATTGATAATTAGTGTAAGTGGCGTACGAAACTCGTGCGATACATTGGTAAAAAAAGAAAGTTTCTTCTCACTGAGTTCTTTCTCTTTTTCACTTTCTACATGGGCCAGCTTCACCTGAAATTCGAGGTTTGCTCGATGCTCACGGTACTTAAGATAGGCATAAATTATCCCAAAGAAAGCCAGTCCATAAATACAAAAAGCCCACCAGGTACGGTACCATGGCGGTGTAATGGTAATTATGATAGAATTGCCCACCATATTCCAGATGCCATCGTTATTTGATGCTCTTACCTTTAACACATACTTACCGGGATTTAAATTGGTATAGGTAACTTTATGCTCACTGCCACTGTAATTCCATTTCTTATCGAAACCTTCGAGAAAATAAGCATACTTGTTTTTTTCGGAAAGTGTATAATTGAGTGCTATAAAACCAAAAGAAAGCACGCTTTGGCTGTAGGGCAAAGTAATCTCCTTAGTCATGTACACCGGTAATTTTAATGGAGAATCATCACCAGGCAGAATTAATTTATTGAAAATAGAAAAATCGGAAAAATAAACCGCCGGAGCCGTTTTATTATATTTTAGCTGTTGTGGATTAAAGTAAACGATACCTTTACTTCCCGCCAGGTAAATTTCTCCTTTTGCATTTTTACAGATAGCGGCATTGGCATAAACACCGTCTTTCTCATCGTAATTTTTTACCATTTTGTTTACCGGATCAAAGAGCGAAATCCCCTGTTCGGTTGTTACCCATAGCCTGCCATTATTGTCTTCTACCAGATCGGTAAAAACATTGCTTACAAAACCGTTTTGCTTTGAATATATTTCGAAAGTATCTGTTTTAGCTACATATTTATTCAATCCATCGCGGGTGCAGATCCAAACATTTTGGTGCGAATCCAGATAAAGGCTATTTACAATGTTATTGCTAATGCCACCTTTTCTTGAATTATCGATCATGTAATTGCTAAACTTTCTGGTTTTAGGGTTAAAGCGGCTGAGCCCACTTCCGTATGTGCCTATCCAAACATTGCCCTGCGCATCTTTTAAAAGGCAGTACAAATGGTTATTACTCAATGAAGCCTGGTTTTTAGGGTCGTTAAAGTAATGGGTATAACTGCGGGTTTTATCGTTGTACACTTTCAAACCAGCATCGGTAGCCAAATAATATTCGTTATTGTTTACCTCAATTAAATCTCTAAAAACATCTTCGTTAAAAAAACTACCAAGTGCCGAACGGTGATGATGGTGAAGAAATTTATTCTCTTTCTCCTCGTAACGGTCGAAACCATTTTCGCCCAGCACCCACAGCCTGCCATTTAAATCGGTAGATAAGTTAATAATATCAGAGCTTGATAAACTATTCGCATTACCGGTATGCAGCAATTTAATTACTGAACGATTATCGGGATTATATTTAAACAAACCTTTGTTTGTGCCTATCCAAAAACCCTTACCATAGCTGATGATGGATTTAATTTCTGCCTGGCCAAAAGGAAGGGAAATAAAATTAAATTTATATTGGTTAAAGTCTATTTTACTGAGACCATTTTTACCACAAACCCATATCATTCCTGTTTTATCGCGGTATAGACCTCCGTTGGCAAAAAATTCGAGTTCTTCTATTTTCTCCCATTTATTTAGTTCGGTGTTTACCCAAAATAATCCGGAGTTTCCGCCAACCAGCATTTTTTTTGCGCCTAAATTTAATATACTAAATACTGAAGCGTTACCAGTGCCTTTACTACTGTAGGTGTTGAATTTCCTTGTTTTCGGATCGAATCTGAACAGATCGCCTTTCCAATAACAGCCAACCCATATCATGCCATCGGCATCTATGCTAAGTGTCCAGATATCGTTTGGATTTTTTTCGCCCGCTATTTCCTTTTGCGTGTAATTGGTAAAGCGCCGTGTCTTTTTATCAAATTTATTTAATCCTTTGCTCCAATTGCCTAACCATAAGTTACCTTCATTATCTTCTGCAATGGCATTAACCGATTTTCCTTTAATGGCATTTGGATTTTTAATATCGGGCTGATAAACTGTAAAAGATGCTGAGTTTTTGTTAAAAAGGTTAAAACCATCGTCGGTACCTACCCAGAGCTTATTTGTTTTATCAATGAGTAACGACCATATTTTATTATTGCTCAACGATGTTCTATTGTTTTCTTTATGATAAAAACGCTCAAATTTCTCTGTTACAGGGTCGAATTTATTTAAACCGTTCATGGTAGCCACCCAGAAAGTATCACTCTGATCTTCTACAACAGCATTGATATAGTTATTGGTTAGTGAGGTGGTATCGCCCGGGATATTTACATAAATTTTAAAAGAATAACCATCAAACTTACACAAACCGTTTTCGGTACCCACCCATATAAATCCCCTTTTATCTTTTAAGGCAGCTGTTGTGTTTTTTGAAGGGAGTCCTTCATTTATACCGTATGTTTTAATTACATAATGGCCTGCTATTACAGGCTGGTTATCGATATGGGATACCTGCGCTTTAACATGAGTAAAGAGGAAAAAAAATTGTAGAAGAAAACAAGTTAGACTAATTAATCTCATAGTTGAACAACAAAATTTGATGGGAGAATGCCTTAGCTAAACCCTGCCTCTTTTGAAATAGACGAGTTGTAAAGATACAATTTGCAAACTTATTACCGAATCTATTCTGGTGTTCAAGTTAGTGCCAATAAAAAAAGAGGCCGATTAAAAACCGACCTCTTCGCACTAATCACTACTAACTAACTAAAATTTAACTGAATTGAGATTCTTATCTACTAAAATGCCTTCACTAATTTTAAGCATGAACTGTAGTTTGCGTTTTGCCTTTAATTTCAGGATAAACAGATCGGCAGTTTCGTTTAAAGCATCTTTGTTGCCAATGTTTACAAAGGTTGGATACAAAACCTTTGCGCCACTGGTATGCAGGCGATCGTTGGTCAGATTATCCATCTGTTTGGTATTTAAGGGCTGAATGCTTACAAAATCATAATCCTGTGCATTGTATGGTAGGGCAAAACTTAAAGCATTTACTGACTTCAGGTTTATTCCTTTTACTTTAATTTCGATGATTTCGTCTTTGTTATAAGCTTGTTTAGCGGTACTCATTTCCAGTTTACCTGCAACTTTATCAATTTTAGCATTTTTTATACCTCCTTCAAGTTGTGTAGCTACAACTGAAATATCGTAGGCATCAATCAAATTGTTTTTATTGATATCACCATTGCTGATATAACCTTCAAAATCAGCATCACCTTTTCTTAAACCAGTATAATTGATGTAAGAAGTTAAATCGTTCTTATCAATTAAGCGGTCGTTATTGATATCGCCGGGAAGATAGCTTTCGGTACCAGGAACTTTAAATACATATAGCTCCCTACCTGAACCAAAACCACCCACACCATCAGCAACAGCAATTTTGAGGTAACGTGCAGCAGGATGTGCAGTGAAATTGAATATTTTAATTTCGTCGTTATTGGCCCATTCAAATGCACCAGCCTCTGTCCAGCTTTCTTTATTATTGCTATAAAATACTTTACCTTTTAATAAAATCCCGTTCCCTCTTCCTGTGCGTGGCAAGTAGTGGAATTTATCCAGTTGATTGATCGATTTCAGATCAATGATCATATCAAAAGGAACAGCTTTAACGCCCCATTTGGTATGCCAGGTATTACCTTCGTCATAATCGAATAATTTATTGATGCCTGAGCCGCCTTGATTTTCTACCGTAGTCTCGGCTACAATACCCTGAATTGCAAATTCTAAAGGATTGGTTTTGGTAGTGGCTTTAATTTCGGTCCAATCTGAGTAGCCATCTTTGTTTACAGCACGCAGTTTAAAGGTGTAAGTTGTTTCGGCTAATAAACCATCAAACAACAATGCAGTATCTCGGATAGTAGTATAATGCATATCGTTAAAATCAATTTCATAAAAATCTGCATTGCTCACTTTACTCCAGCTTGGGCTAAGCGTATAGGCCTCCCTGTTTTTATCACTTACCCTTGCATTAACAGGAGCAGTTAATTTACCTGTTGATACACGTTGTTTATCTACGGGCTCGAATTTAAAACCGTCTATACTAAGTGTTACCGGATTGATGGTAATATCGGTAGATTGAAGTTTAACCAACAATTGCGGGTTTTTAACCATTGCCACTTTTTCAAACTCGCTTCCTTTTGTCGCAAAACGGTTTAGGTTTGGTGCAGTATCGTAGAAATAAACGTTAGACTGTTTTAAAAACTCATCTTTCGAGTTTACTTCTGATAATTTTATTTTACTGTTCCCAACTTTTGCCGTTAACCTTTTTGGTTTTTCGGTAACGTTAATGACGAATTCAGTTGTTTTCTCTTTCACAAAGCTATCGAAATCGCCCTTTGCAGGATGAATGGTAACCAGGGCATTGTTCTTCTGATCTAGTGCTGATTCGATTAAAGTAGAAGCACCTTTTCCTAATTTATAGGCTTCTGTTGCACCGTCATCATCGTATTCGGTAAATGAAGTTTTTCCAAAAGGATATAATTCATAAATACGGTTTGTCTTATTGATTTCAGAAACATTGTTATTCGGATTCGTCATCGGGATAATGGCGCCATTTTTAACAAAAACAGGCAATTTCCATAACGGCGAGTCAAAACTATTGAGAATGCTGTTTCCTGTGTATTTTTCTCCGGTGAAATAGTCAATCCATGTTCCCTCTGGCAAGTAAATACCATTACGGATATCGTTACCTTTCTCATCTGACTTGGTTGCCTGATAAATTGGCGCCACTAAGAAAGAAGGTCCGTACAGGTATTGATATTGTGTTGAAGTACCTTTGGTATAAGCATTTGGATATTCCAGAAACATTGCCCTGATTATCGGCAATCCAGTAACTGCTTCTCTAGCTACGCTATAAGTATAGGGTATCAACTCCGATTTCAGTTTTAAATAGTTGCGGTTAATCGAAGCTACAGGCTCACCCAATGCATGTGGATATTTTTCGTTAGCTCCCCAACCGTCCATATTTAATTCCATTGGCGTAAAGGTTTTCCATTGGAAATCGCGGGTATTGATGGTTAGATTTTTACCGCCAAAAATACCATCCATATCTGAAGTAATATTCGGTTGACCAGATAAACCAGAACCTAAATAGGTAGGGATGTGGAAACGGATATATTCCCAAACGCCACCAGTTTGATCACCCGACCAAATACCGGCATAACGTTGTGTACCCGCCCAGCCATCTAACGAAATGATAAACGGGCGGCTACTATTACCATAATAAGGCATAATCTGGGCTACATCGGCAACACCGTTCAACCCGAACGAATAACCGGCGCCAACCCATGCTACATCGGTTTTTAATACACGAACGCCTGCATCTCTGGCTTCCTTAATAATATCGCGCTGTAATAACGGACTTACTTCTGCTTTAGGGTGAAGATCAGATTGTGTCCAAAGACCGATTTCCACGCCGTTTTTACGGGCATAATCGCCAAAACTTTTCAGGTTCTGAATGTTGCCATCCAATGTTTCGGTTTGACCATAACCTGCGCCATAACCATCATTTGGAAGTACCCAGCCCAAAGGCATATCATGTTTTTTATAACGGTCGATCACCGCACGTGCTGAAAACTGATAATTGTTTTTTTCACCGTTAAGCGATTCTTTTATACCGCCGTTATCTTTCTGACTTTCTTTGTAACGTTTACCATCTTCAAATAAAGTTCCCTTTTCGTCTTCTTTCCAAAAATCGCGGTTGTAAGCGTTTAAATGTCCCTGGTAGAAACCAAATTTTGGTAACAAAATCGGATTTCCGGTAAGTTGATAAAAATCGTTCAATAAGGGTACTGCACCATCGTTAATCATAAAAAAAGCATCCAGGTAATCGGTTTCATGTGCCAATTTTACCAATCCTTTTTCTTTAGCACCAAAATTGTAATTTCCTTTACTGAAGGTATACCACATTACAGCATAACCGTTGGTAGACCAATAATAAGGTGTTGGTGAAGCTACTCCCCCATCTGTCCAGCTGTTTTGGTTTTCGATAGAAATGGCTCTTCCCTTGTGAGAGAAACGGCCGTTCTGTACGCCGCCACCATAAAAATACTCCTGTGGATTTTCTTTCAAACTAAGGGTTACTTTCTCTTTTTCGAACTGAATCGGTGCTAATTCTTCAACAGCCACAGCTTGTGTAGCAAGGTTGATAATTTTGATCAGGGAAGTATTTTTATCGAAAAGAACGGTAATCTTACCGGTAGATATGAACAGTTGATTATTCTCATCTTTAATATCCAGTTTTGAAACTGGTCGACGTGGATTTTCCACTAAAATTTTGGCTTCTGGTTTTGCCTCCGGATCGCGTATAAAACCTCCTGTAGGGTCTTCGAAAAGACGGAAAATATGATCGCCGTAAAAATCTAATGTTAAACGTTGATTATCAGAAAGCAACAATTCTACTGTGGTGGTATTGATCTTTTTTGCACTAAGCACTTTGGTAACTTTTTCTGCTACCTGATTGGTTTTCTGAGCAGCTGGTTGAGCAGAAACAAAAAACGAAGCGGTAACTAAAAAAAAGGTAAATGCCAAAACAATGCTTTTAGGTTGATTTTTGGGGTTGGTTATTTTAAAGTTTTTTAAGAAATAATGCGGGGTCATTAAATTTTGATTTGGTTATGTGTTTTATGTTAAGCAAGCTGATAATTTTAGTTGCTATGGGATAAAGTTAACAAACACATTAAAGGAACTGGTGCGTTTTTAGGCACAAAAACCGCGCAATCGTTTGCCTATCTAATTTTTTACCAGAGATGGTGTGATGTTTTTTCTATCATTAAGAAATTAAGGGCATTAAGGTCGTAGAAGATCGATTTTATAGAAAAGATTCAGCGGTCGTCCTCCTGAACTTGTTTCAGAATCTAAAATTGCGTCATTCTGAACTTCTGAATCTTTCTGGTTAGCTTTCTTGCCACGGAAGCACAGATTTGCACGGAATTTAAGTTACCCTTCGCTTTTAGCTTTAGTCTTTCCTACCATTAAGCAGTTAAGAACATTAAGATTTTCATAGCTCAAATCCTGCGATCGTCCTCCTGAACTTGTTTCAGGATCTAAAATTGAGTCATTCTAAATTTACTTCAGAATCTTTCTGGTTAGCTTTCTTGCCACGGAAGCACAGATTTGCACGGAATTTAAGTTACCCTTCGCTTTCAGCTTTAGTCTTTCCTACCATTAAGCAGTTAAGAACATTAAGTTTTCATGGCTCGCTCCCAGCGGTCGTCCTCCTGAACTTGTTTCAGAATCTAAAATTGCGTCATTCTGAACTTCTGAATCTTTCTGGTTAGCTTTCTTGCCACGGAAGTACAGATTTGCACGGAATTTAATTTTGCTTTGAGCTTTAAGCTTTTACCTTTCTTAAAAATCTGAATAGTCTGTTGGGTAAACAAATTTAGTGTCGTTTTTAGAAACATTGTGCTGATACGCTGGCATTGCATAAAGCTTTTTCCAATATTCATCTGCCGAGAAAGCCTTCCAGTGTGCGTCTCTATCTGCTTTATTTTCAAAAGTGGTTAAATACATCAGGTTAGGCATGCGGCTACCGGCGATTACTTCTCCATAAAATACTGCATTAAAATTGAGCCTTTTAAACAACCCGATTTCATCGCCCTTATTAAACATTTCAACTTTATTCTGAAAATACTTCTCGGTAGGTGCCTCGTAACTTCTTAATTCGTACACCCGTTCTTTCATCGGCGATTTTAGATTAGGCAGCATAAAATGAGGAGCATTCTCAAAAGCCTTTAAAACAATAGATTCTAATCGCTCGTAAGGAGCCTCGGTATAAGTTGCATCAAGGTAAGTTTTACCGTCAACAACATATTGCTTATCTTTGGCTAACTTTTCATCCAGCTCCAGAACGCCATTGAATGATTTCAAAGGAATAAATACATAAATAAGCTTTTCTATAACCACAGCCTGATCGCCTATAATGGGTTTAAACACGCCCACTTTTGCAATTCCATTACGGTGCAATGCGGGTAAATATGCCTTCTGCAGGTAATCATCTACTGTTTTTTCCTGAGCATCGGTTTTTAAATGGTAAATTTTGATCTGATAGAAATCTATCTTCGATGCTTTGGCAGCGAATCCGCTAGCTAACAGTACGAATAAAAACAGATAGTATATTTTAATTTTTGGCAACATGGTTAATGGGATGATTAGTGCAATGTACCAAAGTAACAATTTATTTTGAATGATTGAACCAATGACCAATGAACCAGTAAACCAATCTATTTTGAAAGGTTCGGATTTGGTGGTTCGGCATGCAATAAATGTTTTACAAAGAAGTCGCGTTTACGCCTCCGTCCGTAAATACCACCATCGCTATGACCCATACCCGGAATGCTTAATATATCAAAGTCTTTATTTGCTTTGATCAATGCATCGGCGAGTCGGTAGGTCGATTCTGGGGGTACATTTTCATCCGCTTCACCAACAATTAAAAATAAATTACCCTGTAATTTTGGTGCATTGGTAATGTTAGATTGTTCTCCATAGTGCGGCCCTACAGGATAGCCCATCCATTGTTCGTTCCACCATTGTTTATCGATGCGGTTATCGTGACAACCACACGCAGAAACCGCAGCTTTATAAAACTCGGGATGAAATAACAGTGCACCAGTTGAACTTTGCCCACCCGCCGAAGTACCATAGATACCCACTCTTGAAATATCAGCATTTGGATATTTCGCCGCCATGGATTTCATCCACAATATCCGGTCAGGGAAACCTGCATCGGCTATATTTTTCCAGCATACATCATGAAAAGCTTTAGACCGGTTGGCAGTACCCATTCCATCAATCTGTACTACGATAAAACCTAATTCGGCAATGCTCTGCATTTCACTGGCAGGTAAGAAACTTTTGGGCACAAAACTATCATGAGGACCTGCGTAAATATTTTCGATAACAGGATAAGTTTTGTTCGGATCCATTTTTGAAGGGAAGCAAACAATGCCCCAAATATCGGTTATACCATCTCTTCCTTTAGCCACAAAAACTTCGGGTAGTTTAACTCCTGTAGCTAAATAAATAGCTGTTTGGCCATGTTCAATTTCGCTTATTTTTTTGGTGTTCGCAGTTAACCTTAACTCGCTAACAGGCGGTACATTTACCTGAGCGTAAGTATCGATATAATATTTGCGGTCAGGAGAAAAACTGAGGATATGATTACCTTTTTCTGGCGTAAGATTCACCAGTCCCTTTCCATCGAACCCGATCCTGTAATAATGGATAAAATAAGGATCTTCACCAGCATTCATTCCATTTGCCCGGAACCAAATCTGGCGTTTAACCACATCTACACTATCGATATCCCTAACTACCCAATTGCCTTTGGTAACCAGCGTCTGTTTTCCCGTGATGCCATTAACCAGATAAAGGTGTTGCCATCCATCCTGCTCACTGGTCCACAATATTTCATTTGTTTTAGGTAAGTAATGGGTATAAATGCGCCGCTCATAAATGAAGGTTTTTGTTTTTTCGTCGATAATGTTTTTGGTTTTTCCGGTTAAAACATCTACTTCAATTACCCTAAAACGTTGATGGCCGCGATCTACTTTCTCGTAGGTATAATACCTGCTGTTATTATCGCGCCAATGCAATTCTGGTGCACCAAAGAAATCTATCGGTTCTGCATCTACTTTAATGGCAGTTTTAGCTGTTACATTAAAAACATAGGGCTGATAAGCGGTAAAATCGTCACCAGGCTGCGCATACTCTCTCGATTTTAATTCACCACGGGTAGTGCCAGGAACCGAACTTAATACATAATGTACTTTTTTAGTCTCTTTCGGATCGATTTTATAGGCAACAATATTTTTTCCATCGGGCGACCATGCAAATTCGCCATAAGGTTTATCGGCATTACCATCGGTACTCAGCTGGGTTTCTGCTTTGGTAGCTAGATCAACCACAAATATATTTCCGCCCTTTATGAAGATTTCATTTTTACCATCAGGCGATTTTCTGGTTTCACGGTTCCGTTGCCAGCGCGACCTGCTTTGCTGCAAAGGTTTTTTGGCATTGTAACGATAAATTAGAGTGTCTTTGGTATCCGCTAAACTGTAATCGCTCAAGTTTAATTCATACCATTTATCCTGTATTTTTAGTTTTGCTGTATTGCCCTGATCGGCGAAATACAATTCAGCAAACTGAAGTTTTAATGGATTCTGCTTTTTACCCGTTACCTTTTCTATATTTTCAGCCAGTTTATCGCTATCAAATGCCGCTTTACGTTTACCTATTGCAGCATCTACATAATAATACTCCCATGTTCTGTTAGGAAGGTTCTTTTTATACCAAAATGCACTGCCATCTTTTTTCCAAAAGGGAATAAGATCGTTGTTGGTTGGGATATTGCGTAATGCGGTATCCAGCTTAGTAGATAATTGGTAAGCATTTGCCACTTCAGCAGCACTTGGTGCATAGGGCTGCAAACCCGCTTGCTGTGCCAGCAGCTGAGAGGAAACAAAACTTAATAAGATGATCGCTATTGCTTTTTTAGCGCTTGGATAAGTGGTCATTACAGATTTTTTGTGGTAAATATAATGTTACGGTTTTTCAGATTTCCTTTAGATTTTGATGAATAACATCAATATTTTAACCGTTCACATCAACCGCTTCTTTTGCTTTCAAATCCTGGCGGGCAATACTTCCTTTAATCAGATAATAAACCGGTATACCAATTAAAGTGATGATTAATCCAGGCCAGGTAAATTTAGGTTTAAAAATAATCAGCAAGATACAAAAAGCCAGTCCCATCACCATATAGATGATCGGCAGCACAGGGTAGCCAAAAGCTTTGTATGGCCGCTCGGCATCAGGTCGTTTTTTACGAAGGATAAAAATTCCGAAAATGGTGAGCATATAAAACATCACCACCACAAACGAGATCATATCCAACAGATCGCCGTATTTTCCGCTGATACACCATAAACAAGCAAAAACACACTGAATCCATAATCCAAAACCAGGAACTGCATTTTTGTTGAGTGTACCTACTTTTTTAAAGAAAAGCCCGTCTTTGGCCATTGAGTAATACACCCTGGCACCAGCCATAATTAAACCGTTGTTACAGCCGAAAGTTGAAACCATAATCATTAATGCAATAATGATGGTACCGGCTGTACCGAAGATATGATTGGCAGCAGAAACTGCAACCCGATCTTTATCAGCATAGGCGATATCATGTAATGAAAGTACCCCGGTATACATCACATTCGTAAGGATATAGAGTACTGTTACGATAATGGTTCCTAGGGCTAAACTCAAGCCAATATTGCGTGCAGGGTTTTTAATTTCGCCCGCAATAAAGGTAACGTTGTGCCAGGAGTCGCTACTAAATATCGAACCCACCATCGCCGCCGCAATGGCACCGAAAGCCGCCAAAGTGGTGTAAGAGCCGATATTTCCATTGGCAGAGAGCGGTCCTAAAACCCACATATTTTCCCAGTTGGTTTTCCAGATTCCTTTATCTAAAAAGAAAAGTCCAAATGCGATAAGACCAAACAGACTTAGCAATTTGGCCACTGTAAAGGTGGTTTGGATCACTTTACCGCCATTTACCCCCCTATTGTTAATATAGGTGAGTAATATAATCACCCCAATGGCCAATAGTTGAGCGGGCGAGATGGTAAAGAAACCTAAATCGATGGCTACTAAATCTTCACTTAGTGCAGGCACGAGATATGCGGTAAACTTGGCAAATGCCACGCCTACTGCGGCAATAGTTGCCGTTTGGATTACCGTAAAAAAACTCCAGCCATATAAAAAACTGATCAGCGGATTATATGCCTCCTTCAAATAAATGTATTGTCCGCCTGCTTTTGGGAACATGGCACTTAATTCGCCATAACTCAATGCAGCAGTAAGCGTCATAAAACCTGTAATTAGCCAAACCACTAACAGCCAGCCAGAACTGCCTACATTCCGGGTAATATCGGCACTTACAATAAAAATACCTGAGCCGATCATACTTCCGGCTACAAGCATTGTTGCATCCATCAATTTAAGTGAGGGTTTAAATTGTGTGGTTTCTTTTTCAATCATGTGTTCTGTTGCTTGGTGGTTCTAAATGGTTTGATGAGTTTTACTTATTTAAGTTGGCCGTAAAAATGCCAAGAGCTAGAGAAATCGCGTGTTAAGGGCTGATTGGTTAAAGTAGCCCTGATCATCTCGACAGGAATTAAGTTTTCTTTAATTACCGCATCGTGAAAAACTTTAAAGCTCATCTTACCGCTATCAACCAGTTCTTTTTTCAGCGCAAAAAGCTGAAGACCACCAGTAAGGTAAGCTACCTGGTACAAAGGACTATAATCGCCTTTGAAAGATCTTCGTACTTCGCCTTCTGCATTGGCGCGTTCGTGTCCTACCCGGTCGACCAGAAAATCGACACACTGTTGAGGGGTCCACTTGCCCAGATGAAAGTTTAGCGAAAAAAGAATCCTCGCGCAACGGTGCATCCGCCAGAAAAGCATGCCCATTTTTTCTTCGGGAGTTTTGGCAAAGCCTTTATCGTAAAGTAAAAGTTCCCAGTACAAAGGCCAGCCTTCTACACTAAAAGGTGTTTTAAATGGATCGCGATAGCTTTTATAACGGTTATTGATAAAATATTGATAATGATGGCCGGGCAAGAGTTCGTGCTGCACGGTTCCCCTCGAAAAATAAGGGTTGTTACCCCGCATACTCATTAACTTATCATCTTCTTCCATCGAATTTGTTGGATAAGAAATACTAATTTCGCGCCCACCGGTAAAAAATGGATTTACCAATTGGCGTTCGGCCGACATCATGACCATACCCCAGGTTTCTTCAGCAAGCACCGGAATATTGATCAGATCGTTGGCTTTTATAAAGCTTAAGGCATCATCCTGCAGTTTTACAATCAACTCTGGCTGTTTACCTAAGGGTACGTAGCTGTTCTTGATTTTTTCCTGAGCTTTTTTCCAGTCTTTACCGAAGCCCATAGCTGCTGAAGCTTTTAAAAGTTCTTCGTCGCAAAACTTAAATTCTTTTTCGGCAAGCTGAATCAGTTCTTCTGGTGTATAAGGAATAAGCTCTGCATTTAATTGCCTGATCAGTTCTTCCCTTCCGATGGGATTTCCTTTAATTTCTGGTTTGTTTGATTTTACAGCAGCTACAGGATCTCCTTTATCGTTAAAAAACTTGGCGTAATTGGTCAAAGCGAAATCTAACCTTTCGTAAGGTCTAGGTGCCCACCAGGTAAAACCAGGTTCATAATCCATATAAAACTGATAAAAACCTTTTAAACGGTGTTTTAAACTCAAAGTTATGGCCGTTGCCATTTTAAGCTGATCGGGTTTGAGGCTTGCTTGCTTAGCGAAATTTTGGCTCAGGGTATCAATCTGCTTCGCGATTTCGGTCATCTGGACAGCCAGTAACGATCCTTCTTTATAAGTACCCCTTCTTCTTAGTTTTTCGAGTGCATAAATCGCATCGGCGAAGGTGAAATATTTAGACAGGGCATTATACTCTGTTTCCTCTTTACCTAAGAGCCAAACAGAAGATTCTATCTGTTTTTTAAGGAGGATATAATCTACTTTGCCATAAATACTAAAGCCTTCAAATTTGGCCGATTTTAACTTGGTTAAATAATCTTTGTTGATGTCTTGCAGGCGTTTTCTTTGTTCCGGGCTTTTAAAAGTAGTCATCGGAAAAGAATAAGTACCCCCTGCAGAATAAGGATAATAGAAATCATTGATGGCATCTACATCCCTTTGGTAGCCTACTATCAGCGTGCCCATTTCGCTGGTTTGTTCGTACAAACTTTCGTTTGAAGTTTGGGCTAATACAAAAGTACCTGATAACAGGCTTACCATTAACAAGAGGGCAAAAAACTTCAATTTGTTTTGCATTTAGTTTGGTTAAGTTTGGCGAATAGCATTTGCCTCCATTTGAAAAAATGGCTAGCTTTTTTAAAAAAAATAAAAGTGTTTTTTGTTTAAGCGCCTACGTAGCTTACCCTGCTCACATTATTATAAGTATCTATATATGCTCTTGGCGACTGGCCAATAATACTTTTAAATACCCGGTTAAAATTGGTAATGCTATTGAAACCAGCTTTATAGGCTACACCTGAAATGCAATCGGCTTTTTCACCCGAAATAAGGCTTTTACAGGCATCGTTAATTCTAACTTCGTTTAAAAAGGACACGAAAGTATGTCCGGTATGTTTCTTAAAATACCTACAGAAGGCCTGAGGAGTCATAAACGCAGCATTGGCTACATCTTCTAAAGAAATTTGATTGTTGTAGTTTTCAGTGATAAAGTTAATGATCTTGCTCAATCGCATCCCTTCATTTTCGGTTACGTTAGAAGAATACATATCCGAACATAACGATTCTACATTCTCATTTAAATCCTGGAGGCTGTTAACCAATTTCAAGAAGTTAAACAGCACATCAACTCCTGATGCCTGGTGAACATTGAACATTTTGGTTACCATGTTTTTAGTAAATGCAGCAGGAATTTTGAAACCATGTTTGTGTTTAGCCAAAAAACCACTTGCCATCTTCATTTCGGGAAGATTGAACAAAGCAGCTAAAATACCGTTAGGATTAAAGTAAATAGAACATGCTTTGATTGTTTTATTGTTCTCAGCAGAGAAATACTCAGGATTGCTTTTAAAAAGATGTGGAAGTTTTGCCCCAATTACAAAAATATCACCCGATCGGAAAGCATGCATGTCATTCCCCGCAATTAACGTCCCCTCTCCCTTTTCTATGTAAGTAATCTGCCACTCATCATGTCGGTGCAGATACTGGTAAAAATATGGAAGTTCAATATGTTCCGATATCACACTCTTGTCATCGGGAACAAGCATGGTAAATGGTAATACTTTCATAATTTTGGTTTAGTTGGTTGAGTTTGATTACGAATTGAATGTATAAATATTAACTCAAATAAACCAATAAAACTTAAATAAGGTTAAAATCCTGCTACACTTTGATAATATATGACGGATTTAATGATGAATCCGGCAGCTCGTAAATCACTACATAGTTAGTTAACCTACTGTAAAGCAAGATCTAAAACGATTAATTCAAACCAGAATCGAACCAAATATACAATGACATGATGTAATTTATAAAAGTTTTAGGCTTTAGCGTTGAATAACAGATGTCTGAAGACGGGATTACAAATCCCGACTAACGGCAAATTGTGAAGAAACGGAGTTAAATCAAGAATCTGCATCATAAATATAGAATTGTCATCCTGAGCTTGTCGAAGGACCCGTTTTAAATATCTAACAAGGCGTTTCGACAGGCTCAACGTGACAAATTCGAGGTGAATTACATTTTATGATACAACCACTTAGAGATTAAAGCTTGTTGAATTACGATTCCAAATCATTTATCAATGACGGATGCCTAAAATCGAGCGTCATCCGATAGCTATCGGATGCAAGGAAGAACGACGAAGCAATCTTTCCAAATTAAGACAAAGATTACTTCATCAATAAAAAAATCGACTTCACAATGACGACATCCCTAGAAAAATAAATCCTCAGTATATTATCTAACTACTGCAAATGGCTCCATTTTTAGATCAGTAGCCATGCCTGAAACAATCTGGCTAACCAACAAACCCGTTGCAGGGCCTAAACTTAACCCCATCATACCATGGCCCGTAGCGATAATTAGATTTTCTCTTTTTTCGCTTCTGCCAATATATGGCAAACCATCAGGTGATGACGGACGAAAACCATACCAGATATCTTTTTCTGCTGGAAGTGTAGGTTTTAAGTCTGGAAAATATGCCGGAACCGATTCTACTATCCCTTTAACCCTTTGCATATTAATGCGGGTATTAATTTTATCTAACTCCATTGTACCGCCATACCTAATCTGTCCGTTCATTGGTGTTATGGCCACTCTGGCTTCACATAACAATGCCGGAATAGTTAGCCGTTGCTGAGGTTCTGGCTCCATAAAAGAATAACCTTTGCCTGGCATTAAAGATATTTTAACATCGGCCATTTTAGCCACAGCAGGCGACCATGAACCAGTTGCCAAAACGTACTGATCGGCTTCCCAGGCGATATTGCCTGTAAAAACCTTCATAATGCGATTGCCAACCGTTTCAATTTTATCAACCGCTCTGCCACGTTCTATCTTAACACCATTGTTTAATAAATACTTTAGCAAAGCATTCATCAACTTTGTTGGGTAAAGGTGTGCATCGCAACGATAATGTACTGCGCCTAAAACATCTAATTTTAAATCGGGTTGTAATGCGCGGCATTCGTCGGCTGTTAATACAGCCATATCCAAACCCAGTTCTATTGCCCTTGCAGCTAAATGCGCTTCTTCTTCTCCTGCTTTTTCTGTTTTATAAAATGCCAGAATACCGTTGTTCGTTAATTCGAAATCGAAATCAGGCTCTTTTGCCAAGCCTTCATATAGTTTTTTGCTCAGTAACGACAAATCGCGTAAAGGTGCTGCCGATTGGCTCACATGTTTTGACGTGGCATGTTTCATAAATTTCAAGCCCCAGTTAATGAGGTTCCCATTTAAAGATGGGCGAACATAAAACGGACTTTTACTGTTAAACATCCAACGAATACCCTGTTTTATCATACCCGGCGCAGCCAAGGGTACAAAATGGCTGGGCACGATCATCCCGGCATTACCAAAAGAGCAGTTGTCGGTAATATCTCCTTTATCCAAAACTGTAACTTCGTAGCCTTTTTTCTGCAGATAATACGCTGAAGTTAAACCTACAATTCCACCACCTATAATTAATACTTTCGACATTCTTTTAATTTATACTGCTGATATTCATTTCAAAAACTCACTAAATCACCTGAAATCCATGTGCATATGGATCATCTTCGGCATCTATTTTAATGGTATTGTAGCCATAAACTTTTGCCCAGCCCTCTACACTTGGTATAATAGCTTTAATTCCGTTTAAGTCTACAATTTCTTCTACTCTTCCGATAAATTTGCTACCGATAAAACTTTCGTGGATAAAATCTTCTCCCTGTTTTAATTTTCCTTTAGCAAACCACTGTGCCAAGCGGGCTGAGGTGCCTGTTCCACATGGCGAGCGATCGATGGCTTTATCGCCATAAAAAACTGCATTCCTGGCGGTTGATGTAGGGTCGATTGTTTTACCTGTCCACAACACATGGCTACAGCCATTTATCGTAGGGTCTAAAGGATGTACAAAAGTATATTGTTCGTTGATGCGTTTTCTGATGGTCTGGCTCCAGGTAATCAGTTGTGAGGCGGTGTAGTTTTCCAGTCCCGGAAAATTTTCCTGCGGGTCTACAATGGCATAAAAGTTACCTCCATAAGCTACATCAAAAGTAAGTATACCTAAATCTGGGCATTCTACTTCTAAATTTTCTGCGGCCAGGTAAGAAGCTACGTTTTTGAGCTTAACCGATTTAACCTTTTTACCTTCCTGCTTATATTCAATTAAGACTAATCCGGCCGGGGCCTCCATTCTGATCACACCTGGTATTTTGGGCTGAATTAATCCTTCTTCTATGGCAATAGTAATGGTACCGATAGTACCGTGACCGCACATTGGAAGGCAGCCACTGGTTTCGATAAAAAGCACAGCTACATCATTAGCAGGATCGTGAGGCGGATAAAGAATACTGCCCGACATCATATCATGGCCGCGTGGTTCGAACATTAAACCTGTTCTGATCCAATCGAATTCTTTCAAAAAATGCTGGCGCTTTTCGCTCATGTTCGAGCCAATAAGCTGAGGGCCGCCGCCTGCAACTAACCTAACCGGATTTCCGCAAGTATGTGCATCTACACAAAAAAAGGTTTTACTCATGAGATTTCGTTAATATCTGGTTAACCGTTCTGAAAATACCTAAAGGATTTCTGTCTTTCAATTCATCAGGCAACAATTCCTGTTCCCAATCCTGATAAGCCAATGGCCTTGCAAAACGGTTGATTGCAGTTGAACCAACTGAAGTAAAACGACTATCGTTGGTAGCAGGAAACGGTCCACCATGTTGCATGGCTGCACAAACTTCTACGCCTGTAGGCACACCATTTAAAATAATTCTTCCGGTTTTATCAGTCAGCTTATTTACCAAAGTTTGATAATGCTGAAGCTCCTGTTTTTCGGCCATTAGGGTTACGGTAAGTTGTCCTTCCAGAACATCAATGGCTTTTTCAAGTTCAGCAATATCCTGAGCAACAACCAATAACGAATATGGGCCGAAAATTTCTTCACGAAGTTTTGGATTTTTGATAAAATCGGCAGCACTTACCTGGGCAATTTTCGCCTCTGATTGATTTTGAAGCGCACTATTTTTTACTGTTGATGCCGATAAAAGCGCAACACCACCTTCATTTACTACCTCAGCAGAAAGTTTACCATAATTATTGGCAATACCTTCGGTAAGCATAGTTGCAGATGGAATAGTTGAAATTGCTTCTTTTAAAACGGCTTTAAAATTTTCGAGTGCCGGCGATTGAACCGCTAACAATAGACCCGGGTTGGTACAAAACTGACCTGCGCCCAAAGTAATTGATGCAGCATATTTTTTAGCCAGTTCTTCTGCCTGGTTTTCTATTGCCTTGGGAAGAAAGATTACCGGATTAATGCTTCCCATTTCGGCAAAAACCGGAATAGGTTGTTCGCGCTGTTGAGCAAGATTAATCAAGGCCATTCCTCCTTTAAACGAACCTGTAAACGTTACTGCTTTAGTTAATGGGTGCTGAACCAAGCTTGCTCCAATGTTATAACCATCATCATACAACAAAGAGAAAACACCTTTAGGCATTCCCGTTTTTTCGGCAGCTTTGATAATGGCACCGCCTACCATCGCACTGGTCCCGTAATGTGCGGGATGTGCTTTAACTACTACCGGGCAACCAGAAGCTAGCGCTGATGCCGTATCGCCACCTGCAACTGAAAAAGCAAGTGGAAAATTACTTGCACCAAAAACCACTACCGGCCCGATTGGGATCAGCATTCGTCTAATATCAGGCCGTGGTAAAGGCTGTCTTTCGGGCAGGGCAGTATCAATAATTGCATCAACCCAAGAGCCTTCGGCAACCAGATTGGCAAATAACCTTAACTGGCCTGTTGTTCTGCCCAGTTCGCCCTGTAAACGACCTAAAGGCAAACCACTTTCTGCCGAAGCCCTGTCTACCAACTCTCCGCCAAGATTAGCGATTTCATCGGCAATAGCATTTAAAAAAGCGGCTTTAAGATCTTTATTTAGGCTTCTATAGCTTTGGAAAGCCGATGTTGCCGATGTTAAGGCATCATTAACAAGGCTATCGTTCGCTTTAAAAAATTCACCGTCAAGCGTTAATCCCGTTGCGGGATTAACAGCTTTAAGGCTTCTTTCATTAACTTCTACATAAGTGCTGGCTACAATATTTTTTCCGTTCATATTTGGTTTTTAAACTATTTTCCCCAGCTACCTGCAGGTAGTTCCGGACGAACAGCTAATGCATCGTTAATAATTTTCAACACTTTTTCTCTCTCTGCGCCACTTATTGGTAAACGGGGTGCACGAACAGCTTCTGTTCCTAACCCGGTTGCTACCTCAGCCAGTTTAATATACTGTACCAATTTTGCATGAATATCCAGCTCAAGTACCGGTAAAAACCAACGATAAATGGTTAGCGCCTCAGCAATGCGGTTTTCTTTAATCAATCTGAAAATGGCAACTGTTTCTCTTGGGAAAGCATCTACTAAACCTGCAACCCATCCGTGTGCGCCCATCACAATACTTTCCATCGCCAATGGATCTACTCCCGTAAAGATTTTGAAGCGGTCGCCAAAGCGGTTAATCAATCGGGTTACGTTCGATACATCTCTTGTTGATTCTTTGATTGCCTGGATGTTATCGTATTTAGTCAAAACCTCGAACATATCTAAGGTTACTTCGATTTTATAATCAACAGGATTATTATAAATCATGATCGGCAGGCTTGTGCTTTCTGCAATGGCACCAAAAAAGGCCAAAGTTTCATCTGGAGCAGCATTATAACGCATTGGCGGCAACAACATTAAACCTTGTGCGCCAAGCGATTCTGCTTTTTTAGCTACTTCGATTGCTTTTTTTGTAGTCGACTCTGCAATGTTCAATAAAACCGGCACTCGGCCATTTACAACAGTTAAGGTATGCGATAACAGGCCGAACTTTTCTTCATCGGTTAGTACACTGGCTTCGCCAAGCGATCCACCTAAAATAATCCCTTCAGCACCTGCTTCTAATTGCGCTTCGATGTTTAAATCGAAAGCCGGAAAATCTAACTCATCGTTCGCTGTAAATTTTGTCGTTACAGCAGGGAAAACCCCAGTCCATTTGATACTCATTGTAGTTTTATGTTTTTAATAATTATATACAAGAAAATAAGGCCTGTTTTTAAAACCAAAAATTTAGTTTTAATTGGCCAAAACATCACTCAGCTAGTTTATTTAGCAACAAACCCATTTAAATGATGCTCAAAGTTAGCATATCCGCTTACGGGAATATTATTGGATTTTAACCAATATTGGTCATAAATGCGCCATTTAAAGCAAACACAATTGATTTGAAAAAGCTGAGGCTCTTGTAGAAGAAATGAGATATAACAAAAAAAGATCTATGTTCCTTTTAATGGCTCTTTATTAATTGTGATGTTGTTATTTTAACAAAATATTAATTTGAAAAGCAGTTTCAGTTTTTCATCGGTTATGGCAGTCCTGCTATCCCTCCTGCTCCGATAAAGGATCGGGAGCATCCGTTCTATCAGGTTTATTTAACACTGGTTCTGTGCTTCTATCCTAGTTTTCTAGCCCTGACAGAAGCGAGCATTCCGATCCTTTACCGATAAATCGGCACTGAATTAGCATCGGAATAAAGCGGATGGCAGGACTATCCTTTAAAAAATCGAAAAGCCCTGCGCTCCAAAACAAAAAACATAGTTATATCAAAGGTCTACGTTATTTTTTCACCTTTCCTTTATAAAAGATGCTGACCACGTAGTAGCTACAAGACAATTGAAAATACTATTTCTACTTGTAAAACAAGTTCAGCATGACGATCGAGTTAGAAAAAAAGAGGTTAAAAAATGATCACAATGTGTAAATGTTAATTGAACTAAGGTTATTACTAATAAGCTTCACTTCTAATCGATTCGATTTCATCTGTGGTTAAGGCCAAATGTTTACCCAACATCCTGCTTCCGTTTTCGGTAACCAGAAAATCGTCTTCAACCCTAATGCCGCTAAAGTTTCTGAACTGCTCCAATTTATCGTAATTAATAAATTCGGCAAACTGGTTGGTGGCTTTCCAACGGTCTATTAATTCGGGAATAATATAAATACCTGGCTCTACCGTTAACACATAACCTGTTTCGAGCGCTTTGCCTAACCTTAACGATTTTAATCCAAACTGGGTAGTGTTTTTAGTCAGTTCATCAGTATAACCTACATATTGCTCGCCTAAATCTTCCATATCGTGTACGTCCAGCCCCATCATATGTCCGGTTCCACATTGAAAGAACATGGCATGCGCACCGGCCTGCACCGCATCTTCGATATTACCCTTCATTAGACCAATATCTTTTAAACCCTGTGCCAGCATTTTACACGAAGCCAAATGCACATCTAAATATCTTACGCCCGGTGCCAACATGTTTTTGCCATGCGTGTAAGCATTCAATACAATATCATACACATCTTTTTGCTCGGCATTAAACTTTTTGCCTACCGGAAAAGTACGCGTAAGATCGCCTGCATAACCTAAAGCTGTTTCTACACCAGAGTCGTTCAAAACCAGTTGACCTTCATGTAGCTGATTACCGTGATAATGGTTGTGCAAAATTTCGCCACGAACAGTTAAAATAACCGGATAAGCCAGATTACCGCCCGAAGCCAATGCAGCACCTTGAATTTTTGCTGCAAGTTCGCGTTCGTACATGCCAGGTTTTGCCTGTTGCATCACCATTAAATGGATATCGGCCGATATTGCTGCTGCACGGTCTAGCTCTTCAATTTCTTCAATAGATTTAATCGATCGTTGTGCCACAACTGCTTTAATAAAACTAAGTGATGCTTTTTCTTTAAGCTGATCGACAGGCAAATTAAGCCAGCTGGCCAATTTGATCTTATTCTCTGAGCGGTAAGGAGGCAGGAAATGAACCTGATGCTTTTTGTCTTGGTATTGCTTAAGATAAGTGTCCAGTTGCGCCAAAGGAAGAACTTTGGTCAAGCCGGCATCAAAACTTTTTTCTTCCAATGTTTTCTGTCTGCCCATCCATACGATATCGTCAATTCCCATTTCATCACCGAAAAGGATTACCTGATCTTCATCAAGGTCGATGATAGCGCCCAAAGAGGGTTCACTTATCCCAAAATAGTATAAAAAGGTACTATCCTGCCTAAAATGGTAGGTATTGTCTTTATAATTCATCGGACTTTCTTCATTACCCAAAAAGAGTAATATTCCCGAATTTATCTTTGATTTTAGTGCTGCTCTTCTTTGGAGGTAAACTTTCTTTTCAAACATATTATTTTGTGTTAGGCAAATATCCCAAAAGCTAGTTTTATTCAATAACAATTAAATATAATGGCTAAAATATGGTTTATATCTGCAAATTATAAGCTATGGTTATGGCACAAAAATCACAATAAATTTCAGGTTAGCGAAAAATAAAGGTAAAATCTGCACATTGTAAGGGTGATTAATGAAAGTTTATGATAGCGTTAACAATTTTAGCCGCGGATACACGGAACATTTATGAAGTTTCTTTGTCATCCAGAGGGATAATCTATTGTATAAAAACAATATAGATGACAGCGTATTTTTATTGTAGCGATAGGTGTGAGGAATCGTCATTGCGAGAAGGCTTTTTCAGCCGACGAAGCAATCTTAATGCGCACGCAGTTAGCGATCGTTGTAAGATTATTCATTTTTACAGTTGCTTTTAAAGGCATTCATGAGCTCACATCGTTCGGTTATCTTCGTGCCTCGCAATGACGACCTTCTATAAGGATCTGTCAATGACAGGCTTAATTTATTTCATAAAAAATCGCCTTTCTCACGCCATCCTCGTTATTCCAGAGGAATCACTTTGTGACAAACGAGGACCATTTGAAAAATTTAAATGGATTATATTATTATTAAATTATATATCTTTTTTGAAATACAAAACTATAAACTGATTAACATGAAGTAATTATGTATCTATAAATAGAACAAAATCAATGGTTTTCGATCTATAAAACATTCCTATTAACCTGAGTTCGATTATTAAATCTCATTTTGTGGCGTTTTAATCAAGTTTTCTGTTAAGACGGTCGTCACCCTGAATTTATTTCAGGGTCTTTCACGCTAAAAAGATGCTGAAATAAATTCAGCAGGACGATAAAGCGGGATTAGGCGTAAATAAGATATAATTGGATTAGGCGTGTATAAGATATGATTTTCAGCTAATAATTATCGAGCTCAGGTTATTAAGTTAAATATTTAAGTTTAATAATTTGATATACAGTCAATATGAATACCTTATATCAATTCATAATACTGATAAGACATACATCCAATTGATTATCAACGCTAATTAACAATAAAAAGTCCCATAAATTTTAGTTTACAGGGCGGAGACAGTAGAAAAAATGATATTATCTTTGAAGAAGGATTTCAGTTGTATGCGCTTTTGCAAGCGAAAACTTGTATCCTCCCCTTTTCTTAACGCCATTGCCTTTTACAGCATAAGAACCGACGCCATTAATTTTTGCAGGCTGTAACAATCTCAATAAGGCATTAGGTGTATATTCATTTGCTTTGCTCAGTTTTAAGCGAATTTCGCCATTTACAGTATTATAATTTACCTCATCAATGGTATCCGCATCAAGGCCGATCCAAAGCCCTACAGCAGCAATGTAAACCGATGATTTTGCTGCCGTAGTTAATTTAACATTGATGTTATTGCCTGTTTTGTTCAAATTGCCACCGAAAGCTAACCAACCAAATTCTGGATGCTGTAAGATATACGATGAAGTATTAACCGCATAGCCAAAAAAACCAGATCCGTAATCGCCGGTAATACCGTCGTTTTTTAAGGTTGATGGATAAGCATGAAATGCTGCAGGTGCAAAACCTTCCTGGGTGATATTGGAAATCGAACCCAAAAGTCCACCGTAACCAGCACGCAAAAGATAGAAATCGCCGGGATTTTTACGGTAATCCATTAATACAGGAATGGCATTGAGTGCTGAACCGTAATGATGGATCATCCGTTCGATACGCGAAAATTTGCCTCCATAAAGAAAATCCCAGTACCGACGGGCATTACCATTGTAAGCCCAATGCGGCACCACAGGCATATAGGCCAATATCGCATCAAGCGTTACATTTGCTTTGTCCTGATAGCCAAAATAGCTCGACCATACGTAAACTTCTTCTTGACCTGTAGAGTCCCAAGGCATTTCACTGCCAAAGGGATATTGTAGCGAACGCCAGTGGTTGGCCCGCTTCTTCATTTCATTTTCTAACCTTGCTGCTTCTTCTGTTAGTCCTTCGTTTTTAAGGTCATTTAGGATGAGATAGAAAACTGTGCCTTCCATTTGGCCGAACTGTGCGTAATAAGGGGCAATATTAACCATGGCCATGCCTGTTTCAGCAGCATCTATAAGGTGTTGTTTCCAGCTCTGCTCCTCCACAAGGCCGCTATAATTACGCGCCAACCGATACATCACCCAATGGGCTGCTGCAACATGCGGGTAGTTATAAGACCGGCCCAGGTTATCAGCTTCTTTTTTGGGCCATGCAGACCATGTTTTAAAATTGATATTTGCGGCATAAGTATCTTTAGGGAGCGAATCTGGTGCATAGTAGAACAAGCTCTTTTTTACCCCATATTTCTGAGGACCGTTTTTAAGCTGTATCCGCCCAAACATTACACTATCTACAAATTGTTTCAGTTTATCAACTTCTTCTTTTTTGGGTTGTACCAATTGTTTCATTATTGCCCCTAACCACGAACCTGCACCACCTTCATCGCTTAAACCCGCAATCCATGCCCTATTGTCTTGTGTTACCTGCTGTTGCTTTTCATTATCGTAAGTAATAGCTGAAGGACTTCTTTTAAAAATAGGATCGGCCTGGTTAAACCATTGCTTGGTTATTAAAAAATTGCCGTAACTAGCAATCACATCACTTTCGGCTTCAATTATCTTATAATTTATACTTTGCTCCAAGCCATCTTCGTAGGTGATAGACAACCTTGCTCTCCCCCAGGTATTTCCCCGTACAGTATAACTTTTCCAACCATTTTTGGTTGAGGCCAATGCACTTACTTGTAGGGGCATTTTCGGGCTGAACCTGAACAGCTTTAATCTTTTTAGGATAGTTAATAAATAATTTCCCCTCTACATCTTTGGGCAGTACATAACCCGGAACTGAGATCGCTACTGGTCGTTTGTTTTCGATCAGTTTGTTTTCGATATCTTTTGCTGCTCCTGAAAGGATAAACTGAAGGGCATAACTTCTGGTTTCACCAGGTTTTAAAGTGGTTGAAGTCGGTGTATTCCATTGCTCGGCATTTTTCCATTCGTTTTCTGCATAGGCTTTACTGTATACCATCCACTCATAAAAACCTTCAAACGCGATTCCTCTTGGTGTCCGGTCATCATTAAGCGGATTGTAAGCCTCAAATGGCGTATGTCCCAGTGGCGTAACAAGCAAAGAAGGTGCATGGCCACTTAACCGGGTAACCTGCAGATAACCGGCATCTTTTCCGATGTATGGATCGTAAAAAACATTTTTCGCATGGGTTTGCTCCAATGTTCTGCCTTCGAGAATATTATCGAAAATCATCGGGATACCCAGTGCCCCGATTTCTACGTTTTTATTGGTCTTGTTTTTCAGTTCGAAGCGGAGCACAAGCTTTCCGTTAAACATTTCCCACATCCGTTTAACCTGTAGCGGGATATCAGCCGGAAGTGTTGCAGCAAGATCGGCAGCAGCGAGTACGTTTTTACCCATAGCAATATTTTCCACAGGGCTTCTTTTTGCGGCTGTGCTGTAGCTTTTCCAGGCTTCCTCGCCAATGTAGCGTAACTTCAAGTTGATATCGCCCAAATGATATAAACCATCTGAACTACGCACTTTTAAACTGTCGCTGGGTACAAAATCGAAATCTTTAACCATTTTAGGCTGTAGGCCAGCTACTGTTTGCGATGACTTAACAAGCTTTAGATTAAATGCTCCGGCGTTGTAAGTCGAAAATCCATTTTCCAGGCCCAAAGTAGATGGCTTTTTGCTTAAAGCAATCCAAGGCGATTGGGCCAGAACTACCTCAATATTTAGAAAAGATAAAATACAGCAAAATATTGCCTTAAAAGTTATTATGGATAAGACACTCTTCTTTTTGAATTTGATAATCATGATGACAAAAAGGATTTAGGGATGTGGTTAAATTAAAATTTAAAAGATAAAGCAGGCATCGAACTTAAAAATAGCGCAAAATCGGTAAAGAATTGGTGTATTTACTGGAAGTTGGGCGTGAGGCAGTAAGCGGATGGCGGGATCGATAGTGAATAGCAGGAAGCATGAAGAACAAAATAGGTTCCCGCAGATTACGCAAAGCACGTAGATTAATAACACATGAGGGGAAACCTAACCCATTACCACTACATTAGGTACCTAAACGCGATTGCCGCGGCAGCTCCCGACGTAAAGTTGGGACTACAGCGGAAAGCGCGACTGACGTGGATTGAAATGCAGGAATTGCTTTCCTATATCAAATTATAAACCATATAAGAGATATAAGGAAATTTAAGCGATTATTTTATTAATACAACATAGGGTCTTCGACAAGCTCAGACTGACAACTATTATATTAAAGACCCACCTATTTATTCCCCACAGATCACGCAAAGCATGCAGATTAATAGCACATGAGGGGAAACCTAACCCATTAGCACTACATTAGGTACCTAAACGCGATTGTAGCGGCAGCTCCCGACGTAAAGTTGGGACTACAGCGGAAAGCGCGACTGACGTGGATTGAAATGCAGGAATTGCTTTCCTATATCAAATTATAAACCATATAAGAGATATAAGGTCATTTAAGCGATTATTTTATTAATACAAGTAGGGTCTTCGACAAGCTCAGACTGACAACTATTATATTAAAGACTCACCTATTTATTCCCCACAGATTACGCAAAGCATGCAGATTAATAACTCATGAGGGGAAACCTAACCCATTAGCACTACATTAGGTACCTAAACGCGATTGCCGCGGCAGCTCCCGACGTAAAACCGGGACTACAGCGGAAAGCGCGACTGATGTGGATTGAAATGCAGGAATTGATTTCCTATATCAAATTATAAACCATATAAGAGATATAAGGTCATTTAAGCAATTATTTTATTAATACAACATAGGGTCTTCGACAAGCTCAGACTGACAACATCATATTGAAACCAGATTTGTTTAGCTTCTCTAATTTTTTAAACAGGCTGACATTTCACTTTCAACCATTCAGCTTCTTCATCAGATAAAAGGGGTTGAAGCTTCCCAAACACCATTTGATTATATTGATTTAACCACTCAATCTGATCTGGTGCCAAAAGTGTTTTATTGATAATCGCGGTATCGATAAAACATAAGGTTAAGGTTTCGAAAGTGAGAAAATCGCCAAATTCACTATTTCCATGAGGGATACATAAAACAAGGTTTTCGATGCGTACACCATGTTTTTCCGGACGATAAATACCAGGTTCGATGGAGGTTACCATTCCTGGCTTAAAGGCAACATCTACATTGGCTGGACTAATATTCTGAGGTCCTTCGTGTACATTTAGGAAAAAGCCAATACCGTGGCCCGTTCCATGACCAAAATTTATGGCATGTTCCCAGAGTGGTTTTCTGCAGATGGAATCGATTTGATAACCTTTGGTACCTTCTGGAAAAATCAGTTTAGAACCTTCAATCAGGCCTTTTAGTACCAGGGTATAATCATCGGCCTGAGTTGATGAGCAATTACCGATAGGCATTACCCTGGTAATATCGGTTGTACCATACAAATACTGGCCTCCTGAATCGACAAGAAACAAACCATCGGCTAAAATCTCCTGATTGCTCTCTGCTGTTACACTGTAATGCGGCAAAGCTCCGTTGGCATTGTAACCAGCTATGGTATTAAAACTTAAACCTACGAAAGATGTTTGTTCTGCTCTAAACCCGGCCAATTTCTCTGCTGCAGACCATTCTGTAATTTTTTCTTTTCCTAAATGATCTTCCATCCATTTAAAGAACCTGGTTAAAGCCACCCCATCATTTAGCATTGCCTTACGAATATGGTTAATTTCAGTATTATTCTTTAAACTTTTTAGGTGTGTGCTTGGATTAATACCTGAAACGATTTTGGTAGTAGAAGGCAAGCGCTGATATAAGCCAAAACAAGTACGCTTAGGATCGATAAAAACCTGTGCGTCTTTTGGTAGATTTTTTACTGCCTCAGCCACCTCAGCATAAGGATGCAAAGTTACGCCCTGCTCATTTAAAGTATCAATATCTGTTTGCGACAATTTTTGTTCGTCGATAAAGAGTTTTACCGCTGCAGGAGTAATTAAAGCAAAACTTAAGGTCACAGGATTATAATCTACATCTTTTCCCCTTAGGTTAAAAAGCCAGGCAATGTCATCAAGCGATGAAATAAAATGATAATCTGCCTCATTTATTTTTAAAGCAGCTCTTACCTCGTTTATTTTAGTCGAAATGGTAAGACCCGCAGCTTCCTCGCCTATTAAAAAGGCATTTTCTTCTGGCAGCCCTGCCCTATCGAGCCAAATGGTACTGATAAAATCGACGTCAGTTATTTCTATTCCACGCTGAGTCAAACTGTTCTGCATCTCGAGGGCTAAACCTACCGTAATAAGCAGATGGTTAAAACCTACTTTTGCACCCTTTGGCAAAACCTGGCGCAACCAATCGATGTATTCGGGCGTATGTGGCACTTTCAACTTTACCAATTCGTAACCAGTATTGTTTAATTGTGTTTCTGCCTGCGTAAAATATCGCGAATCAGTCCACAGACCAGCAAAATCCTGAGTAATGACCAGCGTGCCAGCAGACCCTGTAAATCCACAAGCAAAAGGAATAGCTTTATAATGTGCTGGTAAATATTCACTGATGTGAGGATCTGCTGCGGTAATAATATAAGCATCTACTTTTTGAGCAGCCATTAACTGGCGTAAGGCCTGCAGTTTTTCTACAAAGGTCATGTCGAGGAAGAGTTTTGTAGGGCCAAATTTAAATATTACATTGACATCAGCGCTTAAAACAAACAAGAATTAATATAAATTTTGAAAACGCAGCAGATTCCGGTTGCGTTGGAACCTGTGTTTACCTTCAAAAATATTCAGGACAAATATTAAACGTACCGATCAATTGCAGGCGCTTTAACCACCTCATAACAATCTGATTTCTGAAAGCATCGCACTTTAAAAACAAGCGCAGATTCTCTCTGTGCCAGCGCATGGATACCCAATGTAAAACGTTGTTTAAAACGTTTGGGACAAGCCTCTTTATGGCAAATTATTTCGTAACGGTCTACATTTTCTACGACCACATCAAGCACATACTTTGGCCACTGTTTTTTAATTAGATTCGGCAACCAGCTAAACTGTTGCATGTTAATCAAATCCTCCATCCCTTCAATTGCTTTTGGTGGAATATCCCCACCTATAATCTGGCTCCAGTTCCCTTCAACTTCATCAATAATCCCCAGCACTTTACATCCAGATAGCACCAACCATGGGTCTTCCATGCTTGACTGTATTAACTGATAGGATACATCCTCTAAAAATTCCTGTTCAAAAAGGTAATTAAGTTCGATCATAAGCTATTTTCATTTTTTATCGGCAGATTATTAAGTCGTATCAGTTTATCAATGGTACCAGTAAAACGTTTCATTGAGATCGGTTTGCCAAGATAACATTCAAAGCTAGAATCTATTTTTCTCACTTCATTTTCGAGGTGGGCAGATGCGTAGATCACAAACCTGGCTTTCGAGCGGAGATGCCAGGATAGTTCAGTTCCCTTCATTCCATCCATATCTATATCTAAAAAAAAGAAAATCGATTTTATCGCCGGCACTAATTGTTTTTAAGGCTTCAAAGGGATTATTAAAAGCGTTAAACAGTTTTAAAAAACGGATATCTTCAATATAATCGTGGAGTACATCAATCGCGTGCTGTTCATCATCAACAATTGCACAACTGTAATACATAGGCAAATTAAGATAGGCTGTACAAAGCTTAACAATGTAAACCTCAATTCCTATAGCCATGCAAAAAAAGGGTAAAAGTACGGTAGTAATGAGCATACTAATGAGACAGTATATCAACTTGCACTATGTTTCGTGGTAAAACATTAACACAACATCTTCGACTATTTTATTAAATCTGCAGGAAAGCAATCGCATAATGTTCCTGCTGATGAACGCAGAATCTATTGCATTTTTTACCATTAGGCAATTAAGGACATTAAGACTTTATTGTAATTGATCTGCGGTATTTCCTTAAATCTGCGGGAAAGCAAACTATATAATGTTACAGATCTACGCAGAATCTATTGCATTTTTTTTACCATTAAGCAATTAAGGACATTAAGACTTTATTGTAATTGATCTGCGGTATTTCCTTAAATCTGCGGGAAAGCAAACTGTATAATATTACAGATCTACGCAGAATCTATTGCATTTTTTACCATTAAGCAATTAAGGACATTAAGACTTTATTGTAATTGATCTGCGGTATTTCCTTAAATCTGCGGGAAAGCAATCGCATAATATTTCCTGCGAATATCGCTGATCTACAAAATAAATTACCAGCGACAGATTTATATAGAACGGTTGTCACTTCGATCCGATAGCTCGGATGAAGCGCAGTCCCGAACTTTCAGGAGAGAAATCCATGCTCAATAGATTTAGCTTCACTGAGCCTTCAGGTTCTCGCCTGCGTTGCGCTCCGCTCGAAATGACGAACCATGAAGGAAGACATATCCGCAATGACTCCTAATCACTTACTCAAACAACCCTGCAAAAATTCTATTCGAATGCAATTTTGCCTGATGATCGTAAATATGTGAGGTGCTCATGATCTCGTTTACGCCATATTTTGCAACAAAAGCTTCTAAATTCCCGCTAATGGTTTCGGCACTACCAATAAAAGAATAATACAACATTTGTTCTACAGCTTCTTTTTCCAACTGATCCCAATATTGATTGATATCATCAACTGCAGGCTTTAACAATTCTCTTTTACCTGTAATTACACCCAAGAACATCCGCTTTACCGAGCTTGATAAACGTTCAGCTTCTGCATCGGTATCGGCAGCAACCACATTTACGCAGGCCATTATATAAGGTTCCTGTAAAAATGGGGAGGGCTTAAAGTTATTTCTATAAATTGCGATGGCTTGTTCGAAATAAGCTGGTGCAAAATGACTGGCAAAAGCATAAGGGAGGCCTTTTTCTGCTGCTAAGCGTGCGCTATCTGTGCTCGAACCTAAAATCCAGATCGGGATATCCAATCCTTCTCCCGGAATGGCCCTTACACTCGCACGGTTATTATTCGCAGAGAAAAACTGCTGTAATTTCTCAATATCCCTGGGAAAACTATGAACAGCACTAAAATTTTCGCCACGAATGGCCATTGCCGTAACCTGATCGGTTCCGGGTGCCCTGCCCAAGCCCAGATCGATACGGTTGGGATAAAGAGAGGCCAAAGTACCAAATTGTTCGGCAACAATTAAAGGTGCATAATTGGGTAGCATAATGCCTCCAGAGCCTACGCGAATGCTATCGGTGCCACCTGCAATATAACCAATAAGCACAGCTGTTGCCGAACTGGCTACACCCGCCATGTTATGATGTTCGGCAAACCAGTAACGTGTATAACCTAAAGTTTCAGACTGTTTAGCTAAATCGAGGCTTGTTTTAAAGGTATCTGCGGCAGTAAAACCATCTAACACGGTTGCAAGATCCAGAACGGAATAACGTATATTTTTCAATAAGTAATCAGCCATAAATTAATAGGAATAAAATCTATGCTGCAAAAATATCCTTAATAAAACCAAGTCTGGTTTATCTGAACATATATGACGTTTAACCAACACTAATTAGTACAGCCGGTATTATACAAGGTATCTATGCAAAATAAGAACACGATCAGATAACTGAGACTACACGGATGTAGAAGTATATATGCTATTGTAACAAAACGTACAAATCTGCGCTCTTAGCTTGATTAAAACTTGTAATTCGATTAGCAAAACCATTAAAGGAGGAGTATATTTCTTTACCGGTATTCTAGAATATTTTTATGGATTATGGCTATTGCCTGCATCTTTTAAACTTAATTGACACATTTTTGCGTTAAATTAGTAAATAAGAAAAGACTTTAAATTAATCCGTACAGATAGTACCCTTTTCGGTACGAAAAGGCGTAATTTCGTTATAAGAGAAACAGATTTTTGAAGATGATTAAGTGCATAGCCATAGACGACCAGTTCAGTTCCTTAGCGGGGCTACAAAAATATATTGAGGATACACCGAACATGCGACTCGTCCAGCAATATACTGATCCAGTTACTGCTTTAAGAGAGCTAGCCAACTCAGACACAGTCGATGTAATTTTTATGGATGTGGAAATGCCCCAGATTTCTGGTCTGGAACTGGCTAAGGCCATCCGCTTTAGAACCAGAAAGCTCATCTTCACCACTTCACACCAGGAATACGCTTTTGATGCTTTTGAAGCTGCAGGAGATGCTTATTTGCTTAAACCATATAGTTACGCCAAATTTGCCACCACCATTACCCGGCTTTTTGGACAGGAAATGACCGGTGGTGCCAACGAAGATTACTTTCTGGTTAAAAACAAAGAAGAGGAACACCGTGCGGTAATGGTTAAATATGAAGATATTATTGCTTTTGAAAGTTTCCACAATTACATTAAAATACATACCGTAGAAAAAGTAATTATTGCTTATTTAAGCCTAAAAGATGTTCGGGAACAGCTTAGCATCAAGAAAGGTTTTATACAGTTACACCGTGGTTATATTGTTGCTATTGATAAGATTTTGTATGTTGATGGCAACCGGATTACCATGAACAACCACATAAGCTTTACCGTTGGAGATATTTATTATAATGAATTTAAAAATTTTATTTCCGAAAGGTTAATCATCAGTAGCCGGAAAAAATAACAGCTACTGATGGAATAAATAGTATTAAACTATTCCGGAAGTGGTGGTAACTCCTGAAGTAGTTGGTTCGGAAATACTTGTTCGTTCATTTATTTTTCCACTATATTTTTTTTTAAATACAAAAAGCGTTCTTTTAGCTAATCTTTGAGTTTTCATAATTGTTTTTTTTCGAAAACTAGCTGCGATAGCACGCTATAACTTTAATCGTTACACAAATAGTAAATAAGTCTTTATGAATAGTTTAAAATGGAGCAACAGCATGTTGCGAAACTGGCTGTATACTTACCGGATACACATAATTGCATGGACTGTATTTATCATTTGGGAAACGCTGATGGTGCTTTATTTTGCAGGTATCTTAGGAACGTTCGGCAACTACGCTATTCACTACTTGATTAATATGACCTTATTTTACACCTATCCTTTACTGATAGAAAAAGCCACAGAGTTCCCTAGCGGAGCGGTATGGAAGGTTCCTCTGGTAGTTATCCTCGCAATCTTGGCCTATTTGGGCATAGTTACCGTAGTTGATATTCTATTAAATACTTATACCAATATTTTACCGGGGAAATTGCCAAGTTTTAGGATCAGAATATCCAGGGTACTTTATAGGGGTTCATTTTTTCTTCTTTTTTCTACAGGTTATTATTTCTTAAAGCGGTTCATCAAAGAAAAAGCAGAAAAATCCCGTATTGAAAAACAGCGTTTTCAAATGCTTATTGATAAGGAAAAAATGGATAAGGAACTAGCCATGTCTAAGAATGCTTTCATGAAAGCACAGATTAATCCACATCTGCTTTTTAATACATTTGAGTTTGTACACCAGAAACTAAGCACCTACTCGCCAGAAGATGCCAAGGTAATGCTTTATCTTTCTGATATGATGCGTTTTGCAGCCAATACCCAACACAATGAAGGCTATGTATATTTAAGTGAAGAAATTGCACAATGCGAAAACCTGATTGGTTTACATCGCATTACGCAAGGTGCAATTTATATTGAGCTTGCTAGCGGTCCTGATCTTGATGAAATCAAATTAATTCCGCTTGTTTTACTTACGATTTTGGAAAATATGTTTAAACACGGGAATCTTAATGACATAGAAAATAAGGCCACTATAGATGTTTATACCTTTGATGACAAACTGCGTATCGAAAGCCGAAATTTACCCAGATTAGTACAAAGCAAGGTAGGCTTTGGCTCAGGAATGGACAATATCCGTAACCGATTAAAATACGCTTATCACCAAAATGCCGAAATAACTGCAGGAATTGACGAAGAAGGCTTCTATATTTTAAGCATAAGTATTTCCTTAAATGCATTAATAATAGAATCAGAAGATAAAAAAGCTGAACAAACTATCCCTCTTTAGCAATTAAATTGGCCCAACAAGAAACCCTTCATCTAGAAATATTATCGATTTCCCCAACTTAATATAACAAAATTATTACCACATTAAACCTTCATAATTGACGTTCTAATATTTAAATAAATCTTCATTGAAGAATTAAGTGTAAATCTTAACAAAACAGATAAAAAATGAGAAAGGGTACAATATGCTATGTAGATCAAAATAGTGGACATGGCATTATTAAAGATGAAAATGAACAGAAAATTCAATTCTTTTTAATGGAACTCCAGGAAGAAATCAGGCTTAATGATGAAATTTCTTTTGATAGAGCTTACAGCAAGAGGACTTGCTGCAACAAAAATACATTTAGTTAACACTGCAGAATTAACATCTTAGCAGCACCTCAATTAAACTTTGAGGCCAATACTAAATCGAATAAAGGAAATTATATGTGATATTTTAAATAATTGAAATTTAACATGAAGCAGAATCCCTGCTTCCAATACAAGATTACCATTTCTGAATAGGTTGATAACTGGATTTTTCTTCCTTGCGGCTAAGTTTCTTTATAAAATCTTCGCCAAAATCGTGGCTGTAAACTTTAAAATTGATTGCCCACTCATCCTTTATCATGGCAGGTACAAATTTTTCAAACATTTTTTCAAATGATCTGAAATTTACAAAGGGCTTGCAGACTACAATATATTCAGCATCTGAATTCACTATAATTTCCTCAATAAGCTTTGGCCATCTCAATTTAATCTCGATAGGCAAATTTTGATATTGCTGTCGATCAATAAACAGTCCGATGTTTTGTATAAGCTCTTCAGATAAGGAACCGCCTAGCAATGTTTTCCACTTTCCATCTTCTTTTGCTATCCTTCCCAATACCTGTTTATGGTCAAGAACAGTCCACAGCTCACCTCTCGAAAGCTGGATAAGCTGAAAATGCATGATATCGCCATTAGGCAGATTAAAGAAAAAGTCGAGTTCGATCATCAATAATGAGGTAATACTATGTATCGCGAAACCAAAAGTATAGAACTATTTCTTAAGCACAAAAAAGCACAGAATTAAAAACTTAATTGCGAATTCTTCTCCATAAAAATTCAATCTGCTAAGCCAAAGAATTGCGCGTGTTTTTTAATTATTAAATACCTGTTAAATAAAAAATTGACTTTTATCATTAAAAAAAATAAAAAACACCTTAAAAACGTAATACCAAACATACAAAAAATTTAATTTTAGCAATTATACATGTATCTTTGCGGCATGAAAAGTATCAAATCACCCGCTCTAATATTTTTTTTAATTACCACATTATCTTGCTTATCAATTCATGTTCTTGCTCAAAACAAGCCAACAAAACAAGCTGATATTTTCGAAAATGCAGATAGATTGAACGGAAACGATATGATTGAACGTTTAGCTGCTCAGCGCAGTGCATATAATAAAAACCGTTCGAAAAATAGCCTTCCAAAGGCAGAATACATCATCAACAGGAATAACTTAACCCTCATTAGCTTTAATGGATTAGATTATTATATAAAAAACAATAGGGTAATAGGCATACAAGGACTAAATCTTTCGGACGAAGCATTGAACCAGATTACAGGCAAATTGGTTCTTTTAGACAGCATCCAGTTTAATCAAAGTGAGCGGTCGAATACCGAACATTTTAATCCAAATGTAGATTTTCAGAAGATCAGGAATATCGACCGTCAATTTATGCTTACACTTAAAATGTTATCGAGCACTGTAAGAGACATAGCTGCATTTACTAAAAGTGAAAATCCATCTTTAACCGTCGAGACCAACGTTGCAAAAATGCGTTTACCAAATATTGATAAGGCTGCAGAAAAATCAAATGTGCAATTGCCGGTATTATTGTCGAAATAACAGCATTTATATATCTTATTTCAATAGAAAAGAACAATAATTAATCTGCTTTCTTTTCAGAATACACTTCTGCAATCTGAGCAGAAAGATATTTGAAAGCAAGCGGCATTTCTACAGTAGCATTTTTGATACTTCCTTCCATAAAGATGAAACCATTATAGTTTATTTTGTGCAAGGCTCTTAAATAAGGCTTAAAATCGTCGCCCATAACACCTGGCAACGACCTGTTTTGTTTTTCGGCAACCTCAGAAAATGCAATTAATGTTCCGGCCACAATAATTTCATTTGGGGACTCTCCTTCACGCATCATGTGAAATATATCAGCATTAAGCCTGAAATTTGGATGATCAATCTCCCTTACAATTTCTGCAGCTGACTTTAACGAGGTGATGAAGTTAGTTTCGGTGGTTTCGAGATTTTCCAGCAAAATTGTAACCTTATATTTCCCGGCAATTTGCGCTAGTTTTTTGCCCAGGCTAATAAAATCTGATTTTGCCTTAACGACATTATAATCAGCCGGAATGCTCCTTGCACCCAAGCTACCCAAAACAATAAACTTGATCCCTGCTTGTTGAGCTCTTGAAAGAACAGTTTCGGTATAAGTTAAAACCTTCGCTTCATCTACCTCTGGGCCAGCTATTTTTATACTCGCCGGATAGAAAAGGTTACAGGTTAATACTTTACATTTTGCAGCTTTAACCTTTATCACGTTGGCACGAAACTGATCATCTGTTAATGCAGGTGAAAGCATCTTCGGAACAGATTCGCTAATCATTTTAAAACCAGAGGCATAAGCTAAACTATCCTGTGCTAAACCAGATACAATCCCTAAACGCGGATATACCTGTTCAGAAACAAAACCACAAAAACCGATATAGACCAGGCAGATAAAAAAAGCCAGATAACTAAATTTTGTACTTCTCATATTGTTATTTAAACGGTTTGGTCAAAAAATGAAGTCTCAAGCTCCCCTTCTCCTAATTAACTGAACAACTTGCTGGTGAATGTCAAAGAATTCTCCCTTAAAGAGAATATAAAATCTAATCATTAAGTTTTGTATCAGCAAAATCACAGATTCCGAAGAAAACTGAACAAACAGAAGGTCATATTGATCGGATACAAAAATAACTTCTGCCATTGGGCAGTTTTTAAATCCAGTTCGTCGACAATCTAGCTGTGTTGGTATAATAGCGGCATTTCTACTGCAACGTTTTTGGGGTAAAGGCGTCTTGCGCATTAAGATTATTCATTTTTGCATATGTTTTTAAAGGCATTCATGAGCTCAATCGTTCGGTTATCTTCGTTCCTCGCAATGACGACCTTCCTATAGGAATCTGTGAATGATAGCGTAAAACCCAATTCCTCACCTATTTAAAATCAGGTATAGGAAATAGATATCCGCCAAATAAAACATACGACCATAAGAGGGTCCAGAATATGTTAAATATTTGTGCTGTAACAAATGTAAATGCGGGTTTACCGCCCTGAAGTTTTACCAGTGATGAAAATTTAGCTTCCATACCGATTGAAATAAAAGCGATTGCAAACCACACTGTACGTAAGCCGTTTAAGGTTGGTCCAACACTTTTTGCAGTTGTGGGAGATAACAGAAAAGAAAACACTAAAGATGCTGCAACAAAACCCAGTACAAATTTCGGGAATCGCTCCCACACAATTTTCAACCCCGGGCGTTCTGCTTTGAAGGGTATACCATCTTCACTTTTAGGTTTTTTATAGGCCCACCATATAGCTATAAAAAAGGCAGCAACACCAATAAAAACATTTTGCGAAAACTTGGCAATAACACCTGCTTTAACGGCTATTGGTCCAACCAAATCGCCTGCAGCAGTAACGGTTGCCGTTGTATCTAAGGTACCACCCAGCCATGCCCCACCAATCACCTCAGGTATATGAAAATACTTTACCGCCCAAGGTAGAATAATCATCATCGGGATAGCCATAATCAATACCAGCGTGGTTACGTAAGATAATTTACGTTTATCTCCATTAATAGCGCCTGCAGCAACAATTGCTGCAGAAACACCACAAATAGATACGGCTGAGGCCAATATTACACCAAATTCATCATCTACTTTTAACTTGCGGCTTAGCCACATCGAAAAAAACCAAACTACGGTAACAACAATAACGGCCTGTATTATACCAGGTAAACCAGCTTTGATCAGATCGGCCGATAAAATAGTGGTTCCTAATATCACCAAACCTGTTTTAATATAAAACTCAGACCGTACTGCTTCTTTTAGCCAAGATGGCAACTTGATCAGGTTGCCCAATGCGATACCGATAAGCAGTGCAAATACC
Source organism: Pedobacter borealis DSM 19626 (assembly GCF_000708285.2). Taxonomy (GTDB): domain Bacteria; phylum Bacteroidota; class Bacteroidia; order Sphingobacteriales; family Sphingobacteriaceae; genus Pedobacter; species Pedobacter borealis. The sequence continues at coordinate 75,260 of NZ_JAUG01000029.1, forward strand.
ACATATTCTAACCCAAAATAGGATACACTTTTATTGCCTCCGATAATAAAAGAAACGATAGCTAAAAAATAGATGAGTGCAAAACCGCCAGCAAACCGCGCAACACTGCCTCCAGATAAACCTATCGCTACCGAAGCTAAGGCCAGAAAAACTGCCCCCATTTCAACAATTAACAATAAGTTGGATGCTGATAATATTTTACCCAAAAGGTCTTCACTGGTTGCCCATTTAAATGCAGGTAAACTTATTACAGTACCATTGTTGGTTAAATAAAGTACAGTGGCAATAATAATTGTTCCCAATATAACAGCCCACCAATCTTCTGTGAGTGATTGTAAAAATGTTTTCTTATCTGGGCTTATCCCAGCATCTGTTAAGGCTCCAGTAGTATCGGCTGCGTTGTTTCGATTCGACATAGTTGATTAATTATGGTGTTAATTTGATTTCAATTCTAAAATATTGGTGGATATGATCAATAAACCGTAAACGAATACCCAATATCGTAACAAAAGTAAATATTCAGGAGGATTTTATCCGTAACAAATATCTGACTTCTGCAACACACCTTAGAGAATATACCCTGTTATAAAACAAAAAAAGCACCCCGACTTTAAATCCAGAGTACTTTTTTGCTTATAAGTTTAATCATTTTTCTATACAGGAAAAGCAGTTTCGCGTTTAGCCTGCGTAATTACAAGCGAGCTATTAAGGGTACCTATATTATCCAAACGGCCGAATTTATTAATTAAAAAATCGTTATAAGCGATCATATTTCTTGCAACAACTTTTAACATAAAATCAAAGCCACCTGTAGTATGGTAACATTCCAGTACTTCATCGAGTTTACTTACCTCCTGCTGAAATAATTTGAAGGTATTAACCGAATGATTGGTAAGCTGAACCTGTAAATAGGATATCATACAGTTCTCAAATTTATTGGGATCGATTAATGCCACTACCGAAGAAATAAACCCTAAACGTTCTAAGCGTTTTACACGTTCCTGAATGGGCGATTTTGAAAGATGCAGCATAGCAGCCAATTCCTTATAGGTTAGCCTTGCATCCTTTTGTAATAGTGTTAAAATATCTCTGTCTGTTTGGTCAGGGCTGTATAATTCCATTATAGTGGTAGTCTATTTATCTCTTTTCTAGGCTTAGTTTATAATGAATATCCAAATATATAAAATACGCTCCATTAAACCCTTAGGCGAAGCACAAAAAAAAGAACGAAGTTTTGGAAAAAAGTACAATTAAAACTACCAACAGAATTAAATTCCGAAAAAGCCTATCCAACAGGACATTTCCCGTATTTATCAGCCACCTTCGTTTTAATTGTCAATGCGACAGATATTTGTCTAACAAATGAAACAACTGCTAGCAGCACTGCGTTGATTTAGTTTAGTTAATGATAACAAGAGCGCCAGCGCGATGCTGGCTCTTTTGCTTTTTAAAACATAAAGTTACCTTGTGCAAATCTATGGCAAATAACCTACTATTCCACAATCTTTAAGTGCAACTGACTCCCTATTTCCAATCTCACTACAAGACAAAAAAATCCTCTTAACCTCAGTTCGGTTAATATTTATTCACACTGACTAATTTTAAGCCTGTGAAACTAACGCGATCGTCATGCTAAATTTATTTTATTAGTAGTTTTCATTGTTTTAAAAGGCCTAATAGCTACTTCGTGGTCAGCATCTTTCCTGCTAGATAGACCCTGAAATAAATTCAGGGTGACGGCTATGAACGAAAAATGTCTTCAGTAGACCTTTAAAGCAATATTAATAATCAAACCGAGGTTCTTATCAAAATCTTTAACTTTTTTTTGGAATATTCAATTTTTAACATTTACTTTGAAACACAAAGCACTTTATAAAACATAGAAATATGAAGCAATTTATCCCATCAAGCTTACTAGCTCCTCAATGCTTTAGCACAAAGTGTTGTCTTTTGGTTTTACTGTGTTATCAGCAGGCTTACAATTACTTGCAAATCAACATTATTTAACTCGCAAGTCATGAATACGGAAGAACAAAAATTAAGACTACATTCAAAAATATACGTCTGCACAATCATTGTAGGACTGACAATAAGCGGATTAACAGCTTTTCCGTTAGAAACCGAAATGGTCTATCTGGTTAAACAGAGTGCATTTTTACCAAGCAGTCTACAAATCTGGCTTGGAGCGGTTTATAAAGCTCTTAAAAATACCAACCTGCACTATCCATTTTTAAGTTATGGTACCGATTGGCTGGCTTTTGCACATATTATGCTGGCCGTGCTTTTTATCGGCCCACTAAAAGATCCTATCAAAAACAAATGGATAATCGACTTTGGTATCATCTGTTGTATCGCGATTGTTCCATTGGCGTTAATTGCCGGGAGTATCCGCCACATTCCGGTATTTTGGCAAATGATAGACTGTTCTTTCGGCATCATCGGTATTATCCCGCTGATACGATGTCGTATCAACATCAAAAAAATTGAAATATTAGAAAAGCATTATGGATTATGGACTTTGTAGACAAACATTCTATCGTAAGGAAAATATGGGGCAATACAGATGTTGTTCTTTTTATTTTTGCTGGCGCCGCAGCAGAGTTTAGCCTGAATAAAGCTGTTGATTGGTTGTATTTTACGGGTAAACTGCCTAAAGATCCGCTGGGAAGATTATTTTCTACGGTTGCTTATGCGCAAAAAATCGTATTTTCCACTTTAACTGGAGCCAATGCAGCGATAGATCAGATTACCATGATCCATCAGCATGTTGAAGCTGGAAGAAACGCTAAAATTCCAGATTGGGCCTATAGAGATGTATTATTTATGCTGATTGACTATTCAATCCGTGCTTTCGAAGTACTGGAAAGAAAACTCACTTTAACAGAAAAGGAAGAAATATTTACTACTTTCTATCAAGTTGGATGCCGCATGAAAATAAATGGACTTCCTGGTAATTTTGCGGCCTGGCAGATGATGCATGAACAACAGCTACAGGAAAATTTAATTTATAGCTGCTTTTCTCATGATCTTTATGATCAGTACAAAAAACACCTGGGTGCGCTGAGGTATTTATTAATGCGAAAAATACAAGCACTCATCGTTCCACCTAAAGTGAATGAATTGCTTAAACTGGGGGAAGGAAAACCCATTAAACCAATACTTACTTTATACAAAATAAGTAGGAAACTGAGGGTGAACAAACCGTTAAGAAACTTAATTCTCCCGGCAGCGTACAAGGCACAGATTTTGGGCCTCGAAGCTTTTTAATAGCAATAAGAGGGTTGTATCATAAAGTTAATTTCGATTCGTATTGTCACGTTGTCCAAAGGACTCCTACGGAGAGCTTGTCGAAACGCCCTGCCAAGGTTATTTAACCTAGTCCTTCGACAGGCTACCATAAAAAGGTCGTCATTGCGAGGAACGAAGCAATCTTAATGCGCACGCTGGTAGCGATCGTTGTAAGATTGCTTCGTCGGCTGAAAAAGCCTTCTCGCAATGACGATAATCTGAGGAGATTTAATCTAAGGTACGATACAGCTTCATTACAAACTTTTATTTCCAATCAAATGGCAAATACCAATTGGCCGGATCCATTAATTTTTGCCTGGCGAGGCTTGCATTAGGGTTACCTGCTTTTAACAGCTTTTGGTAAATGCGATCTGCTAAAAAGGCTGGGTTGTTCTGTCTGCGGGCAATACGGACCAAATCAGGCCAGCGGTTACCTTCAAAAGCAAGTTCCAATGCGGCCTCATCAATTAATTTGCCTTCTAAGCCAATCATATCCGTTTGGTAACTTATATCAATAGCGTTTACTACTGCCCTACCTCTAATGCCACAGTTACGGTACCAGGTACCCGAAACATCGTTATTTTTTCTGGCATCGAAATAATAAGGTGAGGTTTGCGGATAAGGAGTAATCATCGTATTTAATTCAGCTACCGAAACCGGGGCCTGTGCACCGGCAGTAATGGTACCTACGTAATAGGTATTCCTGATCCCCGTGTTTAACAATGCCCAGCCCAATTTGGTCTGTCCATCTCTATTGGCTGCCTCCGAAAAACGAAGGTGTAACAATGGCGCCCTGTAAATGCCCCACTTACCGCCGTTATCGGTTAGTTTGGTAATTTCATCGCCCATGGCCGAAGCATTGAACGATAATTTGCTCCTCGGATCGAAAGGAACACCGCTAGTGGTAACCTGGCTATTCCACAAGTCTTTTATAGCCTGCGAAGGTTTTATCTGATAGCTTTTAAGCGGCGAACACAAATCAATCATTGGGTTTACAGGTTTAAAGGCGGTATTATAAGGCATGGCCCATAACCACTCGGTGCTCCATGGGCTCGAGGTGGTTGGCAAGGCAAAAATAGCCCGCCAGCCTGCATCTAAACTGTTTATCAAACTACTGGCATCTTGCCCACTTCTACTAAATAGAACGGCTAAATTGGCATAAGCCACATCACCGGAGTTATTGATTTTGTAAAAGTTAAACCTAAAGTTATCATTCGCATTGCCATTTTCAGCATTCATCAGCTTGGCATAATTTTCTGCTGCTTTAATATAATTGCCTTTCCACAAGTAAAGATCGCCCAGCAGGAAAGCCTTTGATGCAAACAGTTTTTGAGTATAATTTCCATCAATGGTTACCAATAATGATGTGCCTGTAGGATAAGCATAAGGTTCTTTATAAGGCAGGCTTTCGTTAAAGGCAATTAATTTATCCAAGAGCTGATCAAACGGTATTTTAGGATAATTGGCCAGATTTTTCAAATCATCTACCGTTTCTATCGCATCGGTAATATATGGTACACTACCATATTGAATGCCTAGGTGCAGATAAATTATTATCATAAAAGATAATAACCGTCTACAGCACGTATAAATCGTTTTAAGTAAGCCTGAATGCTTTAAAAAAAAATAAATAGCGGCATTACCGATCAAAAAAATATTAACAGTACGAGAAATAAGACAAAATACGAGGGCTATTCTATAATTAATTTTTGTATATTATTTTATGAAATGTTCTATGGTTTAAAGCTATTTGCTATTCAGTCATGCTTCTGGTATGGCAATCACACAGATATTCATCGATCGGTTTTTATGGAGTGTGAAATGAGCAGGAAATACAATTCTAAGCTTGGGGTGCATTAAACAGGCTGTACAGCTACGAGCTGCATTTCTTTTTCTTTTCCGCGGAGCTTAATTGCACCTAACATTTGCGTGGTATAACGATCTGTTAACTGTAGTTCTTCAATTAGCGCTATCGATACCAGCATCTCCTGGTTAAACTCCTTGCACATATTCTGAATTCTTGAAGTGGTATTCAGTACATCTCCAGAGTAGGTAATATCGCGTTTTATAATCCCCACTTCGCCTGCTATAATCTTTCCGCAATGAATACCTGCTTTAAAAGCAGGCAGTAAACCATACTTTCCAATGTACTTACCCTTCAGAAGTAACAGATGCGCTTTGATATCAAAAAAACAATTGATGCATTTATTGTTTCTTAATCCTTCATCATAACGCCAGGCAATTACTACTTCGTCGCCCACATATTGGTATATTTCTCCCCTATTTTCTAAAATAGGATTGGTAATATCGATAAAGATATCTTTTAATAATTCGTGGTATTTTTTATCTCCGAGGCTTTCGGCGATGGAGGTTGATGAATTTAAGTCGAGAAACATAAATATCCGTGATTCTTCTTTAGGTGTATTGTATTTTCCACTGATAATATCCCAGAAAATACCTTGCCCAAACTTACTGTTTATCTGCAACAGCAACTGCGTTATGGAAACCACAAAGGCCCATACCAATCCGTTTTTTAAAAATCTTTTCGAATCGCCCAGTTCATAGAGGCTCAGTATCTCGTTCACAATCAAAATAACGCCTAAAAACGATCCAGCTACAATTAAGAGGGTATAACCATAGGGCTTATCGTTATATTTTACATTTACAAAAAACACGAGCAAACTCCCGCCCAGCAGTGCTCCAAAAAGGCCAATAACGGCATTTAATAGGATTGAAGAAATTAAGGTATAACCAGGCGCTGGCCCTAAAGAATTTCGGGTATGCAGCACAAGGTCTTCAAAAATGGCAATTACCATTCCAGCCATCGGCCAAGCCAGGATAATGACCAATAACTGCTGAAGTTTCTGCTGTGTTTGCCGATTAATTTTTACTGACATCGTGATTTCTATTCAAAACGACTGATTCAATATACCTTAACTTTTTACTAAAATAATGAATATAATCTTACATGTGCCCTAATAAACAATTGAAACAGCAATTACCTGCTAATACGTAAAAACTGTTCGCTGCCGCACAACTACTGTTCGGAAATGAACATACCTAAACGGGTAATAAGCAAAAACAACCCTTACCAAGCGATTAAGGTGACATTTACTTTTTGGCACCCGCTTGGTTAACCACGAAACTGAATAATGTTGGTACAAGCTGGTTTTAAATAGTGCACCACCATAAGCTTAATAAATTTTAACATTTAAATAAAAAACACGATGAAAACTTCAATTAAAACGCTAATCGTTACTGCATTAGCAGTAATTACTTTAACGGCTGCCCTTCCAAACAACTTAAGGGCTACAGAAAAAAACACAACGATGCTTTACAAGATTCAAAACTTTAGAAGGATTGTGATAAAGGGAAATGTAGAGGTGATGCTGGTACAGCGGCCCGCGATTGGAATATCTTTTGCAGATGATAACACTGGAAATGTGAAAGTTATCCAGCAGGGCGAGGTGCTACGCATTACCGATATCGATAATGAAAAATGTAAACTTGTTATTTATGTAAATGATATTTACCGCATTGAGGCTGATCAAAATGCTGTTGTAAAAACAGAAGCAAAGCTCAGCCCTAAATTTCTTCAGATCATTCTTAAGGGAAATGCCTTTGCCGACATCAATACCAGTAGTGAGGGCCTATATACTGAAATTCTCGACAAAAGTACATTAAAACTCAAAGGCAATACCAATCGCCATACGCTGGTTATGGGCAAAGCACCAAATTTGACTATCGATCGTTTTGCTGCCACCCAAACAGATGTTAGCCAGGTGGGAGTCACAGAAGAAGAAATTGTTGCTCTTGTTCCATCCTCAGTTCAATAAATGATAGGAGCTTGGGCTTTAAAAGTAAATCATGCTGGCCAATAATTTTGTCAATCTCATTAAGTTAAGAGATAAATCGCAAAAGATGTCACCCTGAGGGATAATTTATGGTATAAAAATGAATATTAAGACTGAAGAATTTTAAAGAGGTGAGTTGATTAGAAGTATCGTCATCTCGACCGTAGCGGAGAGATCTTTAAATTTGACTTCAATAACATAGTTCAAAGATCTCTCCTCCGAAGGAGTTCCTTTGGAACACTCCGCAGTGCTTCGGTCGAGATGACGATCATTCCATGGGAGTCTTGTCAATGGTAGTGTAGTCGAAGGGCATTTATTTGCGATTTATCAATCTTAAGAAGTCTTCGACTACGCTCTCCACAGGAGTCCTTTGGACAGACTGACGACCGCGGTGCTTGTTTAACTTTGCTCTATTTCCTTCAGGCTATTCATTTTCTTATAAGCTAAGAACCCTTTAATATTTTCAAAGTGTTCACGAACGCGTTTATTGCCAAATTCAAACACTTTTTGTGCTAATCCATCTAAGAAATCACGGTCGTGCGATACCAAAATCAAGGTACCATCAAAATCTTTTAATGCATCTTTAATAATGTCTTTGGTCTTCATGTCCAAATGATTGGTTGGCTCATCCAGGATCAATACATTTACGGGTTCTAACAACAATTTAATCATGGCCAAACGGGTTTTCTCGCCACCAGAAAGTACCTTAACCTTTTTTGTGGTATCATCGCCACTAAACATAAAGGCGCCTAAAAGGTCTTTGATTTTTATTGAGCCGTCGCTTAACGGAATTTGATCAATGGTTTCGAATACCGTTAGGTTTTCATCCAATAATGCGGCCTGATTTTGCGCAAAATAGCCAATCTTAGCATTGTGACCTACTTTTAAACCACCTTCGAAATCAATTTCACCCATAATGGCTTTAATCATAGTCGATTTACCTTCGCCGTTTTTACCAACAAAAGCCACTTTTTCTCCTCGTTCGATCACCATAGATGCTTTTTCAAAAACAACATGATCGCCGTAAGTTTTAGTCAGCTCTTCTACCATTACCGGATACTGACCTGAACGTGGTGACGGTGGAAATTTTAACCGCAACGCTGAATTATCCACTTCATCGATCTCAATTACTTCAAGTTTCTCGAGCATTTTTACACGCGATTGCACCTGTAAAGTTTTAGAATAGGTCCCTCTAAAGCGATCGATAAATTCCTGGTTGTCGGCAATAAAACGTTGTTGTTCTTCGTAAGCTTTCAACTGGTGTACACGACGCTCGGCACGCAGCTGGAGGTAATGGGTGTATTTGGCTTTATAATCATATATTCTGCCCATGGTTACCTCAATAGTACGATTGGTAATGTTATCTACAAAGGTACGATCGTGCGAGATTACCATCACGGCTTTTGCCGAATTGATCAGAAAATCTTCCAACCATTGAATACTTTCGATATCCATGTGGTTGGTAGGCTCATCCAGTAAGATAAGATCAGGTTTCTTTAATAAAATTTTGGCCAACTCGATACGCATGCGCCATCCACCCGAAAACTCAGAAGTTTGGCGGGTAAAGTCTTTACGCTCGAAACCCAAACCTTTTAATACTTTCTCTACTTCTGCATCGTAATTGGTTTCTTCGATAGAATAAAATTGCTCACTTAATTCAGATACCCGCTCGATAAGCTTCATATAATCGTCACTTTCGTAATCGGTACGGATAGTCAGTTGTTCATTCAGCTCATCAAGCTCTTTTTGCATCTGGTTTACCGCTGCAAAAGCTTTCATGGTTTCCTCAAAAACAGTAACATTGTCATGAGTAAGCAAATGTTGTGGCAAATACGCAATCACAGCTTCTTTCGGACCTGTTACGCTACCAGATGTAGGCTTAGCTACATCAGCAATGATTTTTAGAATGGTCGACTTGCCTGCACCATTTTTACCCATTAAGGCGATTTTATCGTTCTCGTTTATCGAAAAGGTTACGTCGCTAAAAAGGGTGGTTCCGCCAAATGAAACGGAGATATTGTTTACATTAATCACAATTGGGAATATTAAATTCGCGGCAAAGATAAAGGAAAGCAGTTAAATTTTAGCTAGAAGATGAGACATAAAAAAGGCCTCGCCTCTGAAACACCATGCAATCAGCCTGCAGCGAAATGGATCATCAGTTGAAAGACGAAATGTAAATAACGCAAAATTTATAACGTGGTCGCTCCTGTCTATTTTCAGTTTATAGCTGAACAGTCTGTTCCAGTTTTTTCACTCTTTCATATATCCCGGGGTCATGTTTTTTAATCCTGATCTTTACATATTTCGATGCGGGCATATTGCTTTCTTTCACTACATTGTTGATCCCTACCAGGACATTTGTTTCCGGGAAGTAGGTAACCGCATTTTTTTCAGGAATCTGATAGGAAACAATAATAAACAATGGTGCTATCCGCTCTATTCCATCATCATAGTTGAATAAATCTACTTTATCGCCAGCTTTCAACCCTGCACCATCAATGTCATTCTGGTTCATAAACACTACCCTACGTTCATTCTTTATGCCCCGGTACCGGTCATCAAGCCCATAGATGGTGGTATTAAACTGGTCGTGTGTACGAGTTGTAGCCATCATATATTCTCCATCTTCTAGATTATTTTCAGGCAGGCTGGTTAATGTAAACGGTGCTTTTTCTCCAAAATCCTTTGTAATAAATTTCCCGTCCCTTGCGAGATTAGGCAGATAAAATCCTTCTTTACGCCTAACCTTTTCATTGTAGTTTTCAAACCGGGGATACATTTTTCGATGTCGTCCCTTACAGCATCGTAACTTTCTGCGTAACGTTTCCAGTTGATGACCGATTTATCGCCTAAAGTTGCCATCGCCATACGGCATACAATCTGTGTTTCATTAATTAGATTGTCTGATACCGGTTTCAGCATTCCCTTTGATGACTGCACTACCCCCATCGAGTTTTCTGTAGTGATAAACTGATGCACACCATTTACCATATCAATATCGCTCCGGGATAGTGTTGGCAGTATGATGGATTCCTTTCCATGAACCAGGTGGCTACGGTTCAGTTTTGTAGATACAGAAACGATTAAATTAAGTTTTCGTACCGCATTGGCGGTATAGTTTGTATCTGGTGTTGCAGATAGAAAGTTCCCTCCCAAGCAGAATAAGACTTTGAGTTTTCCTTCATGCATGGCTTTTATTGTCCTCACCACATCATAGCCATGTTTACGGGGAGGATTAAAGCCATAAAAATCCTGAAGACGGTCTAGTTGAGCATCTGTAGGTTTTTCATCAATCATCATGGTCCTGTTTCCCTGAACATTACTGTGTCCACGAACAGGACAAACACCTGCCCCGGGCTTACCAATACTACCTTTTAACAACAAGATGTTGAGCATTTCCTTAATCATATCTACACCATTGGGCTGCTGTGTGATCCCCATTCCCCAGCAGATAATAATTCATTTTTTAAATGCCAGCATTTGTGCAGCATCGTAAATCAACGCAGTAGAAACACCAGATTCCTTTGCAAGTTCTGCTAACTTATAGGTTTCGAACTGTTTGATAAAAGCGCCATAGCCAACTGTTTTTTCGGCGATAAAATCATGATCGAATACCGCCCCTGGAGATTTCCTTTCAAATTCAAGCAGAAGCAGTTCAATCGCTTTTAAAAGGGCCATATCGCCATTTATTTTTACAGGCAGGTAAATATCAGCGAGTTTTCCGCCATTCCCTAGCACACCACTTACCTCCTGAGGGTTACGGAACCCCATTAATCCCGCTTCAGGCAAGGGGTTTATGGCAATAATCTTACCACCATTCTTTTTACATTTTGCGAGGGCACTCATCATCCTCGGTGCATTGGTCCCCGGATTCTGGCCGACGATCACTACTACATCGGTATCGTAGAAATCTTCGAGCTTTACGGTTCCCTTTCCAATACCAATTGTTGGGCGTAGTGCAGTACCTGATGTTTCATGGCACATATTGGAGCAATCGGGCATATTGTTGGTCCCATATTCTTTTGCAAATAACTGGTAAAGAAATGATGCTTCATTACTCGTTCTTCCCGAGGTATAAAATGTCGCCTCATCTGGGGTTTCCAATGCATTCAGATGGGCTGCAATTTTTGAGAATGCATCATCCCAGGTGATAGGTTGATAGTGGGTGCCCCCCTGTGGCAGGTACATTGGCTCGGTTAACCGTCCCATTTTTCCTATGGTGAAATCATCCAGTTTTGCCAGGTCAAAAACAGAATTTTTCTTAAAAAATTCGGCAGTAACCCTTTTGGTTGTAGCCTCTTCGGCAAGCGCCTTTGCGCCATTTTCACAATATTCTCCCAATGGAGACCGTTCATCATCCGGATCCGGCCAGGCACAGCTCGGGCAGTCGAAACCGCCTGCCTGATTCATTTTAAATAATGCCCTGGTGCCTCTTAAAAGTGTTTTTTCTTCAATTAGGTCCCCGAAAGCGGCCACTACTGCCGGTATGCCAGCGGCCCATGTTTTCACGGGTGTTAGTTTAAGGCCTAACAATTTATAGGGATTCTCTGCAGCAGGTTCTTTTTTATCGTTCTCCATACCTTAACTATTTAAATGGGGATTGGGGTAATTGTCGCTTTGGTCTTCTTCTACATTATCCAGGCAGGTAAAGTCCTTTTCTATCAGCAAACTAACAGGCCCGCTAAGGTTACTAAATCCTACCTTATCTGTATTGACCAGTTCTTCCACCATTTTCTCCGGCATGTACAGCACGATGCGGTTATCAATAAAATCGGCACTTAGGTTGTTATCACTTGTAGTTGTTATGCAATCGAACTCAGGTTATTACCTATACCCGGTTCCATCGAACCAAATTGTTCTCAATCCAAAAATCGTGCAAAATCCAGGATGGAAATAACCCAACTATCAGTAATTACCGCCCATTAAAATTTAGGGCGGTAATTTTCCCCATACATTTATAATCCTTTTTATTTTCGTTCCTTTATTTTAAAATATGAAAAACCGTAAAAGCAAAATCCTGATCTTCAGTTTCTTTTTTATCTCCTTTTTCTCTTTCAATGTGGATCTTTATGCTCAGCAAAAACCAAATATCATCTACATTTTGGTAGATGACCTTGGCTATGGCGATCTCGGCGTCCTATTTCAAAACCAGAGGTCAAAAGCCTTCCGGCTTTGTTATCACCCCATTTAGATCAAATGGCAAAATCAGGAGCCATATTAACTCAGCAATATGCCAATGCCCCAGTATGTGCTCCATCAAGGGCATCTTTAATGACCGGAGTAAACCAGGCCAATGCCAGTGTGCGGGACAATCAATTCGATAAGGCTCTGGAAAACAACCACACGATAGCAACGGTATTAAAAAATGCAGGTTATGCCACTGTTGCCATCGGGAAATGGGGTTTACAGGGAACCGATGAAAAACAAAAACCAAACTGGCCCGCCCATCCTTTAAAAAGAGGTTTTGATGATTACTTTGGATATATGCGTCATGCAGACGGACATGAACACTATCCTGTGGAAGGTACATATAGAGGCAAAAAAGAAATTTGGGCCAACTACAAAGAAGTTTCCGAAGGGTTACAAAAGTGTTATACTACCGATTTATGGACTGCAAAAGCAAAGGATTTCATTATAAATTTTGAGCAGAAGAACCAGAACAAAAAATCTTTTTTTATGTATCTGGCTTACGATGCACCACATGCAGTACTCGAACTGCCGACACAAGGGTATCCAACAGGCGGGGGACTAAAGGGAGGACTGCAATGGACCGGTCAAAAGGGAAAGATGATCAATACCGCCTCTGGAGATGTTGATAGTTATGTCCATCCTGATTATGCAGATGCTACTTACGATGATGATAAAGACCCAAATACCCCGAAGGTTCCATGGCCAGATACCTATAAAAGATATGCAACAGCGGTAAGGCGTCTGGATGATGCAGTTGGCGATATCAGAAAGCTACTATCAGATTTAAAAATTGATGATAATACACTAATTGTTTTCACCTCCGACAACGGCCCATCGATAGAATCTTATCTTCCAAAATCTTTTGTAGCTGTTAAACCGACTTTTTTCAGTAGCTATGGCCCCTTTGATGGTATAAAACGTGATTGTTGGGAAGGTGGGGTGCGTATGCCCGCCCTAGTGGTTTGGCCAAAGCGCATTCCTGCTGGCAAAGTTGTAAACACTCCCTCAATGCTCTCGGACTGGCTGCCCACCTTTGCAGGAGCCGCTAAAACCTTTGCACCTGTAAGAACTACTGGTGTCTCCCTGCTTCCTTCATTGACGAATATCGGAAAGCAGGACAAAGCTTTGGTATACAGTGAATATTTTGAGGCTGGCAATACACCAGGCTTCGATCAATTCGAACCTGGGCATGCCGGCAGAAAACGTAATCAGATGCAGCTCATCAGAATGGGAGATTTTGTAGGGGTACGGTATGATATCAAATCAGCTGATGATCAGTTTGAAATTTATAACGTAGTAAAAGATCCAAAGGAAAAAAATAATCTGGCAGGTCAGGACGGTTTCGAGAAGCTGCAAGCTAACATGAAAGCGAAGGTATTGCAGCTAAGAATTTCAGATCCAGACGCATCCCGCCCTTATGATAATACACCGGTACCTGGTATAGATTTGCCTAAAAACGCGAAGAAAGGTTTAAAATGGTCATTTTTTAAAGGAGATTTTCCATTTATACCATCATTAAACGCTCAACGTGCTGATCAATCCGGAGCTACCAAATCACCTGTTCAAATTAAAACGGCCAAAGGGATGATTATGTATAAAACCTATATCAAAATACCAAAAAGAGGATTATATACTTTTAAGCTTATTTCAGATAACAGCGCATTTGTCAAGCTTCATCAGTTTAATCTACTCGATGCAGATTTTGATTATAAAACTGGCGAAGTTATCCAAAAGAGCGTCACACTCGATGAAGGATATCACCCACTCACCATATATTATTTAAAAGATCAAAATGTCAAAAAAGGGTTCAAATTGCAATTTAAAGCGGCATCTGGTACATGGGAAGATCTAGGAGAGAAAAATTGCTTTTATTAGTGCGGGCTATCCACCACAATAGGGCGATAATTTGCATTGAGGTACTTTGAGAACAACCCATGCAACGGTTGTGCCAAGCAGTAAACCTATAGCTATCCTGCAAAACTTTGCTTTTATTTTCAACAATATTTTCGCCAAAAATCAAATCGTTATTCGACTGTGCGATCTTTTCTACTCTTACACTTAAGGAAACACGACAATGTGGTGTTTCCTTTTTTTTTTAAAACAAATACTTAAAAAAAGAATATAGGTGTTAGACTGGAGATTTCGCTGAAATTGGTTCTTCGTCACTTTTGGTGAAAGTATATTAAAAAACTACACTTTACTTGTCAGCCCAAGTTTCTTTTCAAAAGTAATCCCAACTTCCCCTAGCAGGTTATATACCTGCGCTTTTTGATATTCTATACCATATTCTTTCTTAAGTCCATCACAAAATGGACAAAATTCTTCACCAACACTTAATAGCCAAGCTTCTTCTATTGCCGTAAATAGCAACCAATTATTATAAGCTCCAGTCCTGTTTCTAAGAGACTTGATTTCAGCTATGTATCTTTTCTGTGTTTGTTCGTCAAAATCACTTTACCCCATTTGCTACTGCATCAAATACCAATACCTCAAAAGGCTGCAATACAAAAGTTATAGGTTTACCCGCTGTGGCTTCCATAGCTTTAATACGCTGATCTTGGTATGGTGACCTTAATTGATATTTCCTGGCCGCATTTGGAGGTAACTCAAAGGCATTTTCTATATCAATGGTAATTTTTTGCTCCTGATCACTTGGGTTACGCATACACAGTACTGCTTTATTGTCTTGCCATGAGGCATAGCAATAAGGCTCACCTTTATTTGGATCGCCTAGTACCCAATGGGTGTCGATTAAAGTACCAACATTTTTCTTACTCCATCTAATGCATTCTGCCAAGTCGTCCCACGCCTTCTTATTCATCAAATCGGGCGATAAATAGAGTTCCTGTAAATTTGTACCTAGTGCAAAATAACTGCGAAACTCATTGGTCATGTTATTGCCTGCTTCCGATGTCTTTTTTGCCTGATAGTAGTGGCCTAGAACTACCCCGTGCACCATCATGCTATTAATTGGGTATAAGGGTGCCCTTTCCACAACCATTTTATACATCTCCCCATCACGGTAATTCATACCCCGTTCCCTGTTGTCGCCCTTCCCAATCCAACTGACATCTGCTCCACCCATACGCCACGTACAGTCCACGAAATTAAGCCAGAATGGGGACGGCCAGGTTCCCACAGTTGTATTGATAAACAATTTGGGGTTTTTAGCATGCAGTTCTTGTGCAACTTGGCATAAACGCATAAAATGTCCTGTTGATTTTAAGTTACCAAACGTTCTTCCACTGTTTTCATATGGTGCGGCATTATCCCATTTAAAATAATTGATTGCATATTTATCCATAAAATCTGCACAGATTTGTTTGTATAGATTGTAATACCCTATATTGCCCATATCAAAAGTGGTAGCATTTTTTGGTAATGCGCCTTTTTTAATGGCCCAAGCAAGACGTTCTTTTTTTCCGCCATAGCCTCCATAAGGCGACACCCACAAACCAATCTTAATATCGCCCAGTTTTTTTTGCAAATCAGAAAAACCATTGTTAAATCTCTTTTGATCAGGGCTCCACAGATCTACACTTGGATCGTCCCATCCGTCATCCAACACAAATCCATCCAATTTAATCCCTCGCTCTTGCACCAATTCTGCTTGATAGGCTCTTGCCGTCTTGATTAGCTTTTCTTCTGAAAGATCTCCGCCCAAGTCATACCAGGAATTGTAATGCAAATATTGCCTAAAAGGTGAAGCCCGTTCCCGTTCCAGGTAATACTGAAATGTCCTGCGGCGCTGTTGTTCAGGAAACACACCTATCATAGTACTAATTTGGTAATGGTCGGTTGCGCTCAACGATAATGTCGTGGGCATAAAAAGTGTAGTTACATTTTCGGCTCCCGGATCGCTTTTGGCTATATAGGCAGGCTGTTCAATTGCTGCCAGAATAGTCGTGGACGGGATGCTGTATGGAGATCCCGGAACAGTTCCTAGAGAATTGGCAGGCAAATATTTAATTGGCAAACGAAACATCGATATCCCGGAAATTGTATCGACAAGCTCCTTTTTGCTACTGATGGCAAATACCTGCCTAATGTAATTTGATCCATCACGGAGTTCTGCCTGCCAATTAATTACAATTCTTGATTTTTGGTTGAACAAGGTCAGGCGAATTGCCTTACCTGCAATACCATCTGCCACTCTTGGGCCTTTTGCATTGGGCATCAACGCAACAAGCTGAGGCCTTGAAGTCACCACAAAATCGCCTGCATTGAATATACCTGAAGAAATGGTTTCAAATCCGTATGCAGAAATCCCACCAAAGTTGAGCGTTTTGCCGTTTTTCAAATCAGTGAAACTAATCAATTGCAAGGAACCATTCTTAATGGACCAATCTGCTTTAATTAATTGATTACTTAAGGTAAGCTGATTGTTCATTAAACTGGACTTTGCCTTTCCAGGCATAGTTGAGAGTGGCCAGTTTAGGGTTGTTTTTACATCCCCCGTGGGCAGGTTATCTTTTTTTACCTGAGCACTTAAGGAAAAACTGTTCAATGAAACAGCTAGTCCAATTAGTAGGTGGGCGAGCTGGCTTGGTTTGCTACTGTTCAAAATATAAGGGTTTTAATTGTGGTTAAATAAATTGTTCGTAAAACTTTGCTGTATTATAGAACTGGCATCAAGTAGTTTTAAGCTCCAATCGTCTAAGGCACTCATACCAAACTTAAAGCAGCTACGCCACTGATTATTCACAAAACCCTCATTAAACTGATGTATTTTGGTCTGCATTGGCGTAACTTTTAACACATTAAAAATCTATTGTGCGCTTAATACAAATTTGGTTAGTTGTCTTGCCCCTAAACTATGAATACCTAAATTAAAGAAAGCATCTAACACCGCACAAACGTTTGTTTACAAATAATTATTTATATTAATTACGAGAAGACGCCACCAGATGCTTGTTGTGAATTGCAAGGTTACAATTTAGAGAAACGATGCCAATTTGTTTAATCATTTTTGACAGGATGGGCAGTGAAATATGGCGCAAGTTTTTTGCCAAATCTGTTATGTTCAAGCTTAAAAATAACAACATTAAAGCAATAAACCTATGGTTGCAATAGTGTATTTCTGTTCCTTTAATTGTCGGGTTGTTAGAAGTTTCACGAATAAAGAATCATTTATCTAATTTCGACAAGCTACCTCTGTAGCTTTGAAAAATAATTAAGCGTTTCGCAAGAACCTGAAGTATTGTTTCAATCAGAGCAATAAATACGTTTAAGATTTGTACTTTTATAATTATAAAACGCAATCCGGTGATCGTTACCTTTTTAATTCGTTCGTTCCAAGCTAAAAAAAAGAAGATTTCATTAAACAAACCTATTGTTTTTATCGTGTGCGCTTTGCTGTTTTTTTTAAACACTAATGCACAAAACTCAAAAAAAGATAGCTTAAAAACACAACTTAAATTAGCAAACACTGTTGAGGAACAGTTTAAAATAACAGTGGAATTAATTAAATTAAATACAAAAACCAACCCAGCTTTAGCATTAACTTATGCAGAAGAATTGGTGGAGCTAGCCAATATTAATAAATCGGATTCACTGATAAACAAGGCAAATCTAAACTTAGCTACTGTCTATCTATACTTGGAGAACTTCCCAAAATCTCTCCAGTACTATTTTAAGGTTATCAATAATGCCCAAAAGGATACAGATCCAGATGTGCTTGTTTCTGCATACGTGAACTCAGGTAATATTTATGTCTTCAAAAGTGATTACAAAAATGGCATTGCCAAATATACTAAAGCGCTTGACTACCTGAAGGCAAAAACCAAACTTAACTTCGCGAGAAAAGCAGGCGTACTTAATAATATCGGCAGTCTTTACAAAGAAATAAAAGAGTATAGCAAGGCGATGGTCTATTTAAATGAAGCTATTAAATTAAGCAAACAAATAAATGATCAAGGGAATATTGCGAATATTCTAAATAATCAAGGACAAGTATACCAGCATCTTGGCAAAAATGACTTAGCACTCCAGCGTTACCTTGAAGCGATGGAAATAAGAAAGAAGACCAACGATTTGACTGGATTAGCTACTTCGAATTTCAGGCTTGGCCAATATTATTATAGTATAAAAAACTTTGCTATCGCAGAACAGTATTTTAAAAAAATTACCTCCACAAAGAATGACTCCGGCTCACTAAGCGTCATTAGTCAGGCCTCTTTTTATCTGTACAATATTTACAAGCAGCAAGGGAAATACAAGGACGCCTTACAATCCATCGAAGTTCATAAAAATGCTAACGACAGTCTATTCAACGAAGCCAGAACTCGGAAAATAACGCAGTTGGAAATGCAATTTGAATTTGACAGAGTGCAAAACCAACAAAAGATCAAACAACGTGAAAAAGACCTGTATAGTTGGCTTATAGGCATTACATTGGTTCTTTCATTAGCCATTATTTCTCTTCTTTTCTTCCTACAAAAAAACAAGGCCAAAAGACTACATTTGGAGCAGAATCATTTAAAATTAGAAAAACAAAATCTGGAAAAGGATATTGAATTAAAGGACAAGGAGCTTACCACACAAGTATTACATTTGGTCCAAAAGAACGAACTGATCGATGTAATCTCTGAAAAGTTAGTCGATATCAAAAGCAATATGAACACTGAATCACAGCAACAGGTTCAAAAGGTGATTACTGATCTCCAATCCAATTTACAACCGGAGCTTTTGAAAGAATTTAAGCTTAGATTCCAGCATGTTCACAACGACTTCTTTAATACTTTAAACGAAAAATTCCCAGATCTTAGTCCGAGTGAATTAAGGTTATGCGCTTTCTTAAAACTAAACCTAACGACTAAAGAAATCTCTGCCATTACCAACATTAGTCCCAAATCAATTGAGATAGCACGAACCCGTTTACGTAAAAAGTTAAATTTAACTGGGACTGATACGAATCTCGTGACATTCTTATCGCAATTGGAACAGGCATCAGTACATCAAAATCTGCAAGCTTAGATACTATCTTATTCTTAAATTGTTTACGACCTCTAGGCTTAATACCTGTCGGATAAGTACCATTAACTTACAGTATTTTAACAGGATGGGACAGCCAACAATATTCAATGAAAATTCTCTAAAACAAGACCTTCAGCGTTCATTTCTCTTTATTAATCATCTTGTAGTGCTAATATTAGTGTGAAATGACATCATTTGGTGGTTTTGTAGTGGTTTTGTAATGGTCAGTTTTTATTTCTTTCGTGATCAAAGCACGTATTTAGGGTATTATTAATTCGACCAAACCTCATTAACCAAACCATGGAGAATATCAACCCCGAAGATGACTTCTTTGAAAAAAACCAAATTACCGTCCCTAAAGCTGTAATGCAAGAGCTCGTTAAGAACAAATTTTTCAAAAATGCGCTTTACATTACTGAAATCGGATTTTTTATTAACGCTAACAATCGTTACAGATTAAGCGAAAGTAGCTGCCCTGATTATGTCTTGGTTTATTGCCAAAATGGAAAAGGGCATTGTGAAACGCGAAATGAAATCTTTCCAATGGAAGCCGATCAGTTCATGATTTTATCACCAACTCAGTTTCATAGTTTTCAGTCGGATCCGAACAGCCTTTGGAGCATTCAATGGTTGCGTTTTAGTGGTCTTATGGCTGACGAGTTAAAAAACAGTTTAGACTTACAACAGTTTGAAAAGCCATCTCCGCTATTTTCTAGTAATCAAATTCCCGAGGCGTTTCAGAAGATTTTTTCTTGTCTTGCTGATGGCTTCGCTTTAGAGAATATCGGTTATGCCAATCTTAATTTATATCATTTAATTACTTTATTAATATTCTTAAATAAGGAGAGCAGAAACGTAAAAAAGGATGAAGATCAATTGGAACAATCCATTTCATTTATGAAAGAAAATCTTCACAGGTCACTTACAGTTGAAAGTATTGCGAAGGAATTTAATTATTCTTCATCGCATTATTCGACGCTATTTAAGCAAAAAACTGGCCTTTCTCCAATTGATTACTTTATTAGGTTAAAAATTCAAAATGCTTGTCAACTGTTAACTAAAAGCAATCTCATTGTAAAAGAGATTGCTCAAAAAGTAGGATATGACGATCCATTCTATTTCTCTAGGATGTTCAAAAAAATAATAGGAAAATCGCCAATTGAATATAAAGAACGTTTAGAAATTGAACGAATGCAAGCAGTTTTGGGCATACAACAATTTGAATTAGCGAGCTAAGGAGCATAGTGCTAGTGTAATAGCAAGCAACATAGTACAAGAAACAAAGAACAAATGAAAAAGAGGTTGTATCATAAGTTCTGATTTCATTCGAACTTGTCACGTTGAGTTTGTCGAAATGCTTTGAAGGGCATTTAAACAGGTCCTTCGACAGGCTCTCCACAGGAGTCCTTTGGACAGGATGACAAT
>NZ_JAUG01000030.1 GCF_000708285.2 Pedobacter borealis DSM 19626
TTGTGGCGTTTTAATCAAGTTTTCTGTTAAGACGGTCGTCACCCTGAATTTATTTCAGGGTCTTTCACGCTAAAAAGATGCTGAAATAAATTCAGCAGGACGATAAAGCGGGATTAGGCGTAAATAAGATATAATTTTCAGCAAATAATTATCGAACTCAGGTTATAACAGATATTTCGGCAAAACGGGCCTGCAAGCGATCACTAAAGGCATCGAGTACAGATGTAACCGCTAGCGAAACCAGCAGTACAAAACCTAAACTGATAATTACAGAAAACGATAGGAAACGGTTTTGCAACAGCTTCACCCACCCTCTTTTCGGCTTCGGTTTTAAACCCCATATGGTATTAATAGAATCCTGAATATCGCCAAAAACGGTAGTTGGCCCAATTAATAGGGTTATGATACCGATAATTAAAGCGATGGTACTTTTTCCATCCAAATAAGCATTCTTGATTAACTGCTGTAAGGAAACGGCCGATTCTCTACCTAAAAATCCCTCAAGCTGGGCATAAACCTGTCCTTCGGCTATTTCTCTCCCTAAAAATATACCGCACAAAGAAATAATAACCACGAGCAGTGGCGCCATGGAAAACACCGTATAATAGGCTAATGAGCCACTAAGTTTCGTTACTTTATGATCATTAAATCCTGTAAACGATGCTTTTAAAATGCCCCATATTCCTTTTAAAGTGATTTTATTCTTTGCCATAACAAACGATTTAAGATGAAATGCTCTAAACTTAAACCGCTCATATTTTGAATTGTTTGTTAATTAATGAGGCGAATACAGGATGTAAAGAAACCAAATGCACAAAAAAAAGCTCCGAATTTTTATCGGAGCTTCATTCTTTATCGATTAGATAATTTGTATTATTTGGCCTTAATCCATGAGGCAATATCGTTAACTAAAGTTTCGGATACGCTTACCGCTGCTTGATACTGGGCCATTGTACCCTTTTCGGTTTGAGAACTTAGCAGGTGGTTTAAGTCTGGGTAAAATTTAAGCACCACATTTTTCTTTTTACTTAAGGCAGCATTCCATAAATCAAAATCTACTTTGCCCACCTGAAAATCATTACCGCCCTGCAATACGTATATTTTCGGTTTCGAAAGGCTTTTTGCTACAGCAACCTGATTGTAGGTATTTAAATCTGTCCAATATTTTGCAGGCAGTCCTAAAATTAAAGAATCAGGCTTTATGGTAGTTCCCAACTGCGAAATTCTGCTTTTATCAATTTCCACGTAAGCATCTGCCAGTTGTTTTTTAAAGGCAGCTGTTGTATCGTTAACCTGATCGAACATATACTTATTCTGATCAACAATAATATCTGTTAGTTTTCTGGCAGGTGTTGCTGCCAAAATAATTCCTGCTAAATCAGGTGTAATGGTAGCCATTTTAGGTGCCAGCATTCCGCCTAAACTATGGCCGAATACATAAACAGCTTTAGGATTAGCGCCAACAACAGTTTTTGCGAGTGCAATAGCTGCAGTTGCATCATCCAATACCTCTTCTTTTACTGTAAACGCTTTATTAAATTCATTAGGGTAGATTAAGGTCCGTTTTACATAACGAACAGAAGCAATGCCTTTGGAGGCTAAACCACCAGCCAAATCTTTAAAGGGTTTATTCGCACCAACTGTTTCATCCATATCTGCCGGACCAGAGCCATGTACAAAAACCACTATAGGGAAATTTTTGGCATTTTTTGGCGTGGTGATAATTGCTGCCAATTGTTTTCCTGCCGGACCAATATATACCGACTTTTCTTTATATAAACTGGTATCAACATAGGTTGGTTTTAAATAAGCGGCCGCTTTTCGAGATGGCGCGAGGAAGATTCCGACAATTTTCTGTTGTTTATTAAAACCTAAAATAAAGTTCTGATCACCGTTGGCAAATTTACCTTCTACCGTTACTGCGAAAAACTCGCCCTGAGCTTTACTTTGAACGGCATCTAACGATTCTGCCTTTCCATATTTTGTTCCAATATCTCCCCAAAGTTTCTTTAAACTTTCTTCCGTTAACTTCGTTTTTAAAGTATCATCAAAGAAAGCGTGGGCATCTTTAAATTTCTCTTCCTGCAACAGTTTAAAAAAGTCGTTTGCACCGTTGAACAGCTGGATCACATTTTGAGAAAATGCTGTAGTTGTAAATAATAAAGCAATTATAAATAAAAGGCTTTTTTTCATCCGTGTTTTGTTTTAATGGTAATGAGACTTCATGATTAATCCTTTTCTGGATCTAAAAAATCATGATGGTTCATGTATTGTGTTTGGTTGTTTACAATACCCAAAGTTAACAATATTTGGTTCTGAAAAGCCGCAACCTAAACTAGCCGTTTAGTTTTAACTAATTTTAACATTTGATGCCAGTTTCTTCCACAAAATGTATGGGATAAACATAATTACCAGGGCAATAAGTGGCGGGATTAAAAGCGATATGCCATCGCCAACAAATGCCCTGGAGGCAAAGGCGCCAATAAAATTAATAGCAAAACCTGCATAGGCCCATTCTTTAATGGTTTTAAATTTATTTTGAAGGATGGATGCCGCCCCAAGCAGTTTTGCAATGCCAACAATGATGAGCAGATACATCGGGTAACCGAGGTGTTTAAGCACTTCTTTCCCTGCTTCCTGTTGAGTAATTCCGCCAACGCCATCCATAATCATCATTAATGCAAAAATAATGGTGGCAATCCAATACCATGTTTTTAGCTTCTTCATATTTATTTGTTTTTATCGTAGTTTATTAACCAGTTATTCCCAAAGCGATCTGTTAAATCGCCAAAAAGTGCTCCCCAAAATGTTTCCTGTAATGGATGCGAGGCCTTCCCTCCTGCTGAAAGTTTACGGTAAAAAGCCTGGGCCTCTTCTTCCGAATTACAATTCAGCATCATAGCAATCGAATTTCCCTTAATTAATCCGCGTTCTTCTACCATATCTGTTGCCATAATCACCAAATCATCTTTAGCCAAAACAGCATGCATAATACTCCGCCTCATTATATTGGGCATTTTATCAACAATAACCGATCCTCCAATGGTTTCGAGGGTCAATTCTCCCCCCAAACAATCCTGATAAAAAGTCATTGCTTCACGGCAGTTGCCGTTAAAAGTGAGATATGAATTTATACTTGCCAATTGATTTTATTTTTTGATGCCTACCATTAAGCGCACATCGGTTTCATTAATATACATTTCAAGGCAATAGCCGTTTGGGTCGATGTTAGGCTGTTTGAGCAATTTTTCAAAGGTCTTCCCAATCTGGCTAACATCTTTCATAAAATCGGGAATCAATTCACTAATAAATGTTCCTTTCTTTATGGTAAAGGCTTCGACATCAAATTTCTCAGCCTCGCCAGCTGTTATTTCTTCGACGGCAGCCTTATAAATGATCTCCCGTTTTTCGTTAGGCCTGCTTATTCCAAAATACCTGCGTTGCTTATCAAGTGGAAACAGGGCATGAAGTTTTTGATGTGCCGCTAAAACTCCGTTTGGGAAAGATTCGGCAGTAATACACATTACCTTAATATCCTCATTTAAAATATACTCTTCCATTGTCATTATCGGCATTACCGCTTTAAAGATTCAACTGTAAACGATTAACAACACAAACATACGGGCAGAAATTAACAAGCTAAATATGTGGAAACGACAATTGCGGGGGTTGTTTACGACAAATAACCTCGTTATATTTGAATTATGAAACATGTATCTATCTTAATTCCAGAGACTGCCGTGATTGAAGCCATTGCAGATCCCCGCTATCTATTTACCGCTGTTAACGAGTTTTTACAGGCATCGGGCAAACTCCCGCTTTTTAAAGTTGAGCTTATAGGGATGACGAAAGAGGTGAGGTTGAACAATAGCCTTTTTTCGGTGCATGCTGATAAGTTGTTGCATGAGGTTGAGCATACCGATCTTATATTTGTACCAGCCATTAGCGGCAATATAGGTTATGCGATGGAAGCTAACCAGGATCTACTACCCTGGATTATAAAACATCATGCTAAAGGTGCAGAAGTAGCTTCGCTCTGCATGGGTGCTTTTTTACTGGCTGCAACCGGCTTGTTAGATGGACGGAAATGTTCTACGCATTGGCTTTTTGCCAACCAGTTTAGAGAGATGTTTCCTGAAGTAGAGCTGGTTGATGGTAGTATTATTACCGATGCACAGGGTTTATATTCTAGCGGTGGTGCAAACTCTTACTGGAACTTGCTTTTATACCTGGTTGAAAAACATACAGATAGGGATACCGCCATTTTAGCGGCAAAATACTTCGCTATTGATATCGACCGCGAGAGTCAGCTGGCTTTTATGATGTTTCAAGGACAGAAGGGGCATGAAGATGCAAAAATCAAAAAGGCGCAGGAATTTATTGATGGCAATTACCAGGATCGGATTACGGTAGATCAACTGGCCGATATGCTGGCATTGGGTAGAAGAAGTTTTGAGCGGAGATTTAAAAGTGCAACCAAAAATACAGTAATCGAATACATTCAAAGGGTTAAAATTGAGGCTGCCAAGCGAAGTTTCGAATCGAGCAGAAAAAACATAACTGAGGTGATGTTTGATGTAGGTTATACAGACACAAAATCGTTTAGAGATGTTTTCAAAAAAATTACAGGTTTAACACCGATTGAGTACCGGAACAAATACCATAAAGCCGTATCTGTTTTGCAGGTTTAACTCATTTATAGAAAAAAAATAAGCTGCACACAATATATTTTATTTACAGCGTTTATGTATGTGAGAGCGTTAATTTAGATGACGGGGATACTGCCTAAGGGTGGAATCCCCGTTTCTTTTTTGTTTGTCATTCTGAGGGATAATTAATTGTATAAAAATCAATATAAATGACACAGAAGCTTTTTTTTTGCAGTGGTAGGCTGCGAAGAATCGTCATTACGAGAAGGCTCTTTCAGCCGACGAAGCAATCTTACAACGATCGCTACCAGCGTGCGCATTAAGATTGCTTCGTTTCTCGCAATGACGACCATCCTATTGGAGTCTGTCAATGGTAGCGGAGCGCAGCGAAATGGAGAAATCTGCCTAGATAGATCTCTCCATTTCGCTGCGCTCCAGGAGATGACGATGCTTTTTATTGAAAGTCTATCAATGGTAGTAGTCGAAGGATCTCTTGAACAGATTTCTCCGTTCCGCTTCACTTCAGTCGAAATGAAGGTAAAGTAGCTAAATAATCTATCATGCATTTTAGACACATTTGTTTCAAATAAAAAAAGGGGCATTGTTAAAAAATGTCCCTTTTTAAGATATATGATGGAGTTAAGAATTTTAGTTTTCTTTATCAGTAAAATCAACTGGTTTCTTTTCAAAATACTGATCGAAGTTTTGCACTTTTTTAGGTTTTAGAATTACATACAATCCTAATCCGATTAGTATTAAAGCTGTACTGATTCTTGACAGATCGAAATCAAAAATAGTGATCGCTTTAAGGGTGAATAAACCACCTATTATAGTTAAGGCTAACCAACTGCTGCCCTGGAAGTTTTTGCGGTAACCTATCCACAAACCTACGCCTAACATGATGGTGTGCCATTTCAATATCCAGTATGGAACATCTATACCAGAGTTTCTTAACAAGAACACTGAACCGATTGCTATGATTAAAACACCTAAACCAAATTGTTTATCTGCGTGATTTTTTTTGATTAAATTTTCCATGACTGTTTGTTTTTATGATTCAAATGTATCACGAATACCAATGCCGGGGAATGGCTTTTCCCTCAGTTGCGATGTTTTATCGGTGAGTGAAATAAAACTGTCGGTAAAAAAATTATGAGAATTTAAGGGAAGGGGGATTTATCGGTGAAAATGTCAGTTTTGCTGCGTAAACACTAAGAAGACGGAATTAAAACTTAATTTTCTTAGCTCCTTAATGTTAAAAATTTGGATCACCATGAAGAAGTTAAGATAATTAAGAGAAATGATCTCAATTCTTAAGATTGTGTCATCATTCCTGCTAGCAATGACGAAATGAGGGGCACAAATAAACCAATGACTAATAAACCAGTGAACCAGCTATCATTCGAAAATGATAATATCAGTTCCTTCGCTCATAATTACTTTTGACGTGACGTTAATGAATAATCCATGAGCCAATAATCCGTTAATCTGGTTCAGGTTAGCAGATAGTTTTGCAGGATCATCAATGAGGCCAAAATCGGCGTCGATAATCAGGTTACCATTGTCGGTAATAAATGTTTTGTTAGCTACAGACCTTAATATACCCTTTCCACCAAGCTTATTAATCTGATCGAAAACATATTGATAGGCCAATGGAATTACCTCAACAGGAACAGTAAAAGCACCCAATTTTTTAACTTTTTTAGAAGCATCGGTAATGATAATGGCATTTCTACTCAGTGAGGCAATTATCTTTTCTCTAAACAATGCCCCGCCTCCGCCTTTAATCAGATCGAGTGATTCTGTAAATTCGTCGGCTCCATCGATACTGATATCAATTTTGCTTAAATGCCCGAGATCAAGAATTTCGATGCCCAGAGATTTTGCGAGTTCTTCTGTTCGGATGGAACTTGCAGCAGCTTTTATCTTTAGCCCATCTTTTACACGTTTACCTAATTCTTTAATGGCAAAAGTCGTGGTAGATCCCGTACCTAAACCTACTACATCACCATCATTAACAAATTTTACTGCAGCCACGGCAGCCGTCAGTTTTTCTGCATCTTGTTGAGTTTTATCTATAGTAGCCATAAAGTAAAAATAGGTTTAAATGATAAACATCGCAAAAACGAAAAAAAATTCACTACTGATGCAATAAATCGTTTTTATAGCGTTTATGTATATGAGAGCGTTAATTTAGATGATGGGGATTCTGCAATAGTGGAATCCCCATTTCTTTTATAACAAAAAAACGGTTGGTATTTCTACCAACCGTTTCCTAACAATTAAACTCACTTATTTATTTAACGAATTTATCCATCCTGCAATTTTTAAAGCTTCTGCTTTAGTTACTTGCGGCATTGGAGGCATTTCTGTGGAGTAACCCGGCCAATTTTGTGGTTGTGGGTTGTGGATCAACTGAAATATTTTCTCTGCTGAATACTTACGTTTTGCAATTTCTACGAATGGCGGGCCAATCTGTCTTTTGGTTTGATTGTGGCAGGCCAGACAAGTATTTTTTGTTAATAAACCCTCAACTTCTTTAAAGGTAGGTGCTTTAGCCGTAGTTGTAGGCTTCGCCGGAGTAGCCGCTCCTTTTGCTTCAGGTGCTTTTCCAGTTGTTGCCTTTGGTGCAGCTGTTTTCTTAGCGGGGACATTTACTGGTGCCGCCGAGTTTTTGGTACTTACTTCACTGGCAGAAAGTTTATTTCCATCAGGAATCTGGTTCAAGGTGTAATAAGCTACCGGATGAACTAAAGAATAAAAACCATCTTGAGATCTTAAACCATCTAATGTTAAGGTATGAATATAATATTGACGAAGGTTTTGTACAATAATTCTGGCTTTTAAACCATCTGCCGAAACTTTAACGCCAGAGATTTTTAATTTCTCTGTGTTTACAGGAGGTGAACCATACACAGGGTGATATTTGTAAATAAAGCTTTCTGCATCATATGAAGCTAAATCTTCAGCCGATTTACGATCAACAGGCATGGTAAACTCCACTTCAAAACCATCAGACATTGCCCTAACGGCTTTCATTTCGAAAGGGGTTTTATTATTGTATACCAGTCTTTCTAAACCCTCGTTGGCATCACCTGCCGATCCCCAACCGCGGTTGGTTTCACCAACAAATAGCGAACCATCAGTACCCCACTCTAATCGCAATACGCCTGAACGGAAACCTTTACGGAAAAGGAAGGCAGCGCCTTGTTCCTCACCTTTCACCGTCTCCATAAAAATCCTCGAAATGATACTCATTCCCTGATCGCCAACTAAAATCTGACCAGCAAACGGGCCGAATGTGTTTGCAGGAATTTTAACGGGTTCTGCAGAAGAGATACCCAAAATACCATAAGGCAACCAAACCGATGGCAAACGTAATTCAGGGAATACTTTCTTCATTTCGAATAAGGTTTTGAATGTTTCGTTTACCCTATTCTCTGGTTTAATGTATCTTCCTTGTTCGTTTTTGGTTCTACGCTCGTCTATTTGCGAGTAAAAGAAATCTGACTGCAGTTTAACCGGAGAGTTTGGTAAATTGGTCCATCTTAAACTGGCTGGATGCCCCATAAAATCACCTTTATTTACTTTCCATAAACCACCTGAACCTACCCAGTCACCCTGGTTTTCGGTATAATAAAACTGACCATCAATACTGCCAATCCCTGCCGGCGAACGGAAACCCGCAGCATAAGGACTCATTTTACCATCTTCAGTAATGTTCATGGCCCAACCACGCATTGGTACACGGCTTTCGGCCCGCCACCATTCTTCATCGCCAAAGGCCACGTTTGCGGTAACCATAAAAGTACCATCTGGCATTAACTTCGGTCCGAAACTATATTCGTGGTAATGACCACTTAACGGCCACGCATAAATGGTTTCGTACACATCGGCTTTGCCATCCTGGTCTTTATCAACCAGTTTGGTCAGCTCGCCACGTTGTGCCACATATAATGCACCATTTTTATAGGCGATGCCCAAGATTTCGTGCAAACCATAAGCAAATCTGCGCCAGTAAGGCTTGGCACTTGTAGGGTTTTCTACAATGTACACTTCTCCTCTACGGGTAGAAATGCCTAAGTCGCCATTTGGCAAAGTAATCAGACCACCAACTTCTAAAATGGGGCCCTCGGGTACGCGTACTTTATTTATCTTGAAAAAATCTTCTTCTTTCGGTGTTTCTTGTGCAAAAACTGTAGTAAAGCTAAAACTTAATGCCAGTATTGCTAATTTTTTAAATGTATTTCTCATTGTCATTCCAATTAAAACAAAATGGTATAATTTAACTTAGTTCCAATAGCTACGATAATTTCTTTCTTGCCATCAACCGCTCTGATTACTGGTTTAGCAGAACCTTCAGCAAGTTGTATATAGTAAGATTTATCATCAATCAGGTATAAACCTTTGGCTACTTCCTCTATATCAGAAGCGGTGGCCAATAGGAAATATAGCCCTTTTGATGGCTTATCAACAGCAATCTCTCTGGTTAAACCTTGTCCATTTTCCATCACCTTAACGGCATCGGTAACATTTGTTCCATTAATGATGTACTTAAACTCCGGACGGTCTTGTTTATCCATTATATAACCTTTGGTTCTGAAACCAGTACCAGCAGTATCAGCAATCCATTTATCCTGATCGTTCGCTAATTTTGCAATGGCTAAAATTGGCTTTTTAGTAAAACGGGTAACACTGCCCAAAGCACGCGAGGTACCATTTCCACGGCCATCCCACATTGGTGTAGCATCGATAAAATCGCCATGCCATCCTTGTAATAATGTACCATTATCTAAATCGTAGCTATAAGCAACTTTTTCTGGTCCGCCTACAGAGATAGCATGTACCGAACGTACTCTTGGCGCAACATCAACAAAACTTCTGATCATGTTGTTGCTTGCTGCTTCAATGTAGATTGGATCTGCCCCACCGTTTTGGTTTGGTTTTGGGATTTCTGATAGTTCGTTAATCTGGATATTTCTGAACGCTACCGAACCGTGATCGCCCTGTAAACGTAAGGGGCCTTTTGCTTTTTCAGCTCCTGCAGCTCCTCTGGTTGCACCAAATAGCTCCACATTTTCGTGAATCAACACACCGTTTAGTTCTGCACTGATGATTTTAGCATTTTGCGTTTTCTTTCCTGATGCATCAAATTTTGGTGCCTGGAAGATAATTTTAATGTGCTGCCATAAACCTGGCGCTTTACTTGCATTTTGACGGGGAGCAACACCTCCAAACCCTTTTTCGGCTTCAGGTTTGCTATCATCCCAACGTTGGTAAATACCACCATTGTTTGATGAACTTGGATTTTTCAGCCCCCATGCATCATCTATCTGAATTTCGTAATTACCCTGAAGATAAATACCAGAATTTGTCCCTTTTGCAGTTAAATAATCTAATTCTATTGCTACATCACCGTATTCGTTTACGGTATATAAATCAGAACCCGCTTTTTTTGCTGTAGATTGATTAATCAATATCCCTTCACCTTTGGTTGTTTTTAAAACATTTTCGACGTTTAGGTCGGCCACCACATTTTGGGCGAGCGACCATGAGTTTGAAGGGTTTTTAAAGGCTGAAAGATCTTTGAGATCAATACGCTGGCCAAATGCCAACAGGGTTCCGCAAAGCCAGAAAATGGCTGTAAAACCCGTCTTTGAGATGTTCATATATTTAGTTTATTAGTTTTAACCCTAAAGCTAAAAATTTCGTTTAAAATCCATCGGATAAATTGCGTTACCCGATGGATAATTATTTTCTCTATTTTTCTGTTGATAATGAATAAGGGAAATCAGCTGGATTTGAACCTCTGGTTTTATTCGGCGTTGCTGTCATATTGAAATTTAACACCGCACCCTTTTGCAAACCACTGTGGCTGATCCAGTTTTTAGAATATGGTTTACCGTTTATCTGTAACGACTGAACATAACGGTTGTTATCGCTATTGGCTGCCGCATTAATCACCACGGTTTTACCACTTTCTAAAGTAATGGTTACCTTTTTAAACAAAGGAGCACCTAAAACATACTGATCAACCGCTGGTGTTACCGGATAGAAGCCCATTGCCGAAAAAACGTACCAGGCAGAAGTTTGTCCGTTATCTTCGTCACCGCAATATCCATCAGGAGTAGGTTTATACATTCTGTTCATGGTTTCTCTTACCCAATATTGTGTTTTATAAGGCGCACCACCGTAGTTATACAGGTAAATCATGTGCTGGATCGGTTGGTTACCATGTGCGTATTGACCCATGTTTGCAATCTGCATTTCGCGGATTTCGTGAATTACACCACCGTAGGCACTCTCATCAAATACCGGAGGCATAGAGAACACAGAATCTAATTTGGTTACAAATTGACTATGGCCACCCATTAATTTGGCTAAGCCATCAACATCCTGAAAAACAGACCAGGTATAGTGCCAGCTGTTGCCTTCGGTAAATGCACCACCCCATTTAAATGGGCTGAATGGGCTTTGGAAAGTTCCATCCTGATTTTTGCCACGCATTAAACCCGAAGCCGGATCGAAAAGATTCTTGTAGTTCATTGCTCTTTTCTTATAAATATCGATCTCCGAAGCCGGTTTGCCTAAAGCTCTTCCCAATTGATAAATGGTAAAGTCATCGTAAGCATACTCTAATGTTTTAGCGGCATTTTCATTCTTTTTCACATCGAAAGGCACATAACCCAGTTCATTGTAATATTTAACACCATCGCGGCCAACGGCTTCCATAGGCCCCTCGTTGTTTGCGCCATGTTTTAAGGCCTGCCATAACGTTTCAATATCGTAACCACGCATACCTTTAATATAAGCATCGGAAACTACCGAAGCAGAGTTGTTACCCACCATAATGTTTGCATAACCCGGACTGCTCCACTCTGGCAACCAGCCGCCTTCTTTGTAATCGTTAATTAAGCCTTGTTGCATTTCCTTGTTGATTGAAGGATAAACCAGGTTTAAGAAAGGATATAATGCCCTAAAAGTGTCCCAGAAACCTGTTCCAGCGAACATGTACCCTGGTAAAACCTGTCCGTTGTAAGGACTCCAGTGTACAATCTGGTTTTGCGCATCAATCTCATATAATTTATTGGGGAAGAACAAAGTACGGTACATCGCTGAGTAGAAAGTACGGGTTTGATCAATTGTACCCCCTTCAACCGAAATTTTACTTAAGGTTTTGTTCCAGGTTGCTCTACCTTTTGCTTTCGTAGCATCGAAACCATCGTTAGCCAATTCTCTTTTTAGGTTCAAATCGGCCTGCTCAAAACTGATAAATGAAGAAGCCACTTTTGCAATTACCTGCTCGCCTTTTTGTGTGGCAAAACCAATAACGGCACCGGCATGATCTACAGTTAATTCTAAATCTTTATCGTTAAGTTTTTTATCATCCCAGGTTTTAGCCAACTTGAAATCTTTATTGAAATAGATTACAAAGTAATTTTTGAAATTTTTAGGCAGTGGGCCACGGGCATATTTAGTGGTATAACCGATAATTTTTCTTTCTGCCGGTATAATTTTAATGTAAGAACCTTTATCCTGTGCATCTACTACCACATAAGCGCTATCCGTTTTAGGGAAGGTAAACCTGAACTGGGCAGCGCGTTCTGTTGGGGTAATTTCGGTGGTTACATCAGCATCTGCTAAATAAACACTGTAATAGTATGGCTTAGAAACCTCTGCTTTATGGCTGAACCAGCTTGCACGGTCGTCATCTGTGAATTTTAATTTGCCAGTAACGGGCATAATAGAAAAAGCGCCGTAATCGTTCATCCAGGGCGAAGGCTGATGTGTTTGTTTAAAGCCACGGATTTTGTCGGCATCGTAAACATAAGCCCATCCATCGCCGTTTTTACCGGTTTGTGGCGACCACATATTCATTCCCCATGGCAAACCAATTGCCGGATAGGTGTTTCCGTTAGATAATGATGGCTTGGATACAGTTCCCATCAATGGGTTTATCCAATCTACCGGATCTGTAATTTTGCCTATTGTTTGCGCGAAGCTGGTTGATGCCGCAACACTCAATAAAGCGATAAATAATCTTTTCATTTGTTGTGTTTGTGTTTTATATGCTGGTATTTATTTTAAACTTCAGAATTTTTAACGTAATCTGCCCAAAGCGCATCTAAATCTTTACCCGTTAATTTTGTCCAGATATCTTTGGTATAAGTGTGATCTCTTAAAGAAGCATCAACCGTTTTGATTATACCCGGTTTTACACTTTTCTCCATCCAGGCAAAAAAACCTGCAGTAATGCGGTAGCTATTTTTATAACTATGTTCCGGCTTTAAAGCAGGTAGCGACCATTTGGCACCTTCATTATCTACGCCAAATTTATAGCGCGCATAATCGGCAATACCTTCTGTTAACCAACCAGGGCCAACACTCCGGCCATAATCCTGTACAATGTGCATCACCTCGTGGGTTACTACATCAATATCTTCAGGATGTTTCACCATCCAGATCGAACTGAAAGTTACTTTACCATCAGCAGTTGCCGCCACGCCTTTGTAAGCTGTATCTACAAAAAATTTCACTTCTTTTATGGTAGCTGGATTATACGCTTTGGCCAGTTTTGGGTAAACTTCTAAAAAAGTTTTGATTAACCGTTTCTTCAATTGAGGGTCTAATTCCTTAAAATTGCTCTCGAACGATAATGTATAACCACTTTTCTTTGTGATTTCCTGTGCTTTTAAATGAGCTGAAAAAGCCGAAACAAACATTAGGAAGATTGAAAAAGTAAATATTTTTTTCATCTGATTATATTTTTATTGTGATGGATTTTATTTTGGTTAGCGTGTTTAGTTCTGCAAATTAAATATAATATGTAAAACGATTTAGTAAATGATCAAAAATTTTACTTAAGTGACGATTACACTACGTATTTGATCTTTAATAACTAAAAGGCATTTAAAAACAAACTAAAACGTTTTATTAAACAATAATAAGTATATTCTGGGAGATGAAAAATTAATTTCTTCTTTTTTCGCAAACTATGCGCGAAAGCGAACAGTTGAAACACATTATAATCTTTCTGATTATTCTTTTAAAATCAACCATCTTGGGGATCAGAAAACAAGATAAAGAAACTGCAGGATTGATCTGTTAAAACAGGTTCCTGCAGTCATAGTAAAACTAGGTTAAGCTTAAATCGCAGCAACTTGCAGCACCAATCAACGCTGCATGTTCTTTAAGTTCGGATATTTTTATTTCCGTGTCGATGTTGTTACCTTTTAAGGTTGCGATCAACTCGGGTGCAAAAGCATTAAAAGATTGCGCAATATTACCACCAACAATTACAGTATTTATTTTATGTTTCTTAATAATAGGGATCAAGAAATGCGCGAGGTTATAACCAAATTCCATAAATACCCGGGTGGCAAAATGATCGGTTTCTACCATTTCCACCAATTCTTTCACGCCATCTACCGTTTTGCCGCTAAGCTGGTTAAAACGTTTTACGAACCAGCGCGTAGATAAGTAATCTTCAGCAATTCCGTCTAAAAATTCGGAGTTCCAAAGGTCAGCATCAAAAGCTTTATAATTGAGACAAAGCGATGAGCCGAGGCCCGTACCGAGCGTTAAGCCCAGCACACTGGCATTTCCTTTGGCAGCGCCAGCAAAAACCTCACCTTGTAAAAAACCTGCTGCATCGTTTATAAAATGAATATTCTCTGCAGGGATATCCAACCTTTTAGACAATTCTTCTTTTACATTGATCTGGTAAAGTGATTTAAACTTATCCTGGTCTTTAATTAATGAAATGCCTTCACTATAATTAAAAGGGCCTGGCATGGCAATTCCAACATTCCGGGCACCGTTTTTAATATTTTTAAAAGCCTTGTTGATGATAGCGCACCATGCCGATAAAATCACTTCTTTACTCTCCTGCGAATTCACAGGGCTACGTTTGATAGAATCCTTCACCAAAGTTCTTGTTTCCAAATCCACCAATGCGGCCGTAATATGCGAGCCGCCAATATCTACACCTAATGCAACAGGCTTTTCCATTCTATATATATATATTTTATCTATTCTTTATTATTCTGAATTAATTCGCCAAAAGTAGCAATTCAATATTTATTTACTGATTGAAAATGGTTTATCTTCTTCTAGTAACCCTCTATTTAACGAAGGTTTAACATTCATCTCTAATTTTAACACCCCTCCTTTTAACAAATCGCTATGGTTTATAAAATTTTTGGTATAATTTTTACCATTTAAGCTTGCCGATTTTATATAAACATTGGCAGCATTATTGGCGGGTGCCTCAATCACGAATTTTTTGCCGTTTTCTAAATTAATAGTCGTTTTTTTAAACATTGGGCTTCCTAAAACGTACTCCCCAGTACCTGGCGTTACGCTGTAAAACCCTAGTGCGCTTAAAACATACCACGAAGAAGTTTGCCCCTGGTCTTCATCTCCAGGATAACCATTTTCTGTTGCATCGTACAGTTTATGCATCACCTTACGGGCGTAAAATTGTGCTTTCCAGGGCTGGTTGGCGTAATTATATAAATAAACCATATGCTGTATGGGTTGATTTCCGTGTGCATATTGTCCCATGTTGGCCATTACCATTTCGGTCATTTCATGGATCATCCCGCCATACGAACCCACATTTACTTTATTAGGTTCGCTGAAAACAGAATCGAGCTTGGCGATAAAATTGTTCTTCCCTCCCATCAGATTAATTAAACCTTTGGTATCTTGAAAAACTGACCATTGCCAATGCCAGGCATTTCCTTCGGTGAACGGGCCTCCCCATTCCGTTGGGTCGAAATTTGGCGACCATTTTCCCTCTGCGTTCCTACCCCTCATAAAACGGGTAGAAGGATCATAAACATTTTTATAATTGAACATGGGTTTCTCAAAAACCTTCATATAATGCTTATCTCCAATCATTTCTGCCAAATGGTAAGCGCAATAGTCATCGTACGCATACTCTAGTGTTTTGGCTGTAGCTTCTCTGTATTTTGGGTAAGGCACATAACCCAATTGATTATATTCTGTTACACCATCCCTACCATTTGCAGGGCCCCAAGGCCCCTTGTTCATTGCTTCGTGATAATAAGCCTCCAACGCCTTTTTCGGATCAAACGTTCTGATTCCTTTTGCCCAGGCATCGGTTAACAAAGAAATAGCGTGGTTACCAATCATACTTCCAGCTTCGCTGGGAAAAGACCACGATGGCAACCAACCACATTGCTCATAGGCATCGAGCATGGCCTGCATATAACGACCGTGCATTTCTGGCTGCACCAGTGTGTTTAGTGGAAATTGCGCACGGAAGGTATCCCAGAAACCCGTATCGGTAAACATATATCCATCATGCACTTTACCGTCATACGGACTAAAGTAATATGGTTTTCCGGCTTCATTTATTTCATAAAACTTTCTGGAGAACAGGCTTGCCCTAAAAAAGCAAGAATAAAAAGTTTCCATATCTGCTTTAGATCCGCCTTCTACTTCTATCTTACCAAGCGATTTATTCCACACTGCAGCAGCATGGGCTTTGGTATCTTCTAAAGTCTTATCATTGCCCAGCTCTCTTTTTAAATTGAGTTCGGCCTGTTGTAAACTGATATAAGACGAAGCTGTTTTTACCTGTACTTTTGTCCCAGATTCGAACTGTACAAATGCACCTTTTCCCAATCCTTCAGCTGAAATAGAATCTTTTGCAATGGTATTACGTTTATTCTCCCAAGTACCGTAAGACTTAATCGGTTGATCGAACTGGATAACGAAATAACTTTTCCAACCTCTTTTAAAACCTTCGCCATTGTTTACCCAGCCCGTTATTTTATTTTCTTTAGGATAGATCTGAACACCACTTAATCTGTTGTATCCGTCTAAAACTAAAAAGCTTCTTTTGCCTTTTGGATAGCTGAACCTGAGGTGTGCGCCACGTGCTGATGGTGAAATTTCGGTGATAATATCATTTTCGAATGTTACCTTATAATAGTTTGGTTTAGCAATCTCGTCCTGATG
The DNA here is from genome assembly GCF_000708285.2 of Pedobacter borealis DSM 19626. Taxonomy (GTDB): domain Bacteria; phylum Bacteroidota; class Bacteroidia; order Sphingobacteriales; family Sphingobacteriaceae; genus Pedobacter; species Pedobacter borealis. Next base: position 16,641 of record NZ_JAUG01000030.1, read on the forward strand.
ACTAAATTTAGTTTCGCGTTTATCTTCATTTACTATCAGTTCATCAACCATTGGCATTAAAGAAAATACCGCATAGTCTCTCGTCCACGAACTGCATTGATGCGCTTGCTGAAAGCCTCTGATTTTATCTTTAAAATATTGATATTTCCAACCATCGCCATTTCTACCGGTTTGGGGTGTCCAGGTGTGCATGCCAAATGGCAGTGCCGTTGTTGGATAGGTATTCCCCCTGGTAAGTTCGTGCTTAGAATTTGTGCCCTGAAGTGTGTTAACGTAGTGAACCCAATCTTTCTGCTGCGCCAGTAAACTTTTGGCAGCAAGGCAGCATAAAATGGATGCGATTAATTTAAATTTCATTTGTTTGTGTGTTTATTCTTTCCGGCTGATATAACCAAAACCAGGCTGTGTATTAAAAAAAGCAGCATTTGCGAGCGCAGTTTTGAGCTTACAAACGCTGATGATATGGTTATTTAATATTCCATTTATCGGCTAACATTTTGATGAAATAACCGCCAACAACACTTCTCGCCTGAAAGCCTGTCATTTTCCCATTGGTAGTTTCATGCCAGTCGCTCAATGGCACCTTACTCTCCGTTTCGGTTGCAAAACGATATATCGGACTTACAAATTTTTGAAAATCGGCTTGGTTATCAGCCAAGGTAGCTGTCCACATAATCCAGTCAGATTTGGTGTAAGTTCTACGGCTGTCCAATGGTAATCCGAAATCTTTTTGTTTGGTTAAATAAAAGTTAATTTCCTTTTTGTACACTTCTTTAGGAAAAAGATCAAGTTTTAAAAGTTTGTCCCAAACGAGGTTGTACTTCTGGCTCCAGGTATTTTTATCATTAAAAGTTAAAGCGTAATGATCGCCATCATCGGCAAGTTTCATCCAGTTCTGGGCCATCTGTAAGGCCGCTGTTCTATATTTTGTAGCTATATCGGCCTTGCCTAATAATTGGGCCATTTGTGCGTAAGCGCCTAAAGCTACAATGGCTTTTACCGATAAATTCGCATTCCGGGCCAAATGGCCAGCAAAATCGTCCGTACATAATTGATTGGCCGGATCGAAACCTTCCCTTAGCAGGTAGTTTGCCCATACAGACATTACCTCCCAATGTTTCTCGGCATACTTTGCATTTCCTTCTGCTTTGGTTATGGCAGCTGTTAAGATGATCATATTGCCGGCTTCTTCTACAGGCATATCTTCGCCATAGGTTTGGCCGTTGGCTAAAGGATAAGTACCTAAATCGTGTGCTGCAAATGGTTTCTTCCATTTTCCGCTTTCTGAGTAATAGAAAATGCCATTCAACATTCCTTTTAGCAATTCGGGATTGTACACTAAAAATTGTGGTGCTGATGGATAAGTTACATCCACTGTATTGATTGATCCATTACTAAAATTTTCTTTCGATAGGAACAGGATATCGCCATTTGGTGCGTATACAATTTTGTGCGCCGCAATAGCCTGTCTATAAGCGAATTTACACATATCTGCATATTCTTTACCACCTGCTTTTTCGGCATCGGTGTATAGTTTGGCATCAAAAATGGCACACTTGGTTTTTAATGAAGGGTATTGAGCATTCGCCTCGGCAAGCTGATCTTCGAATTGCTGTGAACCAGTCTGTCGCCAAACGGGCTGTAGCTTTTCGCCAAAGTATTCAACTGATTTTAGGTCATCGTAGCCCAACATCATATATTTATCTACCGGGCTTGAAGAAACCGAACCAAAAGGAATAATACTGCTTAGGTTCAGGCTTTTCGAATTTAAAACCTCTGTTTGTATAGGGTATTTGGAATCGACGAAACTTTTTAAGCTTTCGTTCTGCGTACTAATAAATTGAGTGGCATTAAACCTGGCGGGTACGGCTACGTATAAATAGCCCCAATCGATACGCAAATCATCGCCCCGTTTCTTTAATACTGGCTGTTCTACAGTCCCTGTTTTTAAGATGGAGAGATTGTTTTTCGAACGCTTCCACGCCGATACACTTTGGTTTGGTGTATTTACAGCTAGATTTGATGATGCGCCAAAGAAAATATCAACACTATGCGGCTTGGCATCAGTAGATTTTACGGTATAATTGATATAACTGATTGGCCTGGCGGTTAATTTAATATCATTGAGTAATAATGGAGAGGTAAAAGCTACCTGTAGTTCTACATGGCCACAGCTAAAAGTATATTTGGTAGTGGTAGCTTGAATGGATACATTGGTTTGAGTGACGGGAGCAATTTTTACATTGTCTGCATCTTCTTCTACAATCCCGGCATCTAAATGCCTGCCACCAGCTGTATTTTTACAATGTATGGCCAATACATTTTTTCCTGTTTTTAAGATTCCGTCTTCAATTGGCACATAAATATAATCAGAAACCCATCCATTCTTTTTGTAAATTATTTTACCGTTTAAATAAACAATTACATTATCGTCATGATTGAGTTTAAGGTATTTTTTTGAGGCCGATACATTGTCTACATCGAAGGTCCTTCTAAAATAAAGATCGTCGCTATTCCATTTTGTTTTGGCAGAATTATCGTCTCCAAAAGGGGCTTCGGCTTTTTTCCAGCTATTATTGTTATAACTGTTATTTTCCCAACCTGCTGCAGGTGTATCGAAACTGTAGCTGGCCTGGTATTTTAAAACATCGGCAGCCGGGAGTATTTCTTTAAAGGTTTTGCTTTCTTCGCCTAAAAACCGATAAAACTTACCATCTACTTTTATAATGCCCAGTAAAGATTGCTCCTTGCCCGTCCAATGTTTAGTTACCGATTGGTTAAGCCCATCGTTGAAAGACCAAATACTAAAATATGCATCATGTGTAATTAACGGATATGCGGGTGCCTTATCTTGTGCTTTTGTAATTAAATTAAAAAAAAGACAAAGTGCTACTAAAGAAAATTTTCTCATAATTAATATTTGGTTTTCATTGCAGTTCATAAAACGTTTTACCATTTATCGGCTAAATATCTTATGCCTGGCTTAAATAAGCTGCGAAAGATTATGCTGGTTTAAATTGAGTTTTATAGTTGTAAAAGGCTGAACTAGTAAAACGTTTTACTAGCTCAATAATAGAGAAATAAAAACCATATTAAAACAGCCTAACGTAACATTTAAGTTACCTAATTTAATTCCTGATAATTAATTTAGCTGGAATAATGATCTCTTGGTTCTCCACTTTAGTTTTGGTCGATAGCTGTTTAAGAATTAGCTTAATTACATTTTCTGCAATTTCTTCGAGTGGTTGTTGAACTGTTGAAATACGAGGCGTGTGCAGTTCGAAAGCTTCATGATCATCGTATGCAATAACAGCAAAGTCGTCGCCTATTTTCTTATTGATCTTTTTCAACACTTTTAAGCCACTAATTGCCAAATAATTGGTTGCAAATAATACTGCGTCAATTTTTTTATTTTCGAAGAGTTCTTTAATCTGAGCAATGGTTTCGCTTTCTTCCTGATTAAAATGGATCTTTAAAACCAGGTTCTCATCATACTTGATTCCGTTGTCTTCTAATGCTTTTTTATAGCCATCATAACGTTCTATTATCTGCTCTACATTGATATCAGTAGTAACCAAGGCAATGTTCTTTTTACCTTGATCGATAAAATGCTGTATTGATTCGTATGAAGCATTAAAATGATCGGCTCCAACGTAGCTGGCACTAATTTCCGGTAAATTTCTATCGAACAGGATTACCGGGTTTCCATCATCGAGAAGCATCTGAATATCTTCTTCTATTCCTTTTATTGGAGAAATGATATAGGCATCAACTTTTCGCGATTTGAACATGTTGATCAGTTCCTTTGCTTTGTCGATGCTGTTTTCTGTACTGGAATAAATAATTTTATAACCTTTTTTATAGGCTTTATCTTCAATTAACCTTGCAATCCTGGAGAAGAATGAATTGGAGATGTCTTCGATAATTAAGCCGATGATATTGGAGTTACCAGTTCTTAAGCTTCTTGCAATCTGATTAGGCTTATAACCGCTTTCTTCGATAATTTTTTCAACTTTCTCTATTACTGCTTCGCTTATCGATTTCTCTTTTGCTTTACCGTTAATAATGAATGAAACTGTGGTAATGGATACATTTGCTTTTACGGCTATATCTTTAATAGAAAGCGATTTCATCTGGTTGGATTTCTTTAAGTTAATCAATTCAAAGCTAAATAAAAATTGCAGCTTTTAAATTTTTGCCCATTATAAAGACGCAATTTAACATTTTTTATGTTAATCGTTTTAGAAAGACTTGTTAAAGGATGGTGCAATGTAAATATGAAAGCTTAAAACAACAAAAGGCGCCATTAAAGCGTCTTTTGTATCAAAATTAATATCCTGTATAAGTAAATAAAGTTCATCATTAGGCCCCTCTATCCTGTTGAATTGTTTTGTGCAAATAGGTTATAATTAATCTGGCGGTTTTTGCCGAAGCGCCGGGTTTTCCCATGAGTAAAAGCAACTCATCATAATGTTTTAACATCTCACTCCTGCCAGCTCCTGTTAAGATAATTTTGAATTCTTCATTCACTTTTTGGGTGTTACAATCTTCCTGGATAAGTTCGGTTACAATCTTCTTGTTTACAATAAGATTAACCAATGAAATAAACTTAATTTTCACCAACATCCGTGCAATGGCAATTGAAATGGTTCCGCCCTTATAAACCACCACTTGTGGCACTTTAAACAAAGCAGTTTCTAGCGTAGCTGTTCCTGAAGCTACAATTGCAGCATGGGCATGGTGCAATAAATTATAGGTACTATTAAAAAGCAGATGAACTTTTTTGTCTCCCGTAAACTGGCGATAATAACTTTCGGTAAAGGTTGGTGCGGCTGCTATGGCGAAAATATAATTGGGATGGTTTTCGGTAACGCTCAACATCACCGGCAATAAACGTTCTATTTCCTGCTTGCGGCTGCCTGGCAACAAGGCGATAATTTTTCCATCTCCCAATTGATGGTTTTCGCGAAAATTTAGATCTGGCGTAAATTGTGCAATTTCGTCTAATAATGGGTTGCCTACATAATCTACCTGCATGCCCCATTCTTTGTAGAAATCTACTTCGAAAGGTAAGATGCAGAACATATGGTCGACAACCTTTTTGATTTTCAACACCCGTTTCTGGTTCCATGCCCAAACTTTAGGCGAAATATAATAACATACTTTTATACCATTGGCCTTTGCAAACTCCGCAATTTTTAAATTAAACCCCGGAAAATCGATCAGGATCAGCACATCAGGCTTCCATTGTAAAATATCGTTCTTGCAGGCTTTAAGATTTCTGAAAATGGTCCTTAAATTTAGAATTACCTCGGTAAAGCCCATAAAAGCCATATCGGCATAGTGTTTAACCAACTCGCCACCTTCGGCCTGCATTTTATCACCCCCGAAATACCTGAACACAGCTTCGCCGTCCTCAGTTTTTAAGGCTTTCATTAAGTTGGCGCCATGTAAGTCGCCTGAGGCTTCTCCGGCTACGAGGTAGTATTTCATTTTTATTATGTTATAACAAAATCGTCATTGCGAGGAGGCACGACGAGGCAATCTTTTATGTTATTGTTTATCCCTTAATCTCGGTTGCCCTGAAAAGATTGCTTCACCCCAGCTCACAACCCTCTTCTTCAGTTCGCAATGACGCCTGTTTTTTTCAAAAAACTTTGTAAGCAAAAAATACAAAAGCACACAAAAATGTTGCGGCCAGTATGCCCCTGCCAATATTTTCTTTATTGTATTTAAAAAAGTATTGCATGGTATAAGCATTTATTGCAATACCACCAATATATAACAAATCTGCTTTGGCGAGGGAAGCAACATGAGTAATAATGTACCAGGCAATGGAACAAAATATTGCTGGCACAAGCAAACCAATGCCCAAACCTATCCATACAGAATTATTTAATCTTTTCAATCGATCAATCATAATGGCAAGCGCTTAACCTAAATTAATGCCATCTGGCGCTGAAACTTTAGTGCTGGCACTTGTAGCTCTAGCAGCATTGTTGCCAATAAAATCCCAACTGTTTATTGCTTGTATCGCGTGATGTGCCGTTAAATCAAACTGGACCGGAACAATAGAAATATAATTGTTTTCCAATGCCCAAACATCGGTATCTTCTCCCTTGTCGAAATTTTCAAAAACACCGGTTAGCCAATAGTATGGTCGTTTGTAAGGATCAGTTCTTTCATCAAATTCTTCCATCCACTTTGCATTGGCCTGACGGCAAACTTTAACGCCTTTTAGGTGATCACCTTTTGGGAAATTCACATTTAAAAGAGTTCCTTCTGGTAAACCATTCACCAAAACCTGCTCACAGATGTTTTTAATGTATTTTTTGGTATGACTAAAATCGGCATCAGCTGCAAAATCGTCTAATGAGAAACCAATAGATGGAATTTTTTCAATTGCGCCTTCTACTGCAGCAGACATGGTACCTGAATAAAGTACATTAATCGAATTATTTAGTCCATGGTTAATTCCTGAAACGCATAAATCAGGTTTTTTACCTTTAAAAATCTTATTTACAGCAATTTTAACGCAATCAACCGGGGTTCCACTGCATTTATACATTTCTACACCTGCATAAAGATCAACCTTATCAAAACGGATCGGCTTACCTATGGTAATGGCATGTCCCATTCCACTCTGCGGACTATCTGGTGCAACCACCACTACATTGCCCAGCTCCTGCATTACTTCCATTAAATTCTTTATGCCCGTAGCTGTAATCCCGTCATCATTTACAACTAAAATATTTGGTTTTGTACCCTGCTTTGTCATGCCGGTAAAAATACAGATTATAAATTCAAGGCACAATAAGCCATGATTTATATTCTAAAATCATTTATTCCTAGGTTTTTAGTTTTGAAATCAAAATTATTTCATTCCCTGCCAGAAAGCATATATATTTGGATAAATAACTTATTAAAAATGAAGGCTGTATTTGAGGTCATGCTTAAACCAACAGGTACACACTCATTATCATAAACCAAAACCAATTCAATGAAATTCAAACTATTTACTTTGGCTTGTTTTCTAATTACAGGTGCTTTAGCGAAGGCGCAAACAACCTATCAATGGAAAACAGGAACATCTGGTGGCTTTAGCTACAGGTATGTAACCAACGATCCGACCAAAACACGTTTTTATACACTAAAAAACGGTTTGACAGTAATTTTATCTCAGAACAATAAAGAGCCAAATATTACCTATAAAATGGCGGTAAGAGCGGGCAGTAATACCGATCCGCGTACCAATACCGGCCTGGCACATTATTTGGAACACCTTTTGTTTAAAGGAACAGATAAATTCGGAACCTTAAATTATGCCAAAGAAAAACCACTTTTAGATAAGATCGAGGCACTTTACGAAACGTACAACAAAACTACCGATCCGGTTAAACGTAAAGAGATTTATAAGGAAATTGATAAAACTTCGGGCGAAGCTTCTAATTATTCTATCGCAAACGAATACGATAAAATGATGAAATCGATCGGGAGCAACTCTACCAATGCCCACACCTCGGTAGAAGAAACCGTTTACGAGGAAGATCTTCCATCAAATGCCATTGATAAATTCTTAGCCGTACAGGCAGAACGTTTCCGCGCCCCTGTTTTCCGTATCTTCCACACAGAGTTAGAAGCTGTTTACGAAGAGAAAAACATCGGTATGGATAATGATGGCCGTAAAATGTATGAGAAAATGCTGTATGCTTTGTTCCCAACACATAACTACGGACAACAAACCACCATTGGCACCATCGAGCATTTAAAAAATCCATCCTTAATCGAAATCAGAAAATATTACAACAAATATTATGTGCCTAATAATATGGCCTTAATTATGAGTGGCGATATTAATTATGATGATTTAATTAAAAAAATCGACAAGGATTTCGCTTATATGGCACCTAAACCTTTGTCGCTTTACAACCCTGCACCAGAAAAACCATTAACACAGGTTCAAACAGTTGATATTTATGGTCCAAGTGCCGAAAATTTATATGTTGCTTACAGGGGTTTTGCCCAAAATACACACCAAAGTTTATTGTTAGATTTAATCGGCAGCATTTTAGCAAACGGTAAAGCGGGTTTAATGGATATCAACATCAATAAACAGCAAAAAATGTTGAGGGCAAGCGCCGGTTATAACTCGATGAAAGATTATGGAATCTTCATTTTATCTGGCTCACCTAAAGCCGGACAAAGTTTAGAAGAAGCGCAAAAATTATTGTTAGAGCAGGTAGAACTGCTTAAAAAAGGCGAATTCGACGAAAGTTTGATTAAAGCAACTGTTGCAAACATCAAATTAGCAGAGTTACAAAGCTTCGATAATAACGATGTGCGTGCGGATTTCGCGATGAATGCCTTTATCCAAAACCGTGGTACGGAATGGGATAAAACCCTGGCATCAACCGATGCAATGGCTAAAGTAACCAAAAAGGAAATTGTAGATTTTGCCAATAAATTTTTCGTCAACAACTACGTTTCTATCTTAAAACATAAAGGCGAAGATAAAAGCATCATCAAAGTAGAAAAGCCAGCCATTACCGCGGTAAAAACCAATGTTAATGAGGTTTCTCCATTTACGAAAGACATCATTGCTGCGCCGGTAAAACCCATCGCCCCTAAGTTTTTAGATTATACCAAAGACCTTAATTTCGGTAAAGCAGGCATTGCTGATGTAATTTCGGTTCAAAACACCGAAAACGGAATTTTCCGTTTAGGCTACCGTTTTGATATGGGCTCGTACAACTACAAGTTATTGCCTTATGCTGCTCAATATTTAGCGTTCTTAAGTACTGATAAATACTCGGCAGAGGATATTAGTAAAGCTTTTTACAACATTGCCTGTAGCTACAGCATAAACGTAGGCACCGATGTAACTACAGTTTCCATCAGTGGTTTACAAGAAAACTTTGATAAAGCTGTTGCCCTGGTAGAAGATGTACTGGCAAATTGCAAACCAAACGAAAAAGCCTTAGAAGATTTAAAAGGCCGTTTGTTAAAATCGAGAGATAATGCAAAATTAAACAAATCATCAATTCTTGGTGGTTTAATGAGCTATGCACAGTACGGTGCAGATAATCCTTTCAATTACGGATTAAGCAATGATGAGATCAAAAATATGAAATCGGCAGATTTGATCTATATCTTACACAACCTTACCAATTACAAACACACCATTACTTATTATGGCCCTAAAACTTTAGCAGCATTTTCTGCTGATATTGTAAAAGCACACCCATTGGCTAAAGAATTTACTGATGCGGCGCCACTTAAGAAATTTGTATACACCAAAACCGATTCGAACAAAGTTTACTTTGCCGATTACGATATGGTGCAGGCAGAAATCCGTTGGGTACGCAATGCTGGGCTGTACGACCCTGCCAATGCTGCAAAAATCGCCTTGTTTAACAACTATTTTGGCGGCGGCATGGGCTCAGTAGTATTCCAAACCATCCGCGAATCTAAAGCTTTGGCTTATTCTACTTTTGCAGTATATTCTTCTCCAAATACCAAAGAAAAAGAAAATACCATTATCGCTTATGTAGGTACACAGGCAGATAAAATGAATGAAGCAGTTGCCGGCATGAATGAGTTATTAACCACTTTACCAGAGTCGGATAAATCATTTGCATTATCAAAAACCAACTCATTAAATGGCCTGGAAACCAGCCGTATTACCAAAGATGGAATTATCTATAGCTATTTGGCAGATAAAAAATTAGGTTTCGATCATGACTCGAGAGTTGATGAATACGCCAACTTAAAACCATTAACTTTTAATGATGTAAAATCATTCCACCAAACCAATCTTTCGGGCAAACCTTACAGTTACTGTATCGTAGCCTCAGAGAAAAAAATCAACATGGCCGATTTAGCAAAATTTGGTCCGGTAACTAAATTAAGCCTGGAACAGATTTTTGGATACTAATAAGGTTGTAGGTAAAAGGTTGAAGGCTTAAGGTAAAGGCCTGATGCTTTAATATCAAAATTACTGGCGATTCCCGGAAATGGGGATCGCTTTTTTGTTTGGTTAATTAGTTCATTGGCTATTGGTTCATTGCCTAGGGGGTTAATGTTTAAGTCGGTTAGCTAATGCTAAACGCTAGGCTCAGAAATGTTTTTCGTATCATTGAACTTGGATTTGTAATCCACGGCGAAGAAGACTTATTTAACCTTTACAGTCATGAGTTCTGACAAAGAAGCGGTAAATGGTAATGCAGAATTTCTATTTGTTTTATAGCCGTTAAGAAGCGTAATATCCCATTTAATATTTTTGAGCTCCTGCTCTCTAACTTCTTCAAAATCATAAACCAAATAAAAATCTTGACTTGGATCTGGGTATCCCTTCTCTAATAAATTTTGCTTAGAAAATATATTAAGTCCTGGCGTTTTAATTTTATAAAGCTGGTTGGTTATAGTTTCGTTAGGTCCATGCAGTAAGAGATATTTAACAGAAGCTAAATTAACATCTAACACCTGTGTACCTTTCGATTCTCTTGTACGCGTATTATAGAGCCGATGTTCATTTATCCATTCACGTTGTTTATCCTGATAATAGCCAATCAACACATAAGTATCGTCTGGTTGTAAATCTCTATTTATTCCAAAAGCTTCTGGCAAACGCTCACGAACTTCATTATTTGGTTTATTTTTATGAATTTCGTAAGCTCTAAATGCTGTTTTCTCTCTCTGTGATGCCCTGTTTAGAAAATGTTTAACTACTTCAGTTAAAAAGCCTTTTAGTGCTAATGTTCCATCATCAAATTTATCAGGCCTAATTGCAAAAGCGCCTAAGCCGGGAAGTACTTCATGAAATCCCTTTGTTTGATAAGCATCTTCATTTTTTCCTGGATATAGAACGTATGCTCCTCCTGTTCTTCTTATTGCATCTTTATAAGCATGCATTTTAAGTAGGTCGCCTCTTTTGAAATTGCCTTTTGACTCCTCTGTCTTTTCACTTGTTAGCACTTCTTGGGTTAAGTCGTCACTGTATTCATCTGTCTCATCACCAAGTATATCTGCTATTCTTTCAACTTTGTACTTAGCATCGAAATGAATATGAACAATAAGTTCTTCTGTTTCCGCATTACCTTGATCTATTCCTTCAGGCCAAATTGAAAGTGTATAATCCGGTCTCATGCTTTTCGTCCAACTTCCACTGTTAGGATACTCATTCTTACCTGAAAAAGAACGGTTAAAATTGAATTGCATATTTAAATCCCTTACTTCATTTTTATATACACCACTAATAGCGATATGATTTCCTTGTTTGAGCTGTAATCCTAAATCGTCACTTGTTGGCTTAATTAATTGTTCCAGCTCTTTCGATTCAATTCTAAATAAGTCTTTAATAACATCTAACAACTTAAAAAACAACCAATACTCATAGAGTGTTGCAATATCCCTTTTACCTGCAGCATATACGTCTTCACCACCTCTCCAAATTAGTTTCGCAGCAAGATCAAACATCAGCCAGGATCTAAAAACCTCTCTATATCCTTCTTTACGTTGTAAAATAGGGCTATTAAAGGGTATTGTATCTAGATTAAATATTTCTTTGAATATGGCATGCCCAAGATACTGTTCTAATTTACCCTCTAAAACTGTTGCTTCTGTTTTCAACCTTGAGTTATTCCTAGCCAACAATTTTATCTTACTCACCAATTCTAGGAAGGAATCTAAAGCAAATTTTATGAATCTATTCTCGGGCGTATCAATCGATTCTTTATTATGAAAACCTAATATTTTTTGTGGCACCGATTTCAGAATCTGCTTTCGAAACAAATGATGTTCTTTTGGTAAACTCATTCTATTGGAACAAGATGAGATTTGTCTAATTGTTTTGCTATCAAAACGTCTAAAACTTCTGATATCTTTTTCAATTTCTGTAGCAACCCATTTCGTTACTGGGCTCGAAAACACCTTATGCAAAGCATCACCAAATTCGTCTGATTCTAGTATAGATTTTATAAAAGCAAAACGTTGATAAAGTGTTTTAGGATCGCTATCAAAATCACTCACTAAATTTTGAGTAACAGGTGAAGAATGAAGCAAAACCAAGTCTGTTGCACGCTCAGTAATATCTTCAAGCATTACCCTATAGTCGTCACGATAACTTGTTTTTTGCGACTGAACCTCTAAAACTAAAGTACCGCATTGGTTTCCTTTCGAATAAATATTAAGAGATAAAGTTCCTACATAAATATTAGGTACAATTCTTCCAATATTCGGATGTGCATTAGATCTCTTAATCAGCTCATGGTTGCCTAAAGTATATCCCACAGGAAGCTCATATTCGTAAGAATGGCCTTCTATTAGCTGAATATTCGCCTCACCATTTTCGAACGCCTCAATATCATCAATTTTAAAAATTGTTTGTTCGCCATATTTCTCTCCCCATAGTTTACATGTGATAAACGATTTATCCTGCAATAGGATCTCAAATTGAAGATCACTTCTCATGTTTTTTAAGCTTCAGCATAACTGGTAAATCCATTGTCCATTAAATTGCCATACATTCTTGCAATTTTTTCCAATGAAATGGGATAAAGTGAAACTGCAGCATAATCTGTTTCAATCTTAGGATCAAAAACGTCTGCAATTTTTATATCCTGTTTTAAACACAAATTACCTAGGCTTTCTAAAACCGGCACTAACTTTTTACGCGATCCATGCACCTTGGGCAATAATTTCTGCATAATAGCGGCATCGAATATTTCTTTTAAATCCCAATCAGGTTTTATCATTTGAGCTATTGAAACAAACCGCAAAATTTCGGCTGCACTGCGATAGCCAAATTCAGAGCCTGTTTTTTTTAGTTCTTTGAAAAATGCCAGCATTGGTTCCTTAATTTCATCTTGCCCAGCTGCAGAAGCAACCTTTTGTTTAGCTAGAGAAACGAATTGCGCAGCCATATTACTTCCTTGGGCGGCCAATGTTTTAAGATTTACTTCACCTACATGATTTAAATAGGTACTCATTTCTTCTGTTGTAACCCTGAACTCGATTACATTTGCCCGATCTAAAACTTTTGGACTAAACATATAGGTAGTTTCATCAATATTTACCGTACCAATGATGAATAAATTGCTTGGCAATTCAATTTTACGTGGCACACTGTCCAAATCATCTTTAGAATGTAACTCTATACCACATTTAGATTCCATAGCACTTAAAAAGTCTGCAAAATAGCGTTCTACATGGCTTAAGTTCATTTCATCAAGAATTAAGAAATAAGGCTTATCCTGATTCTTATTTGCATTGATTATTAAATTTAATGCACCATTTTGTGGCTGAATATATTCATTGGTATCTAAAGCATTAGGAAAACCAAGAAGCGGCTCTCTATTTGTCCAATCGGCACCAACTGGAACAATGCAATATTGATTATCATTTTCGGAAATCCAACTGGCAAAAGCCTGTGCCAATTTAGTTTTACCCGAACCCGAAAGACCGGTTAAAATTACGAATGGTTTGGTAAGTAACGAGGAAATAAAACGGGTGATTAAGCCTTCAGAGAATTGGAGGTTGGCCAAATCAATTTGATTTAAGAAAGATTTGTAAGAAAATTTCTCTCCTTGTATTTGAATTTTATTTTCAGTTTCTGATTTGCTGAAAGTGATAGATTTGTATTCATCTATTATTTTAGACAGATCAGCATCTAGAACTTCATCACTAGGAAGGTCATTTAGATTATAAACTTTAAAAACCAGAGAATCACCATACCTTTCAGGTTTATTAAGTCCTTCTTTAGCAAAAAAATCAGATATCTTAACTGCATTTTTAAGATTCCATTTAACTATTGGGGCTTTAGTCTCACTAATACCATAAGCTAAAACTAACTTTTTATCATTTTTAAACAATAAGTATGCTGGATAAATCCCTTCACTTGTTGTTTGTCCTTCTGTGAGAAAAGATACCCAAGGAATTCTGGCGACAACTCCTGCGCCAAAACTCACTTTAACTTTTAAATCTTCGTAGGAGGAATCAAAGTGTTTGGTTTTTAAATTATTTGTTTTTGATTCCTTTATGAATTTTTTTAATTGATTTGAGTATCCCATAAACGTTAATAAATCTTGCAAATAGCCTTTTTTATCTATTTCGCTTACTAAATTAGAACATTTGTTTTATTTTAGGTATTATTTCTTGGCAGTAAAAAAGAAATTAAACTTCTTTGGTGTTAATCCATGCTTCCCTGCTTAGATAGGAAGGTAGCTGAGGCGGTATAGTTCATTAGCAATTCGTTGATTGCCTAAGGGGTTAATGTTTAAGTCGGCTAGCTAAATGCCAAATGCTAGGTCCAAAAATGTTTTTCGGATCATTGAACTGTGGATTTGAAATCCTCCATTGGACTGGGAAAGCAGAGCCTGTAGGTTTTGATCAGTGTTTCTTCCTGCTTTCCGATCCGATCTTTTTTGCCCAATACCTAATTGCTCAGGCCGCAAAAAAGGATCTTCCCTTCAATCCGGTTTAAAAACGAAATTTTGTGATACTATCAGGGCTGTTAAGTGTATAAAAAAACTCCTCCCTGCCTGCATAAAATTTCATTAAATTATTACTACAAAGTACAGAAAAAACAAATTGTGTCTTAGTGGTAAAAAAACAAATTCCGTGTTAATCTGTGTTTCTGTGGCTAAGAACTTCATTAGTTATATGTACAAAAAAAAATCAAATCGTGTCTTAGTGGTAAAAAACCAACGCCTCCAAAATCTCCTTTATCGAAAACTTAGCCCCACAAACAAACTCATCAGCGGCACCATAGTAAATGGTTAATTCATCTCCGTTAACAATATGGCCATTTGTAAATACTACTTCGCCAAAGAAACCATGCAGTTCGTAATCTGCTGTTGGCACCATAATCGGTTCATCGGTTCTGGCCAGTACTTTCGATGGATCATCGAGCGCCATTAAAAAAGCACCTAAACAATATTGATGTTTTCCATTTGCACCGTGATAGATTTCGAGCCATCCTTCTGCGGTTTTTATGGGTGCTGCCCCGGCGCCCACACGTGCACTATCCCAGTGGTTAGGCCTGGTTTTGATGATACATTTATGTTTGCCCCAATGAATACCATCCGGAGATTCGGCCAGCCAGATATAATTACCACCCAAAGCTACACTGCTGGGGCGGTGTAGGGCATAAAATTTACCGTTAATGCGCTCTTCAAATATGGCACAGTCTTTATTGTGCGGTGGGATAATCATGCCGTGTTTCTCAAAACGCTTCCAATCTTTTGTTGTTCTTAATCCAACCCCTACCCCATGGGCAGATACTGAAGTAAAGGTTAAATAGTAGGTTTTATCGATTAAGGATACACGGCAATCTTCAATGCCAAAAGTTTCATCTTCTCCCTCACCCTGTAATAAAGGATAACCGGCCGGTTGATAAAAATGCACACCATCATCACTGCAAACGAGCCTTAAATGCGATAATGTGGTTAAATAATCAGCACCCTGATAATTGATCACCCGCGGATCATTATCTGCCAAAGCAGGATCGGCCTCCGCTATCTCGATAATTTCGATGCCGTTTTTCCTTAAAACCGGAAAAGAAATAAGGCCCTGTTTTTGCCCCGGCCGTTCTGCTACCCGCACCAGCAGCCATATTTTATTTTGAAAGGTAAAAACACCAGGATTTAAAAGGCATGCAATTTCCAGGCCGGCTGTACTCGGTACTAAATCTTTTGGACAAAGTATTGGGTTTTGAATAAACCGTTGTGCAATATCACTCATGGCATAAGGTTTTAAACCAAACAGGCGACCAAAATTGGCCGCCTGTATATTATTAATTAAATTGAGATTATAATGAATTGATCCATTTTACAAGCTCATCTCTTCCTTTTCCTGTTTTTTGTTGCAGCTTCCCCAACAATTCATCGTCTTGCCCCTCTTCGTGTTTTAAATCATCGTCCGTTAAATCGGCATAAGCTTGTTTAACCTTTCCTTTTATTTCATTCCACTTCCCTTTTAATTCTAACTTATCCATGCTCGTGTTTTTTTGTGGTAAATAATATACTTTTTTAAATCTATCAACATTTTTTACCACTTTTTGTTTTGATTTAAGCTCAAAAAGCCAAACAACGATCCAATTTCGCTTAACTACAGCAGGTTTTATAAAAATTTTAATTATATTAAAAAATCGTTTCTACGAACTATTAAACATTACTAATTAAACTACCAATTTGATGAAAAAACTACTCTTAAGTATGCTTTTGTATCTCGGTGCAATTTCATTTGCTTTCGCACAAGGCAAAGTGATTACCGGGAAAGTTACGTCTACCTCCGGACCAATTCCGGGCGTTAGCGTATTTGTAAAAGGCTCACCAGCTAATGGCACACAGAGTGATGCCTCGGGCGCCTTTAAATTAACCGTTTCGGATGATGCCAAAACACTTGTTTTTAGCTTTATCGGTTACAAAACCAAAGAAGTGCCTATTACAGGGCAAAGCATCAATGTAAACCTTGATGAGGAAAACAATACGCTATCGGATGTGGTGGTGGTGGGTTATGGAACGCAGAATAAACGCGATGTGACCGGATCTGTGGCCTCTGTTAAATCTAAAGACCTGGAAAACTTACCTGTAACAAGTTTTGAACAGGCCTTACAAGGAAAAGCAGCAGGTGTTCAGATTGCCGCTCAAAATGGAAAATTAGGGCAGGGAATAACGGTAAGGGTAAGGGGCGCTGCATCAGTAACTGCAGGTAGCGAGCCACTGTACATCGTTGATGGAATACCAATTACCTCGGGAGATTTTTCGAGTACTACTGCGCCTACGAGTGCTCTGGCAGATATAAACACCAATGATATCGAATCTATAGAAGTATTAAAGGATGCATCGGCATCGGCAATTTATGGCGCAAGAGCTTCAAACGGCGTGGTATTGATCACAACCAAACAGGGTAAGGCAGGCAAAACACTTATCCAGTTTAATGCACTGGGTGGTGTAAGCTCACCTTCTAACCATAGGGATTTTTTAAACGCAGCGCAATATGTTCAAATAGAGCGTAGAGCTGGGCAAGGCCAGGCGAATCAGGATTTTCTCAATGGAGATTATGCAACCCTGCAAAAAGCATTAGATGATTATAGCGCAAGTGTAGAGGCGCGTTTAAACCGGTATTCAGCTGGCAACAACGATTATCAAACATACAAGGTAAATTCTAACTGGGAAGCTGCTTCTTTTCAAGATAAACCTGTTACGCAACAATACGACCTTAATTTAACAGGGGGAAATGAAAAAACGAAATTTTATATCGGTGGCCAGGCCTTAGATCAACAAGGAATTGTGATAGGCAACAGTTATAAACGCTATAGCGGCCGATTAAACCTGACCAATAAAGTAACTGATTTTTTAGAAGTGGGTATTAACCTTAATTTTTCAAATAGTATTAATAACAGGCTATCAAATGATAATGCCTTTTCAAGTCCGCTACAATCTGTAGCGCTCTCTCCTATTACGCCTTTTATAGACCCAAGGTCGGGTTTAATAAGCGGAACTTTACCTGGAGCCGCTTCAAATTACCCGGTATATTACAATCCATTCATTAGTGTCGATAATGCTTTTTATAAAGCAACAGTGTACCGAACAATTGGCAAAGCTTTTGCGAATATCAACATTGCTAAGGGATTAAAATTCAGCACTGATTTTTCTATTGATAACTTAAATCAAAACGAAGAAAGTTATTATGGTTCATTAACTTTTAGAAATACAGGCACATCAAATGGCTACGGGCAAAATATTTCAACTTTTGTAATTAATGCCAATACCAATAATTTCTTCAGTTATAATACAACTATCGGCAAAAGTGCTTTTGATGTTATTTTGGGTACAAGTTATCAAAAATCAACCACCAAGTACAGCACCATTGAAGGACAGGATTTCCCAAGTGATTCTTACATTAAATTAGGTTCTGCTGCAACAAAAGTGATTGCAACCAGTAATGAGGGTGCTTTTAGCTTTCTGTCTTATTTTTTTAGGGCCAATTATAAATACAACGACCGTTATTTAGTGGGTTTTAGTGTAAGGGCTGATGGTTCATCACGTTTTGGAGCCAATAATAGATATGGGTATTTCCCGGCAGGTTCAGTGGCTTGGATTGCATCTGAAGAAGATTTCTTAAAACAAAGTGAAACCATCAGTTTGTTAAAATTTAGAGCAAGTTATGGTTTAACAGGTAATGCCGAAATTGGTAATTATTCTGCCCGTGGTTTATTCGCCGGAACAGGAGCATATGGTGGTTTGCCTGGGCAGATTCCTTCGCGAATAGCCAATCCGGACTTAACATGGGAAAAAACGAAGCAACTCGATATCGGCTTTGATTTTGGTATTTTAAAGAATAGAATTACAGGAATTTTTGATTTTTATCAAAAAAATACCACCGATTTGTTATTAGATGTGCCTATCCCGCAAACAACAGGTTTCTCTACTAAAACCCAAAATTTAGGTTCATTAAAAAATACCGGGTTTGAATTGGGCATTAACACTGAAAACTTTGTAGGCGCATTTAAATGGTCAACTGCGATAACAGGAGCAATTAACAACAATAAGATTACAAATTTAGGAGGGCAGATTTTAAATAGCAATGAAATAAATGCAGCTATTTCGGGGCAACCGATCGGCGTATTTTACATCCCGGAATATGCTGGGGTAAATCCGGCTAATGGTGATGCGATTTATTACAAAAACACAGTTGATGCAAATGGCAATGTAGACAGGAGTACAACAAATAACATTAACGATGCACAACGGATTTTTGCAGGCAACCCTAATCCTAAATATACATTTGGCTTAAACAACACTTTTTCGTACAAGAATTTCGATTTAGGTATATTTTTTCAAGGTGTAAAAGGCAATAAAATTTTCAATGCTGGCGGCCAGTATATGAGCGCCAATGCATCAAACGGTTATGATAACCAAACTGTAGATCAAATGAGCTATTGGGATAAACCAGGTGATGTTACATCTGTTCCGGAGCCCCGTCTGTTTGCAGGTAATGGTATCGGAAACTCAACAAGATATTTATCTGATGGTTCTTATGTCCGCTTAAAAACATTAACGCTTGGCTATACTTTTCCAGTTTCGGTGTTAACCAAAATTAAGTTAAGCAAATTAAGGTTATATGCTACGGCGCAAAACCTGCTTACTATAACTGGTTACAAAGGATGGGATCCGGAGGTTAATGCAGATTATCAATCGACAAACATTAATCAGGGCGTAGATTTTTACTCAGCACCACAACCACGGGTAATTTCATTGGGTATTAACATTGGCCTATAATTAAAAAAGAATCAAAATGAAAAAGACATATATAAATAATATCATATTTGCTTGCATGTTTTTGATGGCTTTATCATCATGCAAAAAGGCATTGGATGTAAATCCTGTTGATACCATTGAGCAAAAAAATGCTTTGCTTACCTCTAAAGATGTTGAAGGAGCGCTAATTGGAGCCTATTCAGATCTTGGCAGCCGTAATTTTTTCGGTGGCCGTTCGTTTTTAATAACTGATTTCTTAGCGAATACTGATGCCATTGAATGGTTCGGCACGTATGAAGAACTAACCCAGGCAATAAACAAGTCGTTACTAAAAACAAATACTTTTGTTGATAACGTTTGGGCATCAGGCTATACCGCAATTAATGATGCCAATAATGTTATTGCAGCTATAGATAAAGTAGACGCTGCTAAAAAGAATAGAGTTGAAGGTGAAGCCAAATTTATTAGGGGTGCAGCCTATTTTGAGTTGGTTAGGTTATTTGGAAAAGCCTACAACGATGGTTCGGCAAGTGCAAACCTGGGTGTACCGATCGTATTAAGCCCTACCAGCATTGTAAATGAATCAAGTTATGTAAGCAGGGCTACAGTAGCGGCGGTTTATAATCAGGCCATAGCTGATTTAACCGATGCTGAAGCTAAATTGCCTGCAACCAACAGTTTCTTTGCCACTAAATCTTCGGCTGCAGCGATGTTAGCCAGGTTATATTTACAAATGGGCAATTATAGTGCGGCCGCTTCTGCTGCAAACCGGGTAATTACTTCAGGAAATTATCAGTTAACAGGGACCTACCTGGATGCTTTTCCTAAAATGCCAGAAAGTGGAAAACCTGCAAAACCTGGAGAAAATTCGACAGAAGATGTTTTCGCTATGCAGGTAACAACTTTAACCGGATTTAACGGTTTTAATGAATTTTATGGTTCATCAACATTTGGTGGCCGTGGGGATGCGGTAATTTCGCAAGATTGGATTGACGCAACTTATAGCGCAGGCGACGATAGGGCTAATGCTTTTTACGATGATGACGATATTTTTACGGCGAAATTTGGAAATCAATTCGGGAATGTTCCCGTAATCAGGCTGGCAGAAATGTATTTAATCAGGGCAGAATCTAATGCACGCTTAGCTCCGGCTGCTCCTATTGGAGGCGTTACACCACTTCAAGATTTAACCACCGTTAGAAGCAGGGCTGGCTTAACAACACTAACCGCTACCCTGGCAAATATTCTAAATGAAAGGAAACTTGAATTTGCTTTTGAAGGATTTTCACTGCACGATGCGAAAAGAACGCAAACCAACATTGGTAGTTTACCCTGGAACTCTACCAGATTAGTTTTCCCAATTCCACAACGTGAAATTGATGCAAACAAAAACTTGGTTCAAAACCCAGGTTATTAAAATTACATACCAACAAAAATGAGGTTGTATCATAAATATAGATTTGTCATCCTGAGCCTGTCGAAGGACCTGTTTAAATACGCTTTAAGGTGTTTCGACAAGCTCTCCGTAGGAGTCCTTTGGACAACATGACAGCATCTGGGCTGAAATCGCCTTTATGATACAATCTCATTCTTTTTATCTTTCACTTAAATTTAAAGCTTTTTGGCTGCCGCTATAATTTCTTCTACCACGCCTGGATCAAGCAGCGTAGAAGTATCGCCTAAATTAGTGGTATCCCCTTCGGCAATTTTACGCAGAATTCTACGCATAATTTTGCCCGAGCGTGTTTTGGGTAAACCAGAAACAAACAATATTTTATCAGGCTTGGCAATCGCCCCAATTACACGGGTAACCGTTTGTAAAATATCTTTTTTAGATAATTCTGCTTCGCCATGCATTTCAGGGTAAATTACAAAAGCATAAATGCCCTGGCCTTTTACATCATGCGGATAACCCACAACTGCACTTTCTACCACACCAGCGTGCATATTAATGGCATTTTCTACCTCTGCGGTGCCAATTCTATGTCCAGAAACATTTAATACATCATCAACACGACCTGTGATTCGATAATAACCATCTTCATCACGTAAACAACCGTCGCCCGTAAAATATAAATTCTCGTAAGTAGAGAAATAAGTCTGTTTGCAACGTTCGTGATCGCCGTAAGTGGTACGCAACATGCCCGGCCATGGGAATTTGATACAAAGATTTCCCATTACCCCATTTCCTTCAATTTCATTACCATTTTCATCAACTAAAATTGGCTGAATTCCTGGTAAAGGCAATGTAGCAAAACTTGGTTTGGTTGGCGTTACCGTAGCAATAGGCGAAATCATAATGCCTCCCGTTTCCGTTTGCCACCAGGTATCAACAATAGGCGCTTTACCGTGTCCGATTTTCTCATCGAACCAATGCCATGCTTCTTCGTTGATCGGCTCCCCTACCGACCCTAAAACGCGGATTGAGCTTAAATCTTTGCCGTTTAATGGCTCTTCACCAAAACTCATTAATGAGCGGATAGCCGTTGGCGCAGTGTATAAAGTATTTACTTTATGTTTTTCTACAATATCCCAAAAACGAGATGGGCTTGGATAAGTAGGAATCCCTTCGAAAAGAACTGAAGTAGCACCTTGCGAAAGCGGTCCGTAAACAATATAAGAGTGACCGGTAATCCAGCCAATATCGGCTGTACAAAAATAAACCTCACCAGGCTGATAGTTAAATACATTCGAAAAAGTATAACCAGCATAAACCATATAACCACCACAGGTATGCACCACACCTTTGGGTTTTCCGGTAGAGCCCGATGTGTAGAGAATGAACAGCATATCTTCTGCATCCATTTCTTCCGCTTCACAAATATCATTTACGTGTTTAACTTCATCTTCCCACCACACATCCCTGCCTTTCAGCATCGAAACAGGTGTACGGATATGGGTTAACACGATACATTTTGCTACGGTTGGGCAACCAATTAAGGCATCGTCAATTACATCTTTTAAAGGAATCTGTTTATTGCCACGATAAGAACCATCGGCCGTAATAACCACTTTACATTGCGAATCGTTAATCCTGTCGGCAATAGATTTAGCAGAAAATCCACCAAAAATAACCGAGTGAACGGCACCAATTCTTGCACAGGCCAAAACAGCAATAGCCAGCTCAGGCACCATAGGCATATAAATACAAATACGGTCGCCCTTTTTTGCGCCATTACGTTTTAAAACGTTGGCAAAACGGCAAACGCGTTCGTGCAACATTTTATAAGTATAAGTAACACTTTCTTCTTCTGGATTATTAGGTTCCCAAACAATAGCAGGTTTATCTCCATTGGTGGCTAAGTGCCGATCTAAACAATTTTCGGTAATATTAAGTTTAGCGCCTTCGAACCACTTGATATTTGGTTCGTTAAAGTTCCATGATAATACTTTGAACCAAGGCTTGCGCCATTGAAAGTTTTGCGCCACTTCGCCCCAAAATTGTTCTGGGTTTTCTACGCTTTTCTTATAATCTTCTTCGTATTGCTTAAAAGATGTAATTTGCATTGCTTGTTCTATATTTTGGATTAGTGGGGGCTAATTTAAATAAATAATAATAAGGAGAAATAGTCTAATCGTATCAAAATGAATATCAAACGTTTGATAAGAAATAATTTATTTTAAATAGATGTAATATAGGAAGAATTTAAGATTTGGCATTAACAAACATTGCACAAACCTTTTCCGCTCATAAATATTAATTATCAAAAAATAATTAGCTACGCTATTGCTGTTTACAATTATTATTCAGATATTTGCACACTCTTAAAAAAATTAAGCGGACGATATTAACAACTATATTTACAAGTCATGTCAAGAGTTTGTGATTTAACAGGAAAAAAAGCAATGGTAGGTAACAACGTTTCTCACTCAAACGTTAAAACCAAACGCAAATTTTACCCAAACCTACAACTTCAGAAATTTTATATTCCTGAAGAAAACCGTTGGATTACGTTGAAAGTTTCTACTTCAGCGATTAAAACCATCAATAAAGTGGGCATTAGCGAAGCAATTAACCGTTTCGTAAAAAAAGGATTTTTGTAAAAAACATTAACTGTTGAGATTAACAGTTTTCAATTTATATTAAAATGGCAAAAAAAGGTAACAGAGTTCAGGTTATTTTAGAATGTACTGAACATAAAGAAAGTGGCATGCCAGGTATGTCTAGATATATTTCTACCAAAAACCGTAAAAACACTACTGAAAGATTAGAATTGAAAAAATTCAATCCAGTATTGAGAAAAGTAACCGTACATAAAGAAATTAAATAGGTTAAGAATAAAAGACCAAAGCTTAAAGACTAAAGCATTTTGCAAGTCTCAAATCTAATGTCTGATATCTCAAATCTAATAATTAAAATTATAAGAACATGGCAAAGAAAGTAGTTGCAACCCTTAAAACAGGTACAGGTAAAGAATATTCGAAAGTAATTACAATGGTAAAATCACCAAAAACTGGTGCTTACTCATTCAAAGAACTTATCGTACACAACGACCACGTAAAAGATGCTATTGCATCTAAATAAGGTTAATATTTTTTAATATTAAAAATATTAAAGGCCGTTCCGTTTTAACCGGAAGGGCTTTTTTTGTTAGTGAAATTTACGTTAGGAAATAATTGATTATCTTTGAAAAAAGCATAACCATGGAAGCGTATAAGTTTAAAGCAAAAGTTTCTGAAAACGGAACTATTGTTGTTCCAAGCGGATTTGACGTAAAAAACAAGGAGGTCGAAGTAATTATTTTGGATGAAGTGATTCAAAATGCTTCAAAAAAGAACATTAAAGAATTTCTTGACAAGTTTTCAGGAATTGCAATTGGAATTGATGCCGATCAGGCAAAATGGGAATATCTTAAAGAGAAACATAATTTATGATATTTTTATTTAATGAAACTCATACTTGACATTGTTCAGTCGTAAAATACCTACACAAACACCTACCGATTTCCTAAAAAAACATAAAAATAACTAATGGGTTTATTCGATTTTTTCAAAAAGAAAGAAACTGCACCTGAAGCTCAGGAAGCACTGGATAAAGGTTTAGAGAAAACTAAAGACGGTTTCTTTAATAAAATTACCAAAGCTGTAGCAGGAAAATCTTCTGTTGATGATGAAGTGCTCGATAATCTGGAAGAAGTTTTGGTTACTTCTGATGTTGGCGTAAGTACTACATTAAAAATCATCAAACGCATCGAAGAACGTGTTGCTAAAGATAAATACCTCAATACCTCAGAGCTAAATTTTATCCTTCGTGATGAAATCCAGTTACTTTTATCCGAAAACAACAGTAACGATTTCCGCCAGTTCGAATACGGCGATCATAAACCTTATGTAATTATGGTGGTTGGCGTAAATGGTGTTGGTAAAACCACTACCATCGGAAAGCTGGCCCACAAACTTAAAGAATCTGGTCTTAAAGTAGTATTAGGTGCAGCCGATACCTTTAGAGCTGCGGCCGTTGACCAGATTAAACTTTGGGGCGAACGTGTTGGCGTGAGGGTTGTGGCACAGGCTATGGGTTCTGATCCTGCTTCAGTTGCTTTTGATACCCTACAATCGGCTGTTGCTAACAACGAAGATGTAGTGATTATTGATACTGCCGGACGTTTACACAACAAAATCGGTTTGATGAATGAGTTGGGTAAAATTAAACAGGTGATGCAAAAGGTGGTACCAGGTGCACCGCACGAAATTTTATTGGTGTTAGATGCCTCGACGGGACAAAACGCTTTTGAACAGTGCAAACAGTTTACCGAAGCTACTGATGTTAATGCATTGGCCATTACAAAATTAGACGGAACAGCAAAAGGTGGTGTAGTAATCGGAATTTCAGATCAGTTCAGGATTCCTGTTAAATATATTGGCGTAGGAGAAAAAATTGGCGACTTACAGCTTTTTGATAAGAAAGAGTTTGTGAATAGTTTGTTTAAATAGCACTTTGTGGTTGATTACACTGAGGATTTAGTCTACAATTCACTTCGTGGTTGATTACACAGATTACAGGATTACACAGATTATTATGTAATTTTAGTAATGGAAGAATATGAAAACCATGAGCTTACCAAAATTATAATTGGTTGTTGCTACAATGTCCATACGCAATTAGGTCCAGGTTTTTTAGAGAAGATTTATGTTAATGCCCTTAAAATAAAACTTCAGCAAGCTGGGTTAAAATTTGATGTTGAGAAGGAGTTTGTAGTGATGTTTGAAGACCAAATTATTGGTAAATTTAGATGTGACCTGGTTGTAGAGCAAAAGGTAATTGTTGAATTAAAATCTGTAACTGGGTATCAACCTAAATTATTTCAGAACCAACTTATATCTTATTTAAAAGCCAGTAAAATTAAGATAGGATTACTGATTAACTTTGGCAACACAAGCTGTGAGGTGAAAAGAATAGCTGTGTAGTCCTTTAAATATATCCACAATGAATCAGTGGAATCACCAAATCTGTGGAATCAAGCCACAAGGAAGGTGTAAATAAAATTAATATGAATACCAAAATAGTAAGAAGTAAAAGCGCAATTAAACAACCAAAAATTAATGTAATTACATTAGGTTGTTCAAAAAACATATACGATTCGGAAGTATTGATGGGCCAGCTGCGTGGCAACAATTTAAATGTTGTGCACGAATCAGACAAGATGGGCAAAGATGATATCGTTGTAATTAATACCTGCGGTTTTATCGATAATGCTAAACAAGAATCAATCGATACCATTCTACAGTTCAGTGAACTAAAAGAAGCCGGTAAAATTGGCAAAGTAGTGGTTACAGGTTGTTTATCTGAACGCTACAAACCCGAACTGGAATCAGAAATCACCAACGTTGATGCCTTTTTCGGCACTAACGATCTGCAGAATATTTTACATGAGTTGGGTGCGAATTACAAGCATGAACTTATTGGCGAGCGTTTGCTTACCACTCCTTCTCATTTCGCTTATTTCAAAATTGCCGAAGGCTGTAACCGTCCGTGTTCTTTCTGTGCCATCCCATTAATGCGTGGTAAACACTTGAGTAAACCAATGGAAGAATTGGTTAACGAGGCTAAAATACTAGCTAAAAACGGCACAAAAGAATTGATTTTAATTGCTCAGGACCTTACCTATTATGGTTTAGACCTTTATGGTGTGCGCAAGTTAGATGAGTTGATGCGTCGTTTATCAGATGTTCCTGGAATCGAATGGATCCGTTTGCAATACGCCTACCCTTCTGGTTTCCCTATGGAAATTTTAGATGCCATGAACGAGCGCGATAACATCTGCAAATACCTGGATATGCCATTACAGCACATTACCGATAATATGTTGAAATCGATGCGCCGTGGTACCACCAAACAAAAAACCATCGATTTAGTCAATCAGATCCGTGATAAAGTGCCAAACATCGCTATGCGTACCACGCTAATCTGCGGTTATCCTGGCGAAACTGAACATGATTTCGAAGAAATGAAGGAATGGGTTGCAGAAACCAAATTCGATCGTTTGGGTTGCTTTACTTATTCGCATGAAGAAAAAACACATGCACATACCTTAGTTGATGATATTCCTGACGAAGTAAAACAACAACGTGTTGATGATATTATGGAAATTCAACAAGGCATTTCGTTCGATATTAATCAAGAAAAAGTAGGTAAAACCTTCAAGGTGCTGGTAGATAAAAAAGAAGGTGATTTCTTTGTTGGAAGAACCGAATTTGATTCGCCCGAGGTTGATAACGAAGTTTTAATCGATGCAGCTACAGGTTACGCCGCTAACGGAAGCTTTGTTAATGTGAAGATAGACAGGGCTGAAGATTTCGATCTTTACGGAACGATAGTATAGATTAAACCACCCGTTTTGTTTATAAAAAAGAAGTCAAGTTTTGAAAACTTTGACTTCTTAAAATTACATTCTTCTATTTCTTAGGTTCAGGCCTGTTTTTAATCTGACTAGGTTTTAACCAGATTTTAGCTCCTTTCGAGTTTACATAATATTTTTCATTTTTTGCATTGATATAAACATCAGACCCATCTGGTGCCATTTTACCTTTCCAGGTTTTATCAGCAACTTTCGAACTACCTTTCACTGCTACTTCGGCAGTTTTATTACCTACAGATTTAGCACCTTTACTAATTGCTTTTCCGGTATGATCTAATGCTTTACCTACTTCAGTTTTTTTCTTTTCTTGAGCATTTACGGTTAAGGCTGCACCTCCAAATAAGGCCAGCGTTAATAAACCCATTACTAATTTTCTTTTCATGACAGCTATATTTTATTTAAATGATAACAGTTGATCACTGCTTTTGTTTTATTGCAGATAATATTAACCTGAGTTCGATTATTAAATCTCATTTTGTGGCGTTTTAATCAAGTTTTCTGTTAAGACGGTCGTCACCCTGAATTTATTTCAGGGTCTTTCACGCTAAAAAGATGCTGAAATAAATTCAGCAGGACGATAAAGCGGGATTAGGCGTAAATAAGATATAATTTT